>DATBEH010000034.1:0-41030 GCA_036276175.1 Lichenihabitans sp.
GCCTGACCGATGTGGACCATCGCGGGGCGGCCCTGAGCGCCGCTCTCGCTGCCCTGCCGAAGATCGACATCGCGCCGCTCCAGTCGGCGACCGCCGGCCTCGACAAGCGCGTCGCCGACCTGGAGACGACCCTGTCGGCGCCCAAGGCCGGCGACCGCGTGACCGAGGCGCGCGCCGTCGGCGAAGGCGACACCGCCCGCGCGGCGCCGCTGGCGGTGGTGGCGCAGGCCGTCACCCGGGCGCTCGACGACGGCAGACCGTTCGGCGACGAAATGGACGCGCTGAAATCGCTCGGCGTCGACGATGCGGCCCTCGCGCCGCTGAGCCCTCTCGCCGCCAAGGGCGCGCCGACGATCGACGCGCTCAAGGCGCAATGGGCGGGCGTCGAACCCGACGTGCTCAAGGCCGTCCAGCCGAAGGGCGGCACGGTCCTCGACCGGTTCGCGGCGGGTGCGCGCGCCCTGGTGCAGGTCCGCCCCGTCGGCGCTGCCGCAACCGTCGAGGACCCGGCTTCGCTGAGTGCGCGGATCGACGCCGCGCTCGATCGCGGCAACCTCGCCGACGCGCTCGCCGAATGGGCGAAGCTGCCGGAGGCCGGACGAGCCGCGTCGCAAGCCTGGGCCGACGCGGCGCGGGCGCGGCTCGATGCCGGCGCGGCCGCGCAGGCCCTCGTGTCGCGCGCCATAACGATGCTCGGGAAGGCCGGCGGATGAATCCGCAGTCACCGCCCGCGATCCGCGAAGACCGCGCAGGATGAGGATGGACGTTCGATGATACGCGTGCTGATCTACTTCGCCATCGTTGTCCTGCTGTCGCTCGCAACGGTGTGGCTGGCCGATCACCCGGGGACGGTCCTGGTGACCTTCGGCGGACGGGAATATCAGGGCTCGACGCTGACGGCGCTGATGATCCTGATCGTTGCCGCCGTGGTCGTGGCGCTGCTGTGGTCCATCCTGAGCTTCGTCTTCCGCGTGCCGTCGCTGATGTCGCTGGCCTCGCGCAACCGGCGCCGGCAGCACGGCTATGCGGCCCTGTCGCGCGGCATGCTGGCGGTCGGGGCGGGCGATCGGGACGCCGCCTCGCGCGCCGCGCACGACGCCGACCGTTACCTCAAGCACGAGCCGCTGACGCTGCTGCTCAAGGCGCAGGCGGCGCAGATGTCGGGCGACCGGGAGGCGGCGGAACGCAGCTTCACGGAAATGCTCGGCCATGCCGACACCCGGCCGCTGGCGCTGCGCGGCCTGCACATGGAGGCGCTGCGGCGGGGCGATTCCGAGGCCGCCTTCAACTTCGCCGACGAGGCGATGAAGACGGCGACCCTGCCCTGGGCCGGTCAGGCCGTGCTCCAGTACCGGGCGCAGCACAAGGATTGGGCCGGCGCGCTGGCGGCGGTCGAACGCAATGCGGCCGGTCGGTCGATCGACCGCGCCACGGCGGGACGCCAGCAGGCCGTGCTGAGCACCGCCATGGCGCAGGAGATCGCCGATCGCGACCCCGACGAGGCGCTGGGCCTCGTGCGCGACGCGCTGAGGGCCGAGCCGACGCTGGTGCCTGCGGCGGCGCTGGCCGGTCGGCTGCTGGCCCGCAAAGGCGACATCCGCCGCGCCGCGAAGCTGATCGAGACCGCCTACGCGACGACCCCCCATCCGGACCTCGCCGAGGCCTACGTCGGCGTGCGGCCGGGCGACGCCGCGGCCGACCGGCTGGAGCGCGCGCAGAAGCTTGCTCGCATCGTGCCGGATCATCCCGAAAGCCACATGGCGATCGCGCGGGCGGCGCTCGAAGCACGGGAATTCGACGTCGCTCGTCAGGCCATGGCCCCGCTCGTCGACGGCGAGGGCAATGCGCGTCCGACCGTCAAGGCCTGTCTGCTGATGGCGGAGGCCGAGGAGGCCGAACATGGCGAGACCGGGGTGCTGTTCGAGTGGCTGCAGCGCGCCTCGCGGGCGCCGCGCGATCCGGCCTGGGTCGCCGACGGCGTCATCTCCGATCATTGGGAGCCGATGTCGCCGGTCACCGGTCAGATCGATGCCTTCGTGTGGACGACGCCGAAAGAGCAGTTGAGCGCACCGATCGATCTGCGAGTGCTGAAACCCCGGCCCGAACCCGTCGGCGACGGTCCGCTGTTCCCGGTTGACCGTGACGTCGAGATCGAGACGTTCAATGGCGCGCGTGCGGTCGACGTCGTTGCGGGGGAGCGGGCCGAGGCTCGCGCCGTAGTCTGATCCGGGCTCCCGTGGTCGGCCGCGTCACGGTGTGCCGAGACGCCTCCGGGCGCGGAGCCATGTCCGAGAGCGTGCGGGCTCCGTGGCGGTCGAAAGGCAAGCCGGAGCGGCCGAGGGGACCTCGTTGCGAGGCATGGGCGGATCGCGTCGAATGATCCTTGCTTGGAGTGAACCATGGCTCGCACGACCCGTGTGCGGCGTCTCGCCGGCGTGGCGCTGATGCTGGCGATGAGCGCCTGCCTGGCACAGGCCGAGACGGCGGTCCCGGCCTGGCCGGACGATTTCACCGGCCGGCTCGAAGTGCTGGCGCTGCTCGAGACCCTCAACGCCGACCTGCTCAGCAACGACAGCGCCACGCTGACGCTCGACCGATGGTGCGAAAGCCACGGCCTCGGGGCCACGGCCAAGGTCGTGGCCGAGCGGGTCGGAGCCGTCGACAAGGTCCCGACCGCCGCGCAGCGATCCATCCTCAAGGTCGATGCCGCCGACCCGGTCCGCTATCGCCGGGTGCGGCTGCGCTGCGGCTCGCGCATTCTCTCCGAAGCCGACAACTGGTACGTGCCGGCGCGGCTGACCCCCGAGATGAACCGGCAGCTCGACCAGACCGACATCGCCTTCGGGCGCGCCGTGCAGGCCCTGCATTTCGTGCGCCATACGCTTGCCGCGAGGCTGCTGTGGTCGCCATTGCCCGCCGAATGGGAAAGCGGAGCGGCGGTGCCGCACGCGCGGCCGCAGTCGCTCGCCATGCCGCCCTACCTCCTCGAGCATCAGGCCGTGCTGTCCTTGCCGGACGGCACCCCGTTCAGCCTCGTCGTCGAGACCTACACGAGGGAGGTCCTGGGTTTCGCGCCCCCGCCCCGATGAGCGCCAAGCGTCGATCGTCCGGGTGCCGCGGTCTTTGCGGTGGCGCCGAGCGCGCTAATTATGCCGCCGCCAGGCTCAGACCTGCCGACAGACAATTCCGAACCGGAGCGATCGTGATGCGCCTTTCCCATCTGGCTTGCGCCTTCATGGTGTCCTGCACGGCGGCTCTCGCGGCGGAAGCGCCGCCGCCGATCGATGCCACGTCGCCTTCCGCGCCGGCGGGGCCTGCCGCGCCCGCGGGGCCTGCCGCGCCGGCGGCACCCGTCGCGCCCAAGCTCCCGCCGAGCGAGACGGCCCGGCTGCCGAAGGCCTCGGAGGTCATACGCTTCGTGCCGAGCGGCGACGAGGCGACGGTCGCGCTCAGCGCGGTCGCCAATCCGGACTGCTCGTCCGCCGGCAAGACCGTCAGCCGCATCCTCACCCCACCCCAGCACGGCGAGGTCACCTTCGTCTACAAGAAGCTGTTCAGCACGTTCTCGTCACGCATCTACGAGCATTGCAACGAGGTGGAAGTGCCAGGCATGGAAACCCACTACAAGAGCGCGCCGGACTTCTTCGGCGAAGACACGGTGGACGTGCTCTACATCTACCCGAACGGCAACGCGCAGACGATCCACTTCGTCATAGAGGTGAAATGACGGTCTACCCTGCGGGCGGCGCGGCGATGAGCTGTTCCAGGGCGGTGAAGCGGTCGGCTTCGGCCGGCGGCTTGTCCCAGCGGATGCGCGCGATGCGCGGGAACCGCATGGCGACGCCGGATTTGTGCCGGGTCGAGCGGTTCAATCCCTCGAACAGGATCTCCAGCACCAGTCCATCGTCAGGCTCGTGCCTGACCTCGCGCACCGGCCCGTAGCGCGCCACCGTATTGTTGCGCACGAAGCGGTCGAGCTTCACCAGCTCCTGGTCGGTGAAGCCCGAATAGGCCTTGCCGACCGGCACCAGCTCTTCCCCGCCGGGCCCCTCCTTCCACACCCCGAACGTATAGTCCGAGTAGAAGGAGGAGCGCTTGCCGTGGCCGCGCTGCGCATACATCATCACGGCATCGATATTGAAGGGCTGGCGCTTCCACTTGAACCACGGGCCCTTCGGCCGGCCCGGCACATAGGTGCTGTCGCGGCGCTTGAGCATCAGGCCCTCGATCGCATCCGCATCTCCGGCGGCGCCGGCGAGCGTCGGATCGAGCCTGATCTCGGCCAGATGCTCCCAGTCGCGGAAGGCGACGATGGGCGACAGGTCGACGCGCGGATCGCCGAGCCGGCGCACGAAGCGTTCGAGCCGCTCGCGTCGCGCCGCGAACGGCAGGGGACGCAGGTCCTCGTCCCCGTCGAGCAGCAGGTCGTAGGCGCGCAGATGGATCGGATATTGCGCGATGGTCTTGGCCGAGACCGTCTTGCGGTTCAGTCGCTGCTGCAGGCTCGAGAAGGGCTCGACCTTGCCGTCCTTCACGACCAAGAGCTCGCCGTCGAGCGCCGCCCGTCCCCAGCGCCCGTCCGTCAGGCTTTCCATCAGGTCCGGAAAGGTGCCGGAGATATCGTCGCCGCTGCGCGAGTAGAGGCGCGCCGCTGGCCGGCCCGCGGCGTCGAGGCCGGTCACGGCCTGGGCCCGGATGCCGTCCCACTTCCATTCGGCCGAGAAGTCGGCGCCGGCGAGGGCGGCGAAGTCCTTCGCTTCGTCGATCGCATGAGCCAGCATCGGCGTGCGGAACGGCGTCGGATCGGTGACGTCGGGCCTGCCGGCCGTGCCCGACGCATAGGCGAACAGGCCCTCATAAGGCGGAGCGAGGCCGTGCCAGACCTCCTCGATGTCGTCGGGGGCATGCGGGCCGAGGGCGGCGAGCGACGTCTTGGCGAGCCGGGCCGAGACGCCGACCCGGAGCGCTCCGGTGATCAGCTTCAGCAGCGCCCAGCGGCCGGTCTCGTCGAGCGCGTCGAGCCAGGCGGCGAGCCGCCGGGGCAGATCGAGCCGGCTCGTCGTCGCGAGTGTCTCGATCACCTCCGACAGTTTCGGCGGCGGGGCGCCCGCCGGCACGGCCGGCCACATCAGCGCCACCGTCTCGCTGAGGTCCCCGACGTAATTGTAGGACATCCGGAACAGCACCGGATCCGTCCGCTCCGCCACCAGCGCGTGGATCACGGCGGGCTTGGCATTGGCGAAATCGAGCGACCCGGTCAGCGCCGCGAGCGCATAGCCGCGGTCGGGGTCGGGCACGGCGCGGAAATAGTCGGTGATGAGCCGCAGCTTGCCGTTGCGGCCAGGCTCGAAGCTCAAGCGATCGAGCAGGCGGGAGAAGGCTTTCATGGCGCATCAGGTTCCATGGGACGACATCGAGCCCTCGCTGGTCGGATCACGTCACCCGAGCAGCGCCTTGCGGCGCGCCAGACTTTCGGCCGGCCATTCCCGCCGCGGATCGTAATAGGCCTCGAAGGCCCGGGCGCCGTCGGGAAGCCTCACCCAGGGCAGTCTCGAGCGCGTATAGATATGGACGTCGGGGGAGAACTCTCCGGGATCGTCGAGCGTGCCGACCCGGACGAACCGCAGGCTCTCGCGCCCGCCATAGGTGCTCCACACGGCGGTCCGGCAGGCGGGGCATCGATGGATGACATGCGGCTGGCCCGAATCGGTCGGCACCGGGACGGCGTCCGTCGCGCCGGACCGGAGCTCGACCCGATCGGCCTCGATCAGAGCGTTGACGACGAAGGCGCTGCCCGTCTGCCGCTGACAGTCGCGGCAATGGCAGCAATGGACGAACATCGGTTGTGAGGTCATCCGATACGCCACCGAACCGCAGGCGCATCGTCCAGGAAAGGTATCCGACATTTTGGCTCTCGCTCAGATTAGCGCCGGCTCGACGATCACGTCGGGCTCTTCGTTCTCGACGTCGTCGCCGTAGCCGATCAGGTGGAGCGGCCGCGCCGCGATGCCGAGGCTGGTCGTCGCCCAATGCACCAGGGCCTCGGCCTCGCCGTGGGTGACCCAGAGTTCCTCGCACCCGGTGTCGACCACCGTGGCGCAGAGCTCGCTCCAGTCTGCATGGTCGGACACGATGAGCGGTAGCTCGACGCCCTTCTGCCGGGCCCGCGCCCTGACGCGCATCCAGCCGGAGGCGGCGGCGGTGATCGGGTCGGGAAACTTCCGCGCCCAGAGCTCCTTGATGGCGCCCGGCGGACACAGCACGATTTCGCCGGCGAGGCTCTGCCGCTCGCCCGCCGCCACCCTGCGGATGTCGCCGAGGGCGATGCCGCTGTCCTGATAATACTGGGTGAGCCGTTCGAGGGCGCCGTGGATGAAGAGCGGGCGCTCGTAGCCGGCGGCGCGCAGCAGCGCCATCATGCGTTGCGCCTTGCCGAGCGCATAGACGCCGAGAATATGGGTCCGCTCCGGAAACAACCGCAGCGAGGCGAGGAGCCGGTCCGCCTCGCCGGCCGCCGCAGGATGGCGGAACACCGGCAGGCCGAAGGTCGCCTCGCTGATGAAGGCATGACAGCGCACCGGCTCGAAGCCTGCGCAGGTCGGATCCGGCGCGCGCTTGTAGTCGCCGGAGACGACGAGCCGGTAGCCGGCCTGATCGATGACGATCTGTGCCGATCCCAGCACGTGGCCGGCCGGGCGAAACGAAACTTCGACGCCGCCGATCGCGATGCTTTCGCCGAACCGGACGGCCTGCCGGCTCTGCGTGAAGTCAGCGCCGTAGCGCAAGGCCATGATGTCGAGCGTGTGGGGCGTCGCCATCACGGCGCCGTGCCCGGCCCGGGCGTGATCCGCATGGCCGTGCGTGACGAGCGCCCGCGCCACGGGACGCACCGGGTCGATATGAAAATCCCCAGCCGGACAATGAAGCCCGGCTGGGGTGAGGTTCAGAACATCGATGGCCGACATTCGACCGATATTGGCAGCCCGATCCGAAGGATCAATCGTTGCAGATCAGCTTCTTCGCCGTGTGAAGGTTGCCATCCGGCCGCGGCACGCGGCGCAGCACATAGACGCAATCCTCGTCGTTCTCGCCGAAGGCTTTGACGACGCGAAGGCTCTTGTTGATCGTCAGCGGCCTGAAATTGAAGTCGTGGCCATTGTAGGCCAGAGGCGCGGCGGCCAGCGGCGCACCGATGAAACAGGCGGCGATCACGATGCCTAGACGGCGCATCGACCTTCCCGAAGACGTCTGGTCCATGACATACCCTCCACTCGGATTACACAATCGAGATTGTTGCGAAAAGTTCCCTGTCAAGCAGAATTATCGACAGGCCTGGATCGGATTGTAGCCGGCGAAATTGCCGGTCGCGTCATAGACGGGCTGCAGCACCGCGGGGCATCCGGTCGAGGCGTACAGCGGGTTCGGCGCCGCGAGGACGACCGGATAGCCGTAGATGTCGAAGCGGGTCGCCTCGGCGAAATAAGGGTGAGCCGCGAAGCTCCGTCCGGGCGCGGCTGCGAAACCCGCGCCGGCTCCGTAAGGAAGGTCGGCCGCGACCGTGGGGGCCGCCATCGCCCCGCAGCACAGGAAACCGAGCACCGTACCCAAGCTGCCGTATCGCGTCGTCATGTCGGCCCCATCCCCTCCGCCGTGATCGCCCTTGGGCGCATCGCCCGTTCGTCGAACCTTGGCATCCCCGATCTTACGAGACCTTAAACCCGGTGGCGCCTCTGCTTGCGAAGAGCTGCCGTCTGAAGTCAAAGCCAACCGCTGTATTATTTTTGCGACAGCGGATAGCCGCTCGGGACCAACAATATTAAGACGATATTATCCATGAAGCGGAGGTGAACGCCGCAGACCGTCGCCGGGTTCCATGAGCTCGTGCGCCGCGTCAGCCGGCATTGCGGTAGGCCCGGCGGGAGAACAAAGTCTTGACGATGATGGTGAGGTCGAGCAGCAGCGACCAGTTGTCGATGTAATAGAGGTCGTGGTGGACGCGGCCCTCGATCTTGGCGGGCGTGTCGGTCTCGCCGCGCCAGCCGTTGACCTGCGCCCAGCCGGTGATGCCCGGGCGGACGTTGTGGCGTCGGGCATAGAGCGCGATGTCGCGCTCGAAGGCCTGGTCATGGGCGAGCGCGTGGGGCCGCGGGCCGACGAGCGACATGTCCCCCAGGAGCACGTTGACGAGCTGGGGCAGCTCGTCAAGGTTGGTCCTGCGTAGGATCCGCCCGACGCGCGTGATGCGGCTGTCGCCGCGCGTCGCCTGCTTGAGCGTGCGGTCGTCTTCCAGAGTCCGCATCGAGCGGAACTTGTAGATGCGGAACGGCTCCTGGTTGAAGCCGTAGCGGCGCTGCCGGAAGAAGACGGGGCCGCGGCTGTCGAGCCGGATGGCGAGCGCCACGAGGACGAACACCGGCGCGAGCAGCAGGAGGGCGAGCGAGGCGGCGCCGATGTCGAAGACGCGCTTGAGCATGACCTCGCTCGGCGAGAGCGGCCGGCGCACGAGGTGCAGCGAGGCGATGTCGCCGGCGCGAGCGACATGCAGGTCCTGGAACTGGTCGAAGAACCGCTCCGACGACAGATGGATCGAGGCGGGCACGCGCAGGAAGGTGTTGATGCAGGCTTCGAGGGTCACCTGCGCGGCCCACGGCACCAGGATGTAGACGTCGTCGGGCCGCAGCACGCGCGCGGAGGCCGCCGCGAGGGCCAGGTCGTCGCCCAGGGACTCGGGGTCGGGCCGCAGGACCGAGGCGCCGACGAGGCGCAGCCCGACCTGCCGGGGTTCGTGCCGTTCGGTGAAGGCGCGGATCATGGCCTCGTCCCCCACCAGGAAGATGTGACGGCCGACGATCTGCCCGGCCGCCATCCGGTTCCGCACCGACTGGATCAGGACGGCCCGCACCATGAGGATGCCGCCGAAGCCAGCGAGGAACAGGATGATCGCTCCGCCGCGGGAGAAGCTCTCGCTGGTCTTGGTCACGAAGGCCAGCACGACGGCGCCGAGCATGGCGATGCTCCAGACCGTGAAGGCCTGCTTGGCATGGCCCTTGAAGCTGGCATAGCGATCCATGGCATATTCGTGATGCAGCGCCATCGGTACGACGAAGAGAATCGCGACGGTGAGGCCGAGGACGAGGTCGTTGTGGGGGTCGGCCCCCGGCCCGTAGGCCGCGCCGGTCAGGAGCGCCATGCCGACGACGACGGCCGCGTCGCAGCCGGCGACGATGGCGGTGAACACCATGCGCAGCATGGCCGTGTTCGGCTTGGTGCGCGACGCCAGGCCGCCGCGAAGCAAGCCCATGCGGCCGTTCGGCCGCCGGGCGGCCGCGAGCCGAGGTGTGGCGGAGGGTGACAGGACGGCGCTGCGGGCCAAGACGATACCCCATTTCGAGACAGGTCCGGCCGGAAACGGGACGACGTCCCGGGGGCAGGCCGTGAGTTGGGGTTCTGGTCGCAACCGCCGTGCCGTTCGGCCTTGCACGGTTTCGCGACGAGGGTGCACGATTGACGGCGATGCGCGGCCGGGTCCACAACGGCGCGCGGCTCGGATAGCGGGGACGGCGATGAAGGCGACGCTCATCCAGATGAACTCGATCAGCGACAAGGCGACGAACCTCGCCGCGGCTGCCGAGCTGATCGAACGCGCGGTCGCCGAGGACCGTCCCGACTGGGTGCTGCTGCCGGAATGTTTCGACTATCTCGGCGGCGACGCCCGCTCGAAGCACGCCGCGGCCGAAACCCTGCCCGACGGCCCGGCCTACCGCATGCTGCGGGATCTCGCGCGCCGGCATCGCATCTTCATCCACGCGGGCTCCATCCTCGAGCGGATCGAGGCCGAGACCCGGCTTGGCAACACCACGCTCGTCTTCGACCGCGACGGCGCCGAGGTGGCGCGCTACCGCAAGATCCATCTCTTCGACATCACATCGCCGGACGGCACCGAATATAAGGAGAGCGCCTCCTTCAAGCCGGGCGAGGCGGTGGTGACCTACGACTGCGAGGGCATCACGGTCGGCTGCGCCATCTGCTACGACCTGCGCTTCCCGGCGCTGTTCCAGGCGCTCGCGGAGCGGGGCGCGCAGATGATCGCCCTGCCGGCCGCCTTCACGCTGCAGACGGGCAAGGACCATTGGGAGGTGCTCTGCCGCGCGCGGGCGATCGAGACCGAGACCTATTTCTGCGCGGCGGCGCAGACCGGCACCTTCATGCAAGGCGGCCAACCGCGCCAGACCTACGGTCATTCGCTGGTCGCCGACCCCTGGGGCCACGTCGTGGCTCGCGCCAGCGACGGGATCGGCACGGTCTCGACCCGTCTCGACATGACGCGCGTCGCCAAGGTCCGCGCCATGATCCCCGTGGCACGCCACCGCGTGGCAATGCCGAGCCGCTAGACATGGAAGACCGCTCGCAAGCGCCATCCCACGCCGCCCGCTTTGCGGAATTGTACCATCAGGCCTTTCGCCGCCACCGCGCGCTCGCCTTGTGGAACCTGCGCAAGCTCGATGATCCGACGGTCGCCGAGGCCCTGGCCATCACCCGGCAGTTGCGGGCGGAGGGTGACATGGCGTCCCGGCATCTTGCCGAAGCCATAGAACAGGCCTGCCGTGCCGGTCTCTGAATTTCAGAGTGCCATCCTCGTCATCCTGGCGGCGCACCGGGATCCGGAGAGTTTCGTGCCCACCGCGCGCGGCGCCGGGGCCATTGGCCAACCTCGTCGGACATCGGCACCGCCATGATCGAACGCCTTGCCTCGTCGGGCGACACCCACGGGACCGTTTGAAAACCTATGCTTTCCTCATCCTGCGCCGGACACGCCGCCGTGCTTCGCGACGGTCCTGTCGGACCTCGCCATGAGGGACATGAGTTTTCAAGCAGACTGCAAGGTAAGAAGCGGATTCCGATCCGGACTGACGCGCGGCAGGGCTGGCACCCGTCTTCTCCGACCCCTATTGTGCCGATACCGTCCCCCACCAGTTCCCTCGCCGCCGGGGTCCCGCATGTCCGCCATCGCCTTCCCGGAGCCCGACCCGAAGATCCTCGCCCGCCGGGCCGAGATCGTCGCGGGTCTTCGCGCCCTGGTTCCGGCCGACTGCCTCGTCGAGAGCGAGGACGAACGCCGCGCCTTCGAGACCGATGGGCTGACCGCCTACCGCCAGATGCCGCTCGCCGTGGTGCTGCCGCGCACGACCGAGGAGGTCTCGGCCGTGATGCGCTACCTGCACGGCGAAGGCGTCAAGGTCATCCCGCGCGGCGCCGGCACGTCGCTCTGCGGCGGCGCCATCCCGCAGGTCGATGCGGTCGTGGTCGGCGTCTCGAAGATGAGCCGGGTCCTCGCCCTCGATTACGAGAACCGCGTCGCCCGCGTCGAGGCCGGCGTGACGAATCTCGCCATCACCGGGGCGGTCTCGGCCGAAGGCTTCTTCTACGCCCCCGACCCGTCCTCGCAGCTCGCCTGCACCATCGCGGGCAATATCGCGATGAACTCGGGCGGCGCGCATTGCCTCAAATATGGCGTCACCACCAATAACGTGCTCGGCGTCCGCCTGGTCCTGGTCGACGGCACGGTCGTCGACCTCGGCGGTGCCCATCTCGACTCGGGCGGGCTCGACCTTCTCGGGCTCGTCGTAGGGTCGGAGGGCCAGCTCGGCATCGTCACCGAAGCCACGGTGCGCATCCTGCGCGCCGCCGAAGGCGCCCAACCGGTGCTGTTCGGCTTCGAGACGGTCGAGGGCGCGGGCGCGACCGTCGCCGCCATCATCGCGGCCGGCATCATCCCGGTTGCCATGGAATACATGGACAAGCTGGCGATCAGGATCTGCGAGGATTTCGCCCATGCCGGCTATCCGCTCGACGTCGAGGCCATGCTGATCATCGAGGTCGAGGGCTCGGTCGAGGAGATGACGGCCGAGCTCGGGCGCATCGTCGCCATCGCACGCCAGCACGGCGTCAAGACCATCAAGGAGAGCCGCTCCGCGACCGAGACCGCCGCCATCTGGAAGGGCCGCAAATCGGCCTTCGGAGCGACCGGGCGGGTGGCCGACTATATCTGCATGGACGGCACGATCCCGACGGGACGGCTGTCCGAGGTGCTGCGCCGCATCGGCGAGATCACGGCGCGCCACGGGCTGCGCGCCGCCAACGTCTTCCATGCGGGCGACGGCAACCTGCATCCGCTGGTGCTCTACGACATCAACGATCCGGCCGAGCAGGAGAAGGCCGAGGAGGCCGGCAACGACATCCTGCGCCTGTGCGTCGAGGTCGGCGGCTGCCTGACCGGCGAGCATGGCGTCGGCATCGAGAAGCGTGATCTCATGCCCGTCCAGTTCACCGCGACGGATCTCGACCAGCAGATGCGGGTCCGGGCGGCCTTCGACCCGAAATGGCTGCTCAACCCGGCCAAGGTCTTCCCGCTCGACGGCAGGGTCGCGGCGTGATCCTCACGCCCGCCAGCGAGGAGGAGGCGGCCGATCTCGTCCGCGAAGCGCGTGGCGCACGCCGCCGCCTGGAGCTTCGCGGCGGAGGCACGCGCTCGGGTCTCGGCCGCCCGGTCGAGGCCGAGGCGGTGCTGTCGAGCTCGGCCCTCGTCGGCATCACGCTGCACGAGCCGGCCGAGCTCGTAATCGCGGCGCGGGCCGGCACCCCCGTGCGCGAGGTCGAAGCCGCGCTCGACGCCCATGGCCAGCGGCTTCCGGTCGAACCCATGGATCATCGCGCGCTCTACAGCACGGCGGGCGAGCCGACGGTCGGCGGCCTCGTCGCCGCCAATGCGTCGGGGCCGCGCCGCGTCCAGGCCGGGGCGATCCGCGACCACCTGATCGGCGTAAGGCTCGTCAACGGCCGCGGCGAGGCGATCAAGTCCGGTGGCCGGGTGATGAAGAACGTGACCGGGCTCGACCTCGTCAAGCTCAGCTGCGGCGCCCATGGCACGCTCGGCTTCCTGACCGAGGTCACCTTCAAGGTGTTGCCGAAGCCCGAGGCCGCGGCGACGCTGGCCTGGTCCGGGCTCGACGACGCGCGTGCCGTGGCGGCGCTGACCAAAGCCATGGCCTCGCCGTTCGACGTCTCGGGAGCCGCTCATATCCCGCTCGGGCCGGGGCGGGAGGAAGCCAGCACCTTGCTGCGGCTCGAAGGCCATGCCGAGACCGTCCGAGGTCGCACGGAACGACTTGCAACCCTGCTGGCGGAGTTCGGAAGGCCGAAACGGCTGGCCGACGAGGGCTCGCCCTGGCCGGCGCTGCGCGACGGAGGCATCGTGGCCGCCGATGCCGAGGCGGCGGTCTGGCGCATCTCGGTCGCCCCGACGCAGGGGCCGGAACTCGTCGCGAGACTCCGGCCCCTGCTGCGCGACCATGCCTATGACTGGGGCGGCGGCCTCGTCTGGGCCGCGACGGCGCCGGACGGGGACGCGGGCGCGGCGGACATCCGCGCGGCGCTCGGCGGGCTCGGCGGCCACGCGACGCTGCTCCGGGCGCCCGTCGCGCTGCGTCGGCACATCGAGGTGTTCGAGCCTCTGACGCCGGCGCTGCGCGCCTTGACGGTGGGGATCAAGGCGAGCTTCGACCCCGACGGCATCCTCAATCCGGGACGGATGTACGCCGGGATATGAGGTCATCCGGGACGGCGTCCTGATCAGCTTCGCGCCCGCAATCGCCGGTAACATCGTCACGCCCAGCGACGAAGAGCTCTCGACTGGACGACGGGGACAAGGCCGGCGTGACCGCAACCATCGAACTGCCGACCCCGGCCGAGGCCGACGGACTGATCTGCCGGCTGCAGGACACGTCCCCTTCGTTCAAGGTGTTGATGGGCCGATACGGGACGGCAGCGCCGGCCCTGCGGCATTTCGGATTGGTCGAATGGCAGGACCAACACCTCGACGATGCCATCGAGGCGTTCCGGGCGGCCTTGCTCCTTGCGCCCGACGATCCGAATCTCTGGCGGGACCTGGCGGGCGCCTTCGAGGCATCGCTCGACGCGGTGCGCGCCGACCGGTGCATACGCCAGGCGATCCGGCTCGATCCCGCCGCCGCCCGATCCTGGCTGCTCCTTGCCAATCTGTGCAGCCAGCGCGGGGAGCACGCCGAGGCCGAGACGGCGTTCGGCCGCGCCATCGCCCAGGATCCGGCGCTCGCCGACGCGCATTTCGGTCTGGGCCTCGTCCAGTTCGCGCAACGCCGCCTCGACGAGGCCAAGCTCAGCCTGAGATCGGCGATCCGGCACGGCTATGCCAATGCGCTCGGCTTCACCGGGCTCGCCCACGTCCTCTATCTCGCGGGCGACTATGCCGAATGCGCCGCCGCCTTCGAGCGAGCCCTGGCGTTCGGGCCTCTCGAGGCCGGCGCGCATCGCAAATACCTGCGGGCGCGCATGTTCGGCAAGATGATCGACCGGCGCGTCGACGAGGCCATCGCCGATTACGGGACATTGGCTCAACCCGGCAGCGAGAGCCTCGACGACATCCTGCGAAGCGGCTTTGCGGTCCTGTGCGCCTTCGGCCATCGCGACGCCGCCATCGCCCTCGGCCGGAAGCGGCTCGAGCTCGACCCGGACGATCCGTCCCAGCGCTACCTGCTCGAAGCCGTCAGCGGCGAGGCCTTGAGCCGCGCACCGAACGATTATCTGGAGAGCCATTTCGACGCCTTCGCCGACGAGTTCGACCGGCAGCTCGTCGACGTGCTCCGCTACGACGCGCCCGAAGCGATGGCGGCGCTCGTCGCCCGGCACCGAACGCGGTTTTCTCGCGGTCTCGACCTCGGCTGCGGCACCGGCCTCGCGGCCGAGCCTCTCGCGCGGTTCGGCGGCGCCCTCACCGGCGTCGATCTCGCCGGGCGAATGCTGGAGAAGGCGGCCGAGCGCGGTCTTTACGCGGACCTCGTCAAGGCGGAGGCGGTCGCCTTCCTGGACGCGTGCGCCGCCCCGTTCGATCTCGTCTTCGCGGCCGACCTTCTCGTCTATATCGGCGACCTCGAACCGATATTCGCCGGTCTTGCCCGGTCGATGGCGACGGGCGGGATCCTGGCGCTGAGCATCGAGACGACGGCGGAGCACGACTATGCCCTGTTGTCGTCCGGCCGCTTCGCCCATGATCCCTGCTACGTCCGGCGCCTGGCGGCTGAGGCCTTCGACGATCTCGAGGAGGTGCCGGCCGTCATCCGGCTCGAGGCCAATCGGCCGGTCGAGGGCATGTTCTTCGTGCTGGAGAGGCGGGACGGGCCGAGCACCGCGGCGGCGACCTGAGCGGGCGGCCCGCGCCAGGCGCGGAGCTTTGTCGCTGCGCCATCGGCCTGAACCGGTCTACAAGGACCGATGTTCGACACCGCGCCTCCGCTGCCGCAGGGCCTGCGCGCCCGCGCCGATACGCTGCGCAACCTGCCGCGGCTGTTCCGGCTGATCTGGCAGACCAGCCCACGCCTGGCCCTGGCGACGATCGCGCTGCGGCTCGGCCGCGCCGTCCTGCCGGCGCTCATGCTCTATATCGGCAAGCTGATCCTCGACGACGTGGTGCGGCTCACGCAGGCGCCCTTTCCCGGCGCGACGCTGTCCGACTGGCTCGCCTCCGGGCGCCTCGAGCACCTCGCCGTCCTGGTCGGGGTCGAGCTGGCCTCGACGGTCGCGGCGGACCTCCTGACCCGGGCGAGCGCATTGCTCGGCGATCTCCTCTCCGAGCGCTACAGCGATTATGCCAGCGTCCGGCTCATGCGCCATGCGGCGACGCTCGACCTCGATCAGTTCGAGGACAGCGAGCAGCAGGACCGGCTCGACCGGGCACGCCGCCAGGTCACCGGGCGCACGCTGATCCTCACCCAGGTCTTCGGCATGATCCAGGACCTCGTCACCGTCCTGGCGCTGGCCTTCGGCCTGCTGGCCTATGCCCCTTGGCTCCTGCTGATGCTGGCGTTGGCGCTGTTGCCGGCGGCGCTGGCCGAATTGCGCTTCAACGCGGAGGGCTACCGCATCAGCTTCCTGCGCACGCCCGAGCGGCGGCAGCTCGACTATCTGCGCTACCTCGGCTCGAGCGTCGAGACCGCCAAGGAGGTGAAGCTCTTCGGCCTCGGCGACTTCCTCGTCGGCCGCTTCGAGACCTTCGCGGCGCAGATGTACGCCGAGAACCGGCATCTGGCCGTCCGGCGCTCGCTCTGGGGCAGCCTCTTCGCGACCTTGAGCTCGCTCGCCTATTACGCGGCCTATGCGGTAATCCTCTGGCGCGCGGTCGCGGGCCATATCACGATCGGCGACATGGGCTTCCTCGCCGGCTCCTTCCTGCGCATGCGCACGCTGCTCGAAGGCATGCTCTCCGGCTTCTCGCAGCTCGCCGGCCAGGCCGCCTATCTCGACGACCTGTTCTCCTTCTTCGAGGTGCGGGCACGCATCGCCTCGCCGCTCCGCCCGCGGCCTTTCCCGGCGCCGATCCGCTCCGGCATCAGGTTCGAGGGGGTCGGCTTCCGCTATCCGGAAACCGATCGCTGGGCCTTGCGCGGCCTCGATCTCGAGCTCAAGGCCGGCGAGGTGCTGGCGCTCGTCGGCGAGAACGGCGCCGGCAAGACCACCATCGTCAAGCTGCTCGCCCGCCTCTACGACCCGACCGAGGGGCGCATCCTCATCGACGGCCACGACCTGCGCGACTACGACCTCGCCGACCTGCGCGCCCGCATCGCACTGATCCTGCAGGATTTCGTCCGCTATCATTTCAACGCCTCGGAGAATATCGAGGTGGGGGCGATCACCGAGGCCGGCGATGCGGCCCGCGTGGCGGCGGCGGCCGAGCGGAGCCTCGCCGACCAGGTGATCGGCCGGCTGCCCAGGGGCTATGCGCAGCCGCTCGGGCGGCGCTTCCGCGACGGGGTCGAGCTTTCGGGCGGCGAATGGCAGAAGATGGCCATCGCCCGCGCCTATATGCGCGACGGCGCCGTGCTGGTGCTCGACGAGCCGACCGCGGCGCTCGACGCGCGCGCCGAATACGAGGTGTTCCAGCGCTTCAAGGACTTGAGCCGCGGCCGCACCTGCCTGATCATCTCGCACCGGTTCTCGACGGTGCGCATGGCCGACCGCATCGTCGTCCTCGAGCACGGGCGCGTCATCGAGCAGGGCAGCCACGCCGAGCTGCTGGCGCAGGGCGGCCCCTATGCGGCCCTCTTCGAGCTGCAGGCGGCGGGATATCGGTAGGACAGGCGGCGGCGCCGTAACAGGCGAGGAGCAGCTTCACGCGCCGGCGCCCGAGGCGAAGGTTGCGATGGACTGAGCCAGCTCGCGATGCTGGCGGGCGTAGACATCGAGAGGGATGCTCGCGACCGTCGCATCCCAGGCCTGGCGCACGGCGCGCACGCCGGCGGCCGGGCCGCCGGGATGGCTGACGATGCCGCCGCCGCACAGATAGAGGAGATCCGTCGTGCGGCCGGTGCGGGCGTAGGTCTCGGGCGCCTGGCCGCCCCATTGGCCGGAGCAGACCACCGGCATGGCGCAATCTGCATCGGAGAACAGCGGCGTCGTCACGGCCGCGAAGGAGCGCACGAAGCTCTCGTCCGGCTCCCAGTATTTGGCGCCGATGCCGTTGATCTGGAACTGGTCGACGCCGAGCAGCCGCCAGATCTGCTGGTAGACCGAAAAATCCAGGCCGAGCCCGGGGTGGCGGGTCAGCATGTCCCAGCCGGCCCGGTGGGCGTGGAGCGCCAGGCGCGAGCGCTTGCGCAGGAAGGAGAGGCCGCCGAAGCCGATCGCGTTGATGCAGATCACCGCCGCGTTGCCGCCGGCCTCGGCCACGACGTCGTGGTCGCGCATCATCCGTTCGGGATCGTCCGACGAGAGGTTGAAGGCATACATGACCTTCTTGCCGGTCTTCTGCTCGTGGTCGAGGATGATCGGCATGATGGCCTTCACGCGCTTCGTGAGCGGCGAATAGGCCGGGCTCATCAGCTTCTCGTCGTCCTTGACGAAATCGACCCCCGCCTCCACCAGGTCCTTGACCAGCGCCGCCGTCTCGTGCGGCCGCAGCCCCAGCGCCGGCTTGACGATCGAGCCGATGATCGGCCTGTCATGGACGCCGGTGAGCCGGCGCGTGCCGGACATGCCGAACTGCGGTCCGGGATGAGCCTTGCCGAAGGCCGGCGGCAATTCGAGGCCGACGACCCGGATCCCGGCGAGGTCCTTGATCGCGGAAGGGCCGCCGATGGCGATGGTCATCACGGCCGCGAGGTCGGTGCCGACCGCGTCGAGCGGGAAGTCGATCACCGCTTCGGCGCGGCGGTAGCCGCCCGGCGGGGGCGGCCGGTCTTGCGGGAAGGAGGGCGTCTCGACCGGCGGCAAAGCGCGCAGGCCGACGACGCGGGCGGCGACGCGCGCCTTGAGCTCGGGCGTCTCGCCAGGCAGCGGCACGAACGTGCCGGTCGACTGGTCGCTGGCGATCTTGGCGGCGAGCCTCTCCGGGTCGCCGGCCGTCTCGACCAGATAGGTCAGCCGGATGACGTCGTGCGGGGTCGGGGCCGGCACGGATCGGCTCAGGTGATGCGCCGGATGCTGGCGGCGATTTCCTCGGGCTCGAAGACGCGCTTCCAGTCGGGCCGCATCAGCGCCGGCTTGCCGAATTCGATCGCCTTGTTGCAGGCGTCCGAGAAGACCCCCTCGCGCTCCTTGAAGATGACGGCGCCGAGAATGTTGAGATGGCCGAGCAGGAAGTCGCGCGCCGCCTCGGCGGGCACGCCGCGCGCGACGACCTCGTCCATCGCCTCGCGCATGACGTCGAGCAGCGTGGCGCAGACCGTCTCGGACAGGCCCGGCTCGAGCAGCGCCATCTGCTCGACGGTCACGCGGTGCGAGCGCATCACCGGCTTCCAGATCACCTTGGCGATCTCCTCGCCGAGCCCGTAGGCGTGCTCCGGCCCCTGCATCAGGGCGTTGACGATATGCTGCTTGGCCGCGACGCCGCCGAAATGATCCCTCTTGGCCTCCATCTCGGTCTCGTCGTTGAAGATCGGCGGATGGCACGGGTGGGTGACGAAATAGGTGACGTCGGGGCGCTCGGGCAGGTGGCCGGCGAAGGGCGCCGCCGCATCGAGCGCCACCACCATGGTGCCGGGCTTCAGCGATGGACCGATCGAGCCGGCCACCTTGCCGATGACGGTATCCGGCACCGCCAGGATGACGACCTCGGCCCCCTCGAGCGCTTCGGCCTGGCTCAGCGTGGCGATGCCGAGATCGTCTTGAAGCCGCTTGCAGCCGGCCTCGCTCACCTCGACATGCCGCACGTCGAAGCGCGAGCCCTTGAGGTTGCTGGCGAGCCGGAAGCCCATCTTGCCCCCGGCACCGAACAAGGCGATCACCGTCATAGCCTGCTCCACGCGATCATGATGGTGGCTTTTACCGGCTGTGGTATGATCAGTCTACCAATTTGGAAGTCGGAGTTTCAGAACTTGAACTCGTCGACATTGGCCGGGGTCACGATCTTGGCCGGTCCGAGGACGACCTCGCCCTTGGCCCCGACCTTGTAGTCTCCGAGCCGCCCGGCCTTGAAGGCGTCGCCTTCCTTGCCGGTGATCTTGCATTGGGCGAGCGCCTGGGCGCCGTAGTAGGTGAGGTAGCCGAGGTCCTTGACGTTCCACCAGATGTCCTGGACCGAGCCGCTCTGGATGTATTTCTTGATCAGCGTGGCGGGCGCGAGCCCGGTCAGCTTGATCTTGCCGAGGCTGCCCGCCTGGTCGAGCGCCCGGGCGGCGGCAGGCAGGCCGATGCCGGCCGGGATGATGATCCCCTTGAGGTTAGGAAAGGCCTGCACGAGGGCCAGGGCCTGCTGCTGGTTGACCTGCTCGCTTTCCTGCCCATAGGCGATCTGGACGAGCTTCATCTTGGCGAATTTCGGCTCCTTCAGCTTCTCCTTCATGAAGGCGATCCAGGCGTTCTGGTTGGTCGCGGTCGGCGTCGATGACAGGATGGCGAAATCGCCCTCGTAGCCGATCATCTGACCCATGCTCTCGATCATCATCTCGGCCAGGCTGTCGCCCTTTGCCTGGTTGAAGAACAAGGCGCGGGCGGCGGTCGCGACGTCCGAATCATAGGAGACGACCTTGACGCCCTGCTGCTCGGCGCGCCTGAGCGCCGGGGCGACCGCGTTGGCGTCGTTGCCGGAAATCGCGATGACGCCGACCTTCTGCGAGACGAAGTTGTTGATGAACTGGATCTGGGCCTCGGCGGTCGCCTGCGAGGGGGCTTCCTGCACGACCTTGCCGCCGATCTCGCCCTGGGCTTCCTCGGCGCCTGTCCTGGCGACCTGGAAATAGGGATCGGTATCGAGCTTGGGCAGGAAGCCGACCGTGACCGGCGCCGTCGCGCAATCGGCGGCGAAGGCGGGCGTGGCCAGCAGGGCGGTGCTCGCGGCGAGCGCGGCGATCAGCAAGCGTTTGTTCGGCTGCATGGGTCTGTCTCCTCTGCGGACGTCACGTCCGCGCGTCCGGGGCTTGTCTTGCGATGCCCGGCTGTCCCCCCGAACCTGGGCCGCCGGAACGCATGGGGGTCGTCCAGAACCGGATCGCCCCGTAGAGGCGCTGCGCCGTCGTGCTGAGCAGCAGCGAGACGATCAGCAGGAGGCCGATCACCGTGCCCTGCGCGTCGCCGCCGATCTGCAGCAGGCCGAGGACGTTGCGCAGCGTCGCGATCAGCACGAGGGCGAAGAACACCCCGGTCAGCTTGCCGCGGCCGCCGAAGACGCTGACGCCGCCGAGCAGCGCGATGGTGATGACGTCGAGCTCGAGGCCGACCGCATTGTCGGCCCGGGCATTGGCCAGCCGCGCGGTGAACACGATGCCGGCGACCGCGCAGACGAGGCCGCTGACGACGAAGAGCCCGAGGCGGATGCGGCCGACCCTCACCCCGGCATAGCGCGCCGTCTCCGGGTTGCCGCCGATCGCATAGATGCGCCGACCGAGCGCGCTCCGCTGCAGCACGACCGAGAAGATCGGCGCCAGCACCAGGAACGGCACGATGGTCCAGGGCAGCAGCGTGCCGCCCAAATTGTCGATGCCGAAATTGGTGAAACTGTCGGGGAACACGTTCACCGACCCGGAGCCCAGGACGATGTAGCCGATGCCGCGGAACAGCGCCAGGGTGCCGAGCGTGACGACGAGCGACGGCAGGCCGAGCGCGGTGACCAGAATGCCGTTCAGCGCGCCTCCCGCCGCGCCGGTCAAGAGCGCCGCTACGATCGCCACCCCGAGCGGCGCGCCGGCCTCGACGATGACCCCGAAGACGACGCTGCTCAGCGCCAGGATGCTGGCGACCGACAGGTCGATCTCGCGGGCGATGATCAACAGCACCATCGGCAGCACGATGAGGGCGCGTTCCGACACCCCGGCGATCACCTGCGACAGGTTGAAGGCCGTCGGGAAATCCGGCACCGCCGCGACCGCATAGGCGAGGGTCGCCGCCGTCAGGACGGCGAGGAAGGCCTCCCAGGAGGCGAAGCGCTCGACGAGGCTGCTTTTCATCGCCGGCCCGATACCCCATGCGCGCGGCGGCCGACGAGCGTATCGACCGCCACGGCGACCAGGATGACGAGGCCGTAGACCCCTTGCAGCCACAATGGATCGACCCGCACCAGCGTCAATCCGTTCTCGATGATCAGCAGGGTCAGCGCCCCGAGCGCGACGCCGAGCACCGTGCCGGCGCCGCCGCGGATCGCCACGCCGCCCACGACGACGGAGGCGATGACGGTGAGCTCGTAGCCGAGCGCCACGCGCGCATCGACCGTCGCATAGCGGGACGCCCACAGGGCGCCGTCGAAGCCCGCCAGCAGCCCCGCCGTCACGAAGGCGCCGAGCACGAGCGCGGTCGTCCGCAGGCCGATGAGGGCGGCGCCGTCGGGGTTCGAGCCGATCGCGTAGAGCTCGCGCCCGGTCGGCCGGCGTCGCAGCACCAGCCCGATGACGACGAGCGTCGCCAGCGCGATCAGGATGACGGCCGGGATGCCGGCGACGCGGGCGCCCGTCATGTCGAGCCAGGACTGGGGCACCTGGTCGGCGCTGATCTGGTGGCCGCCGGCCCAGAGGCTGTCGAGCCCGCGGAACACGGCCAGCGTGCCGAGCGTCACCACGATCGCCGGAACGCCGCCGACCGTCACCACGAGGCCGTTGGCGAGGCCGCAGGCGAGGCCGATGGCGCAGGCGACCCCGACGCCGGCGAGCACCGGGCTCGCCGGGTGAAGGTGCATGAAGCTCGCCGCCCCATAGGCCGAGAGGCCGATCACCGAGGCGACCGAGAGGTCGATGTTGCGCGTCAGCAGGACGAGCATCTGCGCCACCGCGACGATCATCAGGAGCGCCGCGTCCATGGCGATCGCGGTCAGGTTCTCGCCGCTGATCATCCGCGGGTTGAGGATCGTGACCGGCACGGCCACCGCCGCGATGGCGCAGACGAGGCCGACCTCGCGCCGCCCGGCGATCCGCTGCGTCAGCCTGCCGACGGGCGATCCGTCGCCGCGGCTATGGTCGGCCTCGGCCACCGTCCGGGCTATCGTCCCGACCGGCGTCGGCGCGTCGTGGTCGGCGTCCGTGGCGGCACGGATCACACGCTCCTGGTCGGCTTCGCTCCTGTCGAAGAGGGCGGTCTGCCGTCCCTCGCGCAGCACCACGATGCGATCGCACAGGCCGACCAGTTCAGGCAGTTCGGACGAGATGAGGATCATCGCGAGGCCCTGCCAGGCGAGTTCGGCGATCATCGCGTGGACTTCGGCCTTGCTCTCGACATCGATGCCCTGCGTCGGTTCATCGAGGATGAGCAGGCTCGGGCGCGTTGCCAGCCATTTCGACAGCACGACCTTCTGCTGGTTGCCGCCCGACAGTGTCCTGACCGGCTGGTCGAAGCTGCGGAACTTGAGCCTGAGGCGCTTGAGGTGCGGTTCCACCAGCTTGAGCTCGCTGCGCCGCCTGACGAGGCCCGCCATCGTGGCCTTGCCGATCACCGGCAGCGACGCATTGGCGAGGATCGGGAAATCCATGACCAGGCTCTGACCGAGCCGATCCTCCGACACATAGGCGATGCCGGCCGCCATGGCGGCGGCCGGGTCCGGAATGCCCATCTCCTGTCCGCCGAGGCGGATCGTTCCGCCGGTCGGCCGGTCGATGCCGAACAGCACGCGGGCGATCTCGGTGCGGCCGCTGCCGACGAGGCCCCCGAGCCCGAGCACCTCACCGGCGCGGACCTCGAAGGACACGTCCGCGAAGGCACCGTCGCGCGACAGGCCGCTCACCTCGAGCACGCCGTTGCCGGGCGTCGATTGCCGTTGCGGATAGACGGCGCTCAGCGGCCGGCCGATCATCATCTGCACGGCACGGTCGCGGTCGAGCTCGGCCGCCCGCTCGACGCCGATCAGCCGCCCGTCGCGCAGCACCGCGATCCGGTCGGCGACGCGATAGATCTCCTCCATGCGGTGACCGACGAACATCATCGCCACCCCTCTCGCCTTGAGGCCGGCGACGACCGCGAAGAGCCGCTCGACCTCGCGCTGCGACAGCGCCGCGGTCGGCTCGTCCATGATCAGCACCTTGGCGTCGACCGTGAGCGCGCGCGCGATCTCGACCAGCTGCTGCTCGGAGGTGCGCAGATCCTTCAGCGGCTGCTCGGGACGGCAGTCGAGACCGACGACCTCGAGCAATTCTGTGGCCTGGATGCGCATGCGGACATCGTCGACGTCGCCGAACCGGCGGCGCGGCATGTGGCCGATGAAGAGGTTCTCGGCGACGCTGAGGTCACCGAACAGGCCCGGATGCTGGTGCATCACGGCGATGCCGCGCCGGGCCGCCTCGAGCGGTGACCATGCCTCTACCGGAGCCCCGTCGACCAGCACTGCCCCGCTGTCGGGCCGGTAGACGCCCGCCAGCAGCTTCACGCAGGTGCTCTTGCCGGCGCCGTTCTCGCCCAGCAGCGCCAGCACCTCGCCGGCTAAGAGATCGAAGCTCGCATCCGCCAGTGCCACCGTTCCGCCGAAACGCTTGGAGGCGTCGACCAGGCCGGCGGCCGGGCTGGCCGGCGGGTGGATCGCGACCTTCGAGGATGCGTCGGCGAGGCTCATGTCAGCCGCACGTCGACGAGGGAGGCAGGCCGCCGATGCCGGAGGATCTCGCGAGGCTCGCTCCCTGGTGCGGCTCTCGCGGCAAGGAGCGCAGAGGACGATCGCCGGTCATGCGACCGCCCGCAGGCTGCACCGCACGGCGTCGAGCGCGCTCCGCCGGTCCCGCCTCGCCTCCAGCGCCTCCGCCATGGTCACCGGCACGAACCGGATCTTGGCGTGCGGCTGAAGCTGACCGATATGGTCCATGTCGGCCGAGATCACGGTGCCGAGCATGAAATAGCCGCCGCCCGACACGGCGTCGCGATGCAGCACGATCGGCTCGGTGCCGCCGGGCACCTGGATCGAGCCATAGGGATAGCAGCTGTCGACGATGTTGCTCGGGTCGGAGCCCGCCCCGAACGGCTGCTTGCGTTCCACGAAAGCGAGCGGCCGGCCGCCGCGGAAGCGGTAGCCGATGCGGTCGGCCTCCGGCGCCACCGTCCAGGTGTCGCCGAAGAAGCCCGCCGCCGCGTCCGGCGTGATGCGGTGATGGTAGAGGCCCGGCACGACGCGCAGCGTCGCGGGCGGGACGGCGCCGCGCCGCAAATCGTCGGGGACCATGCGGCCGGGATTCGCCCGCCCGGCCGGCGGCCCGACCGCGAGTTCGTCGCCGACCTTCAGCGCCCGCCCCTCGAGGCCGCCGAGCGCGCCGAGCGCATAGGTCGAGCGGCTGCCGAGCACGACCGGAACGTCGATGCCGCCGGCGACCGCCAGATAGGCGCGCGCCCCTCGTCGCAGGTAGTCGAAGGACAGGACCTGCCCGGCCCCGATGGCGAAGGCGGTCCAGGTCGGCTGCGCGACGCCGTCGACCTTGGGCGGCAGGTCGGCGCCGGTGACCGCCACCACGGCATCGGCGGTAAACAGCAGCTCCGGCCCCATGAACACGCATTCGAGGGCGGCGGCGCCTTCGTCGTTGCCGACCACGAGGTTCGCGACGCGCAGCGCGAAACGATCCATGGCGCCCGACAGCGGAATGCCGACATCGTAGTGACCATGGCGGCCGAGATCCTGGACGGTGGTGGAGAGGCCCGGCTTCTGCACCTTAATGGCCATGGAGCACTCCATCGAGAGCCTGGTTGTAGGCCGCGGGGCCCTTCGAATAGTCACGCAGGTCGAAGCTGACGGGCCGGGTCAGCGGCTCGAACCGGCCGTCCTCGACGTCGCGCACGGCCTGATCGTAGCCGTCCCGGTCGACCGGCCTGAAGCGCACGATGTCGCCCGGCCGGAAGAAGGTCATGAATTCGCGCAGGTAGCCGATCTCCTGCTTCGGGTCGTAGATCGGCATGGGCGTGATGCCGAACATCTGGTAGCCGCCGGCACCGCGCACCGAATAGATGCAGCCGAAGCAGCCGCCGTGCCCGACCGTCAGCTTCGGCGTGTCGGTGCGCGGCCGCAGATATTTGGGCACCTCGATCTGCCGCGACCGCTCGACCATCTGGTACATGAAGGGCAGGCCCGCCACGAAGCCGACCATCGACACGAACCAGGGCGAGCCCGAATGCGCCGCGATGAAATCGGCGACGCTGCCGTAGCCGTTGATGCGGGCGGCGTAGTCGAGGTCGGTCCCGGCCGGATCCTGGTGCCGCTCGCGAAAGCGCATCAGGGTCTCGTGCGTCCAGGGGTCGTCGTAGAAGACCGGGATCTCGACGATGCGGGTCGCCAGCACCGGCGCAGCCTGGCCGCTCGACGCTTCCAGCGCCTTGACCTCCTTGAGCAGGTCGTCGGGCGCGATGATGTCGGGATCGAACTTGACCTGCAGCGACGCATTGGCGGGGCAGATCTCGGTGACGCCGGCGATGCGGGCCGCGCGGATGGCCTTGCACAGGAACAGGCTCTTGAAGAAGGCGTCGAGCGACATCTCCTCGTCGATCTCGACGAAGATGTGCTCGTCGCCGCCGAACGAATAGCGGGTGGTCATGACGCGGCAACTCCTGCGGAAGACGGACGATCGAGGGATGCGGTCTTGAGCCAGGCTTCGAGCCAGCCGGTGTGGGCGCGCCCGGCCGCAACCTCGGGGTCGCGGGCGAGCGCCGCATGGAGCGGTGCCGTGGTGCTGACGCCCTCGACCTCGAGCTCGGCGAGCGCGCCACGCAGCCGGGCCAGCGCCCCCTCGCGCGTATCGTCCCAAACGATGAGCTTGCCGAGCAGGGAATCGTAGAAGGGCGGCACCGTATAGCCGGGGTAGAGGCCGGTGTCGAAGCGGACGCCGAAGCCGCCGGGCACCCGCAGGCCCGTGACCGTGCCGGGCGCGGGGGCGAAATCCCGCGCCGCATCCTCGGCGTTGATGCGGACCTCGATGGCGTGGCCACGCAGCGCGATGTCCGGTTGGCGCAGGGAGAGCGGCTCGCCGCCGGCGATACGGATCATGGCCCTGACCAGATCGACGCCGGTCACCATCTCGGTCACCGGATGCTCGACCTGGATGCGGGTGTTCATCTCGATGAAGAAGAATTCGCCGCTCGCGTCGTCATAGAGGTATTCGAGCGTGCCCGCGCCGCGGTAGCGGCAGGCCGTGGCGAGCCGGACCGCCGAGGCGCAGAGCGCGTCGCGGACCGCCTCCGGCAGACCCGGGGCCGGGGCTTCCTCCCAGACCTTCTGCCGCCGCCGCTGCAGCGAACATTCGCGCTCGAAGAGATGGATGGCGGTGCGGCCGTCGCCGAGCACCTGCACCTCGACATGGCGGGCCCGCGGCACGAAGCGTTCGAGATAGAGGGCGCCATTGCCGAAGGCGGCGCGGGCTTCGCCGCTGGCCTGCGGCAGGAGCGTCACGAGCTCGGCGGCGGTCCGCGCCACGCGGATGCCGCGCCCGCCACCGCCGGCTGCCGCCTTGATCATGACCGGAAAGCCGATCGCCTCGGCAAGCGCGGGGGCGGAGGCGAGGTCTTCGATCACGCCCTCGCTGCCCGGCACCACCGGCACGCCGGCCGCCGTCGCGCTCGCCCGGCCCGCCGCCTTGTCGCCCATGGTGCGGATCGTCTGCGCCGACGGGCCGATGAAGATCAGCCCCGCCGCCTCGACCGCCTCGGCGAAGGCGGCATTTTCCGACAGGAAGCCATAGCCCGGATGGATCGCATCGGCGCCGCTGTCGCGGGCGGCCTTCAGGATGGCGTCGATCTTGAGGTAGGATTTGGCGGGATGCGGCGGCCCGATCCCGACCGCCTCGTCGGCGAGCCGCACCGCCAGCATGTCGGCGTCCGCCGCACTATGGACCTGCACGGTCGCGATGCCGAGGTCCCGCGCGGCGCGGATGATGCGCACCGCGATCTCGCCGCGGTTGGCGACCAGGATCTTGGCGAGCCGCATCGGCTCAGGTCTCGATCTCGAGCAGGGGCTGCCCGGCCATGACCGCATCCTCGTCCTCGACGAGGAAACGGACGACCGTTCCCGCGACCTCCGCCGTCACCGGCATGAAGGATTTCATGACCTCGACGAGGCCCAACGTATCGCCGACCGCCACCGCGTCGCCCTCGCCCTTGAATGGCGGCTGATCCGGCGACGGACGCCGATAGAAGGTTCCCGGCAGAGGGCACGGAACGATTGCGGTGGCCATGAAAACCCCTGTGGTCCGATGAAAGCCGTACAGCATTCGGATGGGCGGCTCAGGCGCGGCGCCCGAAGCCCCTGGTGGTGCAGGATGATGCGACCGGCAACGCAGGGGTTGGCGGCACGGTGTTCTCCTCGAGCCCCCCGGGGACGCTCACTCGAAACTTGGCACGGGCGCGGCGGTTGTGGAACAGGTTTTCCGGCGCGCCGTCTGCGATGCCGTCGAACCCCGCGCGCGCCGCCCGCGCTCTACAATGGCTTGCGGTACTGCACGAAGCCCGACCGCTCGGCGACCTTGTCGTAGAGCACCATCGCCTGTGCATTGGTCTCATGGGTCAGCCAGTAGACGCGAGGCGACCCGGCTTCGCGCGCCTTGCCGTAGACCGCCTCGATCAAGGCCCGGCCGACGCCCTTGCCGCGCGCCGCCTCGCTGGTGAACAGGTCCTGCAGGTAGCAGACCGGACCGGCCATCCAGGTGTTGCGATGAAAGATGTAGTGGACGAGGCCGACGAGCCGCCCCGCGTCTTCGGCCACGAGCGCGTTGGCCGGCTCGATCCCGTCGAAGAACCGCGACCAGGTGAGCGCCGTGGTCTCGGGCGGGATCGCGACCCGGTAGAAGGCCTGGTAGCCCTGCCAGAGCGGCTCCCATTCGGCGCGGTCGGTCGGGGCGAGGGGGCGGATGGTGACGGGCATGGGTTCGCTCGGCCTTCTGGTAGCTTGGGGAACATCGGGGCTGGCCCGATAGCGCAGGGAGATCGCTGCCGCGCTCGACCGAATGCCACGCACGGCTGCTTAGGCCACGAAGGGCCTGAGATTGTAGCCTGCGGGCTGCGTCGCTTCAAACGCGGCCGCGACCCGCAGGACATCCGCCTCGCCGTGCGGACGGCCGACGATCTGCAGGCCGACCGGCATGCCGTCCGAGCCGAAGCCCGCGCAGATCGATGCGGCAGGCTGGCCGGTGAGGTTGAACGGATAGGTGTAGAAGACCCAGCTGACGATCGTCCGGTCGGGCAGCCCGTCCGGCACATTCTTGCCGACGTCGAGCGACGACACCGGCAGCGTCGGGGACAGCAGGATGTCGTAGCGCTCGAAGAAGCGACGCATGTCGTCGCGCAGCGCATAGCGCCGGAAGACGGTCTCGTAATAGGCCGTCATCTCCTGGCGGAGCGCCGCGTCGAGGACGTCGGCGACGGCGGGGTCGAGCAGCGCGCGCCGGGTTTCCAGCACGCCTTTGAGCCGCGTGCCCACCCCGGCATAGAATTCCGCGGTCCAGATGTCGCAAGGGTCGCGATCGAAGACCGCGTCGACCTCCTCGACCGCGGCACCGAGACGGCCGATCGTGTCCGTCGCCGCGCGGGCGACCGCGACGACGTGCTCGTCAGGCCGCGCATAGCCGAGGGTCGGGCTCCAGGCGACCCGCAGGCCCTCCAGGGACGAGGCGCGGCAGGCGGCGGCGAGGTCGGGCACCGGGCCGGCGACGGAGAACGGGTCGCGCGGGTCATAGCCGGCGATCACCGAGGTCAGCAGCGCGGCATCCGCGACCGTGCGGGCGAGCGCGCCGACGTGGGCGAGCGTGGGCGTCGCCGACGTCGGCCAGACCGGCACGCGACCGGCTTGCGCCTTGAACCCCACGAGCCCGGTGAGCGCGGCCGGGATGCGCAGCGAGCCGCCCCCGTCGGTGCCGAGCGCCAGCGGCGTAATGCCGGCCGCCACCGAGGCGGCCGCGCCGGCGCTCGACCCGCCGGGTGTCTTGGCGAGATTCCAGGGGTGGCGGGTGATGCCGGTCAGCGGCGAGTCGCCGACCGCCTTGCAGCCGAATTCGCTCGTCGTCGTCTTGCCGATGACGATGGCGCCGGCCCGCCGCACGCGCTCCACCGAGGGCGCGTCGACCGCCGCCACGTTGTCGGCCATGGCGCGCGAGCCCGAGGCGAAGGGAGCATCCTTCAGCGCGATCAGGTCCTTCACCGACACGGGAATCCCATGCAGCGGACCCAGCCTGTCGCCGCGCAGCACCGCCGCCTCGGCGGCGCGTGCCTCCGCCATGGCGGCCTCGGGGCGAAGGAATGAGAAGGCATTGAGGCTTGCCCGCGTGGCCTCGGCCCTCTCCAGCGACCGCCGCGTGAGATCGACCGGCGAGATCTCGCGCCGATCGATCAGGTCGCGCATTTGGGCGACGGCCATGGCATCGAAGTCGGACGACATTGCGCCTCCTCCCGGCGGGCGAGCCCTTCAGCCATCGACGATGGCGAAGGCGCGGACCGGCGAGCCCGATCCGCCCTTGAACTTCAGCGGCACGCCGAAGAACCGGACCTCTCCCTTGCCGAGAAGGGCTTCGAGGTTGACCAGCCATTCCCAATGGCTGATGCCGAGATCGCGGCACAGGCGATGCTGGGCGAAGATATTGTCGGTGGGCTTGTCGGTGGACGGCCCTTCCACGCCATGCATCTTCGAGCCGCGCGCATGAAGCCAGCGCGTCGCCTCGACGGTCAGCAGCGGGTTCTTCCACACGGACTCGAGCGACGGGTAGTTGCGGGCGTGAAACCCGGTGCACAGCAGCACGATGTGCCCGTCCACCTTCACGCCGGCCTTCGCCTCGGCGGCCTCCATGTCGGCTTCCGTGATGTCGCCGAGGTCGGGGATATGGCGAAGGTCGAAGCAGACCGCCTTGCCGAAGAACAGGTCGAGCGGCATCTCGTCGACCGGCGCGCCCTTCGGGTTGACGTGGCGGAAAGCGTCGACATGGGTGCCGACATGGTCGAGCATGGAGATGAAGTTGGTCTGGAACGTCATCGGATCGCCCGGCACGCCGAGCCCGATCGCCTTGGTGCTCTCGTGGCTCATATGCATGGTGAGGACGGGCCGCTGGAACAGCTTGTGGGCCGGCATGTTGTCCTCGATCGCGAGGCTGAGGTCGATCACTTGGCTTGGCATGTCACTCTCCTGGCTCGACAGACGGGTTGCGGCGCTCAAACGGCCGCCAGATAGGGCGGGATGCTCTTGGGCCGCTCGATGATGGCGACGATCTTCAGCTGCGCGATGCTTCGCCGGCAGGCGGCCACGAGGTGGTCGCGCCACCATTCGGCCGCAGCCGCGATCGAGCCGTTGAGCACGAGCTCGACCGTCATCCGCAGCTCGGCGAGGGCCGCATCGTCCTGCGGCAGGCCGAGCTGCGCGAGGGAGCGCGCCGCGGCATCGAGCACCGTCATGTTCTGCCGGATCATGGCGACGAGCTTCAGGTTCGGCGCGGTGAGGAGGCAGAGGTCGACGAAGCGGGCGAAGGCCGCCGCCGCCGGCAGGGGATCGCCTCCGGCACCGACGAGCCGGTCACGCAGCGCCGCGATCCCGGCCTGGTCGATCGCGGCCGCGGCCGACACCAGGGCGGCCGGCTCGAGGATGCCGCGCAGGCCATAGCATTCCTTGAGGGCGTGCGCGGTCAACGGCCCGGCGACCCAGCGCGAGCTCTGCGTCTTATGCAGCAGGCCGCGCTCCTGCAGCCGGCCCAGCACGTCGCGGATCACCGTCCGGCTCACGTTGAAATGGGCCGCCACTTCGGCCTCGACCATGCGGAACTCGCCGAAGGCGAGGCAGGACGAGACCGCCTGCTCGAGATCCGCGACGATCCATTCCCATGTTCCGCGCGTCTGCAGCGCCTCGTCCATCTCGTCGGAGACGACGAGCCCGATCTCGCGCAAATCCGCCCGCATGGGACGCTGCCCGCTTCCCGCCGCCCCGACCAGATAGCCGCGACCTTCGAAGCGATGGACGAGGTCGTCCTGCTCGAGGCGCGCCAGGGCCCGCTGAACCGGAGCCCGGCTCGTCTGCAGCAGGGAGGCCAAGGGGGCTTCGAGCAGCACGAGGCCGCTCGGCAGATGGCCCTTCGCGATGTTGGCGCGCAGGACGCGATGCACCAGCTCGTAGCGCCGCTCGAACCGCTGCTGCTGCCGGCCGGCCTGACCCGATCCGGTGCCGTTGTGCCTTCGTCCAACCATCGAACCACAGCGATCCAAAACGTCTATTGTGTACGTTAGGCTTTCATTTCGCCCATGAAAAGCCCGATATCGCGGATGGCCAGGGTGATCGCATTGGGTTTCCGATGCATTTTCAACTCTCATGCCGAGCCGAATGCGATAGCATTCGTGTCGAAGCACGAGGGTTGAAACGGGTTGACTCCGTGCCTCGTCCTTCGACTCGCCCGCTTCGCAGCCGGCTCAGGATGAGACGCAGAGCAAAAAATGCCAAATGCGGTCGCCCTGCGTGCCGGCCAAACGGCGCCTACGACGTTCCTCATCCCAGGCCGTCTCCGGCAAGTCTGGGCGGCGCGTTGCCACCGCTGGCGGCGCGAGGAGCCAACGGCTCGACCGCACCCGAAATGCAGGGACGGTGGGGTGACGTTGCTCCAATCCCAGGCCGGACACGCGGCATCGGATCGCCCGTTCCGAGCGAGGGCATCCTCGGCTTCCGCCTATCCTTCGGTCACTGCCGCCGGAATCGGCTCCGAATGCGCAGAAAGTGATCTTGCGTACAAAAATCACTTGCACTAGCCTTCGGTCAGTGCCCTGCGGCGAGACCCTTGTGCCGGGAGACCCAAACGTTGTCATCGGCTTCGCAGGCAGATCGGGTCGATGCCGCCGCGTCCGGCGCGGCTTTGCGTCTCGACCACGTGACCAAGTCCTATGGCGCCAAGACCGCCCTCGACGACGTTTCGTTGAGCGTCCCCGACGACGCCTACGTGACCCTGCTCGGGGCGAGCGGCGCCGGCAAGACCGTGCTGCTCCGCACCATCGCGGGCTTCGAGAGCCTGGATCGCGGTGCGATCGTCCTGAAGGGCAAGTCCCTCGACGGCGTTGCGGCCCACCGGCGCGGCATCGGCTTCGTGTTCCAGAATTTCGCCCTGTTCCCGCATCTGAACGTCTTCGAGAATGTCGCCTTCGGACCGAGGAACGCGGACGGTCGCGGTCGCCATGATCGGACGATCGAGACCAAGGTGCAGACGATCATCGATCTTGTCGGCCTCGGCGGCCTCGAGACGCGCGACGTGTCCGCGATCTCCGGCGGCCAGCGACAGCGCGTGGCGCTGGCCCGCACGCTCGTCAGCGAGCCGCAGCTGGTGCTGCTCGACGAGCCGCTCGGCGCGCTCGACGCCAACCTGCGCACCCGCATGTGCGGCGAGCTGCGGCGCATCCGCGAACGGCTCGGGATCACCTTCCTCCACGTGACGGGCAGCGAGACCGAGGCGCTCGCCATGGGCGACAGGGTGATCGTGCTGGACGAGGGCCACATCGCCCAGGTCGATCGGCCGGACCGCGTCTATGCCCGGCCGCGCGATGCGCGGGTCGCCCGCTTCCTCAACTGCTACAACCTCATCGACGGCCGCCTGGCCCGGGGCGGCTTCGAGGCGGAAGGGCGCCTGCTGCCCTGCGCCCAGGTCGGCCCCGCCGATGCCGAGGTCTACGCACTCCGCCAGGATCTGATCACGGTGTCTGCCGGCGCGCCGGGCGGGTCGCCGGAGGGTCCGCGCCTGCCCGCGACCTTCATGGCCAGCGAATATTCCGGGCCGGCCGTCACGTCCTTCTTCCGGCTCGAGAGCGGGCGCATCGTCACGGTGGAGGACCATCTCGGCCATCGCGAGCCCCGGACCTACGACCAGGGCAGCTCCTACGACCTCGTCTGGAATGTCGAGGACGCGCTGATCCTGCCGCGCCGCGCGAGCGACGGCGCATGACGGCGATCGGCGACGCCCAGGCGGCGGCCTCAGCGACCGCTCCGGCCGGCAAGCGCGCGCTAACGCCCTACTGGCTGATCGCGCCCGGCGTCGTCTGGATGGTGTTCTTCCTGGTGCTGCCGATCCTGATGATGGTCTATGTGTCGTTCTGGACCCAGACGACCTTCAGGATCGAGCCGATCCTCACCACCAAGAGCTGGCAGACCTTCTTCGCCAGCGACACCTACATCGGGGCGCTGTGGACCACCATCCGCATCTGGCTCGTGGTGCTCGCCGCGACCTTCCTCATCGGCTACCCGACCGCGCTCTTCGTCGGTCTCTTCGTCCGCAACAAGACGGTCGCGACCGCCCTGCTGGTGCTGTGCGTCATCCCGTTCTGGACCTCCTTCCTGATCCGCGTCCTCGCCTGGCGCCCCATGCTCGGCAAGGAAGGGGCGATCAACGACCTCCTGATGGGGCTGCACCTCACCGCGCAGCCGATCGATGCACTGCTCTTCACCGAGCTCTCCGTGGTCATCGGCATGACGCAGATCTACTGCGTGTTCATGGTCGGGCCGATCGCCTTCATGCTGGGGCGGATCGACCCCAACATCATCGAGGCCGCGCAGGATCTCGGCGCGAGCTTCTGGCGCATCTTCCGCACCATCATCTTCCCGCTCAGCCTGCCGGGCGTGGTGGTGGGCGCGATCTTCGTGTCGGTGATGGTGTTGGGGGAATTCGCCACCGCGGCGGCGCTCTCCGGCCGCAAGGTGAACCTGCTCGGCAACATCATCGTGACCCAGGTCGGCTCGCTCAAATGGGCTTTCGCGGCGGTGGCGGGCGTGGTGCTCACGCTCATCATGGGCCTCGTCGTGGCGGGGCTGCTGCGCCTCGTCGATCTCCGGCGGGAGCTCTAGCGATGCGAGCGCCCGCCCTCAAGCCCGTGCTGGCCGTCTACACCGGCCTGTTCCTGCTGTTCCTCTACGGCCCCTTGCTGGTGCTCGGCATCCTGTCGTTCCAGTCGGGTCCGGAAGGCGGTCCGCAATTCCCCATCCTGCACTGGTCGACCTACTGGTACCGCGACATCTTCGGCCTCAACCCGCCCTCGCGCATCGCGCCCCTGCCGATCCAGGACGGACTGCTGCGCTCGCTTGCCCTCGCCTTCCTGACGACCGTGGTCTCCACCACGCTCGGCGTCATGTCGGCCCAGGCCTTCCGCCAGCGGTTCAGGGGGTCGGGCATCGTCTTCTACCTGATCGTGCTCGGCATGATGGTGCCGGGCGTGCTGGTCGGGCTCGGCACGGCGCTCCTCGCCAACAACCTCGGCATCGACCGGCACTGGTGGAGCACGGCCTTCGTGCTGCACGTGGTCTACACCTTTCCGTTCGCCTTCCTGGTGATGCTCGCCATCTTCAACCGCTTCGATCCGGCGGTCGAGGAAGCCTCCTGGTCGCTCGGCGTCACGCCGGCGCGCACCTTCCGCAAGGTCACCTTCCCGCTGATCTTTCCGGGCGTGCTGTCGGCGATGCTGTTCTGCTTCACGCTCTCCTACGACGAATTCGCGCGCACGCTGTTCGCCTCGGGGCCGGACCTGACCCTGCCGCTGGCGATCTACGGCACCTTCTCGGTCGAGATCCATCCGAACATCTTCGCCTTCGGCGTGCTCACGACGCTGTTCTCCCTGGCGCTGCTGGGGGTCTACGCCGTGCTGATGAGCCTGTCGGTACGGCGCGCCCGGCGCGTGCTCGTGCAGGAGGAGGCGTGATGGCGGAGAGGTCCGGCAAGGTCGCGGCGACCGTCGCGTTTCCGGTGTCCGAGGAGGCCCGCCTCTACGTCGGCCAGACGCTTGGTCCCAATTCTTGGAACGTCATGCCGTGAGGAGCGCCATGCCAACGGTACTGATCACGGGCGGCGGCATCGGCATCGGCCGCGCGACGGCCGAAGCCTTCGCCAGGGCCGGCTATCGCGTGGTGGTGACCGATGTCCTGGAGGAGGGCCGCGGCGTCGCCGCCGGCATCGCGGCGGCGGGCGGGCAGGCCGAGTTCCACCGGCTCGACGTGCGCTCGACCGCCGACGCCGACCGCATCGTCGCCGATGTCGAAACCCGCTTCGGGGCGCTCGATTGCATCGTGGCCAATGCGGGGATCGCGCATCGCGTGCCGCTCGCCAGCCTGACCGACGAGAAGTGGGATCACACCTTCGACATCGACCTCAAGGGCATGCTGCGGATCATCCGGCCCGCGGTGCCCGCCATGAGGGCCGCCGGACGGGGGGCGATCGTCTGCCTCTCCTCGATCATGGGCGTGGCCTATGGCTGGGACGAGCACGTCCACTATTCGGCCGCCAAATCGGGAGTGGTGGGCCTGGTGCGCGGGCTCGCGGTCGAACTGGCGCGCTCCGGCATAAGGGTCAACGGCATCGCGCCGGGCTACATCCGCACCGCGCAGCTTCTCTCCGAGGAACATTCGCTAGGGCAGGCCGGCGCCGAAAAGGCCGGCGAATTCATCCCGATGGGCCGGATCGGCGAACCCGGGGAGATCGCCGACGTGGCGCTTTTCCTCGCCTCCGAGGCGGCCCGATACCTGACCGGGCAGGTGATCGCGGTGGACGGTGGCCTGCTCGTGGGCCGCTATTGAGCCGACGGTTCTGTGGTGTGTGCAACGGGAGAACGAACGATGACGGACAGGTTGGATCTTGATCGCCGCGCCCTGCTCAAAGGCACGGCCGGTGCCATGGCGTTGGCGCTCGGCGGCGGCACGCCGTTCCTCTCCTCGAGCCGCGCCTATGCGGCGGCGAGCAACCTTGCCAGCGAGCAGCTGCGCACCATCGGCCTGTCCGTCACGGTGCAGGACCGCATCTTGGCCAATTATAAGAAGGTGTCGGGCGTCGGGTCGACGCAAGGGACGGCGGCGACCTTCCCGGACGCGCAGACCAAGATCCTGTCGGGCTCGAAGGACTACGATTGCTGGGAAGTCATCGCCGAGCGCCTGCCGTCGGTGATCGAGACCAACAACGTCGAGGCCGTTCCGGCCTCCGAGGTCAAGAACTGGGCCAATATCCGCGACACCTTTACCAAGACCGACCCGAAATGGGCGCCCAAGGCGCAGATCACCGGGCAGATCTGGACGGACGATTCCCATACCAAGCTGTGGATGGTCCCGGCCGTCTACAATTACGATTCGATCGGCTACAACCCGGACGTGCTCAGCGCCGAGGAGGCCAATACATGGACCGCGATCTTCGACAAGAAGTGGAAGGGCAAGTCCGGCTTGAACACCGATCCGCTGATCGCGTTCGGCCAGGCCATCATGGCCATGACCTCGCTCGGCCTGCTCGACGCCAAGAACCCCGGCAATCCCACCAAGGACGAGGTCATGGAGGGCGCCAAATTCCTCGTCTCGAAGAAGAAGGACGGCCAGTTCCGCGCACTCTGGGGCGACTTCGGCGAGCTCGTGAACCTGCTCGCCTCGGGCGAGATGGTCGTGTGCGACGCCTGGCAGCCCGCCGTCATGGCCGTCAAGGCGCAGGGCAAGGCCTGCAAATATGCGGTCCCCAAGGAGGGCTACCGCGCCTGGGCGATCGGTCCTGCCATGATCGCCGGGACCCCCGACAAGGATGCCGTGATCAGCTATGCCGACTTCTGGCTGTCGGGCGAGCCGGGCATCACCGTGTCCGAGCAGGGCTACTACTCGCCCTCGACCAACATCCAGAAGGTCATGGATCCCGACAAATACGCCTTCTGGTACGAAGGCAAGCCCTGGAAGGGGGCGCCCGAACGCGGCATCAAGGCGGGCGACATGCGCGACGGCGGCTCGCTCCAGGAGCGCGCGGCCCACGTGGCCTACTGGCACCAGTGGCCCGATCAGTATGACCTCGTCATTCAGAAATGGGACGAGTTCCTGAGCGCCTGAGGATCGGGCGCCCCCGGTCGCGGGAGCGGCGCACGAAGCGCGAGGGGTCGGAGACGAGAGGCTGACGAGGACGAGACAGTGGCGTTTGACCTCGAACTGACCGGCGTCGGCAAGACCTACGATAACGGGGCGCCTGCCGTCATCGACTTCGACCTCACCGTCGACAAGGGCGAGTTCATCGCCTTTCTCGGCCCCTCCGGCTGCGGCAAGACGACGACCTTGCGCATGATCGCCGGCTTCGAGACGATCACAACGGGCGACATCTTCATCAAGGGCAAGCGGATCAACGACCTGTCGCCGGAGCGGCGGCCGACCTCGATGATCTTCCAGAACTACGCGCTGTTCCCCCATATGAGCGTGCGCCGCAACGTCGGCTACGGCCTCGAGGTCAAGGGCCTGCCGAAGCGCGAGCGCGACGCGAAGGTCGAGCGGATGCTGGCGACCCTCGGCCTCGGCGACATCGCCGACCAGAAGCCCGATCGCCTGTCGGGCGGCCAGCGCCAGCGCATCGCGCTCGCGCGCGGCCTCGTGGTCGAACCCGACATCCTGCTGCTCGACGAGCCGCTCGGGGCGCTCGACGCCAATCTGCGCAAGACGATCCAGGCGGAACTGAAGCTGCTGCAGGTGAGGCTCGGCATCACCTTCATCTTCGTGACCCACGCCCAGTCCGAGGCGCTGACGCTGTCCGACCGCATCGTGGTGATGAGCAACGGGCGGATCGAGCAGATCGCCAAGCCGCGCGACCTCTACATGCGGCCGAACAGCCGCTTCGTGGCCGAGTTCATCGGCCGCAACACCATCCTGCCGGGCGCGCTCGAAGAAGTGGGCGATGGATACGGGCGCGTGCGCACGTCCTTCGGCCGCTTCTCGGGCGTGATGAACGGCGCGGTTTCCACCGGCGGCGAGGCCGCGGTCGTCGTTCCGGCCGAGGCGTTCCGGATGACGCGGGTCGAGGGTGGCGCAGAGGGTGCTCCGGACGAGAACGTCCTGCACGCCACGATCGAGGGGCGGGACATGGTGGGGCCGATCGTCCGTTTCCTTCTCGCCATCGAAGGCGGCCGGTCCGTCTCGCTCGAAGGTCACATGGAACGCTATGGGCGAGGCTTCGACAGCGGCACCCGCGTCCGCGTGTCCTGGGACCCCGCGAAGGCGACCGTCATCGCGGCGGCGACCCGATGAACCGGCGCGCCCTGCCCTCCCGACCCCCGGCGCGATCGCGTCCGGGCCATTGAAGACCGACCGAGGAAAGGACCCATCATGGCCAAGGAAATTCTGTGCGGCTTCGGCATCGACGTCGATGCCGTGGCGGGCTGGCTCGGCTCCTACGGGGGCGAGGATTCACCGGACGACATCTCGCGCGGCCTCTTCGCCGGCGAGGTCGGCAGCCCACGCCTCTTGAGGATGTTCGACCGGCTCGGCATCAAGACGACCTGGTTCATCCCCGGCCACTCGATCGAGACCTTTCCCAACGAGATGAAGGCCGTGGCCGCGTCCGGCCACGAGATCGGCATCCACGGCTATACGCACGAGAACCCGATCGCCATGACGCGCGAGCAGGAGATCGAGATCCTCGACACATGCATCGACCTCGTCACCAAGCTGTCCGGCCGGCGACCGACCGGCTACGTGGCGCCATGGTGGGAATTCTCGACCGTCACCAATGAGCTGCTCCTCGAACGCGGCATCAAATACGACCATTCGCTGATGCACCATGACCATCAGCCCTATTACGTGCGCGTCGGCGACAGCTGGACCAAGATCGACTATTCGAAGAAGCCCTCCGACTGGATGGTGCCGCTCAAGCGCGGCCGCGAGACCGACCTCATCGAGATCCCGGCAAGCTGGTACCTCGACGACCTGCCGCCGATGATGTTCATCAAGAAGGCGCCGAACAGCCACGGGTTCGTCAATCCCCGCGACATCGAGCAGATGTGGCGCGACCAGTTCGACTGGGTCTACAAGGAATACGACTATGCCGTGTTCCCGATGACGATCCATCCCGACGTCTCGGGCCGGCCGCATGTGCTGATGATGCTCGAGCGTCTCTACGAGCACATGGTCTCCCATAGCGGCGTCAGGTTCGTCACCATGGACGAGATGGCGGACGACTTCGCCCGGCGCTCGCCACGTAAGAAGTAGATTATGTGCGCGCTCTGCGGCGTGCTCGGCGGCGCCGAACATTGGGCCGACGCCCATGCGCGGCCCGGCGCCTTCACCCGCAACACGGGGCCGATCGAGCGTCGCCGCGAGCGGGCGCGGCGCGTCGCCCATGCCAATCGCATCCTCGGCCATTTCGGCCTAGAGCTGTCCGATTGGCAGGGCGCCGCCTTCCTGCTTTCGACGCGGACCGGAAAGACGGAACTGGTCGACAGCCTGGGCCATCTCTGGCCGGCCGCCGAACGGCTCCTCGGAGGCCCGGTCGATCCGCTCGACCCGGCGCTGCTCGCCCGGCTCGAGGCCCGGCCGTGACCGCGGGGCCGGATTTCACGCCTGTCGTCCTGCTCACCGGCTTCCTCGGCTCGGGCAAGACGACGCTGCTGGCGCGGCTGCTGAAAGACCCCGCGCTCGCCGACACGGCCGTGATGATCAACGAGTTCGGCGAGGTCGGTCTCGACCATCATCTGCTCGAGCGGCTGGACGAGACCATGGTCCTGCTGTCGTCGGGGTGTCTCTGCTGCACCATCCGCGGCGAGCTGGCCGAGGCGATCAAGGCGCTGCAGTCGCGCCGCACGCGGGGCGAGGTGCCGCCGTTCCGCCGTCTCGTCATCGAATCGACCGGCCTCGCCGATCCGTTGCCGGTGATCGCGACGATCACCGCCGATCCGGTCCTAAAACACCATTTTCGCATGGGCGCGGTGGTGACGACGGTCGATGCGGTCAACGGCGCCGACCAGCTGGCGCGGCAGCCCGAGAGCGTGACGCAGGCCGCCGTCGCCGACCGCCTCATGCTGACGAAAACGGACCTTGCCGATGATGACAGGGCGAGGGATCTCGTGCAGGCCTTGCGAGCGCTGAACCCCGATGCGCCGCTGCTGCGCGTCGCCACCGACCGTCTCGATGCGGAGGCGATCCTCGGCGATCGGCCGACGCTCTCCGAAGGCTTGCAGGGCTTCCGTTGCGTCGCCGCACCGGACGCCGCCGCCTCGCATGGCGACGGCGTCGCCTCCTTTGCGCTGATCCTGGACAAGGCGATCGACTGGACGCTGTTCGGCCTGTGGCTGACGATGCTGCTCAACCGGCACGGGGCGCGCATATTGCGGGTCAAGGGCCTGCTCAACGTCGAGGGTTGCGAGACGCCGGTCGCGATCCACGGCGTGCAGCAGCTCGTGCATGTGCCGACCCACCTCGCCGCCTGGCCCGATTCCGACCGGCGCTCGCGCATCGTCTTCATCACCCGCGGCCTCGATCCGGCCGCGATCGAGCGCTCGTTCCACGCCTTCGGCCTCGTGCGGGAGCCGCGGGCCGAACCGGCGCTCGCCTGATGGCGCGGTCCGATCCCGGACGACGGGCCGCGCCGCGCTCACACGCCGGCCGCGACCGAGGCCCACACCTGCGCGTCCTCGGCACCGAGATTTCGCTGATCGAGCCGCTGCGCCTGATGGCCGAGGCGGAGCTCGGCATCACCTTGTCGTTCGAGGTCCTCGATTTCATGTCGGCCCAGCGCAAGGCGGCGCTCGAGCCCGACAGTTTCGACATCTACGATCAATGTTTCCACAATCTCGACATCGTCTGGTTCTGGCGGTCGATCCAGCCGATCGAGCTCGCCCGGATCGAGCGCTGGAGC
>DATBEH010000035.1:0-11505 GCA_036276175.1 Lichenihabitans sp.
GAAATGTCCTACGAGTTCGTGGCCGACACGCTGCGCGGAACCGCCGGAAACGAGGGGATGCGGTTCTTCCCCTTCGTCTTCAGCCTATTCATGTTCGTCTTCTTCGCCAATCTGCTCGGCCTCCTGCCGTTCAGCTACACCGTGACAAGCCAGATCGTGGTGACCGCCGCCTTGGCGCTTCTCGTCATCGGTCTCGTCATCGGCTACGGCTTCTATCGCCACGGCATGCATTTCCTGGGCCTCTTCGTTCCCTCGGGCGTCCATCCGGCCATGCTGGCCTTCCTCGTGCCGATCGAGGTGATCTCCTTCGCGGCGCGGCCCGTCACCCTCTCGGTCCGTCTCTTCGCCAACATGCTGGCCGGCCACATCACGCTCAAGGTCTTCGGCGGCTTCATCGTGCTGCTGCTCGGCGCCGGCGGCTTCGCCATGCTGCTGGCCCCTCTCCCGCTCATCGGCATCATCCTGCTCAGCGCGCTCGAACTGCTCGTCGCCGTGCTGCAGGCCTATGTGTTTGCCATCCTGACTTGCGTCTATCTCAACGACGCAATCCATCCGGGTCACTGATAAAGATCGCAACAACAAAGAGTGCCCGATCTTCATTCCAACGGAGTTTGCAATGGATCCGACTACTGCGAAGGAAATGGCCGCGGCATATGTCGACGCAGCCAAATATATCGGTGCCGGCCTCGCCGCCATCGGCATGGGCGCGTCCGCCATCGGCGTGGGCGTGATCTTCGGCAACTTCCTGTCGGGCGCCCTGCGCAATCCCTCGGCCGCCGACGGCCAGCTTCCGCGCGCCTTCATCGGCGCGGCGCTGTCCGAGGGGTTGGGCATCTTCGCCTTCCTGGTCGCGATCCTGCTGCTCTTCGTGAAGTGACGCGGTTCGGGCTGGCCCGTCGCGGGCCGGCCCAGCCGGCCGCGGGCCGGCCTCTTTCGATCATTCAGGAGCCATCATGGCCACCCCCGATCCGAGTGCGGCCTTAGCCGGTGCCGAGAACGCGCCCGGCCTGACCAATCCGCCTGCCGCCTTCCCACCCTTCGACGCCCATAATTTCCTGCCGCAGATCGTTTGGCTGGCGATCATCTTCGGCGCGCTCTATTGGCTGATGTCGCGCGTCGCCCTGCCGCGCGTCGGCGGCATTCTGGAGGCGCGCAGCGCCAAGATCGGCGGCGACCTCGCCGAGGCGACGACGATGCAGGAGCAGGCTGCCGCCGCCAGCGCCGCCTACGACGCCAAGCTGGCGGAAGCCAAGGCCCGGGCGCAGGGGCTGGCGCAGGAGACGCACGACACGCTCCATGCCGAGACGGAGGCCAAGCGCCACGCGCTCGACGACGAGCTCAACCGCAAGCTCGCCGAGGCCGAGGCGCAGATCGCCGACACCAAGACGCGCGCCATGTCGAACGTCGAGGGCATCGCGCGCGACGCGGCCGCCGCCATTGTCGAACATCTGACCGGCAAGCCGGTGCGCGGCGAGGCCATCGATGCCGCCATGACCGCCGTCCGGCCCAAATAGGACCCTCGCGATGCATTTCGATGCCGAATTCTACGTCGCCGTCGGCTTCCTCATCTTTATCCTCCTGCTCGGCTACCTCGGCGTCCACAAGACGCTGACGGCGGCGCTCGATTCGCGCGCCACCCGGATCCGCGCCGAGCTGGCCGAGGCCAAGCGGCTGCGCGACGAGGCGGCGGAGGTTCTCGACACGTTCAAGCGGCGCGCGGCGGCGGCGGAATCCGAAGCCGCAGCCATTGTGGCCCAGGCCAGGCGCGAGGCCGAGATGATGGCGCAGGAGACGGCGGCCCGGATGGCCGACTTCGTGGCCCGGCGCACCAAGCAGGCCGAGGCCAAGATCGCCATGGCCGAGACGCAGGCGGCCTCGGACGTGCGCGCCGCGGCGGCGGACGTCGCGGTGAAGGCGGCGGAATTCGTCTTTCGAACCGATCCGCAGGGAACCGGCGTCAAGGACCTCATCGGGCGCGAGATCGATCGCCTCAAAGCCAGGCTTCATTGACGGGACGGACGGCCGACGGCCTTCCCGACGCGGCAACGCAGAAAAGGCCGGGGTTCGCCCCGGCCTTTTCTGTCACGATCTACCGGACGGGCCGGTCCGCCCTCACGACCCGACGTGGGCGACGCGGACCAGCACGTCGATTACGAGAATGAGCTGCACCAGAACCCAGCCGACCGCCAGCGCGCCGATGCGGAAATGGGTGATCATGATCCCTCCTCGACACCGCTCTTCAAGGCTCGACCCCGAAACTTTATCGCCGTGGGGTTAACGGAGATCCTCGCATCCGGTTCCCGCGACCTCATCTCCATCTGAGATGACGATTGTGACCTCACCATGAGGCGAAGATGGCGGCGTGCGGCAAGGCGGCACACCGCCGTCGTCGCCGACCTCAGCTTCGGCCATGGATCAGCAGCGCAAGGCCATAGCCGACCGCCCCGGCGACCAGGAGAGCGATCAGCGGGTTCTCCTCGACCTGATGCTCGAGGGCGTGCTGGCCCCTGCGCACGTGGCGGCCGGGATTGTTGTAGACGTCCTGAGCATAGTCCGACGCGCTGCCCGCCGCATTGCGGACCGCATCCTGAGCCTGGCCCACGTACCGCCCGGACTTGTTGTAGGCGTCCTGCGCATAGTCCTGGGCGCTGCCGGCCGCGTTGCGGACCGCCTCCCGAGCCTGGCCGACATAGCTGCCGCTGTTCTCGTAGGCGTCCTGCGCCATGTCGGATGCCGCGCCGGCGGCGTTCCGCACCGCGTCCTGCGCCTGCCCGAACGCAGTCTGTCCCGCACCCTGGGCCTGACGCATCCGGCCTTCCAGCTCGGTCTTGTTGTCGCCGATCAGATCGCCGGCCGCGGCCTGGACCCTTCCGCCGACTTCCTTCGCTGTACCCTTCAAACGGTCGGTATCCATGTCTGTTCTCCGTCGACGATCCCTTGCGCAAAACTGCCCAGGCTCGCCAAGGTTCCGCCGCCAGCCGTGCCTTTCAGGAGCCGCGGGACGAATGGTAAATACGTCGAAGAACCTGGTGAGTACGTCGAAGACCGAAGATGTCAGCCGGCGCCGGCCTTGCGGCGCTTGCCGCGCGGCGGCTTGGCCGCGGCCGGAGCATTGCCCTTCTCGTCGAAGCCGACGAGGATCGTGTAGTCCGCGTCCGCATGCGCCTGGATGTAGGGCACGGCCAGCGGCTCGGAGACCACGCTGAACCGGCCCTCCGTCTGGCCGAAGGGGATCGTCACCGGGACGTCGTAGAGCTTGCCGGCGACGGCCTTCTCGTCGCTGTCGCGCCTGATGGCGATGCGCACCGGCACCGTGAAACTGCCGGCCTTGCCGACGGGGCCGAGCAGCACCCGGCCCTCGACGCCGACCTTGATCAGCACCTCGTTGCCCGCCTTGGAGCACTCGCGGGCGAGGTCACCCATCGAATATTGATATTTCACGTCGCCGTTGGTCTGATCGGCGCCGCCGTAGCTGCGCAGCGAGGAGGTGCCGTCAAGCACCTCGATCGTCGGACATTGCAGCGGCGGCTCCTTGGCGCCGGCCTTCGGCACCGGGCCCGGATCGGTGGTGTTGAAGGCGAGCAGATTGCCGAACGTCGATCCGCCACCGCCCGCCGAGGGCGTGAAGAAATGCTCGCCGCCTGCGCATCCGCCCAGCAGGCCTGAAGCAAGGCACAGTGCCGTCGCTCGCGCGCCCCATCCCATTCGCCCACTCCTGACCATTGCACCGCGTCCCATTTCCTCAGGGAAGCTTGTCGAACCCATCCTTGAAGCCGGCCAGGGTCAGCGGAATGCCGATGCCCTCCTCCGGCGTCTGGAAGATGATGAAGGTCGCCGTCTTCCCCTTGCCGAGCTGGTCGATGAGATCGTCCTTCATCGTCACTTCGGCGACGCAGCCGGTCGGCAGGCAGCGCACGAACCCGGCCCGCCCGACGTCCCGGTCGTCGATCTTGAGGCCGAGGCCGGAGGGCAGCAGCACGCCGAGCGGCGCCACCACGCGCAGCAGGCGGCTCTTGCCATCCGCCGTCTTGAGGACGATGACAACGAGATTGACGTTGGGGCGGTCCTCCGCCGCGACGCTCTGGATCAGCGCGCATTGCTCGCGACTGGCGCCGGGCGGCGTCTCGCAGCGCATTTCCCAGTCGCCGTACTTGCCCTTGACCACGCCCTGCGCCGCAGCCCCGACCGACATCCAGGGCGACGTTGCCAGCGCCGCGCCGAGGACGACCGCCAGCCCGACCATCCGCGTCGACGGCCGGCCCGGCGTCGCTCGCTTCGCCTTCGCCATTCTGCTCCAACCCTCGCTGCCGTCCGGTGCGGCGGGAGACGGCGCACCGCTCCCGCCGTCCCGTCCCGGCTGGCGTAACAAATAGCCCGGTTCTGTCAAGCCAAGCTCGCGGCGGCCCGGGGCGCCGGATTCAAGTTGACGCTCTCGGCCAGCACCATCCGCTCATCCCCGCGAAAGCGAGGCGAAAGCCGGAGTCCGGCCTCGTGGCGTTGCGGCGGAACCGCGAGGCCTTCGGCGCGTCGGCCCCTCACCCGTTGAGCGCCGCGAAGACGCGCGCCGGCGTCGCCGGCATGTCGATATGGGTGATGCCCTTGGCGCGGTGGAGCGCGTCGACGACGGCGTTCATCACCGCCGGGCAAGCCCCGATCGTCCCCGCTTCGCCCGCCCCTTTCAGGCCGAGCGGATTGGTGGTCGAGGGGACGTTGCGGGTCTTGAACGACACGAAGGGGAGGTTCGCGGCCCGCGGCAGGCAATAGTCCATGAGGCTCGCCGTGATGAGCTGGCCATCCTCGCCGTAGACCGTATGCTCGAGCAGCGCCTGGCCCAGACCCTGCGCCACGCCGCCATGCACCTGCCCGGCAAGCAGCAGCGGATTGAGCGTCATGCCGAAATCGTCGCAGATCGTGTAGTTCACCACCTCGATGGTCCCGGTCTGCGGGTCGAGCTCGAGTTCGCAGACATGGGTGCCGTTGGGATAGGTGGCGGCGGGCGGCGTGAACGCCTCGGTCGCGGTGCGGATCTCCTCCGTCGCCCCGGGCAGCTTGGCGATGGCCTCGTAGCTGATCGACCGGTCGGTGCCGGCGACGCCGATCGCGCCATCGGCGATCTCGAGATCTTCGACCGCCGCCTCGAGCTCTTCGGCGGCGAGGTCCTTGAGCTTCTTGGCGAGCGCGTCCGAGGCGCGCGACACCATGGCGGCGCCGACCGGGATCGAGCGCGACCCGCCGGTGCCGTTGCCGGTCTTCACCCGGTCGGTGTCGCCCTGCACGACGCGCACGCGCTCGAGCGGCACGTCGAGATATTGCGAGACGGTCTGCGCATAGGCCGTGGCATGGCCCTGGCCATTCGACTGGGTGCCGACCAGGACGGTGAAACTGCCGTCCGGGTCGAGCGAGACCGAGCCCTCCTCGCCTTCGCCCCAGGCGGTGCATTCGATATAGCTGGAGAAGCCGATGCCGCGCACCAGGCCGCGTCCGGTCGAGGTCTTGGCGCGTGCCTCGAAGCCCGCGTAATCGGCCTCCTTGAGCGACTCGCGCATGGCGCCCTCGAACTCGCCGACGTCATATTCCCGGTCGGTCATGGTCTTGTAGGGCATCTGCGAGGGCTTGACGAAATTGCGAGCGCGGATCTCTTCGCGCTTGAGCCCCGCCTCCCGGGCGCAATTGTCGACGAGCCGCTCGAGCACGTAGGCCGCCTCGGGACGGCCGGCGCCCCGATAGGCATCGACCGGCACCGTATTGGTATAGATGCCGCGGCAGCGCGCATGCACGACCGCAATATCGTAAGGGCCGGTCGCCATGGTGGCGCCGAGCCAGGGGATATAGGGTCCGAACTGCGACAGGTAGGCGCCGAGGTTGCCGAGGATGTCGACCCGCATGGCCAGGAAGCGCCCGTCCTTGTCGAGCGCCATCTCGGCCGTCGTGTAATTGTCGCGCCCCTGCGCGTCGCCGAGGAAATGCTCGGAGCGGTCGCCCACCCATTTCACCGGGCGCCCGGTCCGCTTGGCGGCTTCGAGCACGAGCGGATACTCGCGGTACATGATGGCCTTGGTCCCGAAGCCGCCGCCGACGTCGGGGGTGACGACGCGCAGCCGCTCGGGCTTGACTTTCATGATCTGCTCGCAGAGCTGGCCCTGCAGGCCGTGCACGCCCTGGCTGCTCGTGGTCAGCGTGTATCGCTCCCGCTCGGCGTCATATTCGCCGAGCGCCGCGCGCGGCTCGAGGTAGTTGGCGACGAGCCGGTTGTTGACGACCGTCAGGCTGACGGTTCGGGCCGCAGCCGCGAAAGCCGCGTCGGTCGCGGCCTTGTCGCCGAGCTCGCGGTCGTAGGCGACATTGCCGGCGATGTCGGGCCAGACCTGCGGCGCGCCCGTGGCGATCGCCGCCGTGGCCTCGGCGACCGCCGGCGCCGGCCCGTAGCTGACGGCGAGCGCTTCCGCGGCCTCGCGCGCCTGGTCCAGCGTCTCGGCCACGACCATCGCGACCGCATCGCCGACGTGGCGCACCGTGTCCCTGGCCAGCACCGGATAGGGCGGCAGCGCCATGGCGGACCCGTCCGTGTTCTCGAGCGGCGCAAGGCACGGAATATCGCCGAAATGGCCGAGATCCGCCGCGGTCAGCACGAGCTTGACGCCGGGGAGCCCGGCGGCGGTGTCCTTGTCGTCGATGGTGAAAGTGGCATGGGCATGAGGCGAGCGGACCACCACCGCGTGCAGGGTTTCGGCCGGCTCGACGTCGGCGGTATATCGGCCCTGGCCGGTCACGAACTTCTGGTCCTCGACCCGCCTGACCGGTTGACCCAATCCGAACTTCATCGGCTTCATGGAGGCTTCCCTCTTGCTCTCAAGGCCGGCGCGGCCCCTCGGCTCGCCGACGTCATGGCGTCCCCATAGCACGCTGGGGCGCGACTGCCACGCCAGACCGCGCGCGATGTCCGAAGAGCCGGAGACCTCTTTTCGACGCATCGCGGGCTTCCCACATCTCATCGCATGTTGCACGTTTCGCCAACCCTGATCCTCGATCCGGAGACCTCCGGCCCGGAGCCGCAGGCGCCGCCGGTTCCGCCCGCCGCCGACGATGCGCTGCTCGACGCCTATTCGCGCACGGTCTCGGATGTCGTCGACGCCGTCGGCCCGAGCGTCGTGCGGGTCGACATGCGTCGCGGCGATGGGTCGCGCGGCGGCACGGGCTCGGGTTTCGTCGTGTCTCCGGACGGGCTCGCCATCACCAACAGCCATGTGATCGGCGGCGCGCGTCGCGCCGCCGTCACGTTGCTCGACGGCCGCGAGTTGGACGCGCGCGTGCTCGGCGACGATCCGGACACCGATCTCGCGGTGCTCAGGATCGACAGCGACGTCCGCCTGCCGGCGGCGCGCCTCGGCGATTCGAAGCGGCTGCGGCGCGGCCAGATCGCCATCGCCATCGGCAATCCGCTCGGCTTCGATGCCACGGTGACGGCCGGCGTCGTCTCCGCCCTCGGCCGCTCGCTGCGCTCGAAATCCGGCCGGCCGATCGAGGACGTGATCCAGACCGACGCGGCGCTCAATCCCGGCAATTCCGGCGGCCCGCTGGTGTCCTCGAGTGGCGAGGTGATCGGCGTCAACACCGCCATCATCATGGGGGCGCAGGGCATCTGCTTCGCGGTCGCGTCGAACACGGCGAGCTTCACGCTGAGCGAGATCCTGCGGCACGGCCGCGTCAGGCGTGGCACGATCGGCGTCGGCGCCGGCACCGTGACCCTGCCGCGCCGCGTCGCCCTGCGGCTCAGGCTCACGCAGGCGACCGGCGCCGCGCTCCTCGCCGTGGAGCCCAAGGGACCGGCCGACGAGGCGGGGCTCCTGACAGGCGACATCATCATCGGGCTCGACGGCGCGCCGGTGACCGGCACCGAGGACCTGATCCGCCGGCTCGACGCGGGCACCATCGGCCGCACCGTGCCGCTCGACGTCCTGCGCCGCTCGGACCCGCGCCGCGTCTGGGTCAGCCCGCGGGAACGGTGAGACCGCGCCCGGTTGACGCCGCCCCCGTGCTCATGCGCAGTGCGCTCGATAGGCCGGCGCGTCCGGCCGGATGCTAAAAGGGGCGCCTCATGGCCATCACCGTCGCCGTCCAGATGGACCCGATCGACCGCATCAACATCGCCGGTGACTCAACCTTCGCGCTGCTGCTCGCCGCGGCGCGGCGCGGCCATCAGATGCTTTATTACACCCCGGAAAAGCTGTCGCAGACCGGCGCGAACGTTCGAGCCGCCATGCAGCCGCTCGACGTCCGCGACGAAGTGGGCCGGCATTTCACCGTGGGCGACCCTCGGATGGTCGACCTCGCCGAGGTCGACGTCGTGCTGTTGCGCCAGGATCCGCCCTTCGACCTCGCCTATATCGCCTCGACGCATCTGCTCGAGCGCGTCCATCCGAAGACGCTGGTGGTCAACGACCCCGCCGGGGTACGCAACGCGCCCGAAAAGCTCTTCGTCATGGATTTCCCCGACCTCATGCCGCCGACCCTGATCTCGCGCGACCGCGCCGAGATCGAAGCCTTCCGGGCCGAGCATGGCGACGTCGTCATGAAGCCGCTCTACGGCGCCGGCGGCGCGGCGGTGTTCAAGATGACGCGGCGCGACCCGAACTTCGGCTCGCTCTTCGACCTGTTCTCGGTCACCTTCCGCGAGCCCTGGGTGATCCAGCGCTTCCTGCCGGCGGTCGCCAAGGGGGACAAGCGGATCATCCTGGTCGACGGCGAGGCCATGGGCGCGGTGAACCGCGTGCCGGCAGAGGACGACATCCGCTCCAACATGGTGCGCGGCGGCGCCGCCTCCGCGACCGAGCTCACGGCGCGCGAACAGGAGATCTGCCGGACCATCGGGCCCGAGCTCAGGCGGCGTGGGCTCCTCTTCACCGGGATCGACGTCATCGGCGACTACCTCACCGAGATCAACGTCACCTCGCCGACCGGCCTGCGCGCCATCAAGCGGCTCGGCGGCCCCGATCTCGCCGAGAGCCTGTGGGACGCCATCGAAGGCAAGCTTGCCGCGGCAAGCGCCTGAGACTCCCATGCTCGACCTCGCGCCGGGCCTGCGCTACGCGCCGGGCTTCCTCGACGCCGCCGCGCAGGCCGCTCTGCGCGATGCCATCCTCGCCATCCTGGCCGAGGCGCCGCCGTTCCGGCCGCGCATGCCGCGCACCGGCACGCCCTTCTCGGTGCGCATGAGCAATTGCGGGCCGCTCGGCTGGGTGTCGGACGAAGGCGGCTACCGCTACCAGCCGCATCATCCCGAGACCGGCCGGCCGTGGCCGCCGATTCCCTCGGCCGCGATGGCGGCCTGGACGGCGCTCGTCGATTGTCCGGCGCCGCCCGAGGCCTGCCTGATCAACCTCTACGACGCGGCGGCCCGCATGGGGCTGCATCAGGACCGCGACGAGGAGACCTTCGACGCACCGGTGCTCTCGCTATCGCTCGGCGATACGGCTGTGTTCCGCTTCGGCGGCACCGAGCGCAAAGGGCCGACGCGTTCCATCCGGCTCGCGAGCGGCGACGCGCTCGTGCTCGGCGGCCCGGCGCGGCTCGCCTTCCACGGCATCGACCGGGTGCTCGGCGGTTCCTCAAGCTTGTTGTCCGGCGGCGGCCGCATCAACCTGACCTTGCGCCGCGTCACCCCGCTCGCGCCCGGCAAAGCGACGCCGGACTGAAGCTCGGCCCTCCGACGAACGTTCGCGCCGGCCTGCTTGCTGCCCATCACTCCGCCTCCAGCATCCGGCGCGCCTCGGCGAAGCCCGCCTGCCGCTCCGGCGAAATCTTCGGCACGGCGAGGTCGAGGTCGCCCAACGCATCGACGATGGCGGCCACCACGACGAGCCGCATGAACCATTTCTGGTCGGCCGGGACCACGAACCAGGGCGCCTCCTCGGTCGCGGTCGCGGCGATCGCCTCCTCGTAGGCCTGCATGTACTCGTCCCAGAAGCCGCGCTCCTTCACGTCGTCCGGGCTGAACTTCCAGGTCTTGTCGGGCTCGTCGAGCCGCGCCAGGAAGCGCGCCTTCTGCTCGTCGCGGCCGACGTTGAGGAAGAATTTCAGCACCCGCGTTCCCTGACGGCTCAGGTGCTTCTCGAAGCCCGCGATGTCGTCGAGCCGGTGCTTCCAGAACGCCTTGCGATGGCGCAGCGCGGCAGGCAGGCGCTGCTTGTCGATCAGCTCCGGATGGACACGCGTGACCAGCACCTCCTCGTAGTGCGACCGGTTGAAGATGCCGATCATGCCGCGCGCCGGCAGGGCGCGGTTGACCCGCCAGAGGAAGTCGTGGGCGAGATCCTCGGGACCCGGCGCCTTGAACGCGGTGACGGCGACGCCCTGCGGGTTCACGCCGGTCATCACGTGCTTGATGGTCGAGTCCTTGCCGGCCGCATCCATCGCCTGGAAGACGATGAGCAGCGACCACGTGCCGTTGGCGTAAAGCCTCTCCTGCATCGCCGAAAGCCGCTCGACGCCCTGCCGCAGCAAGGCTTCGGCCCTGTCCTTGTCGACGATGTCGGGCGCGGGATCGTCGGCCGGAAAGTCGGCCAGGCGGAATCCCTTGGCCGAGGTCACGCGGAAGCGCGCCAAAAGCTTGCGGACCTGCTTGCGGCCAAGCTTCGAGCGGGGGCCTGGATCATCGTTCGACATGCGACAGGCAACGCTTCGACCCGGCATCTTGATCCCGCCCGGGACCCTGCACCGGCGGCGATCCTCCGAAAGGTCGAGGTCGGCCGAAACCGAACGCTAAGCCTATGGGGCGGCTTGCCTTGCGCGGCGGGCGCCCTGTGGCAGGGTGACCGTCGCTCGGCTTTCGAGGATGCAACCAATGTCCGACGTGCTCGCCGTCTCCTCCGCGAGGCTCCCCCTCGCGATGCGGCGTCCGATCGTTCGCGTGCCGGAGGGCGCCGCGCGGTTTCTGGTTGCCGGTGGCCTGTCGTCGCTGGTCAACTGGCTGGTCCGCTTCCCCCTGTCTGCCGTCATGCCCTTCATGGGTGCCGTCGCGCTCGCCTATGCGGTCGGGATGGCGGTCGGCTTCGCGCTGTATCGCTCGTGGGTGTTTCCAGGGTCGACGCTGCCGCTCGGCGCGCAGGCGGTCCGCTTCGTCGCCGTCAACGCCCTCGGCCTGGCGACGGTCCTCGTCGCAGCCCGCCTATTCGTGCCTGTGCTGGGCCTGGGCGATCTCCTCTCCATTGCTCACGCCGAGGCGCTGGGTCACGGCCTTGCGATCGCGAGCGGCGCGGTGGTGAATTTCATCGGCCATCGGGCAGTGACCTTTGCCCGCCGCAGGCTGGCGGCTCCCGCGACCTGATCCGTCCCGGATGATCGAAGCCCCGCCGCCGCCCAGCCTGCGGGTTGCGATGCTTGGCCCGGCAGGGTAGCTCTGGCGTCCGCCGGACCTTTCGCACGGAGGGTCGGCATGGGGCAACGGAGCGAGAGGTCATCGATGCGCGGGATCATCCTGGCGGGAGGCAGCGGCACTCGGCTTCACCC
>DATBEH010000036.1:0-87159 GCA_036276175.1 Lichenihabitans sp.
GGTGTCGATCTTCACCTTGACGCCGCAATAGGAGAAGATCCCCTCGGTCACCACGGTGACCATGTCGACGCCCTCGATCTGCGAGGACACGATGAAGGGCGCCGGCTTGTAGTCCGGATAGGTGGTGCCGGCCCCGATGGCAGTGACGAATGTCTGCGGCTCGCGCAGGAGCGTGCCGTCCCAATCGAGCGCGCCGGCGCCGAAGGGCACCACCCGCCGCCCGTCCTCGAGCGCATGGTCGAGCACGACATGCGGGTCGACCCGGACGAGCAGGCCCGCCTCGTTGGCGTAGCGGTCGCAGGCGCCCTTCTGGCCCGGCCGGATGTAGCACATCACCGGGCAGGCGTCGCAGCGGATCTTGTCGTCGAACGCCGCCGCGGTTTGCTCAGCCGCCATCTTTACCCCGATCCCGACCGGAGCGGTCCCGTTCATTCGTGTACAAATGAGTTTGCGCCGGGCCGGGAAGGCCTGTCAAGCTCGAAGCGCATTAGATGCCGACGTCAGCCTTTTTCGGAAAGGCGACGTGTTCCCTCCTCGAAACGGGGAGGGCGTCAGGCGCAGGCTGACGGGTGGGGCAACGATGCGCCAAGCTCGGTCTCAAGACGCCGCCGCGCATGAAAAAGGATCGTCTCGACCACGCCTTCCAGGTTCTTTTCGACCCCAGGATTCCAGAATCGCAGGGTCATGAATCCGGCGTATGCAAGCCACCCGTCGCATCGGCGATCGTGCGCCATCTGATCCTCGAACGTATGTTGGCCGCCATTGAGGTCGACCGCCAGTCGAGCCTTCCACTGGGGATGTGCCGGCAAGCCGGTTGGCGGCGGCATGTCAAAGATCCTGCTCGGACCAGCTGCGTCCGTCGCGTTCGATGAGGGCGATCGCCGCGGACGGGCCCCAGGTGCCCGCCGTATAGGGCTTCGGCGCCTCCCCCGAGGCCGCCCAGGCCTCGATGATGGGGTCGACCCAGGCCCAGGCGGCCTCGACCTCGTCGCGCCGCATGAACAGTGTCTGGTTGCCGCGCACGACGTCGAGGATCAGCCGCTCGTAGGCGTCGGGATTGCGGACCCCGAAGGCCGCCGCGAAGCTCATGTCGAGCGAAACATGCTGCAGGCGCATGCCCCCGGGTCCCGGATCCTTGATCATCAGCCACAGCTTGATACCCTCGTTGGGCTGCAACCGCATCACCAGCCGGTTCGGCGTCGGCGGCTCGTCCTCGAACACCGAATGGGGCACCGAGCGGAAGGTGACGATGATCTCCGACATGCGCGAGGGCAGCCGCTTGCCGGTACGCAGGTAGAAGGGCACCCCGGCCCAGCGCCAGTTGCCGATCTCGGCCTTGATGGCGACGAATGTCTCGGTGCGGCTGGCCCTGCTGCCGAGTTCTTCGAGATAGCCCGGAACGGCACCGCCCGCCGAGGCCCCGGCGCGGTACTGGCCGCGCACGGTGGCCTGGGCCGCGTTGCGCTCGTCGATCCGCTTCAGCGACTTCAGCACCTTGAGCTTCTCGTCGCGCACCGAATCCGCCGCGATCGAGGTCGGCGGCTCCATGGCCACGAGGCAGAGCAGCTGCAACATGTGGTTCTGCACCATGTCGCGCATGGCGCCGGCGCCATCGTAGTAGCCGCCGCGTCCCTCGACGCCGAGCTCCTCGGACACGGTGATCTGCACATGGTCGACATGGGCGGCGCTCCACAGCGGCTCGAAGAGCGCGTTGGCGAAGCGCAGCGCCATCAGGTTCTGCACCGTCTCCTTCCCGAGATAATGGTCGATGCGGTAGATCGACTCCTCCGGGAAGACCCGGCCGATGGCCGAATTCACCGCCCGGGCGGAGGCGCTGTTCTTGCCGATCGGCTTTTCCAGGACGACGCGGGTGCGCGCGTCGACCATGCCCTGGCGGCCGAGGCGTTCGCTGATCGGCACGAACAATTCGGGCGCCGTGGCGAGATAGTAGACGACGATATCCTCCGGCCGCTCGGCGACCAGTCCGGCAAGTTCCGACCAGCCCCCCTCCGATTGCGCATCGGCGGAGACGTAGGAGATCCGCTGGAGGAAGGCGTCGAGCTTGCCGGGGACGTCTCCGCCGACCTCGCTCACGGCCTCGCGCGCCATGGCCCGATAGCCGTCCGAATCGAGCGGCGAGCGGGCGACGCCGATGATGCGGGCGCTCGGCGGAATCTGTCCCCAGAGGTCGCGGTGCAGCAGGGCCGGCAGCAGCTTGCGGCGCGCCAGATCGCCCGTGGCGCCGAAGACTACCAGCGTGAAGGGCGCGACGGGAATGACACGGCTCGTCATGACGATCGTACTTTCGTTGGGCGGCGCCGGCCCGGCCTCCGGATCCGGCGCGATGCACGGGTCCCGTGCCGCGACACGCTTTAGCGCGGGATGCGACTCCGGTCAGCCCCATACGCGCATGCGAGCCCTGCGCCGGGCGAAGCCGCACCGCCACTTTTGCACCTGCTCATGCGTTGATCGGCATCGATCAAGCGAAGGAGGGGCATGTCTTGAGCATTCTCGGTTCGATCTTTTCCAAGATCCTCGGCCACCACGGTGCCGCTCCGGCCGGCCCCAGCGCGTCCAACGCGCCCGGGCCGACGCCATCCTCGGGCCCGGCCGCCGCGCCACCCTCCCCGGGCACGTCGACGCCCGTCGCGCCGGCGCCCGATGCGCCGCCGCCGCAAGCCACCACGTCGCCACCGTCCCGACCCGCGCCAGCGCAGCCGCCGCAAATGTCGTCCACCCCGGCCCAACCCGTCGACGTGGCTGCCATTCTCGACGGTCTCGGAGCCAAATCGGGCCAGACACTCGACTGGAAGCACTCGATCGTCGACATGATGAAGCTCCTCGGCCTCGACAGCAGCCTGTCGGCCCGCCAGGCGCTGGCCAAGGAGCTCAACTACACGGGAGACATGCACGACAGCGCGACGATGAACATCTGGCTGCACAAGCAGGTGATGGACAAGCTCGCAAAGAACGGCGGCAAGGTGCCGGACGACCTGCGCCGCTGAGGGCTAGGGTTCAAGGGCAGGCGACGCGCCCGGACCCAAGTCTGGACTGCGTCCGTGCAGCACCGCCGGGGCCGGCCGCCTGCCGCGTCGTTTTGGGAGCGTCTGTGCCGCTCGGATCCGCCGCGATCAAGGACGGGTGACGGCGGCGACGACTATCGCAGCATCAGCGTCACGGCCCCGGCAACGATCGCAAGGGTCGCGAGATATCCCCAAGCGAACCGCCATGCGGGGCGGACGGGCTCCGACACGGGTTCTTCGACGAACGACCACCTTCGCAGCCCCATGGGTTCGATCCTCATGCGCGTGACGTGGCCTCGCCACGATCCTGCACCGCCCAAGTTTAAGCTTCCTGTCGGATATCGTTAAGCTTTGCGGCGATCGCCCGGCTCAAGGACGGTCGTCGTCGACCTCGTTCGCGTGAGTCAGGAAGAAGCGCACCATCTCGCGGCTGGCGTCGGGACCTCGCGGGTCCGTGTAGGAGCCGTTCGGGCTTCCGCCTGACCAGGCGTGCCCGCCGCCGTGGACAACCCATTGCTCCAGCATCTCGCGACCGGCGCCGTCGCTCTGGACCGTGCGCGTATAGGGTCTGCCGCCGGGCGTTTCCCCGTGCGTGACGGCCTTGGCCAGGCGCATGCCCGAGCCTGCCTGGGCGATCACCCGCTCGCCGTTGACCGGATGGACGGTGCGATCGCCGTCGCCGTGGAACACGATCATCGGCACTTTGGACCGCGTGGCCGCACCGCGGGCCTCGCCGGCCCCGTTCATGGCGGCCAGAGCGGACGGCAGGTCCCGGGCCGCGCCGCACGCGAGGCCGGAATGGACGCCCGCTGCCGCGAACACGTCGGGATAGGTGGCGGCCATGATCGCCGCGGCTGCGCCGCCCGCGGAAAGCCCGGCGACGTAGACGCGCTTCCGATCCGCCGAAAACTCCCGGATGACCTTGCGGACGATGCCCGCGATCAACGAAGGCTCGCCTTCATTGCGCCGCTGGTCGCCGGCCTTGAACCAGTTCCAGCACTTCTGGCGGTTGGCCGATGCCGGCTGCGCCGGATAGGCGACCAGAAAGCGCCGCTCCTCGGCGACCTCGTTCATTCGCGTCCCGGCCGCGAAATCGTCGGGCGATTGAGTGCATCCATGCAGCATGACGACGACGGGCAGCGCCTCGCCGACAGATCCGCTCGGAACGTAGATCTTGTAGGTCAGGCGTCCTGCCGCGTTGGCGAACGTGCGCTCCTCGAAACGCGCGCCATCGGGCACGCCCACCGGCGGGCGCGGCGACGCGTGGCCTACGTGGAGATTCGAAATCAAGCCGGCGTCGGTGAAGCGGTCGCGGAGAGCCCGAGCCTTCTCCGCGATGCCCTGAGGGCCGGGTGACGGTTCGGCATTGCGGCTCGGCGCCGTCCAGGCGTTGCCGGCGATCGAGGGCGCCACCATGTCGAGGGTGCCCCCGAGGCCGTCGGCATGATTTCCATCGTCCTCCCGGACCGGGCCGTTCTGGATCCGCTCCCCCGCCCCGCGCCCTTGCAGCAGCGCCGTGGCCTCGGCTAGCCGGCCCGCCCTGGTGAGGCGAGCCACCTCGGCCATGTCGATCCTGGAGAAGGCGTTCATCGTGGTGATCTTTCAAAAGGAGACGGGCGCATGCGGACGCACGACCTGCTGCGGAAGGGAGCTTCGTTGGAAAGATGGATCGCCGCCATCAGACGGTCCGGTCCGCCAGGGCGGCCTTGACCGCAGGGCTCGCCTGGAAGGCACCGAGAACCTGCACCGAAGCGATGACCGCGCGCGCCAGGTCGGGATCGACGTCGTCGGCGATGCTGGCAAGGCCGAGGACCTGGATGTGGAGCAGCGCCCCGGCGGCACGGGCCGCCTCGAGGTCCCGCTTCGAGTAGTGCGACACTCCGAGGCTCAGCCGCCGGCGGGCCGCCGACTGCCGCAACGCGTCGTCCTGCCGATCGAGCTGGTTGCGCACCGCAGTGCGGATGAAGTCGGCCCGGTTGGCATAAAAGCCGTCCCGCACCATGAGGTCGATGCGGCCGAGGTCGACGAAGCCGAGATTGATGGTGATCTTCTCGCTGTCCGGAAGTTTCGGCCGGAGATCGCGTGCATTGCCGACCATCGTCCTTGAGCCCTCGTGACCATCCGGTTGGATGGTCTGTAGATGGTAAGGGGATGCACGAGCGCAAGAGGACCCACGCTCGGCGGCCAAGCGCTTCAGTCGGACGAGGGAGGTTTCGACCTGCACGAAGGCGCCGTGGCGAGCAGACCGTCGACTCTCCCCTTCCCTGGGCGCAACCGAAAGACGTAAAGGTGCCAACCACCTCGGACGGATAAACGCCATGCGCCAGCACTCGATCGCAGCCATTCCCGCCGACGGGATCGGACGGGAGGTCGTCGCGGCAGGGCTTCAGGTGCTGGAGACCTTGGCCGGCCGGTGCGGTGACTTCGCCCTGCGCGTCGAGGAATTCCCGTGGGGATCGGACTACTTCCGGCGGCACGGCGCGATGATGCCGGCGGACGCGCTCGCCATTCTCGAGCCCTTCGACGCCATCCTGTTCGGCGCCGTAGGCTCGCCGGACCTGCCCGACGACGTGACGTTGTGGGGCCTCCGCCTGCCGATCTGCCAGGGCTTCGATCAATATGCCAACGTCCGCCCCACCAGGATCCTGGCCGGTCTCAAGCCTGCCCTGCGCGATTGCGCGCCCGCGGATCTCGACTGGGTCATCGTCCGCGAGAATTCGGAAGGCGAATATTCGGGCAACGGCGGCCGGACCCATCGCGGACGGCCCGAGGAAGTGGCGACCGAAGTCGCGGTCTTCACGCGCGTCGGCGTGACGCGGATCATGCGCTATGCCTTCGAGCTGGCCCGCAGCCGTCCGCGCAAGCTCCTGACGGTCGTGACGAAGTCGAACGCCCAGCGGTTCGGCCTGGTGCTATGGGACGAGGTCGCGGCCGAGGTCGGGACCGAGTTCCCCGACGTGACCTGGGACAGGATGCTGGTCGACGCCATGACGGTCCGCATGGTGGCTCGCCCATCGAGCCTCGATACGATCGTGGCCACGAACCTCCATGCCGATATCCTGTCCGATCTCGCCGCGGCACTCGCCGGGAGCATCGGCATCGCGCCGACCGCCAATATCGACCCCGAGCGCCGCTTTCCCTCGATGTTCGAGCCCATTCACGGGTCCGCCTTCGATATCGCAGGCAAGGGCATCGCCAACCCGATCGCGACGTTCTGGTCGGCCGCGCAGATGCTCACCCACCTTGGGGAGGACGCCGCATCGCAGCGGCTGATGACGGCCATCGAAATCGTGACGGCCTCCGGACCCCTGACGCCCGACCTCGGCGGACGAGCCACCACGCGGGAGGTGACCGAAGCGGTCTGCGAAGCCATTCGCGGCAGCAACGCGTGACGCGGCCCGGCGGGCGAACCTTGCCGGCCTGTCCGACTGTCGCGAAACCATCTCCATGACGCCTGGGATCGCGTCCGCGAAAACTTGGGCGAAGACTTGGGCGAAGACCGTCAAGCGTGACGTCGTCGCGCTGTGGATCGCGGCGCGTGACGGGCGCACGCCGTGGCACGCGAAACTCGTGGCGGGCCTCGTCGCTGCCTATGCGCTGAGCCCGATCGACCTCATTCCCGACGTGATCCCGATCCTCGGCTACCTCGACGACCTGTTGATCGTCCCGCTTGGCATCACGCTCGTGGTGGCCCTGATCCCGCCCGACCTCATGGCGGAGTTCCGTGCCGAGGCGGCCCGGAGATCGACACGCCCGACGAGCTACGCCGCAGCGACCGTCATCGTCGCCGTCTGGGTCGCGACGGCGGTGCTGCTGATCGGGCTTCTATGGCGGCGCCGTTCGGGCTGAACCGCCGTGTGTCGAGCGCGCCCGGGCTTCCTCGAAACGCCCTTCCGTCGGACCGACTTACCGATCCGTAAGTCTCGCGTAATGACGGGCGAAGGTGCCGACATCCTTACTGCATCGCCCGGAGCGGAACGCGTTCGTAACCTTCGCCACGGAATTCGCCCGTCGCTTCGCGGTCGTAACGACGGATCGCACAATGGTGGTGCGACGATCCTTCCGCGGGACGCAGGTTGCAACGCGTCGGGGATCGTGCAAGCCGGTGTCCCCCATCGAGGAACGGATCGAGCCTGGAATGTCGAGGATTGCCGCGCTGCTTGTGCTCGTGCTCTGCGTGTCGACGCCGTCATGGGCGCAGGCGCCGGATACGGTCTTTCTCGAGGACTTGACCTGGACCGAGCTCCACGACCTGATCCAGGCCGGCAAGACGACGGTCATCATCCCGGTCGGAGGCGTCGAGCAGAGCGGGCCGGACATGGCGCTCGGCAAGCACGATGTTCGCGCGAAATTCCTGTCCGAGAAAATCGCGCGCAACCTGGGCAACGCGCTGGTGGCGCCCGTCATCGCCTATGTGCCGGAGGGCGGCATCGATCCGCCGACGTCGCACATGCGGTTTCCCGGTACGTTGACGGTGCCCTCGGATGTGTTTCGCAAGGTGGTGCAATCCGCCGCGACGAGCCTGAAGCTTCATGGCTTCAAGGATGTGGTCCTGATCGGCGACCATGGCGGCTACCAGGGCGATCTTCGGGCGGTCGCGGACCAGTTGAACCGAAGCTGGGCCGCAACGCCGGCGCGCGCGCACTACGTGCCCGAATATTATCGCGCAGCGGCCAGCGACTTCTTTTCGGTGTTGAAGAGCCGGGGCTATTCCACCGGCGAAATCGGAACCCATGCGGGGCTCGCGGATACGTCGCTGATGCTCGCCGTGGATCCTCGCCTGGTCCGCGCAGATGGTCTTCGATCGGGAACCCACCTCGACGCGGCCCACGGGGTTTATGGCGATCCTCGGCGCTCCAGCGCCGAATTGGGCCAGCTGGCCGTCGACGAGATCGTCAAGAAAACCACCGAGGTCATCAGAGCCGACGTGAAAAAGTCCGGACCGGGCCGCTGACCGCCGTGTCCCGATATTATTGCCCCGACACCATCCATTCGAGGAGCACCATGCCGAACCGGCAGCTGGCCAAGCGGCTTTGCCTTTCCGCTGTCCTTGCGGTTGCGTCTTGCGGTCTGGCGCGCGCTGCCGAAACGCAAACGCCCGCCCCCAGGCAGTTCAAGGAAGCGCGGCCGCCGCGCGACGATCTCGTGGTCCCGCCCGTCGACGTCTACAAGGAGACGACGGCGGATCATTTGAGCCCTGCGGTCACGGGGCAGCTCGAGCGCGTCTATGTCCCCAACGTGCGCTCGAACGACGTCGACGTGATCGACCCGAAAACCATGAAGGTCGTCGACCATTACAAGGTCGGGCGCTCGCCGCAGCACATCGTGCCGTCCTGGGACCTCAAGACGCTGTGGGTGACCGGGAGCGCGTCAAGCCATAGGGTTTTCGGGAGCCTGACCTCCATCGATCCCATGACCGGGAAGCCGGTCCACGCCTTCCCGATGGAGGATGCCTACAACATGTATTTCACGCCGGACGGCGCCTCCGCGATCGTCGTCGCGGAATCGCGGCGCCGTCTCGAATATCGCGACCCGCATACGATGAAGCTTCAGGCGTCGCTGACGATCCCGCAATGCGATGGAATCAATCACGCGGATTATTCGGCGGACCTCAGCTACGCGATCTTCACCTGTGAGTTCAACGGCAGCCTGGTCAAGATCGATATCAAGAACCGCAAGGTTCTCGGCTTCCTGAGGCTGGCGAAAGGCGGCATGCCGCAGGACGTGCGCATCTCGCCCGACGGGAAGGTGTTCTACGTCGCCAACATGATGACCGACGGCGTCAGCCTGGTCGACGGAGATACGTTCAAGGAGATCGGGTTCATCCCGACCGGGATCGGCACGCACGGGCTTTATCCGAGCCGCGACGGCAAGAAACTCTATGTCTCCAATCGCGGCTCGCACCTCGTCGACGGGCCGCCGCACGGCAAGGGGAGCGTCTCCGTCATCGACTTCGCCACTCGAAAGGTCGAAGCGACCTGGCCCATTCCGGGCGGCGGCAGCCCCGACATGGGCAATGTGAGCGTGGACGGCACCCGCCTTTGGCTGTCCGGACGCTTCGACAATGTCGTCTACGCCTTCGATACCGCCACGGGCGCGGTCCAGAGGATCCGCGTCGGCACCATGCCGCATGGCCTGACGGTCTGGCCGCAGCCGGGCCACTATTCGCTCGGCCACACCGGCAACATGAGATAGTCGCCGCGCGTCCAACGCCCCGGCATCGTGACCAGGCGCGCGGCGGCGGCACTATCGCGGGGCTGACGGGCTCTCCGGCGTCTCCGACGATCCTCCTGGAGGCCGCGACGCAGGCGACGGTTGCCGCCGATTGAACGCCGGCTGAAGGCTTGGGCTCCATCCGCCCCCGGCGACCGCACGCCCACCGAGTATCTCGAACCCTTCAGCTCAGGACCTCCCGCGTATCACATGTCCTGAACTCGGTCAGCGTCTTGACAGAAGGTTTCGCCAGCCGTCATGAGTAGGCGTCGCGTGTCGGCCGTCCCTGGCCTGCCACAGAGAGTGGAACCAGGGCGGATCGCCGAGGCTCGATTGACCAACAAAATAAGACGTCGGGAGGAAGAAGACCATGAGAGCAGGAAGCGGCATGGCCGCGGTGGCCGGCATCGCGCTGGCGGCCACGATGGCTGTCGGGGGCGCCTCGGCGCAGCAGCAGCGCTTCGACGGCGTGACCGTCAACGTCATGACCCAGACCGGCGCGATCCAGGAGCCGCTGCAGCGGCGCGCGCCGGAGTTCGAGAAGCTCACCGGCGCCAAGATCAACATCATCGCGGTGCCTTTCTCGGACCTCTATCAGAAGGTCCTCACCGACTGGGCCAGCGGCACCAATTCGGTCGATGCCGCGGTCTTCGCCCCGCAGTGGATGGTCGACTACGTGGCCGGCGGCTATCTCGAGGACCTCGGCGGCCGCATCGCCAAGGACAAGGCCATCGACTGGTCCAACATCGCGCCGTTCTTCCGCGACTTCTCCTCGAGCTTCGGCGGCAAGACCTATCTGGTCCCGCTCGATGGCGATTTCCACATGCTCTACTACCGGACCGACGTGTTCGAGAAATACAATCTCAAGCCGCCGACGACGTGGGACGAGTATCTGGCCGACGCCAAGGCGCTCAACGGCAAGGATTTCGGCGACGGCACGAAGGGCTTCGGCTCCTGCATCGCCAAGAAGCGCAACGCCCAGAGCTATTGGTTCGTGACCGACGTCGTCAGTTCCATGACGCAGGCGAAGGGAACCAGCCAGGGCACCTTCTTCAAGACCACCGACATGACGCCGCTCGTCGACAACGACGCTTTCCGCAAGGCGCTCGAATTCCTGAAGGAATCGTCGAAATACGGGCCGCCGGACGAGCTCAACATGGACGTCAGCGATACGCGTCCGCTGTTCGTCTCGGGCAAATGCGCGTTGAACCTCGACTGGGGCGACGTCGGCGTGCTCGCCATCGACCCCAAGACCTCCAAGGTCATCGACAAGACCGGCGCAAGCATAACGCCAGGGTCGAAAGAGGTGCTCAACTGGGACAGCGGCAAGCTCGAAGCCTGCACCAAGGACACCTGCCCCTACGCCATCGACGGCGTCAACCATTCGCCCTACGCGGCCTTCGGCGGCTGGAGCGGCGGCATCAACGCCAAGGCCAATGACAAGGTGAAGGACGCGGCCTACGCCTTCTTCTCCTACATGTCGCAGCCGGCGCAGTCGGACGTCGACGTGACGATCGGCGCGACCGGCTTCAATCCCTACCGGACGTCGCAGCTGACCTACAACGACGCCTGGAAGAAGGGCGGCATGAGCGAGAAGGCGGCGGGCTTCTATCTCGGCGCGATCAAGAGCAGCCTCAACAGCCCCAACATGGTGCTCGACCTTCGCATCCCGCAGAACCAGAAGTACCAGCAGGTGGTCCTCGACGAGGCCGTGTCGCGCTTCCTGTCGGGCGAGATCGACGAGGCCACGACGATCAAGACCATCGCCGACGGCTGGAACGATCTCAACCAGCAGATCGGCAAGGACGACCAGCTCAAGTTCTACAAGGGCACGCTCGGCGTGAAACGCTGATCTGCTCGGCTGTAAGAGACGTCCGGATGATCCCTCGTCCTTCGACGCGCGCCCTTCGGTCGCGGCTCAGGATGAGGGATAATCGCGACTTCAGGTCCGAAGCCCTCATCCTGAGGAGCCGCGCAGCGGCGTCTCGAAGGACGAGGGCGTCAGCATCGATCTCATGACCGTGACCAGCGCCGCCCCCCCGGCCGTATCGGGCTTCAGCGAATGGGCCGACCGCCACAGCGGCCGGATCATGGTCCTGCCGGCGGTGCTGATCCTCCTCGTCTTCGCCATCTTTCCCCTGATCGTCTCGGCCTATCTGTCGCTGTCGCGCTTCGCGCTTTTCGCCGGCAGCTTCAAGCTGACCTTCATCGGCCTCTACAATTACACGCGCCTCATCGTCGGCGTGCAGCAATACCACCTGATCGGGACGTTCAAGCCGATGGGCGCGGCGCAATGGGCCGCCTTCGCGGCTGTCGCCGCCCTGCTGCTGTTCTGGCTCGGGCGCTTCGTCGCGACCCGCTTCACGCTCGTCGGCCTCCTCGGACGCCTGATCTCGGCGACGCTTGCCGCGGCCGTGATCCTGGCGCTGCTGGCGACGACCTTCTCGGGTGGCGTCATGGGCACCCTGCCGACGACCCTGCTCTACGTCTTCGTCGGCGTCGCGATCCAGTTCCTGTTCGGGCTCGGCCTGGCGCTGATCTGCGCCCAGCCGATCCGCGGCCGCAACTGGTTCCGCGTCATCTTCTTCATGCCGCTGATGGTGACCCCTGTCGGCGTCGCCTACATGTTCCGCATGCTGGCGGACATGCAGAAGGGCCCTTTCGCGCCGCTGAGCCATCTCTTCGGCCTCACCGACTGGTCCTGGGCCACGCAGGCCTGGTCGGCCAAGCTCATGGTGCTCGTCGGCGACAGCTGGCAATGGATACCCTTCATGTTCATCGTGCTGCTCGCGGCGATCGAGAACCAGCCGCGCGACCAGGTCGAGGCCGCCTATGTGGATGGCGCCGGCGGCTGGCAGATCTTCCGCGACATCACCTGGCCGGCGATCGCGCCGGTCGCCGCGACCGTCGTCCTGATCCGCCTCATCGAAGCGTTCAAGATCATTGACATGCCGAACGTTCTCACCGCCGGCGGCCCCGGGCTCGCGACCGAATCGCTGACGCTGCATTCCTTCATCGCCTGGCGGACGCAGGACCTCGGCGGCTCGGCCGCCGTCGGCTATATCCTGCTGTTCGTCTCGACGATCACCTGCGTGTCCTTCTTCAACTATGTCGTCCGCTACACGCGGAGGTTCCAGTGACCCCGGCGCCCGACACGCGGACGCTGATGCGGCGACTGTTCGAGCCCAAGCGCCTCGATGCCATGGCGCCGGTCCCAAAGATCGCGACCTACGCGGTGCTGGCGCTGTGGACGCTGGTCGTACTCTTCCCGCTCTATTGGGTGGTGGTGACCTCGTTCAAGATCGAGGTGCAGGTCGACAGCGGCCCGTACTACCTCCCCTTCGTGGATTTCCGGCCGACGCTCGACGCCTGGACCTTCATGCTGCTGCACAACAACACGCTCGGTCCCTACGTCAATTCCATCGTCGTGGCGCTGACCAGCACCGTGCTGGCGGTGCTGATCGGCTCGCTCGCGGCTTACGCGCTGGTGCGCATCAGGTTCAAGGTGAAGCTCGCCGCGGTCCTGACCTTCATCGTGCTCACCTTCGCGGTGATCGGCGCCGTGGTGCATTTCGCCGTGCCCTGGCCGATCGCGGTGGCGGTCGCCATCGCGCTCTTTCTCCTGGCGCTCGCCACCTTCGTGCGCAGCTTCAAGGCCGCCGTCGGCAACAACGACATCGAGTTCTGGATGATCTCGAACCGCATAATGCCGCCGATCGTCGCCGTGCTGCCGATCTACGTCATGTTCCAGCAGTTGCGGCTGCTCGACACGCAATTCGCGCTGATCTCGACCTATACGGCCGTCAACCTGCCGATCGTGGTCTGGCTGACCCGCGACTTCTTCGCCGGCATCCCGATCGACCTCGAGGAGAGCGCCGAGATCGACGGCGCATCGAAGTTCCGCGTCTTCTTCACCATTGCGCTGCCGCTGGTGCGCTCGGGGCTGGCCGCGACCTTCCTGCTGGTGCTGATCCTGTCCTGGAACGAATATCTCCTGGCGCTCTTCCTCTCGAACGCCAATGCGCAAACCATGCCGGTGCTGGTCTCAGCGCAGAACACGACGCGGGGACCGCAATGGTGGTACATGTCGGTGCTGATCGTCGTCATGATCGCGCCAGTGATCGTCATCGCCACCTTCCTGCAGAAACATATCGCGCGCGGCCTCCTGGTCGGCGCCGTCAAAGGCTAGGCGATGCGGGTCAGGCTCGAGAACGTCCACAAGTCCTTCGGGCCGGTCGAGGTCGTCAAGGGGCTCAGCCTCGACGTCGAGGACGGCGAGTTCCTGGTGCTGCTCGGCGCCTCGGGCTCAGGCAAGACGACGGCGCTTCGCATGCTGGCCGGGCTCGAATCGGTGACCTCCGGCCGCGTGCTGATCGGCGAGCGCGACGTCACCGACGTGCTGCCGAAATACCGCGACATCGCCATGGTGTTCCAGTCCTACGCGCTCTACCCGCACAAGACCGTCTTCGCCAACATCGCCTATCCGCTGACCGTCCGGAAGCAGCCGCGCGCCGAGATCGACGTCACCGTCAGGGACGTGGCCCGTCAGGTCCAGCTCGATCAATTGCTCGACCGCTATCCGCGCCAGCTCTCCGGCGGCCAGCGGCAGCGCGTGGCCCTGGCCCGCGCCATCGTGCGCCGTCCCGCGGCCTTCCTGATGGACGAGCCGCTCTCGAACCTCGACGCCAAGCTGCGCGGCTATATGCGGGCCGAGCTCAAGCACATGCAGAGCCAGCTCGGCACCACGACGATCTACGTCACGCACGACCAGGTCGAGGCGATGACGCTGGCCCACCGCGTCGCTCTGCTCGAGAAGGGCGTGCTGCAGCAGCTCGACACGCCGGCCAATATCTACAACGCGCCCGCCAATCTCTTCGTCGCCGGCTTCATCGGCGCGCCGCCGATGAACATGCTCGAAGGCGACCTCTCCGACGGCCGCTTCTCGACCGCCGTCGGCAGCTTCGGCACGGCGAGCCGCGCCTCGGCCAAAGAGGCGGTCGCCGGCATCAGGCCGGAGGACTGCCGCGTCACCGCGCCAGGGGAGGGCAGGATCGCCGGCGAAGTCTATGCGACGGAGCTCATGGGCGACCACGTGCTCGTCACCTGCCGCTGCGGCGACGCGACCGTCGCGGTCAAGGCCGACAAGGCTTTCGTCCAAGGCATCGGCACGCCGGTCGGCGTCGGCTTCGACGAGGGTGCGGTGCATCTCTTCGGCGGAGAGAACGGCGACCGCATCCGCTGAGCGCGGTCCACCCAGGGAGACGATCCGTGGCCGATCCTAAACCTGCCGTGACGGTTGCGCTCGAGCGCGGCTTCTTCGCCGAGACGGAGCGGACGATCCTCACCCACGGCGAGCTCGAGGCGAGCCTGTTCCGCTATGCGACCGGCGTCGAGGCGATCCGCATCGCCAATGCGCGCGGCAGCGTGATCGTGCTTCCCTACATGGGCCAGATGATCTGGCGGGCGACCTTCGAGGGCGTCGAGCTCGCCATGCAGAGCATGTTCGAGATGCCCCGTCCGGCCACGACCATCGTCGAGACCTACGGCCCCCTCGCCTATCATGCCGGCATCCTGCGCAACGGCGTGCCGACGCCGGAGGACACCCATCCCCTGCATGGCGAGATGCCTTGCATGCGGATGGATGCGGCAGGCCTCGCCTGCGGCACGGATGGCGACGGCGCCTTCCTTACGGTCACCGGGCTGCGCGACTACGCCATGGGCTTCGGCGCGCATTACGAGGCGACGCCGAGCGTCACGCTGCGGGCCGGCGCAACGAGCATCGCGGTCACCATGGAGGCGCGGAACCTCTCCGCCGCGCCGATGGACCTCATGTATCTCTGCCATGCCAATTTCGCCTTCTCGGAGCATGCGCGTTTCGTCCAGCCGGTGCCCTTCGACACGGACCATGTCGTGACCCGCACCGCCATTCCGGGCCACGTGCGGCCGACCGACGACTACCGGCTGCTGCTCGACCAGTTGGCCAAGGATCCGGCCCGCATGGAACGGCTCAGCGAGCCTTTGCGCTACGACCCCGAGCAGGTCTGCTACGTCAAGGGACTGACGCCGGGCGCCGACGGGCTCGTGCGCTTCATGCTGGAGCGGCCGGAGGGCGACGGCTTCACGGTCGCCTACGACCCGAAAGCGATGCCGCATCTGGTGCGCTGGGTGCTCCACAACAGCGACCAGCGCACCGCCGCCTTCGCCATGCCGGCGACCTGCGAGCCCGAGGGCTATACGGCCGAGAAACGCAAGGGCCACGTGCGCAGCCTCGCCGGCGGCGCGCGGGTGGCCTTCACCACCCACCTCGGCTATGTGGACCGCAAGGGTGCGGCGGATCTCGCCAGGCAGATCGAGCAAAGAGCCGGGGAGGGCTAAGGGCTCCACGGAGATAAGGGCTTCGGTTCGCTACACAGTTCTCCTCTTGGGCATCCAGTCAAACGAAGCACTTATCTCCGTGGGGGACCCTAAATGGCAGGACGGATCGCCGTTATCGGCAGCAATATGGTCGACCTCGTCACCTATGTGACGCGCATGCCGCAGAGGGGCGAGACCATCGAGGCGCCCTCCTTCGAGATGGGCCACGGCGGCAAGGGCGCCAACCAGGCGGTCGCGGCCGCCAAGCTCGGCGCCGAGGTGATGATGCTGACCAAGGTCGGCGACGACACCTTCGCCGACAGCACCATCGCCAATCTCAAGGGCTTCGGGGTCGACACGCGTCACGTCGTCAAGGTTCCGGGCAAGTCGAGCGGCGTCGCGCCGATCATGGTAGAGCCCTCGGGCGAGAACTCGATCCTTATCGTCAAAGGCGCCAACAACGACCTGCTGCCGCCGGATATCGAGAAAGCGGCCGAAGACCTGAAGCGCTGCGACCTGATCCTGCTGCAGCTCGAGATCCCGGTCGAGACGGTCTATGCGGCGATCGAGTTCGGCAAGCGGCATGGGATCAGGACGTTGCTGAACCCTGCCCCGGCCCTGCCCGACCTCGATCCGGAACGCATCCGTCACGCCACCTTCCTGGTACCGAACGAGACCGAGCTCGCCATCCTGACCGGGATGCCGGTCGACAGCCCCGACGAGATCACGATCGCGGCGCGCAGCCTCATCGCCAAGGGCATCGAGACCGTCATCGTCACCATGGGGTCGCGCGGCGCCCGCCTGGTCACGGCCGATATCGCCAAGACCATCGAGCCCGTTGCGGTCAAACCTGTCGACACGACAGGGGCCGGCGACGCCTTCATCGGCAGCTTCGCCCGCTATACGGTCGCGGGCGACGATCTCAAGACGGCGCTCGGCAAGGCGGCGCGGTACGCCGCCGATTCGATCACCCGGCGCGGCACCCAGAAGGCCTATGCGACGGAAGCGGAGTTTTCGCGCGCCTTTCCGGGGTAAAAGGCAGCGCGACAGCGTCAGGCCACCAGATCCCTGCAGCTCTCCCGGACGACCAGGTCGGGCTTGAACATCAGGAGATTCGATTCGATCTTGCGCCCGCCGGCGCCGAGGCGCCGCAGCATCGCCTCGAAGACCGCTTCCCCCATCGCGCGGATAGGCTGGCGCATGACGGTGATCTTCGGCGAGAAGGCCGCCATCCACGGCAAGTCGTCCATCGCGACGATAGAGATATCGTCGGGGCAAGCCAGTCCGAGATCGGCCAAGGCGCAGACGGCACCCACCAGCATGAGGTTGTTGGCGATGTAGATCGCCGTCGGCGGCTCGGGCTGGGCGAAGAGATCCTTGCAGGCCGCATAGGCGTCGCTCTGCCTGAAGTTGCCGGCGCGGATCAGGCGTTCGTCGACGGAGAGGCCGGCGCGGCCGAGGGCATCCTTGAACCCCCTGAGACGATCGGCGCCGGTCGACACGTGGGACGACCCCGCGATGGTGGCGAGCCTGCGGTGGCCATGCGCGATGAGGTGAGAGGTGGCTTCGAGGGACGCGGCGTAATTGTCGACGGCGACCGTGTCCGCATCGAAGAACGGCTCGGTCCGGTCGATAAGCACGAGGGGGGCCGCGTAGGACGCGAGCCCCGCCGCACGATAGTCCGACAGCGTTCCGGAGGGCGCCAGGATGACGCCGTCGACCCGCTGCATCTGCAGGGTCCTCAGGATGCCGATTTCCCGGGCCACGTCCTCGTCCGAGGCGCACAGCAGCAGCGTATAGCCCTGCTTCTGCGCGGCGATCTCCAAGACGTGGACCAGTTCGGTGAAGAACGGATTGGTGATGTCGGGCACGATCAGCCCGATGAGCTTCGTCACGCCGATCTTGAGGCTTCGTGCGACGGTCGAGGGCGCATAGCCCAAGGATCGGACCGCCTGCTGCACCCGAGCCTTCAGGGCCGGGCTGACATAGGCCGTGTCGTTGACCGTCGCCGAAACCGTCGCGGTCGAGACGCCCGCCAACCGGGCGACATCCTTGATGGTTGCCATGGCGGTAGAACTAAACGGTTCGCTCGCGCCGCGCGAGCCCTGCTCGTCAATAGCAAAACCTGATGCAGGCAAGCAGCTTGCCACGGCCATGTCGTTCTGACACGATCAGCTAAACGATAAGCTGGGTCGGGCCGGCATGGACCGCCCGCGGGAGGACGAGGCGATGATCAAGGGTTTCATCACGATCCTGGCGGCCGGTGCCGCCGTGGCGGCCTCGAGCTGGACGGCGATGGCCGACAGCAAGCCCCTGCTCGGGCTGGTGTCGATCTCGGCGAACGAGGCCAACAACCAGCGCTTCATCCAGGGCGCCACGAAGGCCGCGACGGCGATGGGCTGGGACGTCTCCGTGATCGACGCGGCCGGCAGCGCCGACCAAGCCAACGCCGCCATCCAGAACCTCGTCCAGCGCGGTGCGAAGGCGGTGATCGACCTCGTCTTTCCCGTCTCCTCGCTCGGCGCGGGACTGAACGCCGCGAAGGCCGCCAACATCCCCGTTGCCACTTGGGGCGGCGGGCTTGGCGCGGGGGTTGTCGCCACCGACGGCGCCGGCGGACCGTTGGCCCAGCCGATCACCGACATGATCGTCAAGGACCTCGGCGGCAAGGGCGCCATCCTGGCGCTGACCTATCACACCGGGCAGGTCTGCCGGGAGCGCGAGGAGGTGTTCGACAAGATCGTGGCCAAATCGCCCGACATCAAGGTCACCAAGAACGAGGTCCGCATCCCCGGCTTCTTCCAGGACGGTGCGCAATATGCGACCGCCTGGCTCGCCTCGCATCCCGCGAACAGCGGACCCCTGGCGATCTGGGGCTGCTGGGACGACCCGGCCATCGGTGCGATCTCGTCGCTGCGCCAGCAGGCCCGCACCGACGTCAAGGTCTATGGCGAGAACGGCAACGCCCAGGCGCTCGCCGCGATCAAGGGCGGCTACATGACCGCGACCGCCTGGCAGGACAGTTTCACCGAAGGCCAGCGTCTGGTCGAGACGATGAGCGAGGCCATGAAGGCGGGCACGTCGTGGCAGCCGAAGGAGGTGGTGGTGCCGCCGGTCATCGTGACCAAGGCGAACGTCGACGCGTTCATCGCCGAGCATCCCGAAGCGACGCGCTGACCCGTCCGGGTCGATACGGGATGGCAGCAGCGGCGCCCTTCCTCGTCGTGAGCGGCCTCGCGAAACGCTTCGGCGGCGTCCGGGCGTTGCGCGGCGTCGACCTCGATGTCCGCGCCGGCGAGGTCCACGGCCTCGTCGGGGCGAACGGCGCCGGCAAGTCGACGCTGATCCGCATCCTCGCGGGCGTCTTCGCGCCCGACGGCGGGACGATCACGCTCGACGGGCGGCCGGTCACGATCGCGACGCCGCATCAGGCCACCGATCTCGGCCTCGGCTTCATTCACCAGGATCTCAACCTGGTGACCCAGCTCACCGGCATCGAGAACATCATGCTGGGCGTGCCGAAGCCGAGCCGGCTCGGTCTGATCGACTGGAAAACCATCCGGGCCGATGCGGCCGCCACCGTGGCCCGCGTCGGCATCGACTTTTCGCTCGACGCCAAGGTGGCGACCCTGTCCACGGCGCAGCGCTGGCTCGTCTCGATCTGCCGGGCGCTGATGCGCAAGGCGCGCCTCATCGTCATGGACGAGCCCACCGCCTCGCTCTCGGCCCATGAAGCCGGGAACCTGTTCCGCATCGTCAGGCAGCTGCGTCGGGAGGGCATCGCCATCCTCTACGTCTCGCACCGGCTGGACGAGATCCTCGATCTCTGCGATCGCGTCACGGCCTTTCGTGACGGCGCCCGCGTCATGCATAGCGAGCGTGCCGCCTTGACGCGAGCCAGCCTTGTCGATGCGATCGTCGGCGGCAGCCTGTCGCAGGCGTCATCGCCGCCCATGGCGGTCAGCGCCCAGGGTGAGCCTGTCCTCACCGTCACGGCGCTGGCGCGCCTGCCGATGGTGCGCGGCGTCGATTTCGTCCTGCGGCGGGGCGAAGTCCTAGGCTTCGCCGGTCTCGTCGGCGCCGGGCGCAGCGAAGTGATGCGGTTGATCTACGGCGCCGACCGGCCGCATCGCGGCAGCATGGCGCTCGGCGGATCGCCCTTCTCGCCGAGGACGCCGCGCGATGCCGTGAAGGCCGGGATCGGCCTCGTCCCGGAGGAGCGCCGCTCCGAGGGGCTCGTGCTCAACCGCAGCGTCGCCTTCAACATGGCGCTGCCGTCGAACCGCCGCTTCACGCTTTCACCGCTTCCGCTGCTGAGCGGATCGCGTCGCGACCGCTGGGCCAGGAGCACGGCCGCCCGCGTGCTGGTCAAGACGCCGTCGGTCGGCACGCCCGTCCAGCGGCTGAGCGGCGGCAACCAGCAGAAGGTCGTCATCGGACGCTGGATCGACCGCGACCTCAAGATCCTCATTCTCGACGAACCGTCGCGCGGCGTGGACATCGGCGCGCGCGGCGAAATCCATCGCCTGATCCGGTCGCTCGCCGCCGAGGGCCTCGCGGTCATCGTGGTGTCGTCGGAAGCCGAGGAACTGCCGGGCCTCTGCGACCGGGTGCTCGTTATGGCCGAAGGCCGCATCGTCGAATGCCTCGAGGGCGCGGCCATCAACCGCGACGCGATCGTGGCGGCGAGCTACAAGCATGCCCCGCAAGACAGAGCCTCGGCCTGATGCGGTCCACGGCCCCCGCCCGGAATGCCCCGATCATGATGTCAGAGAGCCGTCCACCCGATGCCGTGCCTCCGAACCGATCGGGCGACGCCACCCGCCGCGTCCTGGCGCTGTTCGCCAAATACGGCACGATCCTGGGCCTGCTCGTCATGGTGGCGCTGTTCTCGGTCATGGCGCCCGCCGCCTTCGCGACGCTCGGCAATGCGCTCAACGTGCTCAACCAGGCCTCGCTCGGCATGATCATCGCGGGCGGACTGACCGTCACGGTGATCGTCGGCGAACTCGACCTCAGCGTCGGATTTCTGGCAAGTTTCGCCGGCGTCCTGGTGGTCGGCCTCATCGTCAATACGGGCCTGCCCGTGCCGCTCGCCATCGCGGCGGTCATCGGCATCGGCCTCCTGCACGGCTTCATCAACGGCCTGATCGTCACCAAGGTCGGCGTCAATTCGGTGATCGCCACGCTCGGCACGGGGACGATCGTCGTCGGCTTGAGCTTCGCCTATTCGAGCGGCGCGCCGATCGCCTTCGGGGTGCCCGACAGTTTCGTCGCCATATCGCTCGGCCGCGTCGCCGGCCTGCCGCACAACGTGCTGATCATGGCGGCGCTGATCTTCGGCCTGTGGCTCCTCGTCGAGCGCACCTCCTTCGGCCAGAGCCTGCAGGCGGTCGGCGGCAACAGGATCGCGGCGCGGCTCAGCGGCATCGCGGTCGACCGCACCAAGATCATCGCCTTCATGATCGCCGGCGGCTGCGCCGCCCTGACCGGCATCCTGCTTGCCTCGGCGCTCGGCAGCGGCACCACGAGCGCGGCCGACAGCTATCTGCTGACGGCCTTCGCGGCCGTGTTCCTCGGCTCGGCCACGCTGCGCGACGGCGAGTTCCACATCCTCGGGACCCTGTTCGGCGCGCTGATCATCGCCATCGGATTCAACGGCCTCGCCATCTTCGGCGCCCCGACGTTCTATCAATACGTCCTGCAAGGCGCGATCCTGATCGTCGCCGTCGGCCTGTCGAGCCTGTCGCGCCGCTTCGCCGACGCTTGAGCCCGGCCGCCCGTTCGAACCTCGCGGGAGGAACGCCACGACCGACGATCGGGAGGCCCCGCCCCGGGACGTCCGCGTGATCTGGCGCTGCCGAAGCGCTTCTCGTTCCCGGCCGATGTGCTCAATCCCGACGATCTGATCACAGCCATGCGCGCCGGCATCGAGCACCGTCTCACGCTGATCGAAGGCGACAGGAACGACGTGCTCCCCGGCCTGCACGCGCGGCTCGCCCTTGGCCACTCGATGGGACAGCAGTTCATCCTGCTGGACCTCGCCCAGGGGCGCTATGCCGTGTCGGGCGACTGCGTCTACAGCGCCCGCAACATCATCGGCCACGACAATTGCGGCTGCTATCTGCCGCTCGGCGCGGGCATCGGCAGCGTCTGGGACCAGCTGAAATAGATCGACCGCCTCAACATCCATATCGGCGGCGACCTGTCGAAGATCATCATCCTGCACGATTTCGCGCGGTGGTCCGGCTGCGAGCAGGTGGCCGACATCGACGGCTTCGACATCTTCAAGGTGACCTGACAATCCGTCTGATAACTCCCATCGTCCTCCTCCTGAGCCGGGTCCAAAGGACCCGAGTCGAAGGACGGAAAGCGTCGGCCGCGCTTCGAGACGGTCCTGACGGACCTCCTCAGCATGAGGGTCGGAAGGTTTCGAACGGACTCCCGAGTCCGGATAGTGGTCTCTTGACGATGGCGATCGAGCTGCGGCGTTTTGACAGGCGACCGTCAGGCCAGGAACCGGTCGGCATCGCCGGGCGTCGGTCGGGCGCAGCTCTCGCGCCGGCCGAACAGGGAGAACCGGTTGCGGGCGATGAGGTCATAGACGGCGTCGCGCAGTGCTGATGGAACGATCCGGACTATTCCCGCCGCCGACCATGGCGCGCCGAGCGTCGAAGCGATCTCCAGCGCCGCGGCGGACCTGAAGTAGGCCCGCCCGTCCTTGAGCACCACGAACGTGTCGTAGTCTTGCGGATCGAGGCCGTAGTGGATGTAGAGCGCCTGCCCGAGCGGCGTCTGGGCGGCCAGCAGCCTGAACCGCTTATGGGGATCGTGCCGCATGACGAACCGGGCCGTGCCGGAGCAGAGCACGCAGAACCCGTCGAAGACGATGACAGGACGATCGTCCCGGAAGGCCGGAACCGCCGGGTCGTCGCGATAGGAGTGGCGCCGGCGCGCCATCGTCCTCGCGACCGTCCGCTCGTCAGATCGCTTCCTCATGACGCGACGCAGCCTCTCCGGTCGACGGATCGAACTCGATGTAGCGCGCCGCGCCCGCTTCGCCGTCGAGGTCGATCAGCGCATAGCCGAGCCGATAGAGACCGCCGGTCGACTGCGGACGCAGCGCCAGCGCGCCGTCCTTCAGCAGACCGGGCACGACCTCGCCCGCGAGCTGCGGCGAGGGCGAGGTCAGGTCCGCCTCAGCCGGAACCGGCACCGCGCTGGCGCCGATGCAGCGCCCCTTGGCGAGTCCTCCGAAAGGCTCGTAGATCGCCAGCGTGTGCTCGTGCCCCCAGAGCCACAGCGCCAGATCGGGAAGATGGTCGCCGAACTGGGCCTGGAGATAGTCGTTGACGGCCCGTCCAGCGATCGTCGAGTTGCGGCTGAACAGCGGGTGGTGCGTCATCAGGATGGTCCGCCGCCCCGCCGCATTGGCGAGCTTGTCCTTGTGCCAGTCGAGCTCGCTGTAGGTGTCGCCCTCGTCGCGGTCGCGCACCCAGGTCATGTCGTCCTTGTGCCGGAACGGATTGAAGTCGTTGAAGCCGGTATCGGCGGCAAGAATCTGCCAATGCCGGTTCCTCAGGCAGAAATAGCTCGACGGCTGGCCGAGGCGCCCGATGAGCGCGTAATAGGGTGCGCCGCCCGAATACATGTCGTGGTTGCCGCAGAGCGTGAAGATCCGCGGCGCGCCCGGCGCGAGGCCGCGCCTGATATTGGCATGGAACGCCTCGGCCTCGACGGAGGTGCAGGCGTAGTAGATGTCGCCGAGATGGATGACGATGTCGGGGGTCTGGGCGGCGACATTGCCGATCAGCGCCTGGGCGCGGGCGTCGCCCGTCCCCCAATCGCTGATCACCGCGATGCGGCAGCGCTCCGGCAGCGTGCCGGGCGGCAGGATGGCGTCGGTAAGGCTGCGCCACTTGATGTAGGACGCCGCGGCATGACGGGCGACGGCGGTATGCTCGACGAATTCGGTGATGCATTCGAGCCAGAACGGGTCGCGGTGGCCGAACCGCATGAAGGCGGCCTTGGCGGCGATCACCCGGTCAGGGTCGCCGTCGACCAGCGCGAGGCCGAGGTCGAGGGCCGCTTTGGCCGCCGTGAACAGCGGATGCGACAACCTCGCGCCCTGGTCCGCAGAGGGCGCCTGCGCCGCCTGCGCGGCATGGTTGGCGGCTTCTATATAGGGATCGTCGAACGCGACCGGCGGCCGGGCGAGCGTGTCGGAGGCGAGATCGGGCGGCCGGGCCCGTTTGGCGACGGCCGCCTGCCAGGTCGACAGGACGACGCTTCGAAAGTGGGTCGGGATCATGAATCGCCAATCGATAGGGTGTCCGGAGTTCGAAGCACCGGCGGAGCCGATCACTCCCGCGGCCGCTTCGTCAACCGGCAAACCGCGTCCGCCCACGTTCCGGCCGCCCTCCCGGCCATGAGCAGCCGCACCAGCCGTAAAAAAGGCCGGGTCGGCGAAGCCCTGCGGCTCCTCCCGCTGCGGAGCGGTGACGGCGACATGCCGCGGCCCTATATCAACGTCATCTTCGGCGAGGCCGCCGCATGCTGAGGCCGACGCCACAGATGGGGAGCGCATCATGAGCGCCAGGCCGGCACGCTCCGGCGGCCATGACCGGCAGACGGCCATCGGGCTCGCGCTGGCGGCGGCCGTCGTCGGCGCCTGGCTCGCCGTGCATGTCCTGGCCGTCTACCGCCTGCGCCTCGTCGGCCCCGGCGTCGTCCTCGTTCCCTTCGTCGTCGTGCTGCAATGCTGGCTGTCGGTCGGTCTGTTCATCGTGGCGCATGACGCCATGCATGGTTCGCTGGCGCCGCGCCGCACCGGTCTCAACCGGGCCGTCGGCCGCCTCGCCCTCCTGCTCTATGGCGGCATCTGGTACGACGATCTCGTGGCGCGCCATTTCGCCCATCACCGCCTGCCCGGCACGGCGGAGGATCCGGATTTCTCGGGCGATGGCTCGGTCGGGCTCTGGCGCTGGTACGGCCGCTTCTTCCGGCAATATCTGTCCTGGGGCCAGGTGCTGCGCATGGGCATCCTGGCCGATGTCGAGATCTGGCTCCTGCACGCGCCGCCGCTCAACCTCGTCCTGTTCTGGGCGGTGCCGGCGTTGCTGTCCTCGCTGCAGCTCTTCTATTTCGGCACCTACCTGCCGCACCGTCACGAGGCCGAGGCCTTCGCCGACCGGCATCGCACGCGGTCCAACGCCTACCCCTATCTGGTGTCGCTCGCGACCTGCTTCCATTTCGGCTACCACCACGAGCACCACGACGACCCCTCCGTGCCCTGGTGGCGGCTGCCGGCGGTCCGCCGGGAGGCCGTCCGAGCCCATGGGTGGCGCCGTGCCTGACGTGCTCGTGCCCGCGGCCATTGTGGTCGCGACCGTCGTCGCCATGGAAGTCGTGGCGACCCTGAGCCATCGCTACATCATGCACGGCTTCGGCTGGGCCTGGCACCGCTCGCATCATGAGCCGCACGACGGGCTCCTGGAGCAGAACGACGCCTATGCGCTGGTCTTTGCCGGGCTGTCGATCCTGCTGATGGCGGCCGGTCACTGGTGGACGCCGTTGTTCTGGATCTCGATCGGCCTCATCGTCTACGGAGCGCTCTATTCCATAGCCCACGATGGGCTGGTGCACCAGCGCTGGCCGCTCCGTCACGTGCCGCGTCGCGGCTATCTCAAGCGGCTCTACCAGGCCCACAAGCTGCATCATGCGGTCGAGGCCAAGGATGGCTGCGTCTCCTTCGGCTTCCTCTATGCGCCGCCGATCGAGCGGCTGAAGGCGCAGTTGCGCAAGGGCGGCCGCTCCAGATGACAACACCAATATCGGTGACAACCATATCGGTGACAGTTTACTATTTACCTAGTTCAATCGGTTCTCGGCTCCCGCAGATTTGGTAGGCTCTCTCGCAATTTGGTGAATAGTAACGTGTCAGAGTGAAATGCCACGACAGTGGATTGAGCGTCGAGCCGCCCGCGACGGCGCAACTACTGCACGATCTCGAAGGTCACCGAGACCTGCGCCTGCTGCCGCTCCTCGCCCGCCGCTAGCGGCACCGGAGGCGCGGGGGCGGCCATTGCGAGCTTTGCCCGATAATCGAACCGACGCGGTTCGGGGACCGGGACCTCGCCCGGCATGATCTGCAGCACCCGCCCGAGCTTGACGCCGATGGCCCCGGCATAGGTCTCGGCCCGATGCCTGGCATCGCGTATCGCGTCGATGCGGAGCTGGTCGTCGCGCCGCGGGTCGGGGCTGACGACGAAGTCGACGCTCTCGATCGAATTGGCGCCCTTGTCGGTCAACGCGCCGATGAGGGGACCCGCCTTGTCGACCGGCCTGACGCGGACTTGCAACACAATGCTGGCGCGATAGCCGGTCAGCCTCGCGACGCCCTTCGGCGGGGTGTCGTAGACGGGCTCGAGGCCGACGGAGGTCGTCGCGACGTCGCGGGGCTCGATCCCCGCCGCCTTGATCGTCTCCATCAGCGCCTGCCCGGTCCGGTTGTTGTCGGCGGCCGCATCGGCCGCACGAGGCCGCTCCGACTCGACCCCGAGCGTCACCACCACAACATCCGGCACCACCGGCACGGAGGCGTGGCCCTCGACGATGATCGAGGGCACCGGCCGGGCGGCCGTTGCCTCCTCGGCCACCGCAGGCATCGCGGCGAAAACCAGAAGCACGACGCCGGAGAGGAGCGCCGACAGCGCCGGCTTGCGCCGCCTCACGCCGCGAGCCGCTTCGGCTTGATCAGCCCGCGGTTGATCAGAACCTCGGCGATCTGCACGGCGTTCAAGGCCGCGCCCTTGCGCAGGTTGTCGGAGACGCACCAGAGCGACAGGCCGTTCTCGACCGTCGGGTCCTCGCGGATGCGCGAGATATAGGTCGCGTCCTCGCCCGCCGCCTCGTGCGGCGTCATGTAGCCGCCCGGCTCGTGCCGGTCGATGACGAGACAACCCGGCGCCTCGCGCAGGATGTCCTTGGCCTCCTCGGCGCTGATCGGGTTTTCGAACTCGATGTTCACCGCCTCCGAATGGCCGATGAACACCGGCACGCGCACGCAGGTCGCGACGAGCTTGATCTTGGGGTCGAGGATCTTCTTGGTCTCGGCCATCATCTTCCACTCTTCCTTGGTCGAGCCGTCTTCCATGAAGACGTCGATCTGCGGAATGACGTTGAAGGCGATGCGTTTCGGGAACTTCTTGGTTTCGAGAGCATCCGACACGAAGACGGCACGGGTCTGGGTGAAGAGCTCGTCCATGCCCTCCTTGCCGGCGCCGGAGACGGACTGGTAGGTCGCGACCACGACGCGCTTGATCTTCGCCTTGTCGTGGAGGGGTTTCAGCGCGACGACGAGCTGGGCGGTCGAGCAGTTCGGGTTGGCGATGATGTTCATCTTGCCGAAACCCGCCACCGCATCGGCGTTCACTTCCGGCACGACGAGCGGCACGTCCTGGTGCATGCGCCAGGCGGAGGAATTGTCGATCACGACGCAGCCCATCTGGGCGATCTTCGGCGACCAGGCCTTGGAGATCTCGCCGCCGGCCGACATCAGGCAGATGTCGGTGCCGGTGAAATCGTAGGTGTCGAGCGCCTTGCAGACGATGGTTTTGTCGCCGAAGGAGATCTCCGTGCCTTTCGAGCGGTTCGACGCCAGGGCGACGACTTCGCTGTATGGAAAGGCCCGCTCCGCCAGGATGTTCAGCATCTCGCGGCCGACATTGCCCGTGGCGCCGACCACCGCAACCTTGAACGCCATTATGGTTCTCCGTTTTCTGGAGGGGGTTTTACCGGAATGAGGGTTGAACGGCAACGCGGAGGCGTGCGCGGCCTAGATTGTTGGATGTCTGTTAGGGTCCGAAAGGCGCCATTCGTGATAATCGCGTGGATGACCGCCTCGCGCCAGGAGCTTACACGCTTGGGCAAAGTGGAGTGTCACCTAGTGTACCATGTAGGTTGTTCGAACCGCGAAACCGGCAGAGGCGACAAGTGGGAGAGATTGGGGTGGCAAAGTCGCTTGACATCGCTTCATGGAGAAAGACAAGCCCCGAGGAAATGGTCAGCTTTTATGAGTCCAAGAGGAAGAGGAAGAAACCTATTCGTAGTGGATTTCTCGTTATTAGATCGCAACTTCGGCCGGTCGACGTCTATGCCTATCTTCGCACCCGCTTTGGTATGCCCAACGGATTCCAGAACTGGCTGCGCCGTGACGATAGCGACAATTGGATCCACTGGGACTTCAATTTGAAGGCGGACGATGTTGATGTCTACATCGCGGGAACATCCCGCGATATCCATTTCATGATTGCAGAGGAGATATCCGATCAAGAGTGGAAGGAAATCATCATTGGGCTAAAGTTTGATTTCGGGCGAATAGGCCGCGCCAAGTCCGATATGACTCGATCTTTTGAAAAATTTGTTGTCTTCCAAAACAAATTCATGACGCTGGCCAATCTTTGCGCGGAAATGCATGAATCCATCATCGATACACCGACCTACGAAACGAATCTGCCAGAAATCACTACCAAGCGTTCGCTAAAGCGATACAGCTCTACTGTAAATCAGCTGGCCAAACGCGCGACCGATCTATACGGCAATTGCTTAAAGCTAAGGCTATTAACGCCGATTATGGCCGAGGCATTCATCAACATGGTTATCCTCGTTTTCTGCAAGGATGAAGTTCGCAACGATATAGAGCGTTACCAGGCTTTCATTCGATCGAATTTACCCAAACGCATCGCCGCCCTCAATGAGAACTGTGATGGGTTCACCGGCCCCGTCGATCAAAGGACATTGGTTTACAGCGACTTTAAACGCGTTATGGACAAACGAAGCTTCGCCATACACGGCAACATTGACCCGATAAGAGAGCAGATCGAAACCGTCTATTTTGAAGGAACGAGGCCAATTTTTGCCGACGGCGGCGACAATGTTTTGAAGTTATTTGAAAATCTTGAAACCATCAATTCTCCCCAAGACGTCATTGCCGATTATGAGGTGGTCCACCTCTTTCTAGTCGAGATTATGGATTATCTCACCGATCGTCATCGCGTTTTTTTTGATCAGGTAATCGCTGATCCATATCCTGGATACGAGCTTAAAAAACACAAAGTCACGAAAATCCTCCCAAATCACAATATGCTCGTACTCATGCCTCGTGTACGATATGATGACGACCTTAATGTGATCTGGTGAACAACAATGCTTACATCGGGTTAGCAGCGGATATTTGTGATGACCCTTTTGAGTGCTCGCATCGAGTCGAGAGCGATTGGCTCCGGCACGGCGGCAATGCGGCGGCGACCGTCTCATCCGACGAAGAAGAAGGCGAGCCCCAGCAGCACATAGATGCCGACGAGCAGCAGGCCCTCGAACCAGGTCGTCTCGCCGTCCGCCGCGACCGAATGGACGACGAGCGCCGTCGCCCCGAAGGAGAAGAGATCGAGCGGATTGGTAAAGGCCAGGTTCATCGGCTTGCCGATGAAGAAGCCGATCACCGTCAAGAGCGGCGCGATGACGAGCGCGACCTGGATGGCCGAGCCGAGGCAGATCTCCATCACCAGGCCCATCTTGTCCCTGGCGGCGAAGACCACCGCCGCGAAAAGGTCGGCCGAGGTGCCGACCAGCGCCAGCACCACGACGCCGAGGAACAGCGTCGACAGATGGAGCTGCGAGGCCGTCGCCTCGAGCGCGCCCGAGACGAGCTCGGCCTCGAAGGCGATCGCCACCGTGCCGATCACGAGGACGGCGATCGGACCGAGGAGCGAGGTCTTGGACGGCGTCGCCTTGCTCTTGCGCGGTTCGTCGCCGGAGAACACGTCCCGGTGGGTGACGAGCGTGTAGACGAGGTTGCCGCCGTAGAGCAGCAGCAGGACGGCCGACATGCCGAGGCTCAGCTCCTCGTTGCTCCAGGCGATGTCGTGCGTCCCCGGACGACCCTTCAGAGCCAGGTCGAACACCGCCGGGAGCAGCAGCGCGATCAAAAGCAGCACCAGCAGGCTCGACAGCAGCCCCGCCCGCTCGCGCCGGAAAACCTGCTTCGGGCGCGAGAAGCCGCCGACCATGATGGCCAGGCCCAGGCCGAGCAGCGCCGTGCCGATGATCGAGCCGGTGATCTGCGCGCGCACCACCTCGACGTGGCCGTCGATGAGAACGAAGATGGCGAGCACCAGTTCGGCGATCGATCCGAAGCTGATGTTCAGGAGGCCGCCGATGGTCGAGCCCGCCTGCTCGGCGATATCCTCCGTCGCGGCGGAGATCCAGTGGGCCAGCACCGCGACCGCGACGGCGCTCGTGGCGAAGACCCAGATCGGCGCCGCACCGAACCAGAATTCGAGCAGCGCCGACAAGGGCACGAAACCGAGCAGAAGATAGGCCAAGACGGGTCCTTGCGGTACGATTGAAGCCTTGCGGCAACCCGCCGCCATGCTCGATGGATCCGGAACCGGAAGGTCACCGAACCGGTTGGCTTCCCGCCTGTCGAGGAGGCCGACTTGAATCGAGCGACACTCAGTCTTGCGTGGGTCCTGGCGCTGACCGGCCCCACGCTGGCCGCCACCGCCGACATGGCGATGGATCGCTATTTTTCGATCTGGGCCGACAATGCCCGCATCACGCCCGAGACGGTCGATCGCCTTTACGCGAGCCATGTCGTGTATTACGGCAAAGCCATGACCCCGTCGCAAGTCTTGCGGGACAAGCAAGCCTACATCCGGCAATGGCCGCGGCGCCGCTATGCCGTGATACCAGGTTCGGTCAGCAAGACCTGCGATGCGGGCCGGAGCCGATGCCAGGTGTCGGCGATCCTGTCGTGGGAGAAGGCCGGCCGCGGCGGGGCGCGCGGCGAACGGGGGGCGAACACCATCAGGCTGACGCTGGTTCGCGAGGGCGGCGCGCTCAAGATTGCCCGCGAGAGCGGGACGCCCGTCGTCCGGTCGTCCTGCCGGGACGGCAACCAAGGCTGGCGCTGCTCCGCGTACCGGTGAGGGCCGCGAGGGTCAGCGGGTCCTGAACGGCGGCCCGAGGCGCCCGAGGATCTGCCGCTGCACGGCGCCGAGATGGTCGCGCATGGCCTGCTCGGCCGCATCGGGATCGCGCGCCGCGATGGCGCGGGCGATGGCCTGGTGCTCGGCGTCGCGTTCGGCGATGCGATTCGGGCAGCGTCTGCGCTCATCCGTATCGCCGAACCTGAGGCGCGCGTCGGTCGCGACATGGCGCAGCAGCGCATAGACCTCCGCCGCAAGGCTGTTGCGGGAGCCTGACGCCACCGCGCGATGGAAGGCGAGGTCGATCGAGCCGGGCTCGGCCCCGGGCGGCGTCTGGGCAGCCCGCCCGATGCGCTCGATCTCGGCCGGGGAGGCGCGCACCGCCGCGAAGCGCGCCAGCGCCGGTTCGAGCACGGTGCGCAGTTCGATGATCTCGATCGGGTTGGTATCGACGGCGAGATCGCCGCCGACGCGGATCTCCGAGGCCGGCCGCCGGCCGATCCGCGACGGCTCGAGCTCGCCTTTGGCGCGCAAGGCCTCGAGCGCCCGCCGAAGGCGGTGGCGCTTGACCCGGAGCTGCTCGGCGATGACCCGCTCGGACGGGATCGAGCCGGTCTCGGCGACCATGCCGCGGATGGCATCGATCAGCGGCTCGAGACTCTTGCCCTCGAGCGGCGCGGAGGCGGTTTGCGTCATCGGCCCGCCTCCCGGCGACAGTTCTGCATGCGGTCGACGTCCCGAAGAGCCGCCTGCGCGGCATAAGCAAATCTTGTCCGTTGCGACCAAAAAGGTAACACCGCCGTCTCTGGTTGACAAGATTGGTTGAGCCATGGTCGACTGATCCGGATGAAACGGGCGTGAGGATGGGATGGCCGGCAAGACCTATGATTATGTGATCGTGGGCGCCGGTTCGGCGGGCTGCGCGCTGGCGGCGCGGCTGAGCGAGGGTGGCGAGGCGAGCGTGCTGCTGCTCGAGGCCGGCGGCTGGGACCGCGACCCGTGGATCCACATCCCGCTCGGCTGGGGCAAGATCCTGCAGAAGCGCCTGCACGACTGGATGTATTTCTCCGACCCCGAGGCTTTCGCCGACGACCGGCGCATCGAATGCGCGCGCGGCAAGGTGATCGGCGGCTCGTCCTCGACCAACGCCATGGCCTATGTGCGCGGCAATCGCGGCGACTACGACCGCTGGGCCACGACCGGCCTGCGGGACTGGTCCTACGATCGCACCCTGCCCTATTTCCGCCGGAGCGAGAGCTGGTCCGGGCCGCCGAGCGAATATCGTGGTGCGGACGGGCCTGTCGGTACCCAGTTCTGCACCTACCAGGATGGGCTCCTCGACGCCTACGCGGAGGCCGGCCAGAGCGCTGGCTACGGCTTCACCGAGGATTACAACGGCGCCCGGCAGGAGGGCTTCGGCCGCCTGCAGATGACGATCCGCAACGGCCGGCGCTCCAGCGCCGCCACGGCCTATCTGCGGCCGGCGCTGCGGCGCCCGAACCTCACGGTCGAGACGAGCGCCCTGGCGACGCGTATCCTGTTTGACGGCGCGCGAGCGGCGGGCATCGCCTATAGGCGCAACGGCGAGGCGCTTGAGGCGCGGGCGTCGCGCGAGGTGCTGCTCTGCGGCGGCGTCATCAACACGCCGCAACTGCTCCTGCTCTCGGGGGTCGGACCGGCCGACGAGCTCAAGGCCATGTCGATCCCGCCGAAGGCCGACGTGCCGGGGGTCGGCCGCAACCTGCAGGACCATGTCTCGACCATCCTGATGTATCGGAGGGCTGAGCCCTCGCCCTTCCTCCACATGATGCGGGCCGACCGCATCGCCCGCGCGTTGCCCAAGGCCTATTTGTTCGGCAAGGGTTTCGCGGCCGACGTGCCGGGCGGCATCACGGCCTTCCTGAAGTCGCGCGAGGACGCGCCGCTGCCGGACATCCAGATCCTGCTGACGGCCGCGGCGCTCGGCGCCTGGCCCTATTTCAAACCCTTCAAGGCTCCGTTCACCGACAGTTTCGCGGCGCGGCTGGTCATGCTACATCCGGAGAGCCGCGGGGCCGTGACGCTGAGGTCGGCCGATCCCGTCGCGCACCCGCGCATCGTGCAGAATCTGCTCTCCACGCCCAACGACCGCGCCACCATGCGCGGGGGCGTCCGCATGGCGCGGCGGATCGCGGAAGAGCCCGCGATGGCGCGCTACGTCGCGGCCGAGTTTCTGCCGGGCGGCGCGACGACGAGCGACGACGAGATCGACGCCTATATCCGCGCCACCTCGATCACCGTTCACCATCCTCTCGGCACCTGCAAGATGGGGGCGGCGGACGACCCGGATGCCGTGGTCGACGGCGAGCTCAAGCTGCGCGGCGTCGACAACCTGCGCGTCGTCGACGCCTCGGTCATGCCCGACATGGTCACCGGCAACATCAATGCGGCGGTGATGATGATCGCCGAGAAGGCGGCCGACCTGATCCGCGGCCGCGCGGCGCCGCCGCAGGCTCAACCGTAGCCTTGAGGATTTGGTTGGATCTCAGCTGGAACTCTCGGATTTTGGGTTGACGGTTGCGACCACAGGATTATGGTTGGCTCAGAAATGGTCGGACCGACCTCTCGAACAGGAGCGAGCCGATGAGCGCCGTAGCCTCCTCGCGGCAGGACCGTAGCAATCGCGACACCGCGCTGAAATCCCTCTACGACGATATCCATTCTCACAACATGTTCCCGTTCTGGGCGACCTCGACCGATGTCGCCCACGACGAGATCAAGCAGCTCATGGGCAGCCAGAAGGCCGTGCCGCACGTGTGGTCCTACGACCGCGACATCGAGCCGATCCTGAACCGCGCCGCCGAGCTCGTCACCATGGACGACAGCGAGCGCCGCTCGCTGATCCTGGTCAATCCGGGCCTCACGCCGCGCCGCGCCACGGTCTCGACCATGTACACGGCCTATAGGCTCAATGACGCCAACGAGATCATGCCGCCGCACCGGCACTCGCCCAACGCCATCCGGTTCGGCCTGACCGGCAAGGGCAATTTCACCGGCGTCGAGGGCGAGGACATCACCTTCGGCCCCGGCGACATGGTGCTGACGCCGATCGACACCTGGCACAACCACGGCACCGTCGGCAACGAGCCCGCCGTCAACCTCTCGGTGCTCGACCTGCCGCTCGTCGAGACGCTGAACTCGATCTATTTCGAGCACGATTACGGCGAGATGGTCGACGGCAAGTTCGTCAAAATGAAACAGCAGACTGCCAAATATCCGTCCGACTATTCGCAGCGCATCTACGGCAATGGCGGCCTGATGCCGCGCTTCGTCAAGCACAAGCGTGGCGCTGGCGTCACCTCGCCCATGTATGTGTATCGTTGGGAGATGATGGCCGACCTTCTGGAGCGGCACAAGGACTGGGACGGCGACCCCTACGAAGCGTTGATGGTCGAATATGTCGACCCCTCGAACGGCAAGCCGGTGTTCAAGACGATCACCTTCTTCGTCCAGATGCTGCGCCCCGGCGAGAAGACCCTGCCGCTGCGCCAGACCGCGAGCCTGCTCGTCGCCCCCTTCGAGGGCATGGGCCATTCGGTCGTCGACGGCAAGCGCTTCGACTGGAACCGCTTCGACACGCTGGCGGTGCCGGGCGGCGCCTGGTGCGAGCATCACAACGGTTCGGACAAGGACCCGGTCTATCTCTTCGTCGCCAGCGACGAGCCGGCGTTGCGCGCCTTCGACCTGCACAAGAAGTGGGGCCGCGACAAAGCGGGCGACGTGGTGCGGCTGTACTGAAGAAACGTCAATGACAGAGGGTTTTCCCCCTCATCCGTCGCCGTTTCGCGTCGCCACCTTCTCCCGCCAGGGGAGAAGGGCGCCAATCGCGCAGGAAAAAGCACTCCCTTCTCCTCTTGCGGGAGAAGGTGCCTGACCCCGGACTTGATCCGGGGAAGGCGGATGAGGGGTTGCATCCGACGAAGACACCGAGGCCGAGCTTGCCGACTTCCCGGAACACAACGCATCTCTCCCATATCGATTGCCCGGGCGGCGGCCAGGTGTGGGTCGAGGGCACGACGCTTTTCGTCGGCCATATGCGCTGGCCCTCCGGGACCTCGATCTACGACGTGTCGGACCCGCGCCGGCCACGTCCGCTGGCCCGCATCGACCTGCCGGAGGGCTGGCATTCGCACAAGGTGCGGGTGGCGAACGACATCATGCTGGTCAACCATGAGAAGCTCGGCCAGAGCGGGCCGGCCGCGTTCGGCGGCGGCCTCGGCATCTACGACGTGTCGCGCCCCAGCGAGCCGCGCCCCATCGCCAAATGGACGGTCTCGGGCGGCCGCGGCGTGCACCGCTACGATTTCGACGGCCGCTACGCCTATATCTCGCCGACCGCCGAGGGCTACGTCGGCAATATCGTGATGATCCTGGATCTGAAGGACCCCAGCCGGCCCGAAGAGGTCGGGCGCTGGTGGATCCCAGGCCAATGGGCCGCTGGCGGCGAGGAGTGCCGGCTCGTCGGCGGCGTGACGCCGCGCTGCCATCATCCGCTCCGCATGGGCGACCGGCTCCACGTGAGCTACTGGCAGCACGGATTCTATATTCTCGATATATCGGATATGCGCTCGCCCAAGGTCGTGTCGCATGTCAACTCGAGCCCGGCCTTCCCTCACCCCACTCATACCTGCCTGCCGGTGCCGCGGCCCCTCAAGGGCCGCCGCATCATGGTGGTGGCGGACGAGGACGTGGCCAAGCTCTATCCGTCGCCGCCGGCCTTCAGTTGGATCTACGACGTCACCGACGAGACGAACCCGCTGCCGATCTCGACCTTCCAGGTCGAGGGCCTCGACCCCGACGGCGCCCCGCAACCGCCGATGATGGGCTGCCATCAGCCCTCCGAGCGTTTCTCGAGCACGATCATCCCCTTCGCCTGGTTCGCGCAAGGGCTGCGGCTCGTCGACATCGCCGACCCGTTCGCGCCGCGCGAGGTCGGCCACTTCGTGCCCGACGCCCCGGCCGGAGCCGGCCTCGCCTCGTCGAACGACGTGACGATCGACGGCCGCGGCATCCTCTACCTCGTCGACCGCATCCATGGCGTCGACATCATCGAGACGAGCGTTTTTTGATGGACCAGCCAGTCAGCGCCGCCGATCGCTATCCGATCGGCACCAAGAACCCGAATCTACCCTTCTACCCCGCCGTGCGGGCCGGCGATTTCATCTTCGTTTCGGGTCAGGTCGGCAAGGATGCCGAGGGCAACATGGTCGAGGGCACGATCGAGGTCGAGGCCCAGGCGACCATCGATTCGATCCGCCGCATCCTGGCCCAGGAGGGCGCCAGCCTCGCCGACGTCGTGCGAGTTACGACCTACCTCCAGGATACGCGCGACTTCGGCCGCTACAACAAGGTCTTCGGCGCCAATTTCCAGGGTGTGGCGCTGGCCCGGACCACGGTCGAGGCGCGCGCCGTCATCAACACCAAGATCGAGATGGATGCCATCGCCTATTGCCCGCGCAAGGCTTGAGGCATCACGGACAGGAGTAACGACCGATGATCAAGGTTCTGGGCCGGGCAACCTCCGGCAACGTGCAGAAGGTGCTCTTCGGGCTCGAGGAGATCGGAATCGATTATACGCGCGAGGATTACGGGCGCCAGTTCAACAATACGCAGACGCCTGACTACAAGGCGCTGAACCCGAATTCCAAGGTGCCGACCTTGGTCGAGGGCGACGTGGTGATCTGGGAGTCGAACTCGATTCTGCGCTATCTGGCGGCGACCCGCTCGAAGGCGCTCAGCGGTTCGACGCCCGCCGAGACCAGCGAGGTCGAGCGCTGGATGGACTGGCTGCTAGCGTCCATCAATGCGCTCTACCTCACCATGTTCAAGGATTCGAAGAAGCCGGCCGAAGAGCGCGTCTCCGATTACGACGCCCAGGCCAAGGAGCTGGCCGCGCTCCTGGGGCTGGCCGACGCGCATCTCGCCGGCCGCGAGTTCTTCGCCCTCGGCCGGCTGACGCTCGCCGATATCGCGTTGGCGCCCATCCTCAAGCGCTGTCTCGCGTTCCCGATCGCGCTGCCGGAACTCGCCAACCTCAAGGCCTGGATGGGCCGCATCGAGGCGCGGCCGGCCTTCAAGGCCGCCACCGCCGAAAAGGCGGCCAAGCCCGCAAGCGCGGCCTAGGACCCGACGCTCGTGCCGCTCAGCGCCCTGCGACCCATGGAGCCCAAGCCGGACCGCGCCGCCGCGCTGATCCGCACCGAAGCCCTGTCGGTCACGCTCGGCCGCGGCACCGGACGGCAGGAGATCCTGCACGACATCGATCTCGCGGTGCCGGAGGGTGCCTTCGTCTGCCTCATCGGCCCCTCGGGCTGCGGCAAGAGCACGCTGCTCAAGGCCCTGGGCGGCCTCGTCCTGCCGAGCGCCGGCCGTGTCACGGTGGCGGGCCTGGAGCCTGCCGAGGCGGCGCGCCGGCGCATGATCGGCCTCGTTTTCCAAGATGCCAACCTGCTGCCGTGGAAGAACGCGCTCGACAATGTCGCGCTGCTGCGCGGCATCGCCGACAAGTCGCTGTCGCGCGCCGAGCTTCGCGAGCGGGCGCAGGCCATGCTCGACCTCGTCGAGCTCGGCGACGCCGCCCGCAGGCGTCCGCACGAACTTTCGGGCGGCATGCGCCAGCGCGTCGCCATCGCCCGCGCGCTGGCCCTCGACCCGGCGGTCCTGCTGATGGACGAGCCTTTCGGCGCCCTCGACGCCATCACGCGCGACGCCATGAGCCGGTCGCTACTCGACATCTGGCAGCGGACCGGCAAGACCATCATCCTCGTCACCCATTCGATCGAGGAGGCCGTGTATCTGGCGAGCGAGGTCCATGTCATGGGCATCAGGCCGGGGCGGATCATCGAGACCCTCCACGTCCCCCTGCCCTATCCGCGCGGCGACGCGGTGCTCGACAGTGCCGAATTCGGCCAGGCGGAGCGCCGGCTCCGTGCCCTGCTGCGCCTGAGCCACCAACCGGGAGACGGCCGATGAGCCTCGGCACGGCCAGCCTCGCCGATGTCGAGCGTCCCGGCTGGCGCGTCGCGACGGAGGGCTGGCTGCCGGCCCTGATCCTCGCGTTCGCAGCGGTGCTGGCCTGGGAAGCCGCGGTGCGGGTGTTCTCGGTCTCGCCCTATATCGTGCCGGCGCCCTCGGCCATCGTGGCCGCCCTCTGGCGCGAATGGCCGACGCTCGCCTCGGCTACGCTGGTCACGGCGCGCGAGATCCTGATCGGCTTCGTGGTCTCCGCCGTCGTCGGCATCGCGCTGGCGCTCCTCATCGTGCGCTTCGACTGGCTCGGCCGCGCCCTCTATCCGCTGATCGTGCTGTTCCAGAATGTGCCCAAGGTGGCGCTGGCGCCGATCTTCATCCTGTGGTTCGGCTACGATCTCGCCCCCAAGATCGGGCTCATCACCGTCATCGCCTTCTTTCCCGTCACGCTCTCGATGCTGGCCGGCATGGAATCGGTCGACCCCTCGCTGCTGGCGCTGATGCGCTCCGTCGGCACCGGCGCAACCGACATCCTGTTCAAGATCCGCGTGCCGCATTCGCTGCCGCAACTCATGGCGGGACTGAAGATCGCCGCGACCTTCAGCGTCATCGGCGCCATCGTCGGGGAATTCGCCGGCGCCTCGGCCGGGCTCGGCTACACCATCCAGTTCGCCTCGACCCAGCTCGACACGGCGCTGGTCTTCGCCGCGCTGGCGCTCGTCTCGGTGCTGGGGGTGGGCTTCTACTATCTGGTCGAGCTGGTCGAGACCATCGCGGTGCCCTGGGCGCCGAAGTTCAATCGAGACTGAGGGGAGATCACCATGCTGAGACGGACGTTCCTGGGCGGCGCGGCAGCCTCGTCGCTCGCCATTGCGGGTGGCGCGCTCAAGGCGCGGGCCGCCGACCCCGACAAGGTCTCGGTGCAGCTCGACTGGGTGCCGCGCGGCGACCACGCCATGTTCTTCGTCGGCAAGGAGAAGGGCTTCTTCGCCAAGCACGGCATCAACGTGACGGAGATCCGCAAGGGCACGGGATCGCCCGACGCCATGCGGCTCGTCGCCAACGGCAATGCCGATTTCGGCTTCGGCGATTTTCCGACGCTGGCGGTGGCGCGCTCGCAAGGGGTGCCGGTCGTGGCGCTCTCCGCCGTCAACCAAAAGTCGCCTCTCGCCATGGTGTCGCTCGCCAAGACCGTGAAGCTGACGAAGCCCTCCGACCTCAAGGGCCTGTCGGTCGGCATCCACCCCGCCGGCTCGACCTACATCTTCTTCAAGTCGTTCCTGGCCGCCAACGGCTTGAGCGAGAAGGACATGACGATCTCGAGCGTCGCGCCGCCCTACGAGAGCTACCTGCTGCTCGGGCGGGTGCAGACCATCGTGGGCTACGTCGACGCCGAGGTGCCCGAGCTCGAGGCCAAGGCGGGCGGCGTCGGCTCGCTCTCGATCATGCTCGGCGCCGATTACGGCTGGAAGGCCTATGGGTCCGGCCTCTTCGGCTCGGACAAGATGATCAAGGACAAGCCGGACCTCGTCGGCCGCTTCGTCAAGGCCTACACCGAGGCCTTCGACGATGTGGCCGCCCATCCGGAGGAGGCGGCGGCGATCACCGCCAAGGCGGCGCCGGGCTATGCGGGAAAGACGGACGTGCTGCTGGCCCAGCTCAAGGCCGACATCGCCTCGACCTTCATGAGCCCGGACACCAAGGCCCATGGGCTGGGCTGGATGACCAAGGAGACGTGGGACGACACGCTGAGGAGCCTGGAAGAGCAGAGCGCGCTCAAGACCAAGCTCACGAGCGACGGCCTCTTCACCGACAAGTTCCTGGGCAACGGCGCCTGACGTTCTGAAAGGAAAGCGCCATGCAGGCTGCCCTGATCGGCCTGGGCACCATGGGACCCGGCATCGCTGCGGTGCTGTCGCGCGGCGGCATCGCGGTCAAGGCCTATGACGCGGCGGAAGCCGCGCGCGAGCGGGCCCGGTCGCAGCTCGACCTGGCCTATGGGGTGCTCGACCGGCTCGGCACGGTCGCGCCCGAAGGCGGCACGGCGCCGGTCACGATCTGCGACGACCTGGCGTCTGCCGTCGAAGGCGCCGACCTCGTCATCGAGAACGTGCCCGAGAAGATCGAGATCAAGGCCGAGGTCTATCGCGCCATCGACCCGCTGATCGGCCCGGACGTCATCGTCGCGACCGACACCTCGGGCATCCCGATCTCGACGCTGCAGGGCTTCGTCTCGAACCCAGAGCGCTTCGTCGGCATGCACTGGTCGAACCCGCCGCATCTCATCCCGATGATCGAGGTGATCGCCGGCGGGCAGACCGCGCCCGCCACCGTCGAATTCATCGTCGGTCTCATCCGCACCCTGAAGCTGCTGCCCGTGGTGGTGAAGAAGGACGTGCCCGGCTTCGTCGAGAACCGCGTGCTCTATGCATTGCTGCGCGAGGTCGTGGCGTTGGTCGAGGACGGGGTGATCGATCCCGCCGACATCGACACCTGCGTCTCCTGGGGGATCGGCTACAAGCTCGGCATCGTCGGGCCGATGGCGCTGCTCGACATGGCGGGGCTCGATACCTACGAGAACGTGTCGAGCTTTCTCAACCGGGAGCTCTCGACCCGCGGCGACGTGTCGCCCTTCGTCAGCGAGCGAACGGGCAAGGGCAAGCTCGGCCTCAAGAGCGGCGGCGGCGTCTACGACTACACGCCGGACGGCATCAAGGCCCTGCAGACCGAACGGGCGGCGAAATTCGTCGCGGTGCGGCGAGCCCTCGAAGGTCGGGCAAAATGAGCCTCGCGTCAGCGGCAGGCGAGGTTGCCGCCCTGCGGCGCGCAGGCGAGGCGGATCGGCTTCGGCACCTCGCCGATCCTGCGGTCGAGCGGCACGCGGGTGCCGGTCGTCCAGGCCTGCCCTGGACTGCCGCACCAGAGCGCCTGCACCGGCATCCGGTCCTGCGAAGCGTTGAGCAGGAAGAGGTTGCCGTCCGCCCGATCGTACCACAATGTGCCTTCGATCCGTCTGCCGGGACCGGCCCGGCCGAGGTCGAGCGAATACCAATGCGCCAGGGCCGCCGAGCAGACGAGGATCCCGTCTCCCTCGTTCTCGGCGGAGAAAGCTATGGCGATCAGCCCCTGCGTGCCGCGCGCCACCGGTTCGGGCACCTCGTCGGCGGCGGCGCACGCCAGTCCCATCGCCACACATGCCAGGCCGGCCAGAAGAGCTCGCAACATTCCGCCACCAGGCTCGCACGGGTCATCGACGGCCGCATTCTGAACGGCCGCGGATGAGAGTACAAAGGAAAGCGTCCGGCATCGCAATCGTGTCGTGAACGGCCGGCTCGCCCGGCATCGAGGGGAGGAGAGGACATGTCTAGCGGATCGAGAATCGCACTGGGTGGACTGTGCCTGGCAGCGCTGTTGTCGGGCACGGCCGTGGCGGCGGAGGTCAAGGCCATCGCCATTCTGACGCCCGAGCAGGGCACCGATTACGGCTGGAACCAGCAGGGGATCGAGGCCGCCAAGGCGGCCGGCGCCAAGGAAGGCGTCAAGGTCATGGTGGCGCAGAACCTCGGCTACGGCGACGTGCGGCCGACCATGCGCGAGCTGGCCGAGGGCGGCGCGAACCTCTTGATCGCGCACGCCAGCGGCTACAATACCGCCGCACCCGAGATCGGCGCCGAAGAGAAGGTCGCCGTGGCGATCGTCGACAAGCCCGGCTCCGGCGTGCCCGGCAAGGTCGCCGACTATACGCTGAGCGGCCACGAAGGCGCCTATCTGGCCGGCCGGCTCGCCGCCAAGATGACCCGCACCGGCACGGTCGGCATCGTGGTCTCGGGTGAGCCGCCCTCCTGGAACTCGCAGTCGGCCGCGTTCGCGGAGGGCGCCAAGGCCGAGAAGCCCAAGATCAACATCCGCTATGCGGTGATCGGGCCAGCCGCCTATAGCGATGCCGCCGGCGGCAAGCGCGTCACCGACGCGGTCATCGCGGCCGGCGCCGACGTCATCTTCGGCCAGGGCAACGGCTCGAGCTTCGGCATGCTGCAGGCGGTCGACACCGACAAGGCGACCGACGGCGGCAAGGTCTATTTCATCGACGTCATCGGCGACAAGTCGGGCGTCGACAAGGAGCATCTGCTGAGCTCCGTCATCTGGAACCTGACGCCGGTCTATACCGCGATGATCGCCGACCTGCGCGACGGCAAGTTCGGCACCTACGAATATTCGATCAAGCTCGCCGACGATTCGGTGCAGCTGCTCAAGACCACCCTGATCCCGGACAAGATCTGGTCGGAGCTGCAGCCGATCCGCGACGACATCATCTCCGGCAAGATCAAGGTCGTGCCGCATTTCGATGCGGCCGCGGTGCATGCGCTGGTGACCGACGTCGCGGTGGCGAAGTAGCGAGCCGGAAGTATGCTTGAGGGATCTTCATGGAAAACTCGCGAGTGAAATCCCTCATCCGGCCGTCGCTTTCGCTCCGGCCACCTTCTCCCGCAAGGGGAGAAGGACGCTAATCTCGCAGACAACGTTCCTCCTTCTCCCCTTGCGGGAGAAGGTGCCCCGGATTTGATCCGGGGCGGATGAGGGGAAACGACCGTGCGACGGCAGACATCCCATGATGAGATGAGCCCAACCCATGGATGATGTTCCCCAACGTCGTGGGAAGACGCCGATCGTCGAGATGATCGGCGTCTCCAAGCGCTTCCCCGGCGTGCTGGCCAACGATCACGTGGACCTCGCCATCCGGGCAGGCGAGATCCATGTGCTGCTCGGCGAGAACGGCGCCGGCAAGTCGACGCTGATCGGCATGCTCTGCGGCCTCATGCAGCCCGACGCGGGCGAGATCCGCATCGACGGTCAGCCACGGCGGATCGGCTCGCCCCGCCGAGCGCTCGACCTCGGCATCGGCACGGTGTTCCAGCATGTGATGCTGGTGCCGGCCCTGACGGTCGCCGAGAACATGGCGCTGGGCAAGCCCTGGTGGCGCTCGCCGGATCGCGCCGCGCTCGGCCGCAGGCTCGTCGAGATCGGACGCGGCCTCGGCCTTTCGGTCCGCCCGGACGCGATCACCGGCACCCTGTCGCTCGGCGAGCAGCAGCAGGCCGAGATCCTGCGGGCGCTGATGCGCGGCAGCCGGGTGCTGGTGCTCGACGAATCGACCTCCATGCTGACCCCCAAGGGCGCGGAGGAGCTCGGGGCGCTCATGCGTCGCCTTGCGGATCAGGGTCTCGCGGTGGTCTTCATCACCCACAAGCTGAAGGAGGCCTTCGCTTTCGGCGACCGCATCTCGGTGCTGCGGCTCGGCCGCAAGGTCGGCGAGATCGCCCCCGAGCGCAAGGCGGCGATGCGCGAGGCGGATTTCACGGCGGACGTGCTCGGGCTGATGTTCGGCACGACGGCGAGCCCCGCCGTCGTGGCGGAAGAAACGGGCACCGCCCGCGCCCCGCGACGGGCGAGAGGCCGCGAGCTCCTGGAGGTGAGCGATCTCGCGATCGACGGCTATGCGGCGGAGCCCGGCATCGATCTCACGGTGGCCGAAGGCGAGATCCTGGGTCTCGCCGGAATCGACGGCAACGGGCAGCGCGAGCTCGCCGAGACTCTTGCGGGCCAGCGGGCCGCCACGCGGGGAAAGATCCGGCTCGGCCGCGAGGCGATCGAGGCGCTCGACGTCGGGACCCGGCGGCGGCGCGGCCTGCGCTACGTCACCGACGACCGGCTCGGCGAGGGCACCGTCGGCAGCTTTCCGGTCGCCACCAACCTCGTCCTCAAGGAGATCGGCGAGGCGCCCTATTGGCGCCACGGCGTCGAGCGGCCCAAGGCCATCGCCGCCCATGCCCGCGACCTCATCGACGCCTTCGACATCCGCACGCCGGGTCCCGCGACGCCGATTGCCCGGCTCTCGGGCGGCAATATCCAGAAGGCGCTGCTGGCCCGTGAATTGTCCGGCCCGGCCCGCGTCGTCGTCTATGCCAAGCCGACCTATGGGCTCGATGTGCAGAACATCGTGGCGACGCGCCGCCGCATCCGGCAGGCGGCGGAGCGCGGCGTCGCGACCCTCCTGATCTCCACCGACCTCGAGGAACTCATCGAGCTCAGCGACCGCATCGTCGTGATGGCGCACGGGCGCCTCGTCGGCATGGTCGAGAACGACGCGGCGGCGCGCGAGCGCGTCGGCGCCCTGATGGTGGGAGCCGGCGCATGAGCGCGGAGGCGGGCGTCGAGGCGGCACGGCCTGCCCATGCCGCCCCCACGGGTGTGGCGGCCTGGAGCCGATGGCTGCGCCCGGTCCTGCTGAGCCTCGGGCCGATCCTCGCTACGCTGCTTTTCTCGGGCGCCCTGCTGCTCGCCTTCGGCGTCAGCCCCATCGACTATTACCAGGCGGTGCTGCATCGCGGCATCGTCTCGCCCTCCGGGTTGCAGGAGGTGCTGACCCGCATGGCGCCGCTGCTGCTGGTCGCGGCCAGCCTCACGGTGGCCTTCCGGGCCGGGATCTGGAACCTCGGCGGCGACGGGCAGTTCCTGCTGGCCGCGGTGGTCGTGGCCGCCACCGCGCCGCTGCTCGTCACCCACATGCCGGATTGGCTCGCGCTGGCGCTCTGCATGGCGCTCGCGGCCGGTGTCGGCGCGCTCTGGTCGCTGGTCCCGGCGCTGCTGCGCGCCTATCAGGGCGTCAACGAGATCATCACGACGCTGATGATGACCTTCCTCGGCGTCTCCTTCGCCAACGTGCTGGTCAAGCTCGTCTTCCTCGACCCCGCCACGACCGTGCCGCAGACCCGCACCCTGCCGGTCGACGACCGCCTGCCCCACCTTTTCGATACGCGGATCAGCAGCGGCCTCGTCGTCGGGCTCGTCGCCGTGATCCTGGTCCATCTCGTCATGACGCGGACCGCCTTCGGCCTCAGGCTGCGCGTCGTCGGCGCCAATGCACGCGCCGCGATGCATGCCGGCCTGCCCGTGCCGCGACTGACGGTCGCGGTCTTCGCGCTCTCGGCCGCGCTCGCCGGCCTCGCCGGCGCCGTCGAGATCCTCGGCGTCGAGGGCAACGTGCGGGCCGACTGGAACCCGGCCTTCTCGCTGACCGTGGTGCCGCTGGTCTTCCTGGCGCGCTTCAACGGCTACGCGACGATCCTCTTCGTCTTCCTCTTCTCGGTGCTGTCGATCGGCGGCGAGAGCGCGGCGCGGCTGACCGGCGTGCCGAACTTCTTCACCCTCGTCCTCGTCGCCATTCTCCTGCTGCTGCTGGCGGTGGCCGAATATGCCGACCATCGCCACCGCGAACGGACGAGGGCGTGATGGAGCACCTCTTCACCCAGGCCTTCCTGACCGCCCTCATCCTCGGCGCGCTGACGGCCGGGATCCCGCTGCTGCTCGCCGGCCTCGGCGAGCAGATCTCGGAACAGGCCGGCGTGCTCAACATCGGCATCGAAGGGATGATGCTGTCGGGCGCCTATCTGGGCTTCCTCGTGGCGTACCGGACGGGCTCGATCTGGCTCGGCTTCGGCGGCGGGGCGCTCGGCGGCATGCTCGTCGCCGCCGTCATGGTGCTGCTCTGCGTCCGCCTCGGCCTGAGCCAGATCGTCATCGGCATCGCGCTGACCATCGGCGCCGAGGGGATGACGGCGCTGCTCCACCAGTTCCAGTTCTCGCAGAGCTATCCGCGCCTGCCCGGCGTCGCCACGCTGCCGATCCCGGGCCTGTCGGACATTCCGGTGATCGGCCCGGCGCTGTTCAACCGGCCGGCGATCGTCTACATCGCGGTGGCGCTGGTCTTCGTGCTCGCGGCGCTCTACCGCTTCACCAATCTCGGGCTGAACCTCAAGGCCGCCGGCGACAAGCCCGCGGCGCTCGATGCCGCCGGCGTCGACGTGGTCCGCACCCGCGCCGTCGCGGTCCTGTCGACCGGCATTTTGGCGGGAATCGGCGGCGCCTTCCTGGCCGATGTCGGAGCCGGCCTCTTCATTCCCTTCATGACCAATGGCGCCGGCTTCATCGGCATCGTGCTCGCCATGCTGGCGCGCGGCCGGCCGCTCTACGTTCTGCTCGGCGCGCTGCTCTTCGGCGCCTGCCTGTCGATGACGACGGCGCTGCAGGTCGCGGGCGTCGACATCCCGACCGACGTCATCCAGATGCTGCCCTTCGCGGCCGTGATGGCCGTGCTGATCGCCTTCGGCCGCCGCGCGAGCCTGCCGGCGGCGCTGGGCCTTCCCTACGTGCGCGGGGCGCGCTGATCAAAGGAGACCGGACCATGCAGGACACCAAGGTCTATCTGCTCGACGGGGGCTCCCTCGTCCTCGACGGCTATCACGTCTTCTGGAACCGCGGGCCCGGCGGCGAGATCCGCTTCCCGGTCTATTCGATCCTCATCGACCACGCCGAGGGCCGTTTCCTGATCGATTCGGGCTACGACTACGATCACGTCATGAAGGTGCTGCCCTTCGAGAAGCCGATGCAGACCAAGGACCAGACCATTCCCGGCGCGCTCAAGATCATCGGCATCGAGCCCAAGGACGTCGGCGTCGTGGTCAACTCGCATTTCCACTTCGACCATGTCGGCGGCAACAAATATTTTCCGCATGCCAAGAAACTCTGTCATCGCGACGAGATCCGCGAGGCGGCCGAGCCGCAGCCCTTCGAGGTCCTGGGCTATTCGGACCTGAGCTTCTCGGCCGAGGCGGCGGAGGCGCGCGGCAAGGCCGACCAGCTCCTCGCCGGCACGACGCGCGACAATTCGACATTCGAGGGCATTTCGGGCGACGTCGAGCTCGCCAAGGGGGTGAAGCTGATCTTCACCCCCGGCCATGCCATCGGCCATTACAGCCTGCTCGTCGAGTTCGGCACGCGCAAGCCGATCCTCTTCACCATCGATGCCGCCTATACGCAGCAGAGTCTCGAGACGCTCTGCCAGGCCTCGTTCCACATCGATGCGGTCAAGGGCGTCGAGTCGATGCGGCGGCTCAAGGCGATGGCCGAGGCGCACGAGGCGGACCTGATGTTCTCCCACGACGCCAAGAACTTCGCCAACTACCGCACCGGCACGCAATTCTACGGCTGAGGAGCATGGCCATGGCCACGCATGACACCGTCTTCACGCTCACCTCGGGACCGGTCGACGCCTATCCGGAGGTGCTGCGCGCCCTCTCGCGCACCGTGCTCTACGACTATGATCCGGCCTTCCTCGATCATTATGCCAAGGTGAACGAGAAGGCGCGAGCGGCGCTGCGGATGAGGACGCCGCCCGTGATCCTGCATGGCGAGCCGGTGCTCGGCCTCGAGGCCGCCGCCGCTTCGCTGATCGCCCGCGAGGACGTGGTGCTCAACCTCGCCTCGGGCGTCTACGGCAAGGGCTTCGGCTTCTGGGCCAAGCGCTATTGCGCCGAGCTCGTCGAGATCGAGGTGCCCTTCGACGAGGCCATCGATCCGGCCGCGGTCGAGGCCGCCTTCCGCGCGCGCGCCGACATCAGGATCGTCTCGGTCTGCCATCACGACACGCCGTCGGGCACGATCAATCCCATCGACGAGATCGGCGCGATCGCGGCCCGGCACGGTGCCTATCTGATCGTCGACGCCGTCTCCTCCTTCGGCGGCATGAAGACCCATCCGGACGATTGCCATGCCGACATCTACGTCACCGGCCCGAACAAGTGCCTCGGCTGCCCGCCGGGACTGTCGCTGCTCGGCGTCAGCGATCGCGCCTGGGAGAAGATGCAAGACAACCCCGCGGCGCCGCGCGCATCGATGCTGAGCCTTCTCGACTGGAAGGAGGCCTGGCGGCCCGACAAGCCCTTCCCGTTCACGCCCTCGGTCGCCGAGATCAACGGGCTCGATGCGGCCCTCGACCGCTATCTCGACGAGGGACCGGAGCGGGTCTGGGCGCGGCACGCATTGACCGCCGCGGCCTGCCGGGCCGGCGTGGCGGCCATGGGCTTGAAAATCTGGCCGGCGCGCGAGGCCATCGCCTCGCCGACCACGACCGCCGTGAAACTCCCCGCAGGCATCGAGGACGAAGCGCTGCGCGGAGCCATGCAGGGCCGCTACGGCGTCATGCTCTCCTCCGGTCATGGCGAGACCAAGGGCAAGCTCGTCCGCGTCGGCCACATGGGGCCGACGGCGCGGCCACTCTACGCGGTTCTCGCGGTCTCGGCCCTTGGCGGCGCCCTGAACGCGCTCGGTCATTCGGCCGACGTCGGTGCCGGCGTTGCCGCCGCCATGGCGAGGATCGATGCGGGGCTGCCGTGTACCGAAGGGGGGAAGGGAGAATGAGAGCGCGATTCGAGGGGAAGGTCGCGGTGGTCACCGGCGCCGCGCAGGGCATCGGCCGGGCGATCGCGGCGAAATTCGCAGGTGAAGGCGCGCGCGTCGTGCTGGCCGACATCAACCTCGACGGCGCCGCGGCGGCCGCCAAATCCATGGATGGCGGCGCCTTCGCGGTGCGCTGCGACATTTCCGACCCGGCCGCGGTGACGGCGCTGCACGAGGAAATCGAGCGGCAGGCCGACGGGGTCGACATCCTGGTCAACAATGCCGCCATCGTCCCCTATATCGCGTGGGACGACGTCGACCTCGTCCATTGGCGCAAGCTGATCGACGTCAACCTCACCGGCACCTTCCTGATGGCGCGCGCCGCCTCCGACATGATGCGCCGCCAGGGCCGGAAGGGCCGTATCGTCAACATCTGCTCGAACGTCGTCTTCGCCGGCACGCCCAACATGGCGGCCTATGTGGCGTCGAAGGGCGGCGTGCTCGGGTTCACGCGGGCGCTCGCCACCGAGCTCGGCAAACACGGCATCAACGTCAACGCGGTGACGCCGGGCCTGACCGAATCCGACGGCGTCAAGGCGAGCCCGCACAACGACAGCTTCGGCTTCGTCGAGATGCTCCAGGCGATTCCCGGCAAGGGGCAGCCCGAGGACATCGCCGACGCGGTCGCCTTCCTGGCCTCGGAGGAGGCGCGTTTCATCACCGGCCAGACCCTCAACGTCGACGGCGGCATGGTACGCTGGTAAGGCGTTGGTGCACCGGCGCGAAGCTGGTAGGCTGATTTATGTCTAAAACGATTTACGGGAGAGATGACGATGGCGGGATCGGCAGCGGTCGAGGCTGAACCTCGGGCGAGCGGAGGGGCGACGCAAGCCACCGATGCGGCGGGGCGCTGGATCGAGGCCTTCGCCGGACAGATGCGGGACGGCGATCCCGCCGGCATCGCCGCCTTCTTCACCGAAGACTGTTTCTGGCGCGACCTCTCGGCCTTCACCTGGAACATCACGACCATGGCGGGACGCGAGGCCATCGCCGCCATGCTGGCCGAGACCTTGCGGCGCACCGCCGCTTCCGGCTGGCGCCTCGATGGCGAGGCCACCGAGAAGGGCGGCGTCGTCGAAGCCTGGCTCACCTTCGAGACCGCGGTCGGGCGGGGCAAGGGCTACATCCGCCTGAGAGGCGATCGTTGCTGGACGCTCCTGACCTCGCTCGAGGAGCTCAAGGGTTTCGAGGAGAAGACGGGCCGCAGGCGCGTCTTCGGCGCGGAGCACGGCGTCCATCAGGGCCGCCAGTCCTGGCTCGAGCGGCGGCAGGAGGAAGAGCGCAGCCTCGGCGCTGACCGCCAGCCCTATTGCGTCGTGGTCGGGGGAGGGCAAGGCGGCCTGGCGCTCGGCGCGCGGCTGCGGCGCCTCGGCGTGCCGACCATCATCCTCGACAAGCACGACCGTCCCGGCGACAGCTGGCGCAAGCGCTACAAGTCGCTCTGCCTGCATGACCCGGTCTGGTACGACCACATGCCCTACCTGCCCTTCCCGGACGACTGGCCGGTCTATTCGCCCAAGGACAAGATCGCCGACTGGCTCGAGATGTACGCCAGGGTGATGGAGCTCAACTACTGGACCAGGAGCGAGTGCAAAAGCGCTCGATTCGACGAGGCCAAGGGCGAATGGACCGTCGAGGTGGACCGCGACGGCAAGCCCGTGACGCTGCGCCCGAAGCATCTCGTCTTCGCCACTGGCATGTCGGGGCTCCCCAACGAGCCGGATTTCCCCGGCATGGCGGATTTTCAGGGGACGCAGCATCATTCGAGCCGGCATCCGGGCAGCGAGGCCTGGCGCGGCAAGCGGGCCGTCGTCATCGGCTCGAACAACTCGGCCCATGACATCTGCGCCGACCTCTGGGAGAACGGCGCCGACGTCACCATGGTGCAGCGCACCTCGACCCACGTCTCCACCTCCGATTCGCTGTTCCGCTTCGGCACGAGCGTGCTCTATTCGGAAGCCGCGCTCGATCGCGGCATCACCACCGACAAGGCAGACCTCATCAATGCCTCGGTGCCCTATGCGATCATGCACGAGCTTCACAAGCCGGTCGTCGCAGCCATCAAGGCCCAGGACGCCGACCTCTACCGACGGCTGGAAAAGGCCGGCTTCATGCTCGACTTCGGCGACGACGAATCCGGGCTGCACATGAAATACATGCGCCGGGGCTCGGGCTATTACATCGATGTCGGCGCCTCCGACCTCATCGCCGACCGCAAGATCAAGCTCAGGAGCGGCGTCGACGTCGAACGGATCACCGAAGGCGGGGTGCTGCTCGGCGACGGCACGGAGCTTCCGGCCGACCTCATCGTCTATGCCACCGGCTACGGCAACATGGTCGGCTGGATCGGCAAGCTCATCGGGCAGGACGTGGCCGACAGGGTCGGCAAGGTCTGGGGTCTCGGCTCGGCCACCACCAAGGACCCCGGCCCGTGGGAAGGCGAGCCGCGCAACATGTGGAAGCCGACGCGCCAGCCGAACCTGTGGTTCCAGGGCGGCAACCTGCACCAGTCGCGGCACTATTCCCAATATCTGGCGCTGCAGCTCAAGGCGCGGATGGAGGGCATTCCGACGCCGGTCCATGGACTGGCCGAGACGCATCACAAGACCTGAAGGGCTGTTCGAAAACTTCCGATCCTCGTGCTGAGGTCCGGCAGGACCGTCTCGAAGCATGGCCGACGCTTGCCGTCCCTCGACTCGGGTCCTTTGGACCCGGCTCGGGATGAGGGAGCGGGAGCTATCAGACGGACCTCTAAATCCGGCGACCGTCCCCGTGACCGGACGGCCGACGCGAAGCAGGAGCTTGAGCCTATATGACGCACAAGGTCCGGGCGCACGCCATTGCGCTGCACGGGCCTTTGTGTTTTTGAAGGCGGGCTATGTCCGTCGCCGGTTTTTCATGCGGGGGACACCTCCGGGAGCGGCGAGATACATGCGAAAGATCGGTTTGGTCGCGACAGGAACAGCAGCGGTTCCGATGCTGCTGGCCCTCGGAACGGCGGCCTGGGCCAACGGCATCGGTCACCCGGACCCCGGGCAGATCGGCTTCCAGGGCGCGGTCTCCGAAATCGCACGCCGCATCGACGGCATGTACGACCATGTGCTGATGCCGATCATCACGGTGATCTGCCTGTTCGTTCTGGCACTGCTCGCCATTTGCGTCTTTCGCTTCAACGAGAAGGCCAATCCGGTTCCCTCGAAGGTCACGCACAATACGCTGCTTGAGGTGGCCTGGACGATCATCCCGGTGCTGATCCTCGTCGTGATCGCGATCCCGTCCTTCCGCCTGCTCACTTACCAGCTCGAGATCCCCAAGCCCGACATCGTCATCAAGGCGACCGGCAAGCAATGGTACTGGACCTACGACTATCCCAAGGATCAGGGCGGCGGCTTCAGCTTCGATTCGACCCGCATCGAGGACAAGGACCTCAAGCCCGACGACATCCGCCTGCTGTCGGTCGATAACGAGGCCCTGGTGCCGGTGAACAAGATCGTCGAGGTGCAGGTGACCGGCGCCGACGTGATCCACGGCTTCGTCGTGCAGTCGCTCGGCATCCGCATTGACGCGGTGCCCGGGCGCCTCAACTCGACCTGGTTCAAGGCCGACCGCGAGGGCGTCTATTACGGCGAGTGCTCGAAGCTCTGCGGCAAGGACCATTCCTATATGCCGATCGCCATCCGCGTGGTCAGCCAGGATCAATACGAGGCCTGGCTGCAGGACGCCAAGAAGAAGTTCGCCGACGCCGGCAACGGCGCGCCCGTCGAGGCCGCCGCCCTGAAGGCGACCCAGAAGGTCGCCTCCGCCGCGCCCGTCAGCCCGTAAACGCCACGCCGAGGTTCTCATGGCCACCACCGCGACCGCCGTTCACGAGGGCGCCCACGACCATCCGACCGGATGGCGGCGCTACGTCTATTCGACCAACCACAAGGACATCGGCACGATCTACCTGATCTTCGCGATCAGCGCCGGTTGCATCGGCGGCTTCATGTCGATCCTGATGCGCCTGCAGCTCATGAACCCGCACTGGCAGTTCATGGCGCATCTGTCGACGTGGATCGGACAGTCGGACGCCTCGACCATGGTCGACGCCGGCAAGAACCTCTACAACGTGCAGATCTCCATGCACGGGTTGATCATGATCTTCTTCATGGTCATGCCGGCCCTGATCGGCGGCTTCGGCAACTGGTTCGTGCCGCTGATGATCGGGGCGCCCGACATGGCCTTCCCGCGGCTCAACAATGTTTCGTTCTGGCTGCTGCCCTTCTCCTTCCTGCTCCTGATGATCTCCATGAACGTCGAGGGCGCGCCGGGCATGAAGGGCTTCGGCGGCGGCTGGGTCATGTATCCGCCGCTCTCGACCATCGGCCATCCCGGGCCGGCGATGGATTTCGTCATCCTGTCGCTGCATCTGGCCGGCGCATCGTCGATCCTCGGCGCCATCAACTTCATCACCACCATCTTCAACATGCGCGCGCCTGGCATGACCATGCACAAGATGCCGCTGTTCGCCTGGTCGGTGCTGATCACGGCCTTTCTGCTGGTGCTGGCGCTGCCGGTGCTTGCCGGCGCCATCACCATGCTGCTGACCGACCGCAACTTCGGCACGGCCTTCTTCGATCCCGCCAACGGCGGCGACCCGCTGCTGTTCCAGCACCTGTTCTGGTTCTTCGGCCATCCGGAAGTCTATATCCTGATCCTGCCGGGCTTCGGCATCATCAGCCACGTCGTCTCGACCTTCTCCAAGAAGCCGGTCTTCGGCTATCTCGGCATGGCCTACGCCATGGTGGCGATCGGCGTCGTCGGCTTCCTGGTCTGGGCGCACCACATGTACACGGTGGGCCTGTCGCTCGACACGCAGCGCTATTTCGTCTTCGCGACACTGGTCATCGCGGTGCCGACCGGCGTCAAGGTCTTCTCGTGGATCGCCACCATGTGGGGCGGCTCCATCTCGTTCAAGACGCCGATGCTCTGGGCGGTCGGCTTCATCTTCCTGTTCACGATCGGCGGCGTCACCGGCGTGGTTCTCGCCAATGCGGGCATCGACCGGGCCCTGCACGAGACCTATTACGTCGTGGCGCATTTCCACTACGTGCTGTCGCTCGGCGCGGTTTTCGCGCTCTTCGCCGGCTTCTATTACTGGTTCCCGAAGATGTCGGGCTACATGTACAATGAGCGGCTCGGCCAGATCCACTTCTGGCTGATGTTCGTCGGCGTCAACGTCACCTTCTTCCCGCAGCACTTCCTCGGCCTGGCCGGAATGCCGCGGCGATACGTCGACTATCCGGACGCCTATCTCATGTGGAACGAGGTCTCCTCGGTCGGCGCGCTGATCTCGGGGGCGGGTGTGGTGCTGTTCCTCTATGTCATCTACGAGGCCTTCCAGGTGAAGCGCGTCGCCGGCGACAACCCCTGGGGACCGGGCGCCACCACGCTCGAATGGACGCTGTCCTCGCCGCCGCCCTTCCACCAGTACGAGACCCTGCCCCGCATCACGGGCTCGGACCACTAGACGGACATGGCGGCCCGAAACCCGGGCCGCAGCCGCCGTCGCGCAATCGACAAGGAACCGAGAACACCCATGAGCCTCGTGACGGACAGCGGTTTCGCGGCAGACGCGCTCAGCACGGGGTCGACCGCGACGCCGGGCGACTATGTCGAGCTCTTGAAGCCGCGCGTCATGTCGCTCGTCGTCTTCACCGCGCTCTGCGGCATCGTGGCGGCGCCGATCCGGATCAACCCGGTCCTGGCCTTCACGTCGCTCCTGGCGATCGCCGTCGGCGCCGGCGCCTCGGGCGCGCTGAACATGGCCTATGACGCCGATATCGACGGGCTGATGGCGCGCACCCGCGGCCGCCCGATCCCGAGCGGCCGCGTCACCGCAGGGGAGGCCCTGGCCTTCGGCGGCGTCCTGTCGCTGTTCTCGGTGATGGTGATCGGCCTCGCGGCCAATTGGCTCGCGGCCGCGCTCCTCGGCTTCACCATCCTGTTCTATTCCGTCGTCTACACGATCTATCTCAAGCGCCGGACGCCGCAGAACATCGTCATCGGCGGCGCCGCCGGCGCCCTGCCGCCGCTGATCGGCTATGCGGCCGTGACCGGCACGGTAACGCTCGACAGCCTGCTCCTGTTCGGCATCATCTTCATCTGGACGCCGCCGCATTTCTGGGCGCTCGCCCTGCTGCGCTCGGAGGATTATGCCCGCGCGGGTGTGCCGATGATGCCCAATGTGAAGGGCACGGCGCGCACGCGGCTCGAGATCCTGGTCTATTCCGCGATGCTGGCGCCGCTCGGCATCGTCCCGTGGTTCACCCGCCTCGGCGGCAACGTCTATGGCGTCGTCGCGCTCGTCGCCGGCGGTCTCTTCCTGCTGCTCGCCTGGCGCTGCTACCGGCGGCGCGAGGGGTCCGCGGCCGACAAGGCCGCCAAGCACCTGTTCGGCTTCTCGATCCTCTACCTCTTCCTCCTCTTCGCCGTGCTTCTGGCCGAGCGCGGACTGGCGCTGGCGACGCATTTCGGCCTGTGGGGCTGAGCGCAACCATGACAGGCAAGCCGCACCGGGACATCGTCCTCACCCCGGAACAGCTGAAGAGCCGGCGCGCCCGCAACATCGCCATCGGGCTCGTCGTCGCGTTGCTCGTGGTCCTGGTCTATGTCCTGACCATCGCCAAGCTCGGCGGCCACGTCGCCGACCGGGTGATCTAGGGCAGGCCCATGCGCGAGACCCCTCAAGAGTTCCGCCGGCGCCATGTCCTGACGGCGCTGATCGCCTTCTCGGTCTTCACGATGATGATCGGGCTCGTCTATGCCTCGGTGCCGCTCTATCGCGTGTTCTGCCAGGCGACGGGCTACGGCGGCACGCCGCGGGTGGCGGAGGCGGCCCCGACCTCCGCCGGCAAGCGGATCTTCAACGTCCGCTTCGACGCCAATGTCGGGGCCGGGCTGCCCTGGACCTTCGAGCCGGAAACGCCGCAGATCACGCTCCGGACCGGCAAGACCGCGACGGTCTATTTCAAGGTCCGCAACCGCTCCGACCGCAAGACCGCGGCGCGCGCCGAATACAACATCTCGCCCGATATCGGCGGCTCCTACTTCGACAAGATCAGCTGCTTCTGCTTCAGCGAGCAATATCTCGGGCCGAACGAGACGGCGGAACTGCCAGTGGTGTTCTTCCTCGACCCGGCGCTCGAACAGGACCGGACGATGAACGCCGTCGATACGCTGACGCTCTCCTACACCTTCCATCCGGCCAAGCCGGAGCCCGCCGCGGCGGCCGCCGCAGCCGATATCGATAAAGGCCAGAACGCGCCGAAACTTTGACCGAATGCTGATACCGCCTTGACCGGCTGAGACGAACAGGGCAATCCCGGCTCAGGGTGCCTCAAAAGGAAGATGCCATGGCCGACACCCATGCCAAGCCGAACCACGACTACCATCTCGTCAACCCGAGCCCGTGGCCGCTCGTCGCCTCCGTCAGCGCCTTCGTCACCGCGGTCGGCGGCATCTGCTGGATGAAGGACCTGACGTTCGGCGGCCTGCATCTCGCGCCCTATATCTTCGGCGTCGGCGTGATCGGCATTCTCTACACCATGATGGCCTGGTGGACGGACGTGCTGCACGAGGCGCAGCACGGCGACCATACCCGCGTCGTGCAGATCAGCCACCGCTATGGCATGATCCTTTTCATCGCCTCCGAGGTGATGTTCTTCGTCGCCTGGTTCTGGGCCTATTTCAACGTCGCGCTGTTTCCCGGCGCCCCGCTCGAATATCTGCGCACCGCCTTCACGGGTGGCGTCTGGCCGCCGAAGGGCATCGAGCCGCTCGATGCGTTCCACCTTCCGCTGTTCAACACCCTGATCCTGCTGACCTCGGGCACGACGATCACCTGGGCGCATCATTCGCTGCTGCACAACGACCGCAAGGGGCTCAAGATCGGGCTCATCCTGACGGTGCTGCTCGGCATCCTGTTCACCTCGGTGCAGGCGCACGAATATGCCGACGCGCCCTTCGCCTTCAAGAACAGCGTCTACGGCTCGACCTTCTTCATGGCGACCGGCTTCCACGGTTTCCACGTCATCATCGGCACGATCTTCCTGATCGTGTGCACGTTGCGCGCCTTCGCGGGCCAGTTCACGCCGCGCCGCCACCTGGGCTTCGAGTTTGCCGCCTGGTACTGGCATTTCGTCGACGTCGTGTGGCTGTTCCTCTTCGTCTGCATTTATGTGTGGGGATCCTGGGGGGCGGCGACGGCCGGCTGATCCGCCGGAGCCCCGTTGCGGCAACGGGGCGGCACGGACCGCCCTCCGTTTTTGAAAACCTCCGCGGCAGCGCCACAATGCGGGCGCGGAATTGACAGCCCTCCCCCCGATACCCATGGTTAAGATCCTCAAAAATCGAAAGGATCTTGCCTGCGCTCACGATGGCGCGGGGCCGTTTCGGGCAGAGGGCCACGATGGACCAGGACTATGCCCCGATATCGCCCGTCGGGCCGGGCCTCGCCGGCCGCTGTCCGCGCTGCGGTCAGGGTCATCTGTTCACCGGTTTCCTCACCATCCGGCCTCGGTGCGAGGTCTGTGGGCTCGATTTCGGCTTTGCCGACGCGGGTGACGGGCCGGCCGTCTTCGTCTCCTTCGCGGTCGGCCTGATCGTCGTCGGTCTCGCTCTGGTGCTCGACGTCCTCTACGAGCCGCCGATCTGGGTGCATCTCGTCATCTCGCTGCCGCTGGTGCTGATCCTGTCGCTCGGGCTGCTGCGGCCTCTCAAGGGGCTGCTCGTGGCGCTGCAATTCCGCAACAAGGCCGAACAGGGACGGATCGAACGCTGACCACCTCGATGCTCTCTTCGCCGCCGCGCGCCGCCTGGCGCGGCCTTCTCGCGCCGGGTCTGGCGACGCTTGTGGCGCTCGCCATCCTGTGCGGCCTCGGCATCTGGCAGATGCGGCGCCTTGCCTGGAAGGAAGGGCTGCTCGCCACCATCGCCGAGCGGACGACGGCGACCCCGGTGCCGATCCCCGACGAAGCCGTCTGGCCGACGCTCAGGCCGGACGATTACGCCTACCGGCACGTGACGCTGACCGGCACCTTCGAGCACGGCAAGGAGGCGCATGTGTTCCGGCCGCTCGAGGAGGCGCGCGGGCCGTTCCACGGCCTCGGCGACCTCGTGCTGACGCCGCTCAGGCTCGCCTCGGGCGTCCATGTCATCGTCAACCGCGGCTTCGTGCCGATGGCGCGGCTCGACCCCGCGACCCGGCAGGCGGGCCAGCTCGCCGGCACGGTCACGGTCACCGGCCTGATGCGCGAACCGGAGGGACGCAATCCCTTCACGCCGAACGACGATCCGGCCAAGAACAGCTGGTTCACGCGCGATCCCAGGAGCATCGCCAAGGCCTATGGCGTCGAGCGCGTGGCGCCGTTCACGATCGACGCCGATGCCTCGGCCACACCCGGCGGCCTGCCGCAGGGCGGCGAGACCGTCCTCGACATCCCCAACAACCACCTGTCCTACGCGCTGACCTGGTTCGGACTCGCCGCCGGCCTCGTCGGCGTCTTCGGGGGCTATGCCTGGCGCAAGCTGCATCCGGCGGTCCCCTGACCCTCACAGCATCCGGTCGGCCCCGCGCCCGCGGCCGAGATCGCGCAGCAGACGGAAGACCGCGAAGGCGCCGAGTCCCAGGTCGAGCCAGACCATGGCCGCGCTCGTCTGCAGCAGGCTCGCGGTCGCAAACAGCGCCAGCGTCAGATTGACCGCGAAGACCCGCACCAGCACGTCCTGCACGGAAAAGCCGCGCGACTGCGCCACCTGGTAGAAATGCAGGCGGTGCGCCTCCCAGATGCGGTCGCCGCGCCTGAGCCGCCAGGCGAGCGTGATCGTGGCATCGGCGATATAGTAGAGCACCAGCAGGATGGCCGCCGCGAGCCCACCATGGCCCGCGAGGTCGAACAGGCCATAGGCGACGATGACGCCGATCGGCAGGCTGCCGACGTCGCCGAGGAACAGCCTCGCCGCCGGCCGGTTGAACGGCGCGAAGCCGAGCAATGCGCCGCAGAGGCCGAGCGCCGCCAGCCCGGCCGGCGCCGACAGGAAGCCCCAATGCCAGAACAGCGTCAGGGCCGCCGTCACGGGGGCGAATTCGGCCACCGTCATCAGGTCCATGCCGTCCATGAAATTGGTGAGGTTGACGAACCAGCCGCCGCCGAAGACGAGGATCGCACGCTCCACGCCGAGCGGCAGGACGGGCAGCACGCGCACCTCCGCCGGCAAAGCCGCGACCGCGATCGCCACGCCGGCGAGTTGCAGGCCGAGCCGCGGCAGCGGCGGCAGCGGGACGATGTCGTCGACGAGGCCGACCCCTGCCATCAGCACGGCGGCGCCCAACACCATCCCGAGCCGCCACCACGGCTCGGTGCCGAGGCCGAGCCAGAGGGCCCCCGCTCCGGCCGCCACGAGCGCCGCGGCGAGCACCGCGATGCCGCCGCCCTGCGGCGTCGGGACGCTGTGGCCCGAGCGCGCGTTGGGCCTCGCCAGGGCATAACGCTGAAGCAGCGGCCGCAGCGCGACGATCAGCAGTGCCGCGCCAAGCGCGGCCGCGGCGACGAGGACGAGAGCCGCGCCGAGCGCCTCGACGCCGTGCGGGAGACGAGAGATCATGGGCGGCGCGGCGCCCGGAGGCTCGGCAGGCGCGTCATCGCGAGCGCGGCGAAGCGATCCGGACGGGACGGCTCGACGACTGGACCGCGTCGCGCGACCGTCGTTCCTTCATTTGCATCCTCTGCCATGCGACCCCGACGGCAACGACCCCGGTTAACGGACGGGCGCTTGTAGCATGCCCATCGGGTTCGGTGGGACCGCGGGAGGGCCGACGGCATCCGACCGGGTCACCGGGCGCAAGATCGACGGATGGCGGACGATCAAGAGGTGCGATATCGACCGAAGGCCCTGCCCGGCAAGCCCAAGAGAGCCGCGCGGGCGTCATCGACGGTGCCCAAGCGGCACGGCAGCCACCCGGACGGAGATTCGACCGACCGTATGGCATGAACGACGGGGACCGCGCCGGCGGGCGCATATCGAGGAGACCGACATTGTGAGCGGAACGTGGTTCACCATCGGCCACTCGACCAGAACGGTCGGCGAGCTCGTCGCGCTGCTCCGTGAGGCCGGCGCCGATACGGTGGTCGACGTTCGGACGGTGCCCCGGTCTCGAACCAACCCGCAATTCAACCTCGACGCGCTGCCCGATGCGCTCGGAAGGATCGGCATCGGCTACCGGCATGTCGCCAAGCTCGGCGGGCTGCGCGGGCGCCGCAAAGGTGGGGAGCCGTCGCCCAACGGGTACTGGGAGAACGCCAGTTTCCGCAACTTCGCCGACTATGCGATGAGCGCGGAGTTTCGGTCCGGATTGGCCGAGCTGCGGGCGCTGGCCGTCGGGCACACATGCGTCCTGATGTGCGCCGAGGCGGTATGGTGGCGCTGCCATCGCCGGATCATCGCCGATTATCTCATCGCGGCGGGGGATGTCGTCGTGCACATCATGGGCCCCCGTCACCTGGATCCTGCGAGCCTGACGCCGGGCGCCCGCCAGCAGAAGGACGGGACGCTGATCTACGCCAGAGAGGCGCGGCAAGGCGCTCCCTGACCATCCTCGCCGCTTGGGCGATCTTCATGGCCTCGGCCGTATCTGACGGCGCTCTCGGACGGCATCGGATCAGCGGGATGGCGCGGCGCAGGACGCGGGGGTCGGTTGAAGCATTCCCGATCGCTTGCGACGCGAGGGCACCGGCTCACCCGTGCAATGTCGGCTCGAACGCAAGACGACGCTTCGCAACGCCATAACTCGACCACGTTAGCCGGGGATTAACCAAACTTAGTCTCAATAGGGCAGCGGCGATCTTGTGAGGCGCCTCAACCGAACCTTCGGCATCGCCGGTGCGTGGCGCCGGCGCGGCTTTCGTGCGCGCTCCGTCGACGCGGAGAACGCTGTCGTGGATCGGAACGCGGGCGACGTGAACCAGTCCGGAAGCGAGACGAATGACACACGCGACGGCCACGGCACTTGAATTCAGTCCATTCGATTGCCGTCACCTGTCGGGGCGCTCGTCGCCCCGAACGGTCGGTGCCGCCATCGTCGTTGCCTCCCTCATGCTGGCGGGTGCCTGCACGTTGGATTACATCCGCAGCCGCGACTCCGGCCCATCCGAGGTCATGAACGCGATCGGGTCGGGCGCGGCGGCGTCGCGTGTGGCGGAGTCGAGCGCGGCGGCGCCCCGGATCGCCCGCGACGCGGCGCCGGGCGTCGAGCGGGCGGCCCCCACGGTCGGCGAGATCGCGGACGCGCCGAGGAACGAGGCCGCGTCAGCCGGTCCGAAGACTTATGCGGCCCTGCTCGATCCCGACTATTCGCTTGGTCCGGCGCCGGCCGCGCTTGCTCAGAGCGAGCCGCTCGGGGCAGGGTTCGAACCGAGCCAGGCCCCTCCCCTCGTCGCCGATGCGGCGCCCACGATCATCCCGCCGGCACCGGCCGCCTCTTCCCTCGCCGCGGATGCGGCCCCCGAGATCGTCCCACCGGCACCGGCCGCCTCTTCCCTGGTTCAGAGCATCCCGGCGTCCGCGTCGCCAATGGCGCCTCTGCCGCCGAGCCCAGCGGTCCTTCCCCCGATCGAGCAGCCGGCGCCCGCGCCGGCCATTGCGGCGCTCGCGCAAAGCGTCCCGTTGCCCGCGCCGCGCCCATCGGAGCTCCACCCGCCGGCGGGGCCGAGCCCGTTCCGCACCGCCAGCCGCCGGTTTGCACAGCGGAATATCGGCGGCGCTCCGACAGCCACGTCGGCCGACAATCGGAATTTCTTCGAGAAGTTGTTCGGCATGCCGAGGCCCTCCGGGCCGCTCCTGGCCTATGCGGCACCGGACGACGGCGAGCTCCGCCCCGCGCCGGGCCTCGCCATCGGCTCACAATCCTACGATCAATGGACAGCCGTCTACGATATCGCGGCCCATACGGTCTACATGCCCGATGGAACGAAGCTGGAAGCGCATTCGGGGCTCGGCAACAGGCTGGACGATCCGCGCTATGTGAGCGAGCGGATGCGCGGCCCGACGCCGCCCCACGTCTATGACCTGCAGCCGCGCGAACAGCTTTTCCACGGCGTGCAGGCCTTGCGCCTCAACCCGGTCGGCGGCGGCGGCGTCTTCGGTCGAACGGGACTGCTCGCACACACCTACATGCTCGGCCCGAACGGCGATTCGAACGGCTGCGTGTCCTTCCGCCGTTACGACGCATTTTTGCAGGCGTTCATGCACGGCGAGGTCAGACGCCTGGCGGTCGTCGCCCGCCGTTAGCGCCGTCCGGATAGACCAGCGGCTGATCCATGCCGCTCGCCGACAGAAACAACGCCAGGATCCCTGACCGCGGAGGTCGACGGGGTCGCCTATCGGCTCGGGACCGGCGATCTCATCCTGATGATTCGTCGCCCCACCGCTTTCGCAACAACGGGACCGGCAAGGCCCGCGCGCTCTGGTTCAACCTGAAGCGCGAGCGAGGTGGTTAGCGCCGCTGTGGATTGAGCTTTCGTTCCAGGCTGGTGAACAGCATCGCGATGCCGAAGGTGAGGACGATGTAGATCGCCCCGGCGATCAGCAGTGGGTCGGTGGAATAGCTGCGCGCCATCAGCCGCCGCGCCACGCCGGTCAGGTCGATGAGGGTGATCACCGAGGCGAGGGCCGTCGCCTTCAGCTGGATCACCACCTCCGAGCTCAGCGCCGGCAGGACGAGCCGGAAGGCGCGCGGCAGCACGATGCGGCGCAGGCGCGTCGACGGCCGCATCCCGAAGGCCTTCGCAGCCTCGACCTCGCCGTGCGGCACCGCCAAGATGCCGCCGCGCACCACCTCGCCGAGATAGGCGGCCATGTTGAGCGTGAAGGCGAGGATCGCGCAGTAGAAGGAGCTGCTGAAGATCGACCACAAGACCGTATGGCGGATCAGGTCGATCTGCGGCAGGCCGTAGTAGATGACGAAGAGTTGGGCGAGCAGCGGCGTGCCGCGCATGGCGCCCGAATAGACGGCCGCCGGCCAGCGCAGCCACGCCGAGGCGGACAGCCGCGCCAGCGCCAGCGGCACCGAGAGGATCAGCGCCAGGATCGTGGTGATGACCAGGATCTCGAGCGTGATCTTGAGCCCGTCGAGATAGGGGCCGGCCAGCGCCAGGAGCTGCTGCAGGATGGCATTGTCCATCGCTTCAGGCCCGCCTGACGCCGCGCGTCGCCCGCGCCTCGAGCAGGCCGAAGACCGGCCCCGACGCGGCGAGCAGCACGAAATAGATCGCCGCCGCGGCGAAGTAGAAGGTCAGCGGCTGATGCGTCACCTGCGCCGCTATGGAGGCCTTGTGCATCAGCTCGTCGAGGCCGAGGACCGAGACGAGCGACGTGTCCTTGAGCAGGTTCTGCCACAGGTTGTTGAGGCTCGGCAGCACCAGGCGCCAGGCCTGCGGCAGCTGGATGCGGAAGAAGACGCGCGACGCGCTCATGCCGATGGCGCATGCCGCTTCCGTCTGTCCGGCCGGGACGGCCACGAAGGCGCCACGGAAGGATTCTGAGGCGTTCGAGCCGAACACGACCGACAGCGCGAAGACGCCGCCGAAGAACGGGCTCATCTCGGTCGCGCGTCCGAGCATCCGGTAGAGCTGCTGCGCCAGCCCGAAATAGCATACGAGCAGGATGATGAATTCGGGCGTGCCGCGCAGCAGGTTGGTCAGGAGCGTGGCGCCGAGGCTGAGCGGCTTCCATGACGACAATTTCGCCGCCGCTCCGACGAGGCCAAGAAACAGGCCCGCCGCCAGCGACGCGAAGGCGATCTCGAGCGTCGCCAGCGCCCCCGCCAGCATCTGCGACCCATAGCCGCCGAGAACCGTCACCGGGGCAGACCGGCGGAAAGCATCGGCGGAAGATCAGGCCGCCGAGGCTGTGGTCAGGGCTTCGGCGCGAGGCTGAAGGAGAAATATTTGGCGTTGACCTTGGCGAACTCGCCCGATTTCGCAACCTCGGCGATGGCCCCGTTGAACGCCTTGGCGAGGGCCGCGTCGTCCTTGCGCAGCGCGATGGCCGTATTGCCGGATCCGAGGATGGCCTTGTCCTCGATGGCCTTGCCGACGAAGGCATAGCCGTCCTTGCCGTCCTTCTGCAGCCAGTCGTAGCCGACCGGCTCGTCGCAGATCGTCGCATCGGCGCGGCCCGCCTTGAGATCCTCGAAGGCCTGGTCCTGCCCCTGGTAGACCTTGATCTCGCCGGCGATGCCCTTGAGCTTGGCATTGGCCCAGCTCTCCTCGATCGTGCCGCTCTGCACCGCGATGGTCTTGTCCTTCATGCTCGCCGGGTCGGCGGTGATGGCCGAGCCCTTGGGCGCCACGACGCGGACGTCGTTATGGGTCACCGGGTCGGTGAAGGCGACGCTCTTCAGGCGATCGTCGGTGATGCTCATCTGCGACATGGCGGCGTCGATCTGATGGGCGTTGAGCGCCGGAATCAGGCCATCGAAATCCATGTTGACGAAGGTGCAGGCGAGATGCGCCTGCGCGCAATAGAGCTTGGCGAGGTCGATCTCGAGGCCCTTCAGCGTCCCGTCGGCATCCTTGTACTCGAACGGCGCATAGTCGGCTTCGGTCCCGATCTTGACCGCCTGGTCCGCGGCGCGGGCGGCCGTGGCCAGCGTGAGACCCAGCGCGGTCAGAACGACGAGATGCTTGATCATGCGGGAAACTCTTCTCCGGTATTGGTCGTCGCCGCGTGCCCGAGCCGGGCGGGAAACGCCCGCGAGACTAAGCGGTTGCGGCGTCCAGGCAAGGCCTAATTCGTGGCACGGCGCCGCCATCCTGACGCCGCAACGCCGCACCCTCATCTCAATTGTCGGTCTCGTGCGCCAGGCCGGCGCCGAGCCGCCGCCGGGCCTCGGTCTCCGGCACCTTGCCGGCGCGGACCTGCGCGGCCAGGAGGTCGCCCTCCTGCAGGAGGCCGTCGCGGCCGGCATCCTGGCGCGCCGCGAGCCGCGCCCTGACGCAGGCCCAGGCGTCGGCGAAACGTGGATTGTCGGCGAGGCAGGCCCGGTTCGAGCCGGCCGAGCCGTGCGGGGACATGGGGTTGCAGCCCGCCACAAGAAGGCCGATCGCCGCGGCGGCCCACAGTGCCCTGGTCATTTGCGATGCCTCCTGCCGTCTTCCGGTCGCCACTATGCCCTCGTCGGCGCGCCGATCAAGTGAGACCGCCGGATCGGGCTTGCCCTGGAGGAACGGAGCGCGGATGACTATCTCTCAGCCCAGCGCCGAACGGCGTTCGCCGCCCGCGCCTCTCCGACAAGACCAAGGCTTCTTTCCCCCGTGCCCTTTCCGACGACGATCCCGGCCCTCGCCCAGGCGCTGGCCGACCGCAGCTACGCCGAACCCACCCCCGTGCAAGCGGCGGTCCTCGACCCCTCGGCAGCCGGGCGGGATCTCCTCGTCTCCGCGCAGACGGGCTCCGGCAAGACGGTCGCGTTCGGGCTCGCCATCGCGCCGACGCTCTTCGGCGACGCCGAGACATTGCCGCCGCCCGCCGCGCCTCTCGCGCTGATCGTGGCGCCGACCCGCGAACTGGCGCTGCAGGTCTGCCGCGAGCTCGGCTGGCTCTATGCCGGCACGCGGGCGAGCGTCGTGTCCTGCGTCGGCGGCATGGACCCGCGCCGAGAGCAGCGGGCGCTCGCGGCGGGCGCGCACATCGTGGTCGGCACGCCGGGGCGCCTGCGCGATCATCTCGAACGGCGGGCGCTCGTCGTCGACGAGATCCGGGCCGTGGTGCTCGACGAGGCCGACGAGATGCTCGATCTCGGCTTCCGCGACGACCTCGAATTCATTCTCGAGACGACGCCCGGCGCGCGTCGCACGCTCATGTTCTCGGCCACGCTGCCGAAGGCGATCGCCAGCCTGGCGCAGCGCTACCAGCGCGACGCGCTGCGGCTCGAGGTCGCCGGCGCGAGCCGCGGCCATGCGGACATCGAGTATCGGGCGGTGCGCGTGCTGCCCAGGGAAACCGAGCGGGTGGTGGTCAACCTGCTGCGCTATGTCGAGGCACCCAGCGCGCTCGTCTTCTGCAACACGCGCGAGACGGTGCGCCACCTGCAGGCCGTGCTGATCGAGCGTGGCTTCGCCACCGTGGCGCTGTCGGGCGAGCTGAGCCAGGCCGAGCGCAACCACGCGCTCCAGGCGCTGCGCGACGGACGCGCCCGCGTGTGCGTCGCGACCGACGTCGCGGCGCGTGGCATCGACCTGCCGACGCTGAGCCTCGTCGTCCATGCGGACCTGCCCAACAATGCCGAGACCCTGCAACACCGCAGCGGGCGCACCGGCCGGGCCGGGCGCAAGGGGGTCAGCGTCCTATTGGTGCCGCAGTCGCGGCGGCGGCGGGCCGAGGCGCTGATGGCCGAGGCCGGGGCGCAGCCGATCTGGAGCGGACCGCCGACGGTCGAGGAGATCCGCGATCTCGACCAGCAGCGCCTGATGACCGATCCGCTGCTGGCCGAGGAGAGCAGCGAGGAGGATCTCGCCATGGCGCGCGCGCTCCTGGCCGAACGGCCGCCCGAGGAGATCGCAGCCGCCCTGGTGCGCGTCTACCGGTCGCGCCTTCCCGCCGCCGAGGACGTAGCCGACCCCGGCTTTCAGCAGGACCTGCGCAAGCCGCCGCGCCAGCCCGGCGCCGGGCGGCCGACGCGCGATGGTGCTCGGCGCGATCCCGCGGCGCCCGAGACGCCGCGCCGCGACGCACGGCATGGCGGCACGACGCCCCAGGACGGAACGGGGCAATGGTTCCGCCTCAACCTCGGCCGCAAGCAGAATGCCGATCCGCGCTGGCTCCTGCCGATGATTTGCCGCCGCGGCGGCGTCCAGAAGCAGGATATCGGCGCCATCCGGATCTTCGACCGGGAAACCAAATTCGAGGTCAGGGGCGCGGCCGCGCGGCGCTTCGCGGAGGCGGTCAAGGGGCGGGATGGGCCGGACGGCCGGATCGAGCCCGTCGAAGACGGCCACCGGTTTCCCAAGGCGAAGCACGAGGCTGGGACGTCCGCGGTCGAGACCGGCAAGGCGCGGCGAAAGCCCGCACGCAAGGCCGCCCCGCCATCGGCCTGAGGCCGACGCGCTCGACGTCGCGGGCGCGTGTAACGCACGACGAGCGCGTCGGTTCCCACCGTGCGGCGAAGTTGCCGGACTGTTGCCGAAGGAACTCGCGTGTCGGGCGAACGTTCTTAAGCCACGCCACAGGGGTTTTGAGCGAGGCACATATGGCCGAGAATTCACAGTTCACTGCGAGATCGACCCGCGGCTTCGCGTCGATGGACCTCGAAAAGCGTCGCGCCATCGCCCGCAAGGGCGGCGAGAGCGTCCCGAACGAGAAGCGGAGCTTCTCCCAGAACCCGGCACTGGCCTCGCAGGCCGGCCGAAAAGGCGGCCAGAGCGTAGACCCCGAGAAGCGCAGCTTCTCGCAAAACCATCGGCTCGCGGCTCAGGCCGGCCGCAAGGGTGGCCACGCATCGCACGGCGGCACCCGGACGCTCAAGGCCGATCATTAGCGGCGTCGTTCTCTCAGATCAGCGATCCATTGCTCGGGCAAGGGTCGCAGGTCAGTCCGGCGACGAGGCCCAGGATAGCCGTGCCGGGCGTGACGGCGGATTTTCGAGCTTGCCAACGATGGCAACGGATAGGGTCGCCGCGCGCGGCCCATATGGTCGTGCGGCCCTCCCCCACGAAGGTCTCGATCAGGGCTGCGGTTTGCCGGTCGTCCGGCAATTCGACCATCCGGCGGGCCTCGCGCCGCCCGAGAGAGAGCAAGGCCTCGCCGAGGCCGGCGTCGTGGACGATAACGTCGGCGGATTGCAGGGCACGCACGGCCCTTAGCGTCAGGAGGTCCGCCTCTCCCGGCCCGACCCCGACAAGCCACAGGCCGCCCGGCACCTTGGTCGCAACGCCGAGCGCCGCATCGAGGCAGGCGACCCGATCGGCCTCGTCCGGCGGCCGATCCGATCCGTCGAGCGCCCGGTCGGAGAACATCTCCCAGAAGGTCCGGCGTGCCGCGAAGCCCAGGCCGCGGCGCTGCAGATCGGGTCGCCATGCCTTGGCGGCGGCGGCCCACCGGCGCAAGCTTTCAGGCAGCAGCGCCTCGATGCGTGCACGAAGCGCCTGACCGAAGACCGGCGCTGCGCCGTCGGTCGAGATGGCGACGAGCAGCGGCGAACGCTCGACGATCGTCCCGAACTGGACGTCGCAGAGATGCGGCACGTCGATGATATTGACCGGCACGCCCGCGGCGCGCGCGGCGTCCCGGAACGCCACGGCGTCGTCGCCATCGAGCGCCCCGATCGCCAGTGCCGCGCCGGCGAGGTCCGTGGCGCGCCAGGCCCGGCGCACAAGCTCGATGGCCTCCGGCCGAACCCGCGCCAGGTCTTCCATCTCGGCGCAGGGCGTGGCATCGGCGACTTGCACCCGAGCGCCGGCCGCCGCCAGCAGCTCGGCCTTCCACACGGCCGGCAGGCTGCCCCCGGCCAGGAGCACGCGCCGACCGCCGAGCTTGAAGAACAGCGGCAGCGTCGGGATCGGCGCGATGCCGACCGATGCGGGGGGCACGGCTCAGTAGCCGATGGCGGCGCCGGCCGGCCCGCGGTCGTCGCTGGCGCCATAGAGCGCGAACGGCTTCGGCGGAATCGCCAAGGGCGAGATGCCGGCGGAGGTCGCGGCGAGCGAGGGCGCGCCGGCGAGCACGCCCTCGGCGACGCTCCACGGCGGCTGCTCCTTGAATACATAGCCGTTGCCTTCGAGGATGCGGCGCGTGTCGGGCGACAATGCGCGGGGCTCCAGATCGACGACGTCGGGCATCCACTGCTGATGGAGCCGCGGCGCATCGATCGCCTCCTCGATGGTCATGTCGTAGTCGACCGTGTCGATGATGGCCTGCAGCACGGTCGAGATGATGCGCGAGCCACCCGGACTGCCGATCACCATCACGAGCTTGCCACCCCGCGTGACGATGGTCGGGCTCATCGAGCTGACCGGCGTCTTGCCCGGCGCGACGACATTGGCGCGGCTCGCCAAGAGGCCGAACATGTTGGAGGCGCCGGGCGCCGCGGCGAAATCGTCCATCTCGTCGTTCATGAGCACGCCAGTCGTGCCGGCGACGCGGCGATTGCCGAACCAATCGTTGAGCGTCGTGGTGACGGAGACGGCATTCCCCTCAGCGTCGGCGACGGAGAAATGGGTGGTCTGCCGTCCTTCGGTGTCGGCGGGGGTCGGGCCAAGCGCCGCCGAGGGCGTCGCCCGCACCGGATCGATCGTCGCGCGGAGCCTCGCGGCGTAGTCCTTGCCGGTCAGCAGGGCCACGGGATTGGCGACGAAGGCGGGGTCGCCGAGAACCTGCCGGTCGAGGAAGGCGCGCCGCATGGCCTCGACGAGGAGATGGACCGAGGCGGCCGAATGATAGCCGAGCCCGCGCAGGTCGTAGCCTTCGAGGATGTTCAGCGCCTCGCAGAGCGCGATGCCGCCGGCGCTCGGAGGGGGCGCCGACTGGATGTCGTAGCCGCGGTAGGAGCAGGTGATCGGCGCCAGCTCGCCCACCTTGTAGGAGGCGAGGTCCTTCGCCCCGAGGATGCCGCCGCCGGCGGTGCTGGCCTTGACGATCTCGCGCGCCGTATCGCCCTGGTAGAACGCGACCGGTCCTTGCGCCGCAACAGCCTCGAGCGTCGCCGCCAGCTGCGGCTGCACGAACCGCGCGCCGACCTCGTAGGGCTTGCCGTGGTCGAGGAAGATCGACGCGGTCGCCGGATCCTGGCGGAAGTCGTCGACGCCGAGATCGAGGATGGTGACGTCCGCCGGGCCGAGCACGAATCCTTCGCGCGCCAGGCGGATGGCTGGCGCCATGACGGCGGCCCGCGAAATGGTGCCGAAATGCGTCAAGGCATAGTCGAGCCCGGCAACGGAACCGGGCACGCCGACCGCCAGCCAGCCACTCGTCGACAGTTTCGGGACGGCATGGCCCTGCGCGTCCTGGAACATGGTCTCGGTCGCCGCGAGCGGGGCCTTCTCGCGGAAATCGACGAACATCGAGCGGCCGTCGGCCAGCCTCAGGCTCATGAAGCCGCCGCCGCCGAGATTGCCGGCCGCGGGCCACACGACGGCAAGGGCGTAGCCGGTCGCCACCGCCGCATCGACGGCATTGCCGCCCTGCTTCAGGATGTCCACGCCGACCTCGGAGGCGAGCCTTTGCGCCGACACCACCATGCCGTGGTCGGCGCCAATCGGCGCCGGGGCCGCGGCCTCCGCCGCCAGCGCGATCGTCAGCATTGCTGAAGCGATGAGGATACGCAGCATGGACGCCTCGTCGTCGGATCTGGAGCATGTCCGACTGTTGCCGAACTGCTCCAGCTTTGAAATGCGACCCTATCCGAGCCAGCGGCGCCTGGGTAGGTCCGGGACCGTGGCGATTGGACAGCGGCGCGCGCCTCCGATATCACGCGCGCCATGGTCACGGGCCTTCATCACCGCACGCTGGCGCTTGCCGAGCGCTCCCGCGCGCCGCTGGCCCTCGGGTTCCGGTGCGCCGCCCATTTGGCCCCGTGACGCGCCTGCCCGCCGATCCTCGGGCCTTGGCCCTGCTGATTGCGCTCGCGGCGGCGCTAACGCTCGGCGGCGCCTGGGCGTTCCAGATGGCCGGCTACGTGCCGTGCGAGCTTTGCCTGAAGGAACGGCTTCCCTACTACGCCGCCGTTCCGGTTGCGCTGCTGACGCTCGGCGCGGTTCTGCGCGAACGCCGCGACGCCGCCATCGGCGGTTTCGTCCTGCTCATCCTGATCTTCGTGGCCGGCACGGCCCTCGGCCTCTACCACACAGGGGTCGAATGGAAGGTCTGGCCGGGCCCGAGCGAATGTTCGGGCGCCTTCACGGCTCCGGCCAAGGTCGACGACTTCCTGAAGCAGCTCGATCGCACGGCGGTCGTGCGCTGCGACGAAGCCGCCATCCGGCTCTTCGGCCTGTCGCTGGCGCTCTGGAACGCGCTCGTCTGCATGGCCCTGCTCGGCCTCGCCAACCTCGGCCTATTGCGCAGCGCCACCCTGGGCCGGGGCGGTGTCGCGCGGCGCTGAATCGATGGTCGGCGGGGCCTGCTTGTCGAGCGCCGCCTCGGCGCCGCGCACGGTCACCGTCGGCACCACCGACATGCCGGGGCCGAGCTCGACATCGGGCCTGCGGTCGAACGTGATCTTCACCGGAATGCGCTGGACGACCTTGACGTAATTGCCGGTGGCATTCTCGGCCGGCAGCAGGCTGAAGGCGGTGCCGCTGCCGGACTGGATGCTGTCGACGTGGCCGGGATAGCTCCGGCCATAGGCGTCGATCTCGATCGAGACCGGCTGGCCGATACGGATATTGGCGAGCTGCGTCTCCTTGAAGTTCGCCGTGACCCAGACGTCGAGCGGCACCAGCACCATCAGCGCCTGCGATTGCGTCGCGACCTGGCCGACGGCGGCGGTCAGCCGCGTGATGCGGCCGTCCATCGTGGCATGCAGCTGGGTGCGCGACAGGTTGGCATCGGCGGTGGCCTTCTGGGCCTTGGCGGAATCGAGCTGCGCGATGGCGTTCCGGCGCTGCGCCTTGAGCACCTTGATCTGCTTCTCGGCGGCGATCTGCGCAGCCTGCGACCCGCCCAGCGCGGCCTGTTTCGACTGCAGGTCGGACGCCGCCTGCTGGGCCCGCTGCACGGTGCCGTACCCGGTCTTGACCAGCTCCTGGTAGCGCTTGTTCTCGTCCTGGGAGAAATTGAGCGCCGCCTGCGCCTGGGCGACCTGCTGGTCGGCTTGATCGACCTGGGCCTGCTGCGCCTTGATCTGCGAATTGTAGTTCTCGACCGTGGCCTCCGCCTGCTCGATCCCGGCTTGGGCCTGATTCACCGAGGCGACATAGTCGCGATCGTCGATGCGGGCCAGCAGGGCGCCGGCCTTGACCACCTGGTTGTCGGTCACCGGAACCTCGACGATGTTGCCCGTGACCTCGGGGCTGATCGAGACCGGCCGCCCATCGATGAAGGCGTCGTCCGTGCTCTCATAGTTGCGCGCGTGCAGGTACCAGAACACGCCGCCGACGATCGCGGCGATCAGGATCAGCGCCGCGATGCCGATGGCGAAGGGATGCTTGCGCAGGGCGCCGCGAAAGCCGCCGCCGGCCTCGTCGGGTTGATCGTCCGTCGCTTCGGCTTGATCGTCCTCGGTCGCGCCCGGGGGGCTCGGCGTCGCGGGCGCGTCCCGATCGCGCTTGAGCGCCTGAGGCTCGGCCAGACGCTCGGCGGCAGCGCCTTCCCGGCCCGCACCACCCTGGTCCGGAGCATCCTCGCTCCGCGCTCCGTCCCGCCCTAGCCCGATGATGTCGTGCTTGGGACGGCCGGACGATGAATCCTCCGGCTCATGGCCGGAATCCTGGTCGCTGATGCGGTCGAGCATGATCGCCCCTGATCGAGAGCCATGGCTCAACACCCGGCGTGGTGCAGGGGTTCCACCTCAGGCGACGGTCGAGCCATGCGATTTCTGCATCTCCTTCGTCCTGTCGAGGGCAAGGTCCGGGTTCGCCATACCCGGAACGAAGGCATCGAACGCCGACCAGAACTGCCGGCGGAAGACGTCGCGTTCCATCAGCAGCTCGTGCCGCGCCCCTCGCACCGTCACGATCGTGCTCGCCCGCAGCCGCGCCGACAGCCGCTCCGCCGCCCGGCCGTCGACCACGGTGTCGGCTCCGGCGAGGATAAACAACGTCGGTGTGGTCAGGCGTTGAACAAAATCCTCCTCCTTGAATTTCGCCATGCTCTTGAACGCCGCCCAAGCCCAGCCGATCGTCGGAGGACCGAGGGCGAGGTCCGGCCGGACTTCGAGCAGGGCCGCGGTGCGGCTGAACCGCGGCTCGTCCGATGTCAGCACGTTGCCCGGGAAGGTGCTGAGAAAGAGGGCGCGTCGCCGCCCGACCGGAATGAAGCCACGGCCGAGCCCGAGGTGCCGGGCGATCCGAGCGACGGCCCTCATGAGGTTCGGATTGCGCAGGCCGGCAAGGTCGATCATCGGCGCCGACAGCACCATCCGCTCGAAGACGTCGGGTCGTTCAGCGGCGAAATGCAAGGCGGCCGTGCCGCCCATCGAATGGGCCAGGGCGTACCAGGGACGCGGGCAGAAGGGTTCGAGAAGCTGTGCCGTCACGGCCGCCAGATCGTCCCGGTAACGGGCGAAATCCCCGACATGGCCCTTCAGCCGATTGCGCAGGACGCGGCTCGACAATCCCTGTCCGCGCCAGTCGAAGGCGACGACCGTAAAGCCGCGCTCCAGGAGGTCGCCGATCGCCTCGTAATATTTCTCGACGAATTCGCTCCGCCCGGCGCAGATCACGACCGTGCCCGGCCCCTGTCCGGCCTTCGCCGGCCCCAGCCGCGGCAGCCAGCGTGCCGTCCGCAGGACCACCTGCCCTCGCGAGACGACGGGGCTGACGATCGCACCGGGTGGCGCCTTGAACGCGGTCTCGACCAGATCCATCCAGGGTCCTCGCGGCCATGCGGCGTGAGCGGCGAACCGCGACGGTCGATCATAGCGGATCGAAGCGACCCGGTCCCGCCCCGAGCGTGGTCGCCGACAACGACGACCGGTCAGTCACGCAACATAAAACCCGGCTTTTCTAAAAAGCCGGGTTTTATCCTTGCTACGAGGTGCGCGACCTACCAGCGGTAGAAGCGGCGATAGCCATAGTGGTGATAGAAGGGTCGGCGCCAGCCCCAGCCATAGCGCACGAACGGCCGCCGCCAGCCGTAGCGCCAGCCCCACGGCCTATAGAGCGGGCGCCGCCAACCCCAACCGTAGCGGTAATAGACCTTGTCGATGCTGGCGTGCTGGCCGGAGTCTGTCGCGGCCAAGGGCGCCATATCGCCGACGGGCATGGCGTATGAATCGGTCGAGGCAACCGCCAGACCACCGAACGCAACGACCCCTACGAGGGCTCCTCTCAGAAAGTTCGTCAAGACCTCACTCCTGATTCGCTTACGCCCAAAAGACAACGCAGTTGCGGTTTCTCGGTTCCGCCCCACGAGCGTACCATGACCGCTTTTCGGGGTCGCAAACGCTGCCGCGCACGCCGCTGCGTTGGTCGGCGATGATTGCCAGAGGTGACCGTCTCGGGCAGAAGACGGTCGAGGGGACCGCGCGGAGGCGCCGGTCCCGCGCGCGACCACCGCCAGGGATTTCCCAATCATGGGCTTCAAATGCGGCATCGTCGGCCTGCCGAACGTCGGCAAGTCGACCCTCTTCAACGCCCTGACGCAGACCGCGGCGGCGCAGGCCGCCAACTACCCGTTCTGCACCATCGAGCCGAACGTCGGGGATGTCGCGGTGCCGGACGACCGTCTCGCCACCCTCGCCGGCATCGCGGCCTCGAAGGAGATCATCCCCACCCGGCTGACCTTCGTCGACATCGCCGGGCTCGTGCGGGGCGCCTCGAAGGGCGAAGGCCTCGGCAACCAGTTCCTCGCCACCATCCGCGAATGCGACGCCATCGCCCATGTGGTGCGCTGCTTCGAGGACGGCGACGTCACCCACGTCGAGGGTCGCATCGCGCCCCTCGGCGATATCGAGACGATCGAGACCGAGCTGATGCTGGCCGACCTCGAGAGCCTGGAGAAGCGGGTGATCGCCCTCGAGAAGCGGGCCAGGGGCGGCGACAAGGAGATGCGGGAGACGCTCGATCTCGTGGAGCGCTGCCTCGTCCTCCTGCGCGACGGCAAGCCGGCGCGCCTCGTCGAGGTCGGCGCGGAGGCACGGCGGCTGTTCAACGGGCTCGGGCTGTTGTCCTCGAAGCCGGTGCTCTACGTGTGCAACGTCGAGGAGGCCTCGGCCGACCGGGGCAACGCTCTCTCGGCCGAGGTCGCCGAGCGCGCCCGGCAGGAGGAGGCCGTCAGCGTCGTCGTCTCGGCCAAGATCGAGAGCGAGATCGCGGTCCTGCCGCCGGACGAGCAGCAGGACTATCTCGACGCCATCGGCCTGGCCGAGCCGGGCCTCAACCGCGTCATCCGCGCGGGGTACGACCTCCTGCATCTCGTCACGTTCTTCACGGTCGGACCCAAGGAGGCGCGCGCCTGGACAATCCCGCGCGGCACCCGCGCTCCCCAGGCGGCCGGCGTGATCCATACGGATTTCGAGAAAGGCTTCATTCGCGCCGAGACGATCGGCTACGTCGACTATGTCACCAACCGGGGCGAGGCCGGGGCGCGCGACGCCGGCAAGTTCCGGCTCGAGGGCAAGGACTACCCGGTCGCCGATGGCGACGTCCTGCATTTCCGCTTCGCCAATTGAGTGCGCCGACCGCGGTTCGCCTCTGGCCGGTCGCCGCCCCTTGTCAAGGCCGGGCGGCGCCACAGAATGGTCTCGTTGCGATGGATCATGGCCGATGCCCGTCCGTACCGGCCGAGGCGGCCGCACCATCGAGAGGTCGATGCCGCGAACCCTCATGATCCTCGCCGCCGGCGGCCTGGCCGCCGCATTGCTGATCCTGGGCGCGGGAGCGGTGATGTTCGAACGGCCGACCGAGCTCAGGGTCGCCGTGTCGGCGCAGGATCGGGACGATTATGCGCTGATGCTGGCCGCCGCCAACGGCCTCGCGAAGGAGCGCAAGCCCATCCGGCTGCGCCTGGTCTCGACCGACGACGCGGCAGCCTCCTCCAAGGCGGTGGAAAGCGGCAAGGCCGACCTAGCCGTCGTGCGGACCGATCTCGCCTTGCCCAGCAACGCCGAGACGGTCGTGATCCTCCACCGCGACGTCGCCGTTCTGGTTGCACCCGCCTCCGCAGGGCTCGACGACATCACCGACCTTCCCGGTCACACGATCGGCGTCGTGCGCGACGGTCCGGCCAACACAGGCCTCATCGAGACGCTGCTGGCCCAATACGAGATCCCGCCCGATCGCGTCACCATCGTCTCGCTGCCGCTCGCCGAGGTCGGCGATGCCATCGAGACGAAACGGGTCGACGTCGTCATGGCGGTCGGCGTCGCCTCGGCGCCGCTGCTGCACAACATGGTCAAGGCCGTGATGGCGGCGGGCGGCGGAGCGCCGAAATTCCTCGCCGTGGACGAGGCCGATGCCATCGCCCAACGGCTTCGCATCTACGACAAGACCAATATCGTCAAAGGCGCCTTCGGCGGCTCGCCGCCGCGCCCGGACGACGACTTCGATACGATCAGCGTAACCCACAGGCTGGTGGCCAACGAAGCCGTGGCTCAGGACGCCATCGCCGACTTGACGAAATTCTTCCTGCTGCGGCGCGGGGTCCTGGCCGCGACGGTGCCCATCGCCCGGAGCATCGAGGCGCCCTCCACCGACAAGGGATCGGCGCTGCCGGTCCATGCGGGAGCGGCGGTCTATATCGACGACAAGGAGCAGACCTTTCTCGATAAATACAGCGACGTGATCTACATGGGCGCCATGCTGCTCGGCGTGCTTGCCTCGGGCGCGACGGCGGTCTTCAGCCGCATCAACGCCCGCCGGACCGCGACGATCGGCGCCTCGGTGGGTCGGCTGATGGAGATGCTGGTGACGGTGCGGTCGGCATCGTCGTTGCGGATGCTCGACGACCTGCAGGCCGAAGCGGATGCCGTTCTGGCTTCGGTGCTCGGCGGCGGCGCGGCGGATGGCGACGATGGTCGCCTGCAGGCTTTCGGCCTCGCGCTCGATCAGTTGCGCGCCGCCATCGAGGATCGTCGCGAGAGCCTGGCGCGGATGGACGCGGGCGTCGCCGCCAACGAGGCCGGCTACACCCGGGCGGCCGCGGCCGAATAGAACGCGCCCGCCCGCCATCACCCATCGCGGCGCCCTCGACGCGGGCATCGTCCTCGCCCATCATGGCCGAGACGATTCGCGGAGGACGATGCCCGGTGGACGACATCACGCGCGACGGGTCGAGCGCCCTCCATGCGCTCTATCCGCCGATCGAACCCTACCGGCAGGGGCGTCTCGAGGTCGGCGACGGCCACAGCCTCTACTGGGAACTCTGCGGCAACCCCCGCGGCAAGCCGGCGGTCTTCCTGCACGGCGGCCCCGGCGCCGGCTGTTCGCCAACCCATCGGCGGCAGTTCGATCCCGCGCGCTACAACGTCCTGCTGTTCGACCAGCGCGGCTGCGGCCGCTCGACCCCGCATGCCAGCCTCGACGCCAATACGACATGGCACCTCGTCGAGGATATCGAGCGGCTGCGCGCCCTCGTCGGCATCGAGCGCTGGCTGGTGTTCGGCGGCTCGTGGGGCTCGGCGTTGGCGCTCGCCTATGCCGAGACCCACCCGGACCGCGTGACCGAGCTCGTGCTGCGCGGCATCTTCGCGCTGCGCCATGCCGAGCTGCAATGGTACTACCAGGAGGGCGCGTCCTGGCTGTTCCCGGACAAGTGGGAGCGCTTCCTCGCACCCATTCCGGAGGCCGAACGCGGCGACCTCATCGCGGCCTACCACCGCCGCCTGACCCATCCGGAGCGCGCGGTGCGCATCGAAGCCGCCAAGGCCTGGAGTCTATGGGAGGGCGAGACCATCACGCTCCTGCCCAATGCCGATTTCACGCAGCTGCACGGGGAGGACGAATTCGCCCTGGCGTTCGCGCGCATCGAGAACCATTATTTCGTCAACAAGGGCTTCTTCGCGGAAGGCCAGTTGATCGCCGATGCAGCGCGGCTGCGAGGCATTCCCGGGGTCATCGTCCAGGGGCGATACGATATCGCGACGCCGGCGCGCACCGCCTGGGACCTGCATCGTGCCTGGCCGGAGGCCCGGTTCGAGCTTGTGCCGGACGCCGGCCACGCCTTCAGCGAGCCCGGCATCGTCGATCGCCTGGTCCGCGCGACGGATCGTTTCGCCGGTTCGAAGCAATAGCGGTCATGCGGAGACGGCGGCGGCAAGTCGAGGCCACGGATGACGAAGACGCCTGACAGGTCGGCGAGGCTGCGCCAATTCTTCGCCCGCCAGGTCGCGGGGCGCGGCCGCGCCACCGATCCGCGGATCGTCGAGGCGTTCGCGGGCGTGCCGCGCGAGGCCTTCGCCGGGCCTGGACCCTGGTCGGTCAACGTCCCGGGCACCGGCTACGTCGAGACGCCCGACGACGACATCGCCTATCTCTACCAGGACACGCTGGTGGCGATCGACGCCGCCCGCGGCATCAATATCGGCGAGCCGAGCCTGCACGCCCGCTGTCTCGACGCGCTGGCGCTCCGCGCGGGCGAGACCGTGCTGCACATCGGCGCCGGCGTCGGCTACTACAGCGCCATCCTGGCTTGGCTCGTCGGCCCCGGCGGCCGGGTCCATGCCTTCGAAATCGAGCCCGACCTCGCCGCACGGGCCGCCCGCAACCTCAAGGCCCTGGCCCAGGTGACGGTCGAGGGGCGTTCCGGCCTCGCCGAGGATCTGCCGAAGGCCGATGCCATCTATGTCAATGCCGGTCTGCCATGGCCCCCGAGCCCCTGGCTCGACGCGCTTCGCCCAGGCGGCCGGCTGATCTTCCCGCTTCAGCCGAGCGGCAGCTTCGGCTGCATGCTGAGGATCGAGCGGCCGATGGCCGGCACGACGTGGCCGGCGACGATCGTCACCCCTGTGAGTTTCATCGGCTGCCAAGGCGGCGAGGATGGGGAGGCCGACCGGCGCCTGCGGCGCGCCCTCGACGGTGGCGGCTGGGAGGCGGTGCGTTCGCTGCGCCGCAACAGCAGTCCCGACGCGACCGCGTGGCTCGCCGGCGAGGGCTGGTGGCTGTCGACCGCCCCGGCCTGACGCGCCTCGGCCTGGCCCGCGCACGGCGTGACGTGATCCACCTCGATCCGCATGGTGCCTGTGCCGGTGGCGAACGACGCCGTGTCCTCGGTGGACTCGGGCATGAAGCGCGGGGAGCGTGGAATCGACAAAAGGCAAAGCGTTCGAGCACCGATCCGACTATAGTGCGATCGGAGGCGTGCCCGTCGAGGCACGACCCCATGGGGAGGAACGCATGAGCCATTATCTCATCGAGGGGAGCTACACGGGCGCGTCCGCCAAGGCGATGGTGGCATCGCCGACCGATCGGAGCGTGCAGGCGAAGAGCGTGGTCGAGTCGCTCGGAGGGACATTCTACCACTTCTTCTTTGCCTTGGGCGACAGTGACTTCATCCTTCTGTGCGAAGCGCCCGATGACAGCGTCGTAATGGCGATCAGCTTGGCGGTGGGGGCATCGGGCTCCTTTTCCCGGATCAAGACGACAAAGCTGATAACCGCTGCGGAAGCTCAACAGGCGATGACCAGGGCAAAATCAGCGAAGTACTCGCCACCGGCCGTCGGAACCTGATCAGCGATTTCGAACGCCGCGCACGCGCTTTATCCTGATCGATAATGGCCGGCGCGGAATGACTTGGTCGGCACCCGATCTGCCCACCGCCTCGGCATGGAGGAGATAGCGCATCGACGCCCGACGCGTCCTGGCCGCGATGGCGGCGCCGCGACAGCGGATCATGTCGCCGTCCCGGCACGGATCGCCGCAGCGGAGATGGAAGACCCGCCTGATCCAGCCGGCCTGAGCGCGTTCGCCGACGCATGCGGCCGTCGGATCAAGCCAGCCCGCGACGCTGAACATCCTCGTGCGACGTCGCGGATCCGATGTCACCGGCACGATCGGAGACCATCAGCCCAGAGGGATGACGTCGACGATCTCGAGGGTACCTGGATCGACGATGACGATCTCGCTGGGAGCGAGGAAGAACCGGTACCGCCTGAATTCGGGTATGATCTCGATGATCTGCGCCGGCAAGGGGCGTAGCTCGACGGTGCGGGGCACGACCGTGCCAACCGCGATGGTCACGCCGATGTGGGCGACGGGGCGGATCCCGAGGGTCTTCACCGTTTCGACGATCCGGGTCCGCTGTTCCGGACGGATCTGGACATTCACCTGCGCGGGCTTGCGGGACGTCTGGCCCGCCTCGCCTTTTTTCGGTTCGCCCTGACGGACCCCGCCCTGGTTGGCCCTGTTCGGCTGAGGCTCGGCCTTACCCGCTTCGCCTTTGCGCGGCTCGCCCGGACGCATCTCTCCCTGGTCGGCTTTGCCCTTCGGAGGCTCCGCTTTTTTCTGTCCCGGCGCGGTCTCGCCCTTCGAGGGCTCCGCCTTTTTCTGTCCCGGCACGATCTCGCCCTTCGGAGGCTGCGGCTGCGTCTGGCCCTGCTGCGTGCCGCCCTTCGGAGGTTCGCCTTGCTTCATCTGGCCTTGCGTAGCGCCCTTCGAAGGCTGAGGCTGTGTCTGGCCCTGGCCGGCGCCCTGCTTGGGCCGGACCTGGCCTCCCCCGGCGCCTTCACCCGTGCCCGACGTGGCGCCCCCCGAATCATTGCTGTGAACAGTTTGTGCGATTGCCGGCAGACATTGCCAACTCAGGGCGACCGCGGCGATGAACGAAACTGACGTCCTCAATCCTGCCTCCATCAAGTCTTCACGCCCGAAGCCATAATACTCACAGAATGAAGCGGGTTCCCGACGCGCTGCGGGGCACACTTGCGCAAGGCCAGACCTCGTCCTCTTGAAAGAGCGGTTGGCCGCGCAACTTCCGGAGAGACGTTCGAATTCCCTCGAAACCAATGGCTCTCGCCGGGTCGCTGCCGCCATGCCCGCCGTCATCGTCGATTCACCGCCCAAGCTCCGGCCGAAGCTCGAGCGACCGCGCCTGCACAAGGTCATCCTCGTCAATGACGATTACACGCCGCGTGAATTCGTGGTCGTCGTACTGAAGACCGAGTTTCGGATGGGACAGGCGACGGCCTACAGCGTCATGATCACCGCGCACAAGCGCGGGTCATGCGTCATCGCTGTCTATCCGAAGGACATCGCCGAGACCAAGGCGACGCGGGCGACCGAAGCCGGGCGCGCCAAGGGCTACCCGCTTCAGTTCACGACGGAGCCGGAAGAATAATTCGCGGCTCGGAATCACGCGACGAGTGGATCGGGCGGAACCCGTATCAAACGTCGAGGTTGGCGACGTTCAGCGCGTTGTCCTGGATGAACTCGCGCCGCGGCTCGACCACGTCGCCCATCAGCTTGACGAACATGTCGTCGGCCTCGTCGACCTCCTTGATCCGGACCTGCAGCAGCGAGCGGACGTTGCGGTCGAGCGTCGTCTCCCAGAGCTGCTCGGGGTTCATCTCGCCGAGGCCCTTGTAGCGCTGCAGATGGCTGATGCCTTTGCCGCCCGCCGCCATCACGGCCTCGACCAGGGCGCTCGGCCCCGCCACCGGCACCGTGTCGGCCTTGCGGACGAAGGCGGCCGGGCGGCCATAGACCTCGCCCATGGAGGCGCCGTGCTCATCGAGCCGCCGCGCCTCGGCCGAGGCCAGGAGGTTGGCGTCGAGAATGGCGGCGTCGCGCACGCCGCGCAGCGTGCGGGCGAAGACATAGCCGTTGTTCTCGACGGCCCCCTCCCAATGGCGTTCGGTCTCCTCGGCAAGCGCGTTGAGGCGGCCGGCGATCTCCTCGGCCAGCGTCGCCGCCTCCTCCTCGCCGATCGACGCGATGGGTTTCAGCGCCCCCGCGATCGCGGTCTGCTCGACCACGGACCTGTCGTAGCGGTGGTGAAGCTGCGCCAGCACGGCCCGCACCAGGCGCGCCTCGTCGACCAGCGCCTTGAGATCGCCGCCGGCTCGCTCCTCGCCGGAGGCGAGGCGCAGCACGGCGCCGTCGAGGCCGTTGTCGGTCAGGTAGTCTTCGCGCGCCCGCTCGTCCTTGAGATATTGCTCGGACTGGCCGCGCTTGACCTTATAGAGCGGCGGCTGGGCAATATAGACATGCCCCCGCTCGATCAGCTGCGGCATCTGCCGGAAGAAGAAGGTCAACAGCAGCGTGCGGATGTGCGAGCCGTCGACATCCGCGTCGGTCATGATGATGATCTTGTGGTAGCGCAGCTTGTCGGGATTGAAGTCCTCCCGGCCGATGCCGGTGCCGAGCGCGGTGATCAGCGTGCCGATCTCCTGGGAGGACAGCATCTTGTCGAAGCGGGCGCGCTCGACGTTGAGGATTTTGCCGCGCAGCGGCAGGACCGCCTGGTATTCGCGGTTGCGGCCCTGCTTGGCCGAGCCGCCGGCCGAATCGCCCTCCACCAGGAACAGCTCGGCCAGCGCCGGGTCGCGCTCCTGACAGTCTGCGAGCTTGCCGGGAAGGTTGGCGACGTCGAGCGCGCCCTTGCGCCGCGTCAGCTCGCGCGCCTTGCGGGCCGCCTCGCGCGCCGCCGCCGCCTCGGACACTTTCGTGGCGATGATCTTGCCGTCGGCCGGATGCTCCTCGAACCACCGGCCGAGCGTGTCGTTGACGATGCTCTCGACCACCGGCCGGACTTCGGAGGAGACCAGCTTGTCCTTGGTCTGCGAGGAGAATTTCGGGTCCGGCACCTTGACCGACAGGACGCAGGTCAGGCCCTCGCGGCAATCGTCGCCGGTGACGTCGACCTTCTCCCTCTTGGCGATGCCCGAGCGCTCGGCATAGCCCGTCACCTGGCGGGTCAGCGCGCCGCGGAAGCCGGCGAGATGCGTGCCGCCGTCGCGTTGCGGGATGTTGTTGGTGAAGACCAGCACGTTCTCGTGGTAGCTGTCGTTCCACCACAGCCCGACCTCGACCGTGATCCCGTCCTTCTCGCCCCGCGTCAGGATCGGCTTGTCGATCAGCGGCGACTTGGCGCGGTCGAGGTAGCGCACGAAGGCCTCGAGGCCGCCCTCGTAGTAGAGCTCCTCGCGCTTGACCTCGGCATGGCGCGCATCGGTCAGGACGACCCGCACGCCGGAGTTCAGGAAGGCCAGCTCGCGCAGCCGGTGCTCGATCGTGGCATAGTCGAAGTCCGTCACCCGTCGGAACGTTTCCTGCGACGGCAGGAAGGTGACTTCGGTCCCGCGCTTCGGGCGGCCGCCGTCGTCGGGCGCGGGTCCGGTCACCTCGAGCGGCCCCGTCACGTCGCCATTCGCGAAGCCGACGACATGCTCGCGACCGTCGCGCCAGATGCGCAGCTTGAGCCAGGCCGAAAGCGCATTGACCACCGACACGCCGACGCCGTGCAGGCCGCCCGAAACCTTGTAGCTGTTCTGGTCGAACTTACCTCCGGCATGGAGCTGGGTCATGATGACCTCGGCTGCCGACACCCCCTCCTCCGCATGGATGTCGGTCGGGATGCCGCGGCCATTGTCGGTGACGGTGCAGGAGCCGTCCGGATTGAGCGTCACGGTCACCAGCGTGGCATGGCCGGCGAGCGCCTCGTCGATCGCGTTGTCCACCACCTCGTAGATCATGTGGTGGAGACCCGAGCCGTCGTCGGTGTCGCCGATATACATGCCCGGACGCTTGCGCACCGCATCGAGGCCGCGCAACACCTTGATCGAGCTGGCGCCGTAATCGTCGGGCGACGGCTCCTCAGGAATGGACGGCAGGGGCGGCTGGGACATCGATCGGCAACTTTCTCCGATCCTGGAGGATCGGCTCCACCATAGGCCGCCCGCAGCACCCCTCACGGAAGCCGAAGGGAACGCGCGGGACGACGCGAATGCGACGACGGCCGGCCCTCGCGCGCGACGCAGCGAGGCGGCCATGAAGACCGGCGCGACAGTCCCGCCTCATCCGGGAGACCGCAGCGTCCGTGCGAGGGTCGAGGACGCCTTCTGCCCGCCCGCGGAGCGGGAATCACGCGCCGTCCGGGCCACGCCACGATCTTGTAGCATATAGGCCTTGCGGGGTCAGGCCGAAAGGCGACGTGCCATCCCTCGTCAGCGGGACGCACCCTCGTTCAGGATCGCCAGAACCGCGTTGCCGCCGGCGATCTGCGGGTTCGACGGGGTCAGCCCCTCGCTGGTCTCGCGGGCGGCCACGATGCCGCGGGCGTCGGCGAAGGCCTTCAGGATCGAATCATCCTGGCGCAGGGCATGATTGAAGAAGGCGTCGCCGAAATAGGTCCATCTGGCCTCCGGCACGCAACCGAAGGACGTGTGGGTGGCATCGGCGGCCGTGATCACCAGCGTGTCGTCGCTGGCGAGGGCCGTGTAGGTCCCGGCGAAACAGGCCGAGACGATCAGCACCTTGTGGCGCACCGGACTTCGGGCGAGCAGTGCTGAGAGGTCGTCGGGTGGCAGGAGGCCGGTCCGGCCGCCGCCCTTCTCGGCGATGCCTCCAGGTGCGCCATGCGAGGTGAGGATGATGAAGAGCACGTCGCGCTGCGGGTCGAGGCCCCGGCCGCCTGCCGCGAGGGCCGACGCGATCCCCTCCGGCCCGGCCGCGAGCCTGGCCGGGGTATTGACGCGGATGACGACAGGTCCGCCATGCCCGAACCGCGCCGCGACGATTTTCGCCGCACCGGTCGCCTCCGAGCGGAACACCGGATCGCTCCACAGGGCAAGCGCGACGACGGCGGACCTGTAGGTGCCGCGCGCCGCCGCCGGGCCGGCGGCCAGCAGGGCCGCGACAAAGAGGAGGGCGATCCCAGTCCTACGCAATCGTGGTCCGTTCGGACTCCCGACGATCCGGGCCCTGGCCACCCCCGAAGAACGCGTCATCCGATTTGAGCTCCAGCGCGCTGGCCGGCGGCGTAGTCGCGGAATACATAATCCGTGCGGGCAGCGCGGGACACGACGTTCGCCGAGACCGCCGCCGCCACCTCGTGATGCGGCGAGAGCACGCAGACGGGGTCGGCGTTGCGGGCGTCCCCGGTCAGCGCGAACGCCTGGCATCGGCAGCCGCCGAAATCGACGGTCTTGCGGGCGCAGGAGCGGCAGGGTTCGTGCATCCAGTCGACCCCGCGATAGCTCTGGAACGCCGGGGACTCCCACCAGATCTCGTCGAGGCTCGCCTCCTCGACATTGGGGAAGGCAAGCCCCGGCAGGCTTTCGGCGGCGTGGCAGGGCAGCACCTTGCCGGAGGGCGTGACATTGAGCGTCTTCTTCGCCCAGCCGCCCATGCAGGCCTTGGGATAGCGCGCGTGGAAATCGGGGGCGACATGGTCGATCACGATCGTGCCGGCGTGGACCGCCTTGAGCCGTTCGATCTCGGCAATGGCGTGCTCGGCCTCGGCGCGGCTCGGCATGAGCGCGTCGCGGTTCACGGCGGCCCAGCCGTAATATTGGGCATGGGCGATCTCGACGCGGCGCGCGCCGAGCGCGATGGCGAGGTCCACCATCGCCCCCGCCCGCGCCACATTGGCCCGGTGGATCACGGCATTGACGGTCAGCGGCAGGCCGCAGGCCACGACCCGCGCCGCCGCGTCGCGCTTGCGCGCCAGGGCGCCCGGATAGCCCGCGATATGGTCGGCCGACTGCGGTTCGACATCCTGGATCGACAGCTGGACGTGGTCGAGGCCGGCCTCCGCCAGCGCCGCCATGCGGACATCGGAGAGGCCGATGCCGGAAGTGATGAGGTTGGAATAGAGGCCCGTGCGGGCGCATTGCGCGACGATCGCCTCGAGATCGCGCCGGGCGAGAGGCTCGCCGCCGGACAGGTGAACCTGAAGGACGCCCAGGGCTGCCCCCTCGACGAGCACGCGCGACCAGGTCGCGGTGTCGAGCTCGCTCCGGCGTGGATCGAGGGCGAGCGGGTTCGAGCAATAGGGACAGGCGAGCGGGCAGCGATGCGTCAGCTCCGCGAGCAGCCCCAGGGGAGCAGGACCGTCAGGTCGCGGGGTCACAATGCCAGCACCTTCTTCTCGACCAGGCCGGCCAGCATAGCGCGCACATCGGCGTCGATGCGCGCCCGATCTGCCGCGAAGGTCGCGGCCAGGTCGTCGACGATGGCGGTCAGGCTCGCCTCGCCGGTGCAGCGCTTGAGCACCTCTGCGGCGACCGGATCGAGCTGCAGCACGCGTTCGGGCGCGAGCAGCGTCCATTGTCCGCGCGTCTCGTCGTGGCGGAGACGGACGCCGCGCGGCAGATGAGGCTTGCAATCGGGCGGAAGGTCCATCACGCGGCCTCCGCCGTCGGGCGCCAGGCACCGGGCGGGGGGGCGCCGTCCACGTACGCGATCCAAAGCCCGTCGAGCTGCACCCACAGCACGTCGCACTTGAAGCGCAGAGCGTCCATCACCGCCTGCTGCTCGCGCGCGCTGCGCGCCTCCCGCTTGACATAGGCCAGCGCGAAATCGCTGTCGCGCTGCGCCTGCTCGGGTCGGGCGGTGAAATAGGCCAGGGTGTCGCGGCTCACGAAATCGTAATTCCGCAACATGCCGGACACGCGCTCGCCGATGATGGCCGGGGAGAACAATTCCGTCAGCGAGGAGGCGACGGCTTCGAGCAGCGTGCGGGTCCGGCAGAACTCGACATAGGCTTCGACCGCGAAGCGCGTGGCGGGAAGGATGAGGCTTGTCGAGACGACCGCGTCGCGCTCGAGCCCCAGGCCGTCCGTCAGCCGCAGCCAGCGCTCGATGCCGCCGTCCCGCTCGCCCGAGCCGTCGTGATCCTCGATGCGCCTGCGCCAGGCACGACGCAGGGCCGGATCGTCCATGCGGGTCAGCACGGTCGCGTCCTTGATCGGGATCATCGACTGGTAATAGTAGCGGTTCAGCGCCCAGGCCTGGACCTCGCCGCGCGTGCAACCCCCGCCATGCAGGCGGCGATGGAAGCGATGGCGGTCGTGGTAACGCTCGGCGCCGATGGCGCGCAAGGCGGCCTCGAAGGCATCGCCGTCGAGCGGCAGGTCATCCGCGATAGGCGTCACAGGACGAATTCCATGCCGTCATGGGCGACCTCCCATCCGGCCTGCGCCACGAGCGCCCGTTCGGGCGACGTTTCGATCAGCACCGGATTGGTATTGTTGAGATGGATATAGACCCTATTCGTCGGGGTGCCAGACGCGAAGCGGTGCAACGAGCCGCCCTCGCCGCCGATCGGCAGGTGACCCATCCGGCCGGCGGTCTTGGTCGACAGCCCCGAGGCGACGAGCTCGTCGTCGGTAAAGGTCGTGCCGTCGAGGAACAGGACGTCCGCCGCGCCGAGCCGCGCCACGAGATCCTCCGACAGGTGCGCGACGCCGGGCACATAGGCCACGCGATGGCCGCTGTCGTCGGCGATCTCGAGGCCGACGACATCCTCGGTCGCCGCGCCGACGACGACCTCGTTCCCCTCGCGGTAGAGCGGCACCTTGCCCGGGACCGCGAAGGGCGTCACGGCGAGGCCGGCAACCGATACGGCACGGTCGAGCGCGAGCACGCGGCGCGCGACGATGTCAGGGTTCAGCACGCCGAAGATCGGCGAAGACGCGATATCGTCGAGGGCGGAGGCCGTGGCGAAGATCGAGAACGGATGGCCCTCGCGCAGGCATAGGAGCCCGGCAACATGGTCGACCTCGCCGCTCGTGAGAACGACCGCCTCGATCGGGGAATGGCGGCCTGCCCCGGCGGGATGCAGCGCGGGGGTGTCGATGATCTGCTGACGCAGGTCGGGCGCCGCGTCGAGCACGATCCAACGACGATCATCGGCGCTGAGCGCGAGGCTCGTCTGCGTACGCCGGCGAACCTCGCCAGGTCGATCCCAGGCGATCGAGCAGACCGGACACCGGCAGTTCCACTGAGGAACGCCGCCTCCCGCGCCGGAACCGAGGACGAGGACACGCATCCGCTGAGCCCAGGTCCCCGGCGCAATGCGGTCTCAGAAGGACGCGGACTCGTAGCTCGTCACTTCCATGCCGAGGCAGAGCTCGACAACAACGGGGGTCGTCCAGGCCATGGTGATCTCTCCCTGACGGTCGGCAAGCTGCGATCCGGAGCACGGAGCGCGGCGCCGCCTGGATGCCAAAGTAGCACCGCCACAAAGCGATGCAAGGCGCCCTCGCATATCCGACCGTTCGATTTTTACCCACGGCGGCCCAGGCGGTCTTGGCAAGCGGCGAGACGCAGGTCTAGTCTCGCTCCGCCCTGATCCGTCGGGTCGAAACGGACCCGCCAAGGGCATTGGGGAGGACACCATGAGATCAGTCTGGCTTGCGGCCGCTGCCGCGAGTGCTTTGCTGACGGCGTCGACCGCCTTCGCACAGGACGCCACCACGACCGACACGCCTTCCGCCGCGGCGGCGCCCGACGCGACGATGAAGAAGCTCGAGGACTTCAAGTCCACGGGCGCCCGCGGACTGGTTTCGGTGCCGCAGACCGGTCCGCGCGCCGATGCGATCAGGAAGACCCTCGAGACGATCAAGCTTCCGCCGGGCTTCAAGATCAGCCTTTACGCCATGGTGCCCGACGCGCGGATGATCGCGGTCGGCCCGCAGGGTGTGGTGA
>DATBEH010000037.1:0-6246 GCA_036276175.1 Lichenihabitans sp.
AGGCTTCATCAAGAGCCGCGTCGCCCCCGGCGCCATCGCGCCCTTCTCGATTGCGGCCTTCACCGTCAACCGCAACGAAGTCGCGCAGGCCTCAGGCAGCACCACGGGCCTCGCCGGGATCACGGACTATCTCGGCATCGACGGCGTGTGCAGCGACCGCATGGTCGACCTCCAGCTCACCGAGGTGGCGGACGTGAAGGCCGGCGGCACGATCGCGCCCGGTGATCCGATCACGTCGGACGCCAACGGCCTCGCCATCAAGGCCGTTAAGGCCGCGGGCGCCGAGGTCTTTTGCATCGGCATCGCGCAGGAACCGGCCGAGGCCGGCGACATCCTTGGCGTGTTGGTGAGCCCGTTCATCATCACGGGCTGACGAGATCGGGCCGGCTCGATCGCGGGCCCTGCCGAGTGCGACGCCTGGCGCGCTTCGACCGCTGTTTCTCATCGTGGATCTTCTTGCCTCGGGGGTGGCTATCCCGCCACCCCTTGGCGACGCTTCTGCGCAGTATCGTGGTCCGGATGCGGAATGACCTTGCCGTCAGGCGAACACATCCGTGAGAACCAATCGGAAAGGGTGTGCTCCAGAATGTCGTTGAGGTGCCGCATGCAAAGGATTGGGTCAAGGAACTGTTCAGGTTGCCGATCCTTATCCTGAGGACCGATGATGATGTGACGCGTCCCGTCGCTCTCTTCGCGGATGACGTGCTGAATGGGTTTGCCCGACAGGTGGATATATCCTGAAGTGGTCTCATAAACACGCGTCATCCATGGATTTTGCACAGCGACACGTTTGACAAGAAACTTGTCCGTCATCCTATGCCCATCGAAGCTTTTCATGCGATCGATGCGATCGCCACGAAATATTTTTGTGCAGAAGTCGATGTGATCCGTTGCGAAGAAACCGGCATAGAGGCGAAGAACGTTGTCGAGCTGCATTCTCAAAAGTGGAAGTGCGCAAAGGGAATTCTTTTGCTCGATCATCGATCGGAAACCGGAAGTCATTGCGGAGGCCCGTCCCGCAATGCCCCACCCGAACATATTGGCCATCGTGAATTCTGGGGTGCGTTGCATGTGCTCCATGCACACTTTCACGATTGAGCCTTCTTGCTCCGATAGTCTCAGCATAAGGGCATCGTAGCTGTCGGGATGGACAGGCGGCTGTTCCATGGCGGAGGCTCCGATTGCCAGCCTACGTCGGATCGCAGGGTCTTGTCCTCTCCTTGGCGCTTTCGGCCGCGCGCCGATCGTTCATACGCGGAACGATGAAACGGTCGATCAGGGCGCGCGTCCCGGCCCTCGTGAGGCTGGCGAGCCCGCCTTCCATGCCGAGCATGCTCGCGATCGCGAGATCGAGCGTCGCCGGCGTCGTATTGCCCTTCCACCCGTCGAGGTCGAGCCACATGCGCCAGATGAGGTTTGCCTGTGCCTGGGTCGCCATGCCGGGCATGGCCGGCACGAGTGGCGCCGGGTCGGGCGCCGGAACGCCCATCGCTTCGAACCTCGCCAGCATGCGGGCGAAGGCTCGCCGGTCGAGCAAGGCCAGCCGCGGGACACCGCCAAGGTGCATCCGCAGGGCCGCGAAGGTGTCGGCCGACACGCCGGCACGATAGGCGGCCATGTGGAGAAGGCCAGCGTATTTTCGGTTCATGAAACCAGGCTCGGGGACCGGCACGCCTGCGCCGAGACCGTTGAACAGCAGCCAAAGCTTCAGGAAGCCGACACCGTCGAGCTGCCGACGTCCCGCCGCCGATGCCTCCCGTCGCATCACCGCCACGAACTGGCGGCCGCCGAGGCCGAGCCGTCGCCGGCCTTCGTTTAGGCACGCGAACTGCGCGCTCGAGACGAGCGGCAAGGCCGGATGGCGGAAGCCCCAACCGACGAAGCGATCGATGATCCACTCATAATCGGTCGGCGTGATGTCCTCGGGGCGGTCGCTTGTGCTGAAAGCGCAGATCATGGTCGCGAGGTCGCTCACGTTCATGCCCGCCCATTGCGCGGCCGTCAGCAACACCCTGGCTTGAGCGAGCGTGATGCCGCCCGCCCTTTCCGTCCACGCCTCGGCAAGCGGGTCGCTCGACGGCCGGCGCCTGGACGGATCGTCGGTCATGCGCTCACCTGTTCGGGCCGCTTTTTCCCGTCTCGCGCCTTCATGGCCTTCAGAGCCGTGATCGCTTTGCCGGCCTTGGCGGCAGTTAGGAAACGGAGGTTGGTGACGCCCTGATACCGATCGAGCCAGGCGTTCAACGCCACCTCGTCGCTCGCGCCCGACCACTCCGCCCAAAGGTCACAGATCAAGGTGAGCTGTTCCGGTGAGGCGAAGCCCGGGCGTCGACCGAAGGTCGGGACGTCGGCATGTTCGACTACCTTGGGCCGAAACCCGCGGTCCCGCAGCGCCGCCATCAGCAGTTCGAAACCGCGTTGATCGAGGTCGGCCGCCGAGTTTACGCCGCCGAGGTGCTGAAGCGCCCACAACAGATCGTGCTTGGAATAGTCGACCTTCGCCCGCGCCACATGAAGCAACGCGAGCTGCTTGTGGGAGACGCTTCGTCGACGCTCGATGAAGGCAGCAATCACCGCGCCGCGTCGTTCCGCCAAGATCAACAGGCGCAGCAGGCCGTCGCCATCCAGCTCGCGCAGGTCACTCACGCTGCCGTACCTGCGCAACTGTGTCGCCACCTCGAACGCCGTCATGTCGGCGTGCTGGAAGAGACCATCCAGCGCCGCCAGGGTCTCCGAAGAGAGGACCGGTCGACGCCGATCGCGGAAACCGAGGACCGTCAACCGGTCCATGGCGCCGTTGAAGCCGGCGATCGACAGCTCGGCCGTGGTGCGGACACCGCCCTCTTCCCGGATCACGGCATCGAACTGCTCCGGCGCCAGCTCCACCTGGCGCCGGGCATGCTCGATGAGCTTCAGCTGCCGTGCGCCGATCATCGCGAGGCCTGGAGCCGGCATTGCGCCAGGCTCTCCCCTGCCCGATCTTCAAGCGACGCCAGCCGTGCCGCCAGCGTCTGCATGCAATCGACGACGACGAAGCCGTAACCGACGAGCTCGCTGCCATCGTCCTTGGCGACGAGCGCCGTCGTGAACAGGCCCGCCAGATCCTTGAGGTTCTGCGCGATCAAGCCACCATCGCCGACGAAGCCGAACTGCTTCTCGGCCTCGGCCAGATAGGCGCCGGCCTTGGCGTCCGCCGCCGACCCGGCATCGATCGCCGCCGCCGCCTCGGGCGACACGATCCGGCCGTGACGGACCGGCCGTTCGCGTGGCGGGCTCTGGGCTTGGGCGGCCGAGGTTTCAGGATCAAGCTGTGCTTCAAGCGTCATCGAAGGTACCTTTCAGGGTCGGGTACTCATCCTCGGCCAATGGGCCGAGACTACGCGTCGGGTTTGGACGGGGCGTCTAAGCGCCGAGCCGGGATTGCCGCATGGTGGACTGCCGCTTCGCTGTGTCGGGCGAGGAGGCCCTCTCTATTCCGGCCGCGAAGTGCGGGAATAGCGCCAGCGCTTCCCGGATGTCCTTCGACTGGATCGTCTTTCGGCCGGACGCCAGGCGGTCGCGGGCCGTGCTCAGGACCTTGGCGATGCCGTCCGCATGGAATGAGTTGCCGAGCCTCCGGCAAAGCCGGTAGCCGTCCATGCCCTCGACGCCGAAGTGGTTGGCGATCTTATCCGCGTCGTCATCGTCGATGCAGTCGATCTGCTCCCGGATCGGGATGCGTCGCGAGACCTGCGCGATGGCGGCTTGCCGAGAGCTGACGAGCTTAAGGACGTCCGCGTTGCCGCAGAACACCATCTGAACCCGCGCCTTTTCGCTGATGAACAGCAGCTCCCGCACGGACTTGTTGGTGAGGTGCTGCGCTTCATCGAAGAGCAGCACCGGCGTGAAATGAGTGTGCTTCATCAGCCGGCGCTGCGTTGCCGCGATGCTGGTGGCGGGCTTGACCCCGAGATGCGGCGCGACCTCGTCGAACAGCGCCATGGTCGACGCGCCGATCACGCCCGTCACTGTTACCAGGGCAACCGGCGGGCCTTCGCCGTCCTCACTGTTGCGGATGGCCTTTTCGAGCGCCCGCGTCTTCCCGACGCCTGGCGCACCGATGATGAGGCCGTTCTGGCCGAAGCGGCGGCAGCGGTAGATCGTGCTCAGGACGATCGATGCGACAGACGTCTCGATGAAGGGCATTTCGAACCTGTCCTGCAAAATTTGCAGATCCATCGCCTCGTCGACGAGGTCATCCGTGCTTCTGTTTCCCTTGGAAAACGCGTGGAGCAGATGCAGTTCGCGCGCAGCCGCCTCCTCTTCTTCCCGGCGCCAATCCGAGGTATGCCGCCAGCGATCGAGGTCATCCCAATCCATCATTTCGCCACCCCCATGCTGCGCAAGAGCGCCAGGCGTTCGCGTTGGTTTTTCTGTTTGGTGGCATGTGCCCGATCGCGGGTCTCGGCGGGCGTTTCGCTCAGTTGCCGCCCGACTTCTACCGCGTGGCCGGCGAACTGGATTTCGCCAGCGCTTTCGGGTTCGACAGGGCTCGGCTGCGCCTTACCCGAGGCGACCATCAGGGCAATGGCCTTCTCGTCGTCGACCTCGCGTACCAGCTCGGCCGAGGTGTCGAAGGCCGCTTTGCGTCGGCGGGCGCTCTCGATCGGGCCGCTTGCGGCGCCGCGCTCGTGCTCGTCGTCGAGACGGGCGACCGCGAGAAATGTCCCCCGTCGATCGAAGACTGGAATGCCGTCCCACTTGAGGTACTTTGGGCGCTGGATCGTGACCCTTTCGCCGTTGTGGCGGAACAGCTCGTCGCAGTAGAACAGCTCGCCGCCCACGCTGATTTTGCCGCGCATGACCGTTCTGGTCTCCTTCACCGAAAAGGCGGTGCGCAGTGCGTCGGGGTCGACGTCGACCCGCTGCCATCCCTCCGCGACAGCCTTCGCGTAGGCGCCTTGCGGCGACAGGCCGCGAAGGTCGCCTTTCTGCTTCTGCGAATTGTGGAAGGCGAGGATGCCGGCGAAGGCGCGGGCGAATTCTTCAAAGGTTCCGTCGAAAGGCTGAGGTGCCTTGCCGAGGTTGGCCGACCTCGTCAGGATGCGGTTGCCGGGCACCGAACCGATCATCGGCACCAGCAAGCGCTCGAACGCTCGGAATGCGCCTTCCAGGAGACCCTTGGCCGCCGGATTGTATGGCCTGGCGCGTGTGACAGGCTCGACGGTGCAGCCGATCGCGGCAAGCCGCATCGGGTCGCCGAGCATGTCGGCGAAGTTGTATTCAGACCCGTTGTCGAGGTGCAGCGTCTGCGGAACGCCCCAGTGCGGGTCCTGCGTCATCTCGATGAAACTCTGGATCATGTCCGCGTTGCGGAGCCCCGTGCCGGGCTCGCACAGCACCAGGTCCATGCGGAGCCGATGCGTCGAGGCATCGAGCCAGGCAATGGCCTTCGGCGTCGCCAGCGAGCCGTCCTCGCGGCGCAGGTAGACGTCGACATATGGGCGTCGCACAGCACGCGGAACATCGGAGGCTGCCCGCGCGAGGTCTGGCGCACGCGCGGCGTTTTGTCGTCGTGGCCCTTGGCGTCGCGGATGCGCAGGAAGACCTTGCGCCCGTCTGGTCGGCCGCGTTCGACCGTATGCTTCGGCAGCTGGCAGGCTTCGGACAGCGCGGGTGCAGCCAGGGTGCAACCGGCCTCGCGAGTGAGCTTGGCAAGGCGTTCCTCGCCGAGGCGCTTCACCACGGCAAAGCTGCAGCCCTCGGCCCAACGGCTCATGGTGAAACGGTCGAGCTTTGCTGCGATCTCCTTGCGGGTCGCCTCGGCGAAGTCGGCCGCAATCCGGTCCCACCGTTGCGTCACGTCGACGGCCGCATCGCTCTTGCCCCTCCGCTCCTTCCGCTGCAATGCGGCTTCGCCGCCCTTGTCGAAGGCCAGGACCCAATTGCGCACGGTTCGCTCCGGCAACGTGACGCGCTGACCGCCACGGATAACGGGCGTCGCCAGAACCGCGCGCAGGGCGGCCCGACGCTCGGCGGAGCCGGCCGGATGGGCGATGATGGGCTCGATGATCGCCCGGCGTTCGCGGCGCCCGGCCGAGGCCGCGTCGCCGAGGCGTAGGGGCAGTTGAACGGGCCTGTTACGGGCCTTAAAAGCGGCTTGAAGGGGCTCGGGAAGGCTGGTGAGGTTGACCTCAAAAACGACGCCGCCGCGACCGCCTCTCCCCCGACGCTCCTCGACGTTCAGCCTGGAGCCGCGCCACCTGT
>DATBEH010000038.1:0-1662 GCA_036276175.1 Lichenihabitans sp.
GCGCCTGTCGACAGCGTCATCCGGGCGCCCGGCGGATCGGAGACGACATAGAACGTGTCGGTCGACCCGCGATCGAGCGTGGCGCATCCCCCGAGCACGAGACCCGACCACCCGACGACCGTCGCCATCACACGCATCACCCGAGCCGATCGCCAAACAGACACTTAGGTGAAAATGAGTATCACCATTGCCGGCATGCTTCAATCCGCTCGCCGGGCGGCGCCTGAGATTCCGCCGGTATCCTAGGCCCGTTCGGGAACCGCTAGCCAACCAGATTTGCCGCATCACAGTGCTTCGTGTCGTGATTTCCTGAGCGGCGCTGTACTCGTCATCGATATCTGGCGGAGATGAGAGATAAGTGGCGGGATTATGCGGGATCACCCGAAATCACCCGAGATGGTTCCTGCCCCGAGCTGACTGACCCGAGACCTCGCGAAGTCTCGCCCAATAGCGCTGAACGGTGGATTGCGGCGGAAAGCGATTTACTCCAAACCGCTCGCGACAGGCTGCGACGGCGTCCTTCAGAAGCATGCGCCCCAAGCATTCGGTCAGGAACGTTGCCACCTCCGGATCGCGATCGATGCGACTGCGCGCGTCAGCTCGGAAGCGCTCCGGCGGCAGGCGAGCTGCGGCGAGCTGTCGCTGGCAGTCCAGCAGCTCGGCGTAGTGCGCGAGCGGGATGGTGACCACCTCGACGCCCGAGATGGTGACCACCGCCGGACGCTCGGCCGACGCCGTCATCGCCGCGAGCGCCTGCGGCTCGTGCCGCGCTCGGCATCGTAGGCCGCCTCGCCCTTGCCGGCGGGTTCGGCGGGGTTGCCCTTGGCGTCGACGGCGTTGCCGACCACGTCGCCCCGCGCCGTTGCGGCATCATAGGCCGCTGCCTGCTCTTCTGCCGTCAAAGGCACTGCGGCAGGGTTCGGCGGCAGCTCGACCCTGGCTTCCTCCGGCGTCGGCACGAAATCGACTGGCGTCGGCTCGCCATCGACCACGACCGGCATAGCCCGTTCGGTGACCTCTGCCCGCGTACCGATATAGGCTGCGATGGGGACCCCAAGGTCCAGGGGATCGAGCCCCGTCGCTTGTGCGAGTTGCCCGATGGAGACCACGCCCTCGGCGTGGAGCGAGAGCAGAAGCAAGAGCATGCCCTCCGGGTCCGGTTTATCCTTGCCGGCGGCTACGCCAGGCCGCGCAAGCGCCAGCGGGCTCAGCAGCGCCGCATAGTGCTCCAGAGGGATCGTCACCACCTCGACGCCGCCGATCCGCGCCGTGAGCGGCCTGCCGTCGCCGATCATGGCCGGGCCGCGCCGGGCCGCGTCGCCGAGATGGGCGGCAGGATCGAAGGTGCGAACCATCTCGGCGGTCGGTCCTGTCGCGTAGGGCAGCGGCGCCGGGCCGTTCCGGCCGAGCAAGACGGCCGGATCGAAAGTCTCGCCCGCGAGAGCGCCGGCCGTCTGAAGGCCGATGTTCTGTTCAATCATTGTCACCACCTCGCTCGCTGCCGGAAGACGCCGATGCGCCCTACCGAGGGCGCCCGCTCTTCGCCGAACCGTTCGACGCACGCGGCACGGAGCTGCGCGGCCGTCATGCCGGTCTTGAAGCACTCGCGGAGGAAGGCGGCCACCTCCGCGTCCTTTTCGATCGTCGATACCCGCGGCCGAG
>DATBEH010000039.1:0-85459 GCA_036276175.1 Lichenihabitans sp.
GCCGTTCTCCCCGAGCAGCGCATGGACGCGGCCGGGCTCGAGCGCGATCGACACGCGCTTCAGGACCGGGTTGCCGAAGAAGGCCTTGCTGACCTCCCGGGCCTCGAGCACCGGCACAGCTTACCGCCTATTTCTGCGCCAGAAGCTTGTCGAACAGCGCCTGGTCGTAGGGTGAATAGATATAGCCGTCGGACGGGAAATCCTTGGCCCGGGCGATATAGCTGTCGAGATTGGCGTCGTCGATGATCGGCAACGGCACCTTGACGAAGGCCGGGACGTCCTTGCCCTGCAACGCCTCGACGGCCGCGTAGGCGGCGAGCGCACCGAGCCAGTTCGGCTGCATGGTGGCCCAGCCCTTGAGCTTCTTCTCCTTCCAGAGCTGCAGGAACTGACCATAGTTCTCGCCCGTGGTCGGCACGAGGTCGCGGCCCTGCTTGTCCATGGCCAGCACCGCGCCGGCCGAAAGCGCGCCGCCCTGCGACAGCACGCCGTCGATTTCGGGATTGTTGAACAGCAGGTTGCTGAAGGCCTCCTGGGCCGGCGCGACGTTATATTCGGTGTTGGTCTCGGCCAGGACCTGCAGGCTCGGATTGGCCTTGAGCACGGGTTCCATACCCTTGCGGCGGTCGTCGCTGACCGAGATGCCGGCCGGGCCGTTCATGACGATAATCTTGCCCTTGCCGCCGAGCGTCTTGGCCATCCACTCGGCCGCCTCCTTGCCCCATTCGACCTGGTCGGTGTCGATCTTGGCCGTGAGCTCGTCGGTATCGACGAGGCTGTCGAAGTTCAGGACCGCGATGCCCTTCGAGCAGGCATCGGCGATGACGCGGTCGAGCGCGGTGGCCGAGCCGGCGTCGACCAGGATGGCGTCGATCTTGGAATCGATCATCGACTGGATCTGCTGGATCTGGGTGTTGGCGTTACCCTGCGCGTCGGTGATGACGAGGTTCGACACCAGGCCCTTCTTCTTCAGGACGTCGACCTCCTGCTCGATGGTCCCCTGGGTCTGCTTCATCCAGGTCGGCACCGAATAGATGTTGGCCCAGCCGAGCGTGAACGGCGGCTTGTGTTCGCCCTTGACGCATTTGGACGCGGCCTGCGCGGCAAGCGAACCCACCAGCAACGCGAGACACGCGACACCGGACACGAGAACTGAACGTTTCGGCATGGAGCCTCCCGTGAATCGCGCCGAGATTGGGCGGCTCCGAGCTGGCGGCGCGGCCTTCGCTCGGGGGCTCAGGTTTTCTGTCCGGTATATCAGACACGCGTTTGACATTTCGGACGAGGAAAGCTAGACGCAGCGTGCCGCCTCTGCAAGCCGATTTACATGACCCTGAAGACCCGACGCTTGAGAGTGCCGCCTCTCCCCATTCATGTCGGCGTGTCGCCGGCCATTCGTCCCGATGATGCGCCGCATCCGGCCGGGCGGCAACGCGGGATCGATCGGCTGATCGGCGTGCTCGACCTGCTGCAGCGCCGTCGCCAGCCGATGGGTGCCGGCGACATCGCCCGTGCCCTCGGCGCGCCCCGCTCGACGATCTACGAGATCGTCGAGCGCCTGATGGACGCGCAGATGCTGGAATCGTCCGGGGCCGAGGGACAGGTCTTTTTCGGCCGCGCCATGCACCTGTTCGGCGCGGCCTATCTCCACGGCGACGCAGCCATGCGTCGGATCGGCGAGGCGCTCGATGCGCTGTCGGCGGACACCGGGATGACGGTACAATGCTGCGGCCGGCGCGGCGACAAATATGTTGTCCTGGAGTGCCGCGACGGCGCGGGACCCTTCCGCATCACCAGCGAGATCGGAGTCGAGGTTCCCCTGCCTTGGACCGCGTCCGGCCGGCTGCTGCTCGGCCACATGTCGGACGAGGCGATCCGGGCCTTTGTCCCGCCGGAGGATTTCCACCTGCCCGACGGCGGCGTGCTGCCGATCCGGACCTTTCTCGATGACGTCGAGACGGCGCGGCGCGAGGGCTTTTCCGAGACGACCGGCCTCGCCAACAGCTTTACCTGGTGCCAGGCCGTACCGATTTTCGGGCGCGACGGGGTGGCGGAGTTCACCCTCTGCTTCGTCCTCCCCGTCGACAGCGCGGCCAAGCAACGGGCCCGCTGCCTGGACCTGCTCCTGGCCCGGGCCCAGCATCTCAGCCACACGGACACCGGCTGAGCACTCCATGGCGCCGCACCATGGACAGGACGCGTCCGGACGCCAGATCCATGCGATATCGTGGGATGCGAACGGGTTCAGTGCCATGCGGCAACAGCGCTCATGACCAATCTCGGCCACCGTTCACCTCAGGCGCGAGCGCGCGTCGTCGTCATCGGCGCCGGCTTCGCGGGCCTGGCCGTCGTCAAGGGACTGAAAGGCGCCGGTGCGGAGATCGTGCTGATCGACCGCACCAACCACAACCTGTTCCAACCGCTGCTCTATCAGGTGGCCACGGCGGCGCTGGCGCCCTCCGACATCGCGGTCCCGGTCCGCGCCATCTTCGCCGACCGGCAGGACGTCACGGTGCTGATGGGCGAGGTCACGACGATCGACACGCAGCACAGGACCGTGACCGTGAGGGACGTCGGCGCTGTCGACTTCGATTATCTCGTGCTCGCCACGGGCTCGGTCTATTCATGGTTCGGCCACGACGACTGGTCCCATCATGCCCATGTCCTGAAGACGCTCGCCGACGCCTTGAAGGTGCGCGGCAGCCTCCTCGCCGCCTTCGAGCGGGCCGAGGCCGCGAGCGACGAGGCGGCGGTGCGACGCATGCTCAGCTTCGTGATCGTCGGCGGCGGGCCGACGGGCGTCGAGATGGCCGGCGCCATCGCCGAACTCGCCCATTCGACGCTGGCGCGCGACTTCCGCCGCATCCGTGCGGCCACGGCCCGTATCGTGCTCTGCGAAGCGGGCCCGCACCTGCTCGCGGGCTTTCCGCCGACGCTTGCGGACTATGCCCGCCGCCGGCTCGATGCCATGAGTGTCGAGGTGCGCACGGGCACCCCGGTCGATCTCATCGACGCCGAGGGCGTGGTGGCCGGAGGCACCCGCATCCCCTGCGGCAACATCCTATGGTGCGCCGGAACCGCCGCGACGCCGGTCGCCGCCTCGCTCGGAGCGGCGCAGAGCCGCAACGGCGGCATCATGGTCGCGCCCGACTGCTCGGTCCCGGACCACGACAACGTCTTCGCCATCGGCGATGTCGCCAGCATGTCGGGGCCGGACGGCAAGCCGCTGCCCGGCGTCGGGCCCGTGGCCAAGCAGCAGGGCGCCTCCGTGGCCCGAGTGATCGCAGCGCGCTTGGCCGGGACGCCGGCGCCCGGGCCGTTCGTCTACAAGGATGTCGGCCAGCTCGCGATGATCGGCCGCTCGTCGGCGATCGCCGATCTCGGCGCGGTGAAGCTCAAAGGGCTTCCCGCATGGCTCCTGTGGAGCGCCGTCCATCTGTTCTTCCTGATCGGCACCCGCAATCGCCTCGCCGTCTATCTCAACTGGGCATGGGCTTGGTTCACCTACGGCCGGGGCGCCCGGCTCATCACCGTCCTCGACCGGCCGACGCACGACATGCTGGTGTCCGGCGATGACCGCTCAGACGGCTCCGGGCGTGCGATTTGAGCGCGACCGCCTCGCCTGTCCGATGCGGACCCGAAGGGTTCGGCGCCGAATGTCACCTCCCCCGGCCGACCGAATTGCGGTATGGCTCTCCACGATTGCGAAAAGGAGACTTTATGGTGACGACCCGGCACGCTGCCCTTGCGATCATGCTGATGACCATTGCGACGCAGCCGGCCCTTGCCGAGACCTGCAATCTCACCATGAATGGCAGGCTCGCCCTCGACGATGCGCCCTGCGCCGTGACCTCCCGTGGCAGCACAATCACGATCCATCCGGACAGGAACACGACAATAGAGATCGGGAGATCGATTCTCCTCGCGAATGTCGGCGACGACCTCTATCCGCCTGCGCATCGCCGCAACCGACACGGATTGAGATCGTTCGGACGGGTCGTCAAATCGAATGATCTCGATGACAAGACCTGCTATTTCAATCAGCACGTAACGCTTTGCGTAACCCGGTGAGACGAGACACGATCCCCTAGCCGCCCTTGGTCCGTACGATCCTGATGCCGACGCTGCGGCAGTCCGCGTAGACGTCGAGCTTGCGGACATAGACCCTGGCCGCCACCGCCTCCTCCGCTTCGAGGCAGATGCGGGCCACATCGTCGGCCAGGGTCTCCTGCAGGGCGATATGCGGGCGTTCGGCCAGCGCCGCGATGCCATCATGGATCGCGGCGTAGCTCACGACCCGCTCAATCCGATCCTCATGGCGAGGTTTCGCAGGTTTCACAAGCACTTCGACCGAGATCCTCACGCGTTGCGGCGCCCGCTTCTCGGCCTCGAACACGCCGATCCTGAGGTCGAGATCGAGATCCTCGATGACGATGATGCGGGCATCATTGTCAGCGCCCTCCAACGGGCCGTCGGTGGATCGGAAGGGATTCATCTGGCTGTCGACCAAGGTGGATCGCCACGCTATCCGTTCACGCGGCCGCTTGCCAGCAAAACACCAGATCCTCCCGGAAGCCGAAACGCTTGAGATGATCGGCGATGACGCTTTCGAGCCCCGGCAGGCCCGTCGGGTCCTGCGCGGTCGCCTCCACCGTCAGAAGATCGCCGGAGGCCTGCATGGCGCAAACGCGCCCCTGCCCGAGATCGATATGGCCGCGTTCCGCGGTGTTCTCGACCGGAAACTTGTGTTCCCAATGCCTGCAGAGCTGCTGCAGGTATTTGCTTCCGTTAGAGGTCGGAACGCGAGCGCGGGAGGTGGGCATGGCATAGTCCTCGATAGATCCCTCTCCCCTGCCTAGCCCGGAATTGCGGCGGCGCGACGAAGGCGCCGCAGCATACGCCCGTCGATGGACAGAAGTCCCACGCCGATCAGCGCCATGCCGGCGAAAGCCTGCGGCGCGAGGCGTTCGCCAAGCGCGGCGGCGCCGATCAGGACAGCCCCGACCGGCACCAGCAGCGTGACCAGCGAGGCATTGGTCGCCCCGGCGCGGCCGAGGACGCGAAAGAACAGGAGATAAGCCAGGGCCGTGCTCGGCACCGCGAGGCCCAGAAGGGCCGCCCAGACGCCCGGCCCGGGAAGTGGCAGCGTCCAGGGGTGGTCGGCAAGGAGGCAGAGCGGCAGTGTCAGCACGGTGCTGCCGACGAGCTGGCCGGTCGCCACCGGCAGCGGCGAAAGGCCGCGGAACCGGCGGCCGTAGACGCCCGCGATGCCGTAGGATAGGGCGGCCATGATGCAGGCGATCTGGCCTGGAAGGTCCCTCAGGCCGCTCGCCGAGACCGCGTCCGGCCCGATCATCACCGCGACGCCGACAAAGCCGATCACCACGCCTGCGGCCTTCGCGGGGGTCATGCGCTCGTTGGCGGTGAAGAGGTGAGCCACGAGCACGGTGAACATCGGCGTCGTGGCATTGAGGATCGAGGCGAGGCCGCTCGCGACCTGCGTCTCGCCATAGACGATCAGCGAGAAGGGATGACGTTGTTCAGCAGTCCCATGGTCAGGAAGGCCCGCCATTGCGCCGGGTCGCGCGGCAACGCCTCGCGTCGCATCCGCAGCACGAGGCAGAGCACCAGGGAGGCGATCAGCACGCGCCCGAACACGACCGTGAAGGGCGGCATCGCGCCGACCAGCACTTTGTAGAAGAAGAAGGAGCAGCTCCACAGCCCCGACAGGAGCAGGAGGGCGCCCCAGTCGACAGCGCCCATGGCGGGCGCCGTGGTTTGTCCCTGCGTCATGCGCGGAAGTCCCAGCTCATCGTCAGGCAGCGTCGTGAAAGATGATGCCGAGCGTGAAACGCCGGCCCGACCGCAGCGTCGAGACGCCATGGCGCAAAGCGGCCTTGTAGTAGCCGGTCTGGCTACGGGCCGGGCGATGGTTGACGGCGAAGATCGCGGCATCGCCCTGCCCCAGCGGCACGACGGTGGCGCGCGACTGGCTGCGCGGCTTCTGCTCCACCAGGACCAGCTCTCCACCGGAGAAATCCGCCTCGGGGCGGCTCAGCAGGATGACGACCTGGAACGGGAACAGCGTCTCGCCATAGACGTCCTGGTGCAGCCGGTTGTAATCCCCCGGACCGTATTTGAGGAGCAGCGGCGTCGGCCGCGTCTGGCCCGCGACGTGGCATTGGGCCGTATAGGCGGCGAGGTCGGGCGGAAAGCCGCCGGCCTGGCCGAGCAGACCGCGCCAGCGCCCGGCGACGGGAGCGAGCCTGGTGTAGAGCGCTCGCCGCAGAGCCTCGACGGCCTCCGGCAAAGGATAGTCGAAATATTGGTATTCGCCCTGCCCGAACCCGTGCCGCGCCATGACGACGCGGCTGCGGAAACGGCCGTCGTCGTAGAGGGCGGCCAGGCCGCGGCACCGTTCGGGCTCGACGAGGCCCTTCAGCACGCTCCAGCCGTCCCGGTCGAGCGCGGCCTCGACCTCCGGCCAGGGATGGGCGGCGACGCGATCCTCGATCGACGGGCTTTGCGCCAGGGCCATGCTCATCGGCTCGCGCCCGAGGCAACCCGGCGCTCGGCCTCGAGCAGCGCCTGCTTGCGGTCCGGCCCCCAGCGATAGCCCGACAGGCTGCCGTCGCGGCGCACCACCCTGTGGCACGGGATCAGCACCGCGAGTTCGTTCGAGGCGCAGGCACGGGCCACGGCGCGGACCGCGGTCGGCCGGCCGAGCGACGCCGCGACCTCGCTGTAGCTCGCGGTCCGCCCCAGCGGGATGTCGCGCAATGCTTGCCAGACGCGGGCCTCGAAGGCCGTGCCCTGGATATCGAGCGGCAGGTCGAGCGCCTGCGCCGGCGTGCGCAAATGGTCGGCCAGCGCCTCGATCCAGGGCCGCACCCGCTCGTCCTCGACGAGGTCGGCGGCCGGGAAGCGGCGGCGTAGGTTTGCGAGCAGCGCCTCGCGATCCTCGCCGAAGGCCGTCGCGCAGACTCCGCGCGGGCTTGCGGCGAGCAGCGTCGGCCCGAGCACGGTATCGCCGATGGCATAGCCGATGCGCTCGCCGGCACCGCCGCGACGCTTGCGTCCGGGCGTCATGCCAAGACCCACGCCGGCGGCCGCATAGGCCCGCGACGGTGACCCGTAGCCCGCCGCATAGACGGCCTCGCTGACCGGCGCACCGTCTTCGAGCGCTCCCGACAAGCGGCGCAGCTTCACGGCGCCCGCATAGGCGCCGGGCGTCGTCCCCATGATCTGGCTGAACACGCGATGGAAATGGTGCTTGCTCATGCCGGCCTCCCGGGCGAGCGCCGCGAGCCTCGGCAGGTCCTCGCTCGCCTCGATCGTCGCACAGGCCTTGGCGATCGCCAGGCGATGATGCTCGACGGGCGAGGCCTCGTCGGGGCGGCAGCGCTTGCAGGGCCTGAGGCCGAAGGCCTTCGCCTCGGCCGTGCCCGCGAAGAAGCGGAGGTTTTTCGCGAGCGCCGGCCGCGACCGGCACGAGGGCCGGCAGTAGATGCCGGTCGTGACGACGCCGACGATGAAGGTGCCGTCGGCCGACGGGTCACGCGCGCGGACCGCCGCGAGGCAGCGGTCGAAGTCGAGATGATGGGCTGTATCGAGCATGGAAGTCTCCTGTCCATGCCTTATTAGGGTGGCGCGGACCTCACCATCCACCCGCCCGTTGCTTTCTCATCCGAACGAACGAAATCACCTATCGGGTCGGCACCGGATGCTCGCCGCGATAGTCGTAGAAGCCGCGCTGTGTCTTGCGCCCGAGCCAGCCCGCCTCGACATATTTGACCAGCAGCGGACAGGGCCGGTATTTTGAGTCGGCGAGGCCCTCGTGCAGCACCTGCATGACAGCGAGGCAGGTGTCGAGCCCGATGAAATCGGCGAGCTGAAGCGGCCCCATCGGATGGTTGGCGCCAAGCCGCATCGCCGTGTCGATCGCCTCGACCGAGCCGATACCCTCGTGCAGCGTGTAGACGGCCTCGTTGATCATCGGCAGCAGGATGCGGTTGACGATGAAGGCCGGGAAGTCCTCCGACACGGTCGGCGTCTTGCCGAGCTTCTCGATGAACTCCTTGGCCGATTCGAACGTGCCGGCTTCGGTCTGGATGCCGCGGATCAGCTCGACGAGCTGCATGCGGGGCACCGGATTCATGAAATGGATGCCGATGAAGCGCTCGGGCCGGTCGGTGACCGAGGCGAGCCGAGTGATCGAGATCGACGACGTATTGGAGGCGACGAGCGCGTCCGGGCGCAGCGAGGCGCAGAGCGTCGAGAAGATCTTGCGCTTGACGCCCTCGTTCTCGGTCGCGGCCTCGATCACGAGGTCGCAGTCGGCGAAGCCCGAATAATCCTTCGCGGTGACGATCCGGTCGAGCGCTGCGGCGCGGGCGCCCTCTTCGATCTGGCCGCGCTTCACCTGCCGGGTCATCGTGCCGTTGAGCGTGGCGAGCCCGGCCTGAAGCCGCTCGTCGGAGACGTCGTTGAGCACCACGTCGAAGCCGGCGAGGGCGGCCACATGAGCGATGCCGCTGCCCATCTGGCCGGCGCCGATCACTCCGACCTTCTGAATCCGCGCACCCATGGTGTTTCCCCGAACGAAGCCGTCAGCCTGCCCTTGACGCTATTTGCCCTTGGCGAGCTCCCGGTCGAGCTCCGGCATGATCTGGAACAGGTCGCCCACGAGACCATAGTCGGCGACCTGGAAAATCGGTGCTTCCTCGTCCTTGTTGATGGCGACGATGACCTTCGAATCCTTCATGCCGGCGAGATGCTGGATCGCCCCGGATATGCCGACCGCGATATAGAGATCCGGCGCCACCACCTTGCCGGTCTGGCCGACCTGCCAGTCGTTGGGGGCGTAGCCCGCATCGACCGCGGCGCGCGACGCGCCCACGGCGGCGCCGAGCTTGTCGGCGACCGGCTCGATATAGGTCTTGAAGTTCTCGGCCTTGGCCATGGCGCGGCCGCCCGAGACGATGACCTTGGCCGAGGTCAGCTCGGGCCGGTCGAGCTTGGCCAGCGCTTCCCCGGCGAAGCTCGAAAGCGCCGGGTCGTCCGTGGCGTCGATCGTCTCGATGCTGGCCGACGACGCGCTGGCGCCGGTGATCGGGAAGGCCGCCGTGCGCACGGTGATGACCTTCACGGGATCCGCGGTCTGCACCGTCTGGATCGCATTGCCGGCATAGATCGGGCGCTCGAACGTATCGGGCGCGATGACCGCGACGATCTCGGAGACCTGCATCACGTCGAGCAGCGCCGCGACGCGGGGCATGATGTTCTTGGTGCTGGCGGTGGCCGGCGCCACGATGGTCTTGTGATGCTCGGCGAGCTTAACGAGAAGCGCCGCGACCGGCTCCGCGAGCTCGTGCCCGACGGCCGCCCCCTGAGCCACATGGACCTTGCCGACGCCATCGAGCCGGGCGGCCTCCTCGGCCGCCTCGGCGGCGCCCTCGCCGACGACGAGGACATGGACCTCGTCGCCGAGCGCCTTCGCGGCCGTCAGCGCCCGCGCCGTCACGTCGTTGAGAACGCCGGCCTTCTGCTCGGCGAGGAGCAGCGTCGTCATTGGATCACTCCCGCTTCGCGCAGCTTGCCGACGAGCTCGCCGACCGAGCCGACCTTGACGCCGCCCTTGCGGCCCGCCGGCTCGACGGTCTTCAGCACCTTGAGGCGCGGCGCGACGTCGACGCCGAAGTCGCCCGGCGCCTTCTCCTCGATCGGCTTCTTCTTGGCCTTCATGATGTTGGGCAGACTGGCGTAGCGCGGCTCGTTCAGCCGGAGGTCGGTCGTCACCACGGCCGGCAGCTTCAGCTTGACGGTCTGCGAGCCGCCGTCGACCTCGCGCGTGACGTGCGCCTCGCCCTCGCCGACGACGACCTTCGAGGCGAAGGTGCCCTGCCCCCAGCCGTTGAGCGCGGCGAGCATCTGGCCGGTCTGGTTCGAATCGTCGTCGATCGCCTGCTTGCCCATGATCACGAGCCCGGGCTCGACCGCCTTGCAGATCCCACAGAGAATCTTCGCCACCGCGAGCGGCTCGACGATGCCGTCGACCTTCACGTGAATGCCGCGGTCCGCCCCCATGGCGAGGCCGGTGCGCAATGTCTCCGCGGCCTGTTGCGGACCGACGGTCACGACGATCACTTCCGTGGCCTTGCCGGCCTCCTTCTGCCGCAGCGCCTCCTCGACCGCGATCTCGTCGAACGGGTTCATGGCCATCTTGACGTTGGCGAGGTCGACACCGGTGCCGTCGGGCTTGACGCGGATCTTGACGTTGTAATCGACCACGCGCTTGACGGGGACGAGGATCTTCATCGGCAGCGATGTCCGTGTATTGAAGGCGCTATCGGGCTCGGCGCGCAGTCGTAATGGCGCCATGGGGCCAAGTCAACGCGCGAGCAGGCTTCGGACGAAGACCGGCCGTGCGCAAGCCTTCACCGGACTGCGACGACGGGTTCGGTGATTCGCGCCAATCCGGTCGTTTTTGTGGCACGAGCCTGGGAACCTCGGCCGCGGCCATCCGTTTCGGCTCACGACGACGCTGGGCGTCCACCGAGGGGAACAGATGAATCAGATGATCCGTGAACGCTTTCCGTTGGCGGGATCCGCGCATCCGCGCGGCGCGATCTGGGACGGGCGGGGCACGAACATCACGCTCTTTTCGGCCAATGCGACGAAAGTGGAACTCTGCCTGTTCGACGAGGGCGGGACGCGGGAGACCGATCGCATCGCCCTGCCGGAATATACCGACCAAATATTCCACGGCTATTTTCCCGAGGTGCGTCCTGGCCAGCTCTACGGCTTCCGGGTCCACGGCCCCTATGAGCCGGAGAATGGTCACAGGTTCAATCCGAACAAGCTCCTGATGGACCCCTATGCCCGCGGCCACCTCGGCGAGCTCACCTGGGACCCGGCCATCTTCGGCTACCAGCTCGAAACCGGCGACGACCTCACTCTCGATGAACGCGACAGCTCACCCTTCGTGCCGAAATGCGTCATCGCCGACCCGCACAAGGCGGGACAGGCTCCTGCCGGAAATCCGCGGACACCCTGGTCGAATACCGTGCTCTACGAGACGCATGTGCGCGGCTTCACCAAGCGCCACCCGCGAGTCGCGGAGCACCTGCGCGGCACCTATGCGGGCCTCGCGACGCCCGAGATCGTCGACTACATCCGCAAGCTCGGCGTGAGCGCGGTCGAGCTCCTGCCGGTCCACACCTTCGTCAACGACAATTTCCTCGTCGAGAAGGGCCTGTCGAACTACTGGGGCTACAACACCATCGGTTTCTTCGCGCCGCATCCGCTCTATGCGGTCGATCCGATGAATGCCGTGCAGGAATTCAAGGGCATGGTCGCCCGGTTCCACGAAGCGGGGCTGGAGGTTATCCTCGACGTCGTCTTCAACCACACCGCCGAGGGCAACGAGAAGGGCCCGACCCTGTCGTTCAAGGGCATCGACAACGCCTCCTACTATCAGCTCATCCCCGACCAGAAGCGCTACTACATCAACGACACCGGCACCGGGAACACCTTCAACCTGCATCATCCACGCGTCATGCAGATGGTGCTCGACTGCCTGCGCTACTGGGTCATGGAGATGCGCGTCGACGGCTTCCGCTTCGACCTCGCCTGCACGCTCGCGCGCGGCCCCTCGGGTTTCGACCGCAACAGCGCCTTCCTCCAGATGTGCCTGTTCGATCCGGTGCTGAGCACCGTCAAGATGATCGCCGAGCCATGGGACATCGGGCCGGGCGGCTATCAGGTCGGCAATTTTCCGCCCGGCTGGGCCGAGTGGAACGACAAGTTCCGCGACGACGTGCGCGACTTCTGGCGCGGCAAGGCGCCGGTCACGACGATCACCTCGCGCCTCTGCGCCTCGGAGGACACGTTCAACCACGAAGGCCGGCGCCCGTGGAGCTGCGTCAACTTCATTACCGCCCACGACGGTTTCACGCTGAAGGATCTCGTCACCTACAACGACAAGCACAACGAGGCCAACGGCGAGGACAACCGCGACGGCAGCAGCGACAACCGCTCCTGGAACTGCGGCGTCGAGGGACCGACGGACAAGCAGAACATCAAGAGTCTGCGCGGCAAGCAGATGCGCAACCTGATGGCGACGCTCTTGCTCTCGCAGGGGACGCCAATGATCGTCGCCGGCGACGAGTTCGCCCGGACCCAGGGCGGCAACAACAACGCCTATTGCCAGGACAACGAGATCGGCTGGGTCGACTGGGACTTGACCGACCAGGGCAAGCGATTGTTGTCCTTCACCCAGCGGCTTGCCGCCTTGCGCCAGACGCATCCCGTGCTGCGCCGCGACCGTTTCTACACCGGACGGTTCGACGAGGTGCATGGCGTCAAGGACGTGACGTGGATCAAGTCGGACGGGCTCGAAGCGGAGGCCCCGGACTGGACCGATCATGCCATGCATTGCATCGGCATGCTGATGGACGGGCGCGCCCAGATCAATTCGGTGCCGCAGGACGGCGACCACGCCACCTTGATGCTCGTGGTCAATGCGGCGCGCGATGCCATCGCCTTCACCATGCCCGAATGCGCCGACGGCACGAGCTGGACGCGACTGATCGACACCGCCGACCCGCATCGCCCGGAGAAGGACTTCGCGGTCGGCGACATGTGCCCGATCCCGTCGCGTGCCCTCGTGCTGCTGCGGCTCAACACCGCCCATGCCACCCCCGTCCCTGACATCGGTGCGGCGGACAAGGAAAAGGAATGAGCCGCGATCGCGGGCGGGATGACGGCGCACTGTCGCGCCGCCACCCCATGCCGCATGGAGCCGAGTGGTCGCCGGAAACGGGAACACGGTTTCGCCTCTGGGCGCCGGCCCATGCCCAAATCGACCTCGTCCTCGACACGATGCCAGCCCGGCCCATGCAGGCGCTCGCCGGCGGCTGGCACGAGCTGACCCTGCCGGAAGCCGGCCCGGGAACGCGCTACCGCTTCCGCCTGCCGGATGGACTCGAGGTGCCCGACCCCGCCTCGCGCTTCCAGCCCGAGGACGTGCATCGGCCGAGCCAGGTGATCGACCCCGCGGCGTACGAGTGGCAGGATGACGATTGGCATGGCCGCCCCTGGCGCGAGGCCGTCGTCTATGAGCTCCACGTTGGCGCCTTCACGCCCGAAGGCACGTTCCGGGCCGCGATCACGAAGCTCGACCATCTGGTCTGGCTCGGCATCAATGTGATCGAGATCATGCCGGTCGCGGATTTTCCCGGCCGCCGCAACTGGGGCTATGACGGCGTGCTGCTCTATGCGCCGGACTCGAGCTATGGCCGGCCGGAAGACTTCAAGGCTTTGGTCGACGCCGCCCATGCGCGCGGCATCTCGGTACTGCTCGACGTCGTCTACAACCACTTCGGGCCGGACGGGAATTATCTCTCCGCCTATGCGCCGGGTTTCTTCACCGAGCGGCATCACACGCCCTGGGGCGCCGCGATCGATTACGACGGACCGCGAAGCCGCCCGGTGCGCGATTTCGCCATCCACAACGCGCTCTATTGGATCGAGGAATTCAACCTCGACGGTCTGCGGCTCGACGCCGTCCACGCCATCGTCGACGACAGCGACCGGCATCTGCTGCGCGAGATCGCCGAGCGGGTTCGCGCTGAGGCCGATCGGCCCGTCCATCTGATTTTAGAGAACGAGGACAATGGATCGGCGCTGCTGCGACGCCTGCCCGACGGCTCGCCGGAGGCCTACACGGCACAATGGAACGACGACGTCCATCACGTGCTCCACGTCGCCGCTTCGGGAGAAGACAAGGGCTATTACGTCGCCTACAAGGGTCAGACTGAGCTCCTCGGCCGGGCGCTGGCGGAGGGCTTCGCGTTCCAGGGCGAGATGATGGACTATCGCGGGCGGGAGCGCGGCGAGCCGAGCGCCGCCCTGCCGCCGCAGGCCTTCGTGGCCTTCCTGCAGAACCACGACCAGATCGGCAATCGCGCCTTCGGCGACCGCATCACGGCCTTCGCGCCGCCGCAGGCCGTGCGGGCCGTGTCCGCCGTCTATCTTCTACTGCCGCAGGTCCCGATGCTGTTCATGGGCGAGGACTGGGGCACGTGTCGGCCTTTCCCATTCTTCTGCGATTTCTCGGGCGATCTTGCGGACGCCGTGCGTCGTGGCCGGCGCGAGGAGTTCAAGCGCTTCCCCGAATTCCAGGACGCGGCGAGGCGGGAGCGCATCCCGGATCCGCTGGCCGAGAGCACCTTTGCCTCCGCCAAGCTCGATTGGGACAAGGCCGAGACCGGACCGCACCGCGAGACGCTCGGCTGGTTCAAGCGCATCCTCGGCGTACGGCGGACACGCGTCGTGCCCCTCGCGGCCGGAATGGCCGGCCATGCGGGGCGCTCCACGATCATCGGCGAAAGCGCCGTCGAGGTTCGTTGGGCGGCGGAGGAGGGCGACCTCGCCCTGCAGGCCAACCTCAAGGCCGAACCGCAGACCGGCTTCGCGCCGCTCGATGGCGACGAGATCTGGCGCGAGGGCGAAGCTCAGGGCACGACGCTCGGTCCCTGGACGGTGTTATGGTCGGTTCGGTCCGTCTCCCGCTCGCGGGAGAAGGGAATGCCCGCGATCAAGTTCTAAGGAACCACCCGTGACGCCCCGCGCCACCTACAGGCTTCAATTCACGCCGGATTTCGGCTTCGACGATGCCGCGGCGCTCGCGCCCTATCTGGCCAAGCTCGGCGTCAGCCACCTCTATGCCTCGCCCTATCTCAAGGCGCGGCCAGGCAGCCAGCACGGCTATGACATCGTCGACCACAACGCGCTCAATCCGGAGCTCGGCGACGCCGCGGCCTTCGCCCGGATGAACGAAGCGCTTCGGCGCCATGGCCTCAAGCAGATCCTCGATTTCGTGCCGAACCACGTCGGCGTCGGGGGCGCCGACAACCCCTTCTGGCTCGACGTGCTCGAATGGGGTCGCGACTCGATCTATGCCGGCTGGTTCGACATCGACTGGGACAACGACAAGGCCTACCTGCGCGAGAAGCTGCTGGTGCCGTTCCTCGGCGGCCAGTACGGCGCCGAGCTCGTGGCCGGCACCCTGGCGCTGAAATTCGACGCCGAGACCGGCGCCTTCGCGGTCTGGGCCTATGACAGCCATAAGCTGCCCGTCTCTCCGAACCATTATGCCAAGATTCTCGGCGTCGATCATCCGGTGCTCGAGCGACTTGGCGACGCCTTCGCGCATATGGCCTCCTGGCGACCGCGGGTGCCCGACCGCGCTGAGGCGCTCAAGGACGAGCTCGCCTCGGCCGTGCGCTCGGATGCCGGGGTTGCCGAGGCCGTCGCGGCCGCGGTCGCGCGCTTCGCCGGCACGACGGGCGACGCGGCAAGCTGGGAACCGTTGAACCGCTTGATCCGGGCCCAGCCCTGGCGCGTGGCTCATTTCAAGGTCGCGGCCGACGACATCAACTATCGCCGCTTCTTCAACATCAACGATCTCGCCGGCCTGCGCATGGAAATTCCGGTCGCCTTCGACCATGCGCACCGGCTGGTTTTCTCCCTGATGCGCGAGGGTGTCGTCGACGGCCTGCGCATCGACCATGTCGACGGCCTCTTCGATCCCAAGGCCTATCTGGACCGGCTCCGCCAGGATGCGCCGCACGCCGCCGGCAGCGACTGGTATCTCATCGTCGAGAAGATCCTCGGCGAACGCGAGGCGCTGCGCCCCGACTGGCCGGTCCAGGGCACGACCGGCTACGAGGTAACGAACCTCCTGCTTGGCCTGATGGTCGACCCGGCGGCCGAGGCGAGCTTCACCCGCACCTACGAGGCCTTCATCGAAGGCCGGCCGGACTACGCCCGAATCCTGCGCTCGTGCAAGAAGCGCATCATGGACAACGAGATGGCGAGCGAGCTCGACCGTCTCGCCCGCAGCGCGGCACGCATTGCCCGGCAGGTGCCGGCCACGGAGGACTTCACGCGCGGCATCCTGCGCCGTGCCCTGCGCGAGATCGTCGCCTGTTTCGGCGTCTACCGTACCTATGTGGACGGCGTATCGGCGCCGACGGGCGAGGACCGCGAGGAACTGCGCCGGGCGATCGAGGCGGCGCGGCCGAACGAGCGCGCCATCGACGCCAGCGTCTACGATTTTCTCGAGCAGGCGCTGATCGGCGACCTCGCACGGCCGCGGGGCGGCTACAGCCGCATGGCGGTGCTGCGCTTCGCGATGAAGATCCAGCAATATAGCGGACCGGTGATGGCCAAGGGCCTCGAGGACACCGCTTTCTACCGCTACAACCGCTTCATCGCGCTGAACGAGGTCGGCGGCCATCCGGACCATTTCGGTGTCGATCTCGACAACTTCCATGCGGCCAACCGGGACCGCGCCGTGCATTGGCCCGCCACCATGCTCGGCACCTCGACCCATGACACCAAGCGGGGCGAGGACGTCCGCGCCCGGCTGGCCGTGCTGTCGGAAATCCCCACCGAATGGCATGAGGCGGTGTTCGCCTGGAGCCGCGTGCTGCGCGACGCCGGGGCGGGCGGTGCGCCGGACCGCAACGACGAATATGCCCTGCTACAGTGGCTCGTGGGCACCTGGCCGGTCGAGCTTCTCGAAGGCGACGATCCCGAGATCCTGACGATCTATGCCGAGCGCCTCAAGGGGACCATGACCAAGGCCATGCGCGAGGCCAAGGTCCATACCACCTGGGCCATGCCGGACGAGGCCTACGAGAGCGGCACGCTCGGCTTCGTCGATGCAGCGCTGACCGGGCCGCGATCGGACGCCTTCCTGCAGGCCTTCCGGCCCTTCGCGCGCAAGATCGCCAGGCTCGGCGCGCGCAACAGCATCGTGCAGAGCGTGCTCAAGCTCACCCTGCCCGGCGTGCCCGACCTCTACCAGGGCACGGAGCTCTGGGACCTGTCCATGGTCGACCCCGACAACCGCCGCGCGGTCGATTTTCCTGCGCGCGAGCGCATGCTCGACGCGGTCGAGGGCGAGTTCCGTCGCGACCGTTCAGCCGCGATGGCGAGTTTCGTGGACGCTTGGGAGGACGGCCGTATCAAGCTCGCCGTGATCGCGACGCTGCTGGCGTTCCGTCGCGACCATCCGGCCCTCTTCGCCGAGGGCGGTTATGAGGCTGCTGTGGCGCGGGGCCCCGAGGCGCAGCGCATCTGCGCCTTCGAGCGACGTGCTGGCGGCGAGACGATGATCGTTGCCGTAGCGCGCTTTCCTGGCCGATGCGAGGCGCAGGCTTGGCGAGCCGACGCCGGTCTGTCGCTCGATGGATCCTGGACGGATCTGCTGAGCGGACGAACCTTGACGGCGCGGGACGGCACCTTGAGCGCGGCGCAAATCTTCGACATCCTGCCGGCGGCCGTGCTCGTCCCTGCGGGATACAGCACCATCTGATCGATCGTTCCTTCGACCTCTTCCGGCGCGCTGGCGTAGCACGCACCGGATGAGGAGGGCGCGAAACGATCAACGGGAAACCATATGAACCCTGGAGCGACGCTCGTGGAGATCGACGAAGCGAAGATCGACGACGCGGTCCTGGCCCTGCTGTGGCTGACCCTTCACGATTGGAACCGCTGCTGGAAGGGGTTCGATTGGGACGCGCTCGATCGGCTCCACAAAATGGGCCTCATCGAAAACCCGGCCAGCAAGGCCAAGTCGGTCGTGCTGACGACGGAAGGCCTGCAACGGTCGAAAGAGCTGTTCGAGGCGATGTTCGCGAGACACCCCTGAGCGGCGCTTACGACGACCGGGTCTGGCCCGGCACCCAGAGCACGTCGCCCCCGCCGAGATGGTTGCAATAGCGCGAGGCGACGAAGAGGAAATCCGACAGGCGGTTGACATAGGCGAGGGCTGCGTCGCCGACCGCCTCGCCGGGCCTGGTCTTGAGCTCGACCATGTGGCGTTCGGCCCGGCGGCAGAGCGTTCGCGCGAGATGCAGCGCCGCCGACGTCGGCGTGCCGCCCGGCAGCACGAAGCTGCGCAACGGCTCAAGGACGCCGTTGAGCTGATCGATCTCGCGCTCCAGCCGCTCGACCTGCGGCGGGACGATGCGCAGGGCCTTCCCCTCCGTCTCGTCTGACTTGGCGGGCGTCGCGAGGTCCGCGCCGAGGTCGAAGAGGTCGTTCTGGATGCGGCCCAGCATGGCGTCGAGGTCGGGCGCCTCCCTGGCCGCCGTGAGGCGCGCGAGGCCGATCGCCGCATTGGTCTCGTCGACCGTGCCATAGGCCTCGATCCGCGGATCGGACTTGCGGCGCCGTTCGCCCGAGCCGAGCGCGGTCGTGCCGTCGTCGCCGGTGCGCGTGTAGATGCGATTGAGGACGACCACGCCTAACCCCTGAAATAGAGGACCACCATCACGACCACGATGGCCAGGAACTGCAACCCGACGCGCCAGCGCATCAGCCGCTGCGACGTGTTCGAGCTGCCGCCACGCATCATGTTGATCAGGCCGGCAAAGAGCACCAGCACGACGAGCCCGAGCGAGATCCCGATCGCGAGGTTTCCGGTGACATGGGACATGGTGGAGCGACCCGACAAGCAAACCCGCTTATCGGACCGCAGGCCTGACGATGCAAGCCGCGATGGCGTCGCAAGGAATCGAGCTCGAGAACGCTTCGCCGTCACTCTCGCCGTGAGGCGTTGAGCCCATGGGCGATGCGCTCGATCCTTGCGGCGGCCTCTCCGAGCGCGTCGCCCACCGCCTCGGCGGTCGCCGCAGCCCGCGCGTCGAACCCGGCCTGGTCGCCGCGCAGCCGGTCGAGCTCCTCCTGCATCCTGGCGATGCGCCGCTCGGCCTCGGTCAGTTCGTCGGCGAGCGTGATGCCGGCCATGACCGTGATGCGGGTGTCGCCGATCTCCCCGAAACTGCCACGCAACTCGGCGATCTTGCCGTCGAGCCGCGCCGCGAGCCGCTTCAGGTGATCCTCTTCGCCGTCGTTGCAGGCCATGCGATAGGTGCGGCCGGCGATCGACACATTGACCTGCGCCATGCGTGGCTCCGTCAGCCGGGGCTTGGCGTTGTCGGCGACCGCGCCATCTCGTCGAGGATGTCGCGAACCACGGCGCTGGCCTGCGCGAGCCGCTGGCCCACGTCGCCATTGGCCTGAGCCAGGGTGCGGCCCCGCGCCAGCGCGCCGTCGAGATCCGCGGCGAGGCGCGCCCTGTCGTCCTGCATGACGGCGAGTTCGTCGTCGAGATTGCCGCGGGTCGCATCGGCTTCGGCGCGCCGCGCGGCGGCGGCCTCGAGATGGTCGATGGCCGACCCGAGCCTCCGAAGAGCCCGTTGAAGCGGCTCGGGCACCGCCGCAGCCTGCATCGTCACTGGCGTCACCCCGCTGCGATCCGTGCCGACCCACGGCAACACTGGTGGAACCCTGGCGTCGAACGCCCGCGAGGTCAAATCGCGAAGCGGCCGCGACGTCGATGCTAACCGATTTATCTCAGGGTCGGGTCGGGCGGGCGGGCCGAGGGGTCTTTACAAAACGGCCGACATGAGGGCGGATGGCGCCGCTGCAGCGCTCGCCGGCCTTCGGCCGGAGCCGAGACCCGCGCTGCGATCATCGACGGGGTGCCGACGCCCCGCTGTTCCAGGGAGTGTCCAATGACGGTGAAGGTCGCCATCAACGGTTTCGGGCGCATCGGCCGCAATATCCTGCGCGCCATCGTCGAATCGGGCCGCAACGACATCGAGGTCGTCGCCATCAACGATCTCGGGCCGGTCGAGACCAACGCTCACCTTTTGCGCTATGACAGCGTGCACGGCCGGTTCCCGCACGAGGTGAAGGTCGAGGGCGACACGATCGATGCGGGACGCGGCCCCATCAAGGTCACGGCCATCAAGGACCCGGCGACGCTGCCGCATGGCGAGCTCGGCGTCGACATCGCGCTCGAATGCACCGGCATCTTCACGGCGCGCGACAAGGCGGCCGCGCATCTCAAGGCCGGCGCCAAGCGCGTGCTCGTCTCGGCTCCCGCCGATGGCGCAGACCTCACCGTTGTCTACGGCGTCAACCACGACAAGCTGACCCGCGAACACCTGGTCGTCTCGAACGGCTCCTGCACCACCAACTGCCTGGCGCCCGTCGCCAAGGTGCTCAACGACCTCTTCGGCATCCAGCACGGCTTCATGACCACCATTCATTCCTACACGGGCGACCAGCCGACGCTCGATACCCTGCACAAGGATCTTTACCGGGGTCGCGCCGCATCCCTCTCCTCGATCCCGACCTCGACCGGCGCCGCCAAGGCCATCGGCCTGGTGCTGCCCGAGCTCAACGGCAAGCTCGACGGCTCCGCCATCCGCGTGCCGACCCCCAACGTGTCGCTGGTCGACCTCAAGATCGTCGCCAAGCGTCCGACCAGCGCGGACGAGATCAACGACGCGGTGCGCAGGTCGGCCGGCAACGAGCTTAATGGCGTGCTCGGCTTCACCGACCACCCGAACGTCTCGTCCGACTTCAACCATGACCCGCGTTCGTCGATCTTCCACACCGATCAGACCAAGGTGATCGAAGGCGTCTTCGTGCGGGTGATGTCGTGGTACGACAACGAGTGGGGCTTCTCGAACCGCATGGCCGACACGGCGGTGGCGATGGCGAAGCTGATCTGAGATGGACGGTGCATCCGACGATGCGGCGAGCGCGTCTTCTCCGGACCTGAGCCTGGACGAAATCGCGGGCGGCTTTCCGGAACGGTTCCCGGATTTTCGCTGTTCCGTTTGCAACAACGATAAATTTCACATCGGACAAGCTCCTCTCGATGCGACACTTTCCGGCAGGATACTTCTGGATAACCGTTTTCCGCTACCAGCGGGCGACATAAGCCTCGTCTGTGCGAACTGCGGAAATACATATCGATTCGTGAGGCAAATCCTGACGAAGCTGCTGCAAGGGGAATAAATTGTATGCAGGTCGTTCCGTTCCGTGACCGGCGAAGTGGTTCAGGTTCCGCCGGAGGAGGTTCTATGGAACCGTCGATCGAAGAACGCGTGAGCAGCCTAGAAGCCAAGATCGATCGTGTTGAAGCGATCTTGGTTCGCCTTGAGCCGAAGATTACGGAGGTTTTGCTGACGGGCGCTAAGGCCCTGGATCTAGCCGAGATCAAAGGACGCCTTTCGATGCTCCCAACCTGGTGGATGCTGATGGTCACCGTGCTCAGCACCTGGATGGTGGGGGCTGGCATCGTATTCACTCTTGTCAAGGCCACACATCAATGACCGACTTCCGTACGCTCGACGAGATGCCCTTCGCGGGCAAGCGGGTGCTGGTGCGCGTCGACCTCAACGTACCCATGGAAAACGGCAACATCACCGACGTGACGCGCATCGACCGCATCCTTCCGACGATCCGGGAGATCGCCGACAAGGGCGGCAAGGTGATCCTGCTCGCCCATTTCGGCCGGCCGAAAGGCGGCCCGGACGAGAAGAATTCGCTGCGTCCCGTCGCGGCGGCGCTCTCCGAGCGCCTCGGCCGTCCGGTCGACTTCCTGCCCCACACGATCGGCGATCGCGCCGAGCAGGCCTGTGCGGCCCTGGCGGACGGCGCGGTGCTGCTGCTCGAGAACACCCGCTTCCATCCCGGCGAGGAGAAGAACGATCCCGGCTTCGTCGACGCCATCGCGACGCTCGGCGACATCTATGTCAACGACGCCTTCTCGGCCGCGCATCGCGCCCATGCCTCGACCGAGGGCTTGGCCCGCAAGCTCCCGGCCCTCGCCGGCCGCACCATGGAGGCGGAGCTCGCCGCCCTGGCCCGAGCGCTCGAGCTGCCCGAGCGGCCGGTCGTCGCCATCGTGGGCGGCGCCAAGGTCTCGACCAAGCTCGACCTCCTCGGCAACCTCGTCAAACGCGTCGACATGCTCGTCATCGGCGGCGGCATGGCCAACACCTTCCTGGCCGCGCAGGGCAAGGCGGTGGGCAAGTCGCTCTGCGAGCATGACCTCCTCGATGTCGCGCGGAAGGTGATGGCCGAGGCGGGTCGATGCGAGATCGTGCTGCCCGTCGACGCCGTGGTCGCCTCCGCGTTCAAGGCGCACGCCCCCTCGCGCGCGATCGGCGTCGACGAGATCGGCCCCGACGACATGATCCTCGACATCGGGCCGCGGTCGATCCGTAAGGTCGAAACCATCCTGGAGCAGGCGAAGACGCTGGTCTGGAACGGCCCCTTCGGCGCCTTCGAGCTGAAACCCTTCGACGCCGGCACGATGGCGGCCGCCAAGGCGGCGGCCGCCCTGACCAAGGCCGGCAAGCTGGTGTCGGTGGCGGGCGGCGGCGACACCGTGGCGGCACTGAACGCGGCAGGCGTCGCCGACGACATGACCTACGTGTCCACCGCCGGGGGCGCCTTCCTCGAATGGCTGGAAGGCAAGGTGCTGCCCGTCGTCGAGGCGCTGCGAAAGCGATAAGCCTCTCGGATCATTTGGTTGAAATAGAGGGTGCAGGAGCGCATCTTCCGGCCTTGCAGGAGGCGATTATGCCCGAAGATTGCAGCTATGATCTTGAACGTGCGGCATTGCTTCAGTCGCTGCGGGATGCGGAAGAGGAGGCGCGGCGCAGCGCACCTGTATCTCGGGAGGACATCGATCGAATGATAAGCGAGTCGATCGCTCTCGGCCTCAAGGACCGGGAGAAAGGCACGCCTGTCGCTCAGAACGCCGATTGACGCCACCTAACCTTACACCTCAAGCAATTCGGGATCTGGGCAATCATCTCAGGCGATCCTCCTGGCGGTTTGGCGAGGCCGCAGCCAAACGGATGGCTTCAGAGCTCGTCAGGAAATGCGACGAGATCGCCGACGGCTTCAATCATGGACATCGCCGCTTCGATGTCGACGGCTCCCTGCCCTATCGCTTTCTGACAGTCTCACCGCTTGTGATCGTCTATAATCCTCATACCCGACAGGTCGTCCGAATCCTCGACGGTCGTCGAGATTTTTCACGGCTTTTCCGATGAACCCGTCTCGTCGGCTGCGCTGCAACCCCACGTCATGACCGACCCTAAACCCCTGCCCTCGACGGAACGCCGCGCCCGCACCGAGCACGCCAGGCTGGCGGCCGAGGTCGCGGCCCACGATCTCGCCTACCATCGCGACGACGCGCCGACGATCTCGGACGCCGACTACGACGCCCTGCGTCGCCGCCTCGTCGCGCTGGAGGAGGCGTTTCCGGCGCTGGCGACGCCCGAGAGCCCCGCCGCCACGGTCGGGGCGGCTCCCTCGCCGAAGTTCAGGTCCGTCCGGCACAAGGTGCCGATGCTCTCGCTCGGCAACATCTTCGCCGACGCGGAGGTCGGCGACTTCGTCGCCCGCGTCCGCCGCTTCCTTGGGCTCGGGACGGAGGCGCCGCTCGCCGTCACGGCGGAGCCCAAGATCGACGGCCTCTCCTGCTCCTTGCGCTACGAGCGCGGCCGACTGGTGCTGGCGCTGACGCGCGGCGACGGTTTCGAAGGCGAGGACGTCACCGCCAACGCGCGCACCATAAAGGACATCCCGGAGACGCTTGCCGGCGCCCCCGCCCCCCCGGAAGTGTGCGAGGTGCGCGGCGAGATCTTCATGCACAGGAAGGATTTCGCCGCCCTCAATGTCCGCCAGGCCGAGGCGGGGCTGACCGTCTTCGCCAACCCGCGCAATTCCGCCGCCGGCTCGCTGCGCCAGCTCGACCCGACGATCACGGCCGGGCGACCTCTGCGCTTCTTCGCCTATGCCTGGGGCGAGATGAGCGCCATGCCGGCCGCGACCCAGAGCGGCATGATCGAGGCCTTCCGGGCGTTCGGCTTCGAGACCAACCCGCTGACCGTGACGGGCGCCACCGCCGACGAGCTTCTCGCCCATTACCGCGCGATCGAGGCGCAGCGCTCGGCGCTGCCCTATGACATCGACGGCGTCGTCTACAAGGTCGACGATCTCCGCCTGCAGGCTCGGCTCGGCTTCGTGTCGCGCGCCCCGCGCTGGGCGGTGGCACACAAGTTTCCGGCGGAGCGCGCCACGACGACGCTGCTCGCCATCGACATCCAGGTGGGGCGCACCGGCGCCCTGACGCCGGTCGCGCGGCTGCAGCCGGTGACGGTCGGCGGGGTCGTCGTCGAGCATGCGACGCTCCACAACGAGGACGAGATCGCCCGCAAGGACATACGCGTCGGCGATACGGTGAGCGTGCAGCGCGCCGGCGACGTCATCCCGCAGGTCCTCGGGCCGGTCCTCGAGGCCCGCGCTCCGGAGGCGGCGCCCTATCGTTTTCCGGAGACCTGCCCGGCCTGCGGCTCGGCCGCCCTGCGCGAGACCGATCCCAAGACCGGGAAGGCAGATGTGGTGCGCCGCTGCACCGGCGGCCTGGTCTGCCCGGCGCAGGCGGTCGAGCGGCTCAAGCATTTCTCCTCGCGCAACGCCTTCGACATCGAGGGCCTCGGCGACCGGCAGATCGAGATGTTCTACGGCGAGGGCCTCATCAAGACACCGGCCGACATCTTCACGATCGAAGCCCGCGACAAGGCGAGCCTCGCCAAGCTCGCGAACCGCGAGGGCTATGGCGCGACGTCGGTGCGCAATCTCTTCGCCGCCATCGCGGCGCGCCGGCGCCTGCCGCTCAACCGTTTCGTCTATGCGCTCGGGATCAGGCATGTCGGCGAGACCAACGCGCGCCGCCTCGCCCGCCATTTCGGCACGATCGACGCCTTGCGCGAGGTGGCCCGCCAGGCGCTCGATCCGGCCTCGGAAGCGCGCGCGGAGCTGCGCACCATCGATGGCCTCGGCGACGTGGTCGCGGAGGCGGTCGGCGACTTCTTCGCCGAGGCTCACAACGAGGAGGTGCTCGACAGGCTTCTGGCGGAGGTCGAGGTCGAGCCCATGGAGTCCGTCGTCTCGTCGAGCCCGATCGCGGGCAAGACGGTCGTCTTCACGGGCTCGCTCGAGAAGATGACGCGCGAGGAGGCCAAGGCACGGGCCGAGGCGCTCGGCGCCAAGGTCGCCGGCTCGGTGTCGAAGAAGACGACGCTCGTCGTCGCGGGCCCTGGCGCCGGGTCGAAACGCACGAAGGCGGAAGAGCTCGGCCTCGACGTCATCTCGGAAGACGACTGGCTGGCGCTGATCGGCGGACCCTGAGCGAACCCACGCGCCACCGCGCCGAACGTCCCGGCCGGCGCCGTCACGCCACCAACGTTCCGATCAGGCGCAGCAGGCCGAGCATCTCGGGCGCCGACGGCCCCTGGTTCAGGAAGACCCCGAGCTCGATATGGGTGACGGCGCCTCCGGAGGGCGCATTGGCTTTGTGGACGACATGCGCGATCCCGGTCGCCGTGTCACGGCCGAGAAACCATCGATCGCCATTCTGGCTGGCGGCGAACTCTCGCAGCCGCTCTGCGGTCTCCTGTTCTTGAAACTCGCCGCCACCGATCTTGGTGACGATCCCCTGCTTGTGGGTCATGTCGCTCCGCATGTCGTCGATGGCGCGCGCCTGATGCTGGACGTGCGTGATCAGGCCGTCGACGACGTCGATCAAGGCGGTTCGGATCGGCTCTGCGTCGTCGGCCGCCCGCGCATCGACAAGAAGCCGGCGCAACTCCCCGAGAGGGCGCCGCGCCCGTGACGGCGCAGGATTGTCGTTCTCGTTCGCTGACATGGGCGTATCCTCCTGAGGCCTGCGGCACCTTGCCGGCCTCTCTCCGCAAACGTTCGTCTTACGCGAATGCATGGCAGGGTCGCGATTCGCCCGCCGCGCTTGCAACGGCCATTCGGCGGCCTAAAATTCATCGCTCGCTTGTAACTGTCGGCCCGTCCTTCACGTAGAGAAGACGTGCGTATCGACCGAGAAAGACCCAGGAGATTCACCGATGACCAAGATCAAGATCGCGCTTTCGGCTGCAGTATTGGCCATGTCCGTCGCGTCCTATACTGCCTCGGCCAGAGCCGAGACGGCCCACAACGCGCAGACCGGCGCGAACACGACGAATTCCTACGACACTGCCGCGTCGGCCGTGCTCAAGCAGCACAACTGAGCCGACCGGTTCGTCGCGGGGAGGTCGAAGACCGCCCCGCGACGACGTCGCGAGATTACTCCGCGGCGTCCGCCCTCCAGGGCTGAGCGCGATCCTGCCGGCCGGCCTTGAGAAGTTCGGCGACCATGAAGGCGACCTCGATCGCCTGCTCCGCATTGAGCCGCGGATCGCAATAGGTGTGATAGCGGTCGCGCAGGTCGGCGTCCGAGATGGCGCGGGCGCCGCCGGTGCATTCGGTGACGTTCTTCCCGGTCATCTCGAGGTGGATGCCACCCGCGTAGGTCCCCTCCGCCCGATGCACGGCGAAGAAGGCGCGGATCTCGCCCATGATGCGATCGAACGGCCGCGTCTTGTAGCCGCTCGACGCCTTGATCGTATTGCCGTGCATCGGATCGCACGACCAGACGACCGTGCGGCCCTCGCGCTCGACCGCGCGGATCAGTCCCGGAAGATGGTCGCCGACCTTGTCGGCGCCGAAGCGGCAGATCAGCGTGAGGCGGCCTGCCTCGTCGTCCGGGTTGAGCTTGTCGATCAACCGGATGAGCCCATCGGCCGTGAGGCTTGGACCGCATTTGAGGCCGATCGGATTCCTGATGCCCCGGAAGAACTCGACGTGCGCGCCCTCGGGGTGGCGGGTCCGATCGCCGACCCAGATCATGTGGCCCGACGTGGCATAGTAGTCGCCGCTCGTCGAGTCGACGCGTGTCATCGCCTCCTCGTAGCCGAGCAGCAGCGCCTCGTGCGACGTGTAGAACTCCGTCTGGCGCAACTCGGGATGGTTCTCCGCGTCGAGGCCGATGGCCCGCATGAAGGCGAGCGATTCGGTCAGCCGGTCCGCCACCTCGGCGTAACGGCTCGACTGTGGGCTGTCGGCGACGAAGCCCAGCATCCAGCGGTGCGCGTTCTCGAGATTGGCATAGCCCCCGGTCGCGAAGGCGCGCAGCAGGTTCAGGGTCGCGGCCGACTGGCGATAGGCGTCGAGCTGCCGGTGCGGATCGGGCGTGCGCGCCGCGGCGTCGAATTCGATGCCGTTGACGATGTCGCCGCGGTAGCTCGGCAGCTCCACATCGCCGATCCGCTCGGTCGGCGCCGAGCGCGGCTTGGCGAACTGGCCCGCGATGCGGCCGACCTTGACGACCGGCAGCGCTCCCGCGAAGGTCAGCACGATCGCCATCTGCAGGAACACGCGGAACGTGTCGCGGATATTGTCCGCCGCATGCTCGGCGAAGGCCTCGGCGCAGTCGCCGCCCTGCAGCAGGAAGGCATGACCCCTGGCCACCTCGCCCAACGTCCGTTTGAGCTTGCGCGCCTCGCCTGCAAAAACCAGCGGCGGAAAGCCGGCGATCTGCTTCTCGACGGCCTTGAGCGCCTCCGGATCCGGATAGAACGGCACCTGCTCGATGGGCTTGGCGCGCCAGGACGTCGGCGTCCAGGCGGGGCGGGTGACGCGATCCTTGGGGCTCGGATCCTGGGCCATGACCTTTGTACTCCGCGCGGCGACACGTCTCCTTCGGCGACCGCGATTATGTGGGCGATGGCGCGCTTATACACCGCCGGCGCGGCGGGTCCAGAATCGTCGAGGTGGGTCGAGTGCGGTTTTCAGGCAACGCTTAACCTTGTTCGTCGACTCTGCTGCAAAAACAATCACAAGCTCCATGTTTTCGCCGCGTTGCGGGATGCATCACAAAGGACCGAGGCGCCGGGCCATCAGGGTCCGACAGACCGCGCTTCGGCTTTCCCTTTCTACGCCGCAGGCCATGCCCACCGCCTCTTCCATGTCAGCGCTGCTGAATTCCGTCCTCCTGCTCATCGCGGGCAACGGCCTGCTCAACACGCTCGTGCCGATGCGCGGCAAGCTCGACGGCTTCGGCGACGTCGCCATCGGGCTTCTGGGCTCCGCCTATTTCGCCGGCATGCTGGCCGGCACCCTGGCCTCGCCGGCGCTGATCTCGCGCGCCGGCTACATCCGCGCCTTCGCGGCCTTCGTGGCGCTGTCGATCGTCGTCACCCTGGTCTATCCGCTGGCTGTCCAGCCCGCCGTCTGGGTCGGGCTTCGCTACGCCATCGGCTTCGTCTTCTCGGGTTTCTATGCGGTGATCGAGGCTTGGCTGACCGACAAATCGGATAATTCCAATCGCGGCCGCGTCTACGCGCTCTACCAGATCGTGACCTATGCGGGGACGGCGGGCGGCCAGCAGCTCCTGAATTTCATCGACCCGCGCTCGCCGGTGCTGTTCTCGATCAGCGCCGGCCTCTTCGCGCTCGCCATGCTGCCGATGGCCTTCACCAAGGCCGAGCCGCCGCCGCGGCCGCGCACGGTCAGCCTGCGCCTGCCCTGGCTCGTTCGAACCGCCCCCGTCGCCGGGGTGGGAGCCGTCCTGATCGGCTGCGCCAACGGCAGCTTCTGGGCGCTCGCGCCGGTCTATGGCCTCAGCCTCGGGCTCAGCCCCGGCCAGGTGGCGCAGTTCATCACCGCCGTGATCATCGGCACGGCACTGGCGCTCTATCCCGTGGGCAAGCTGTCCGACCGGATGGACCGGCGCAAGGTGCTGATCCTGTTCTCTCTCGTGGGGGCCCTGGCCGAGGCGCTGCTGGCCGGCGCCAGCCATTATCCCTTCGCCTTCCTGGCCGGATTGGGTTTCGCCGTCGGCTCGACCACCATGGTGCTCTACATGCTGGCCGTGTCGCATGCCAACGACCGCGCCGGGCCAGAACATGCGGTGACCATCTCGTCGGGGATGCTGTTCCTCTATTGTGCCGGCGCCATCGTGGCGCCGATCCTGGCCTCGAGCCTCATGGCGCGGTTCGGTGCCCAGGCCCTGTTCGTGCAGAACGCGCTGATGCATCTCGGGCTCGTCGTCTTCGCGCTGTGGCGCATCGCCGTGCGCGACCGCGCGGTGCGCATCCCGGCGATCCGCGGCGTCAAGAAGGCCGAGCCGGGCCTTCCCTGATGGGTCAGCCCACCGGGCGGACGTGCCGCTCGGTGCGGGTCCGCAAGGTCACGAATTCCTCGGCGACCGTCGGATGGACCGCCATCGTGGCGTCGAAGTCCGCCTTCGTGGCGCTCATCTGCATGGCGATGGCGATGAGCTGGATCATCTCGCCGGCCTCATGGCCGAAGATGTGGACGCCGAGCATGCGGTCGGTCCGGCCATCGACGACGAGCTTGATGACCGTCTTCTCCTGGCGTCCGGAGAGGGTCGCCTTGAGCGGCCGGAACGCAGTCTTGTAGATGTCGACGACGTCGTGGCGGACGCGCGCCTCGGCCTCGCTCAGCCCGACGGTACCGATCTCGGGCGTCGTGAAGACGGCCGAAGCCACGTTGTCGTGCACGACGCTCGTCGGCCGGCCGCCGAACAGCGTGTCGGCGACCGCATGCCCCTCGCGCACCGCGACCGGCGTGAGGTTGACCCGATCGGTCACGTCGCCGACGGCGTAGATCGAATCGATCGTGCTCCTCGAGAAGGCATCGACCGCAACGCCGCTCCGCGCGTCGAGCCTGACCCCGGTCTCCTCGAGCCCCATGTTGCGCGTCGCAGGCCGGCGGCCGGTCGCGACGAGGACCTGATCGGCCATCACCGACGGCCCGTCGCTCATGATCGCCTCGATGCCGTCCCGCGACCAGTTGAGCGCGGCGGGGAGGCAGCGCGCCGATATCGTCACGCCGGCGTCGGTCAGCGCATGGGTCAGGGCGCCGCGCATGTCCTCGTCGAAGCCGTTGAGGATCTTCTCCGCCCGGAAGCACAGCGTCACCTCGGCCCCGAGCCGGGCGAAGATCGAGGCGAATTCCACCGCGATATAGCCGCCGCCGACGATGAGCAGCCGCTGCGGAAATTCGGGAAGATCGAACAGCTCGTTCGAGGTGATGGCGAATTCGAGACCGGGGATGTCGGGATGAAGATGCGGCGTCGACCCCGTCGCGATCAGGATCTTGCCGGCCTCGATCCGCCGCCCGTCGCCGAGCACGACCGCGTTCGGCCCATCGAGACGCGCGCGCGTCTCGACGATCGCGGCGCCGGCGCGCTCGAGGTTCTCGCGGTAGATCCCGGACAGCCGGGTGATCTCCTTCTCCTTGGCGCGGACCAGGTCCTTCCAGTCGAAGCGGGTGGCGCCGAGCGTCCAGCCGTAGCCCGCCGCATCGGCGAAATCGTCGGCGAAACGGCTCGCGTAGGCGTAGAGCTTCTTGGGGACGCAGCCCCGCAGCACGCAGGTGCCGCCGATCCGATGGTCCTCGGCCACCATGACCTTGGCGCCGTGGCCGGCCGCGATGCGCCCCGCCCGGACCCCGCCCGAGCCCGCGCCGATCACCAGGAAATCGACCGCCTCATCGACCATCGGCTGTCCTTCGGACGCAGGGCATCAGAACTGATGGCCCTTCTTGTTCATCTCCTGGCGGACGCGCAACATCATGAAGGTCGAAATCTGCTGCGTCCACGATTGCATCGCGACGACGAGCTGGTCGAGCATCTGCGGCTGGGCTTCGACATACTTCTTGCCGACCGGACTCTCGAAGAAGTCGGCGGTCTGCTTGAGCTCCTCCTCGCTCATCTGCCGAGCATAGATATGCGCGGCGATATCGATGATGTCGTCCTCCTTCTTCTCGAACTCGGGCTGCAACTGCTTCAGCACCTCGACGAGATCCTTCGATAGGTCGGGCCGGGTCCGGGTCAGGACCAGCGGGATCTGCTCCATCAGCTGCTGGACCATCGGATCGAAGGAGCGCTTCATGCCGGAGGCGATGACCACGGCGCGCGCCGCGGCGAGATGGGAGGCGGACGGCTCGGGCTCGGCGACGTCGGGCACCGGCGCGGATGCGGGGGGCGAGGCTGGCGCGGCGTCAGCCGGCGCCCCCGACGCGGGCGCGCTCGGCGCAGGAGCACTCGGCGCAGGAGCACTCGGCGCCTGCTGCGCGAAGACCGGCCCTGGGCAGGCCAAGGCCAGCACGACGGCAGCCACGGTGCCGAAACGCGTTCTGTTCATACACATTTCCCCTATCCGATGATGCCGGCTCCTGGCCGGCCGAGGACCTTCGTCTGCCCCGCCTGATCCACGACGACGGCGTGGGCATAACCGATGAAGAGCCCGGTTTCGACGACCCCAGGCACGCCGTTGAGAGCTTGGGCGAGCGTCTCAGGATGGTCGATCGCGCCGAAGCGGCAATCGAGGATCAGGTGTCCGCCATCGGTCACGAAAGGCTTGCCGGCCGCAGCGAGACGCAACTCGATCGGTCCGGTCGCACCCGCGTCCCGCGCAGCGCGCTCGACGAGCCGGCGCGTCGAGGCGAGGCCGAAACCGTTGACCTCGACCGGGAGAGGAAAGCGGCCCAACCGCTCGACCGCCTTCGAGGCATCGGCGATCACCACCATCGACGCCGACGCGGCCGCGACGATCTTCTCGCGCAGCAGGGCGCCCCCACCGCCTTTGATCAGCCGGAGCTGGAAATCGAATTCATCGGCGCCGTCGACCACCAGGTCGAGCTCGGGCATCTCCTCGAGCGTCGTGAGCGCGATGCCGAGACCCTCGGCCTGCAGGCGCGTGCGCTCGGAGGTCGGCACGCAGACGACCGCGAGGCCGCCGCGGACCCGCTCGGCCAGCAGGTCGACGAAGATCGTGGCCGTGGAGCCGCTGCCGAGACCGAGGCGCATCCCATCCTGCACGAAGTCGAGCGCACGGCGCGCCACGAGCGTCTTCGGAGAATCGGGCTCAGTCTGGGCCATGTGATCGCAGCAAATCGACAGCGGGGCTCGGCCGCGGCCGGGTCTCGCGGGCGAGGCGAGACCTAACGGCTTCACGTAAAAAAGGCAAATGGCCTGCCACCCGGTCGGCGCTCCGCGGACGGGGCGGCGCGACGGCCTCTGGAGGCGCGCAGTTCGGAGCGCGACCTCCTCCACTGGCGCCCGCCGCCGGCGACGACTAGACTGCATTCGGAGCCCTGCCCCCTCCGACCCGACGCTTCCGCGACACGGGGGGTCGCCCGATAGGGAGACGGCGCGACGGGGATCGCGACAGTCGGACCTGGACCCAAACAGAACAGCAGGATGGATCGAGATGCGGACGCAGGCGCGCGTGGTGGTCATCGGCGGCGGCGTCGTCGGGGTCTCGACCCTCTATCACCTGGTCAAGAAGGGCTGGTCGGATTGCGTCCTCGTCGAGCGCAAGGAGCTCACCTCCGGCTCGACCTGGCATGCGGCGGGCCTGCTGCCGCTGTTCAACGTCAGCTATTCGGTCGGCCAGATCCACAAATATTCGGTGGCGCTCTACGGGCGCCTCGGCGAGGAGACAGGGCTCGACGTCGGCTTCCGGCAGGTGTCGAACATCCGCCTCGCCCGCACCAAGGACCGGCTCGACGAATACGCCTATTACACCGGCATCTCGCGCACCATCGGCGGCATCGAGGTCAAGTTCCTCACGCCGGACGAGATCAAGGAGATCTGGCCGCTGTGCAATACGGACGGGTTGCTCGGCGCCATCCAGCACCCGCAGGACGGCTATATCCAGCCCGCCGACCTCACTCAAGCCCTGGCGCGCGGCGCGCGCAACGGCGGCGGCGAGATCAACCGCAACACGACCGTCACCGCCATCGAGCGCACCCCCTCCGGCGAGTGGCTGGTCAAGACCGACAAGGGCGACATCACCTGCGAGCACGTCGTCTCGGCCAGCGGCAATTTCGCGAGGCTGACCGGCCGCATGGTCGGCCTGCAGGTGCCGGTCATCCCGGTCGAGCACCAGTATATCGTCACCGAGCCGCATCCGGCGATCCAGGAGCGAAAGGCCAAGGGCCTGCCCGAGATGGGCGTCCTGCGGGAATCCGACAGTTCCTGGTACATGCGCGAGGAGGCGGGCGGCCTCCTGCTCGGCCCCTACGAGACGGGCGCCCCGGCCTGCTATGTCGACGGTCCCTCGCCCGAGAGCGAATACGAGCTCTTCCAGGAAGACCTCGAGCGGCTGATGCCGCATGTCGAGACGGCGATCCACCGCGTGCCGGCCTTCGGCGAGGTCGGCATCAAGAAGATCTACAACGGCGCCATCGCCTACACGCCCGACGGCTCGCCCATCGTCGGCCCGGCGCCGGGCCTGCGCAACTTCTGGCTCAACGAGGGCCATTCCTTCGGCGTCACGGCGGCGGGAGGTGCCGGCTGGCAGCTCGCCGAATGGATCGTCGAGGGCGAGCCGACCATCGACATGATGGGCGTCGACCCGCGCCGTTTCGGCCCCTACGCGTCGCGCGGCTACCTCAAGGAGAAGAACGAGGAGGCCTATGCCAAAGTCTTCACGCCCCATTACCCGGACGAGGAGCGCGCCGCCGCCCGGCCGCTGAAGACCGCGCCCTGCTATGACCGAATGAAGGCCCTCGGCGCCGTCTTCGGCTCGGTCTACGGCTGGGAGCGTCCCGCCTTCTTCGCGCCGCGCGACTATGGGCTGAGCGAGGCGGATCTCGGCAAGGAGGAGGTGCTCCTCAACGAGAATCATCCGCTCGCCGAAGGCGGCAAGATCAAGGAGAAATGGAGCTTCCGGCGCTCCAATTATTTCGCCTTCGTCGGCGACGAGTGCCGCAACGTCCACGAGAACGTCGGCCTGCAGGACATGTCGGCCTTCGCCAAGTTCGAGGTCAGCGGGCCGGGCGCCGCCGCCTGGCTCGACCGCATCCTGACCAACCGCGTCCCCAAGGCGCTGAACCGCGTCACCCTCACCTACCTGCTGACGAAGAGCGGCGGCGTCCGGTCCGAATTCACGTTGACCCGCGTCGGCCCCGAGCGCTTCTATCTCGTTTCGGCCGGGTCGCTCGAGGCCCACGATTTCGATACGCTGACCAAGCTCCTGCCGCCCGAAGGCGGCGTGCGCATCGACAAGACGACGACGCAATACGGCGTGCTGGTGCTGGCCGGACCGCGCTCGCGCGAGGTGATGGAGCGGGTCGCCGACCAGGACATGTCGACGTCGGCCTTCCCTTGGCTCACGGCACGTCCCATCTGCATCGGCGCCGCCGGCACGCTGGCCCTGCGTGTCAACTTCCTCGGCGAACTGGGTTACGAGCTGCATCACCCGATCGAGACGCAGAACTACATCTTCGACAAGCTATGGGCCGCCGGTGCCTCCTTCGACATCAAGCCCTTCGGCATCCGGGCCATGGACGCCCTGCGGCTGGAGAAATCCTACAAGCTGATTCCGCGCGAACTCTCGATCGAATATGCCGCATTGGAATCCGGATTGGAGCGCTTCGTCGACCTCAAGAAGGGGGATTTCCTCGGCCGCGAGGCGCTGGTGGCGCGGCAGGGGAAGGGTTTCGCCAACCGTCTCGTCACGCTGCGGGTCGAGGGCGTGACCGATGCCGACGCGCGCGGCTCCGAGCCCATCTTCCATACCGGTGAGATCGTCGGCCGCACGACCTCGGGCGGCTACGGCTGGCGTGTCGGCCAATCGCTGGCGCTCGGCATGGTGCGGCCCGACCTGGGCGAGGTCGGCAGCGAACTCGACGTCGTGATCCTCGGCGAGCGCCGTCGGGCCGTGGTCATCCCCGACAGCCCCTTCGACCCGGAGAACCTGACGCTGCGCCAGTAAGCACATCCCCAGCAAACCATACGATTCGATAATTTCGTTGGATCATCCCAGCGGTCCGCGTCGTGCCAGGCGCGGAGTTGAACCGTGACGGCGCTCGCATTCGGCAAAGCCGCGGGAGCCGCGATCGCATCGATCGCCATTCTCTACGGCGCGGCCCTGCTCGGGCTCTACCTGTGGCAGCGGCACATCATCTTCCCCGGCGCCTTCCTTCGCGTCCTGCCGTCCGGTGCGCTGCCCGGCTCCGTCGCGTCGACCGACGTCTTCACGGCGGATGGCGAACGGCTCCGCGCCTTGTGGAAGCCGCCGCGTCCCGGCTGCGGGCTGGTGGTGACCTTCCACGGCAACGGATCCTTTCCCGAAGCGGGTGCGGCCCGCTTTGCCGCCGGTCCGTGGGCGCGCGACGGCTGGGGCGTGCTCGCCATCGCCTATCGGGGCTATCCGGGCTCGACGGGCTCGCCGAGTGAAGCCGGCCTGATCGCCGATGGCATGGCCGCTTTGGCGGACGCCAAGCGCCGGGCTCCATCGTCGCCCGTGCTGCTCCACGGACATTCGCTCGGGACCGCGGTCGCCATCGCGGTCGCCGAGCGCGACCCTCATTATGCCGGGCTCTATCTGGATGCGCCCTTCGCCTCGGTGCTGGCGCTCGCCCAGGCGCGCCTGCCCCTCGTGCCCGTGGCGATCCTGCTCAAGGATCCTTTCCGCTCCGACCTTCGCATCGGGCACGTCCATGGTCCGGTCGTGATCATACACGGCACCGGCGACGGAACGGTCCCGATCGCGGAAGGGCGGCGGCTCGCCGATGTGGCGCCGAAGGGCACGGTCTTCGAGGCCGTCGCGGGCGATCACGTCAGCCTGTTGGGGACACGGGATGCGACATGGGAGCCTGCGTTCCAGCGCGCGACCGGCGGCTGTCCGGCGCCGTGAAGCCCGCAGCGGCGCCGAGATCACCGCATCGAAGCCGACATCCAGCACGGCGCCGTCTGCCAATCGTCGCGAGGAGCGTGTGCGGCAAAGGACACCGGACGGCGCGCTTAAAAATGAGCAGACTGCCCCTTTCTCCATTTGACGGAATGATGCGCTTCCCCCAAAATCCGACATGCCGTGTCGCAAACGGTCGAGAAGATCAGGGCAGGAACTATGGCGTCGATCGACGTGACGATGCGCGCTCCGGCGCGCGAACGGATGGACTCCGGCTCCGGAGGGTTGCGGCCCGTCGCCCGCGCGATGGACCCGCCCTCGCCGACCCAGCGGCCGCTGGTCGACGTCACCGAGCTCGCCTTTCTTCTGGTGCCCGATTTCTCGATGATCGCCTTCACCTCGGTGATCGAGCCGCTGCGGCTGGCGAACCGCGTCATCGGCCACGACGCCTTCTCCTGGCGCGTCCTGTCGGCGCAGGGCGCCCCGGTCGCCGCGTCGAACGGCGTGACGGTCGCGACCGATGGCGCCTATGCGGATGCGGCCGGCATGACGGCTGCCGTGGTGTGCTCGGGCATCGACGTCCAGACGCACGACAATCGCGACCTCATCGCCCGCCTGCGCGGCCTCGCGTCGCGCGGCATCCCGATCGGGGCCGTATGCACCGGCAGCTACGTGCTGGCCAAAGGTGGCCTGCTCGACGGGCACCGCTGCACCATTCATTGGGAGAACCACGACAGTTTCGCCGAGCAGTTCCCGGATCTCGATCTGACCGAAGAGCTGTTCGAGATCGACCGCACGCGCTTCACCTGCGCCGGCGGCACGGCGGCGATCGACATGATGCTCGCCTTGATCGCCCGCCAGCAGGGCCAGGACGTCGCCTCGGGCGTCACCGACCAATTGATCCACCACCGCATGCGCGACGGCGACGAGCGCCAGCGCATGGAGTTGCGCGCCCGGCTCGGCGTCGCCCATCCCAAGCTCATCAGCGTCGTCAGCGAGATGGAGCGCTGCATCGAGCAGCCGCTTTCCTGCGTCGATCTCGCCGAGGGCGCCGACCTGTCGACCCGCCAGCTCGAGCGGCTGTTCCGCAAATACATCGGCCAGGCGCCGACGCGCTACTATCTCGGCCTGCGTCTCACCCGGGCACGTCAGCTTCTGTTGCAGACAAGCATGCCCATCCTCTCCGTGGGACTGGCCTGCGGCTTCGTGTCCGCCTCGCATTTCTCCAAATGCTACAGCGAGCACTTCGCCCGTACGCCGTCGCAAGAGCGGCGCACCAACCGTTGATCCTTGAGGTCGAACACCTCCGATCCTCACGCTGAGGAGGTCCGCGAGGACCGCTCGAAGCACGGCCGACGCTGGCCGTCCTTCGACTCGAATGCTGGCAGGTTTACGCAGCCAGCGTAAACTTGGCTCCGCATTCGGCTCAGGATGAGGACGATGGGAGTTTCGAGCACGTTTGAGAGCCTCACCGCCTTGGCATCGCTTCAATTCGATTACGTCATCGTCGGCGCCGGCTCGGCCGGCTGCGTCCTCGCCAACCGCCTGAGCGAGGACGGCAAGTCCACCGTCCTGCTGCTGGAATTCGGCGGCAGCGACTGGTCGCCTTTCCTGCGCATGCCGAGCGCCCTCGCCATCGCCATGGGGATCGAGCGGCACAACTGGAACTATCTCAGCGAGCCCGAGCCCAACCTCGACAACCGCCGCATCACCTGCCCGCGCGGCAAGGTCCTGGGCGGCTCCTCGTCGATCAACGGCATGGTCTACATCCGCGGCAATGCGTTTGATTTCGAGGGTTGGGAGGCAGCCGGCGCGCGCGGCTGGGCCTATCGCGACGTGTTGCCCTATTTCAGGCGTGCCGAGACGCGGGAGGAAGGCGGCGACAGCTATCGCGGCAGCGACGGCCCGCTGCATACGAGCTACGGGACGATGACGAACCCGCTCTACCAATCCTTCGTCGAGGCCGGCCGGCAAGCGGGCTACAAGGTGACCGAGGACGTCAACGGCTATTCCCAGGAAGGTTTCGGCCGCATGGACATGACGGTCCACGGCGGCATGCGCTGGAGCGCGGCGCGCGCCTATCTCGACCCGGCCCGCAAGCGTCCGAACCTGACGGTCTGGACCCATGCCTTCGCGGAGAAGATCCTGTTCGACGGGCGGCGCGCCACCGGCGTGCGGGTCGCGCGTGACGGCGGCACGACCGAGGTCGGGGCGCGGCGCGAGGTGGTGCTCGCCGGCGGCTCGATCAATTCGCCGCAATTGCTGATGGTGTCGGGCGTCGGGCCGGGGGCGGAGCTTCAACGCCACGGCATCGCCGTCGTGGCCGACCGGCCAGGCGTCGGCGGCAATCTCCAGGACCATCTCGAAGTGTACTTTCAGGTCGCCTCCACCCAGCCGATCACGCTCTACAGCGCCATGACCCTGCCGGCCAAGGCGCGGATCGGCGCGCAATGGCTCTTGAGCCGCAAGGGCCTCGGCGCCACCAATCATTTCGAGACCTGCGCCTTCATCCGCAGCCGTGCGGGCGTGCGCTGGCCGGACCTGCAATATCACTTCCTTCCCGCCGCCATCTCGTACAACGGCAAGGATCTCGCCGAGCGGCACGGCTTCCAGGCGCATGTCGGCCCGATGCGCTCGAAGAGCCGGGGGCGCATTTCGCTGCGTTCGTCGGACCCTCGGGAGACGCCGGCGATCCGCTTCAACTACATGAGCCACGAGGACGACTGGACCGAGTTCCGGGCCGCGATCCGCCTGACGCGCGAGATCTTCGCGCAGGACGCCTTCGCGCCCTATCGAGGCGAGGAACTGCAGCCGGGCGCCGGGGCGACGAGCGATGAGGCCATCGACGCCTTCGTCCGCCAGCACGTGGAGAGCGCCTATCACCCCTGCTCGACCTGCCGCATGGGCGCGCTCGACGACCCCGAGGCGGTTGTCGGGCCGGACACGCGGGTGATCGGCGTCGAGAACCTGCGCGTCGCCGACAGTTCCATCATGCCGGTGATCACCACCGGCAACCTCAACGCTCCGACCATCATGCTGGCCGAGAAGGCCGCCGACCATATTCGCGGGCGACCGACCCTGGCCCCGTCGAACGCGCCCTTCTACGAGGCGCCCGATTGGCAGACGCGGCAGCGGTAAGTGCCGCGTCTAGTCTTAGGATTGCCGTTCGGCCGAACGCCCGTCGAGCGACAGCAGCGCGCCGTAGAGTTCCGGCCTGCGATCGCGAAAGACGCCCCAACGGTCGCGCCGCGCGGCCATCCGGTCGAGATCGAGCGTCGCGATCACGACGGCTTCCTCCTGACGGTCCGCCTCGGCGACGATGCGGCCAGTCTCGTCGGCGATGAAGGAGCGACCGAAGAACGTCGTGGAGACCGCGCCATCGGTCTCGGCGCCCACCCGGTTGGCCGCAACCACGCCGACGCAATTGGCCGCGGCATGGCCCTGCATCACCCGGGTCCAGGGCTCCGAACTGTCGGAGCTCGGCACGTCGATGTCGGTGCCGATGGCCGTGGGATAGACGATCAGGTCAGCGCCCTGCAGCGCGAGGGCACGGGCGGTTTCGGGAAACCACTGGTCCCAGCAGATGCCCACGCCGAGCGTCGCATAGCGCGTGCGCCAGACCCGGAAGCCGGTGTCGCCGGGCGAGAAATAATATTTCTCGAGATAGCCGGGCGCGTCCGGGATGTGCGACTTCCGGTAGAGGCCGAGCCGGGTGCCGTCGGCATCGAAGACGGCGACGCTGTTGAAGAACGCATTGTTGGCGCGCTCGTAGAAGCTGACCGGGAGCACGATCCGCAGGTCCGCCGCCAGGGTCTGGAGGCGATGCAGCGTCGGGTGGCTGTCGATCGGGGCCGCGAGGGCATAGCGCTCGTGGCGCATCGACTTGGCGAAGTAGGGCGTCTCGAACAGCTCAGGCAGAAGGACGAGCTGCGCGCCGCCTTTCGCCGCCTCGCGGATCAGCCGTTCAGCCGTGGCGACGTTGCCGTCGCGGTCCTCGCCGCAGGAAAACTGCAGGGCGGCCACCTGGAGCGTGCGCATAGGACCTCCTCCGACGGCCCGAGCTTTAGCACGACGCGCCGCCCATCCGCCAACCGGGACGCCGGCCAGTCGACGTCCGGGAATGAATGACGACCGCGACCATGCTTCAGTCGCCGTTCATCGATGCGGCCGCAGTCTCTCTGTCGTCACCTCGAGGGAGACGATTTCATGCGCAAATTTATTGTCGGCGGCATTCTGCTGGTCCTGACCGGCGCCGCAGCCCACGCTCAGGACTACGACAACGGCGGTGGATACGACGCACCCCCGCCGCCTCCTTATGGCTATCAGGCGCCCCCGCCGCCCTACGGCTACGCGGCACCGCGGCGCTACGGCTACGCGCCGCCGCGCCGTTGCCACATCATCTATACCAATTATGGGCCGAGGCGCGTCTGCCCGCGTTACGCGTACTGATCGCAACTATCCGGCGCCATGGCGCGTGCCTGGCGCCGGACATCCACATTCGCCGTGGGGTGGTCAGTGCGCCCGGGCGATGCAGAAATCCACGACGTCGAGCAGCGCCTGCTTCCATTTCGATTCGGGGAACAGTGCCAGGGCGTCGCGCGCCATGGCGCCGTAATGGCGCGCCCGCTCGACCGTATCGTCGATCGCGCCATGCCGGCGCATGATGGCGAAGGCCTTCTCCAAGTCGTCGTCCTGGAGCTCGCCCGTCTCCAGCGTCCGCGTCCAGAACGCGCGGTCCGCCTCGTTGCCGCGGCGGAACGAGAGCACTACCGGCAAGGTGATCTTCCCTTCGCGGAAATCGTCCCCGACGTTCTTGCCGAGTTCGGCGCTCGAGCCGCCGTAGTCGAGGGCATCGTCGATCAGCTGGAAGGCGATGCCGAGGTTCGTCCCGTAGGCACGGCAGGCCGCGACCTCGGCCTTCGGCCGTGCGGCAAGGATGGGGCCGACCTCGCAGGCCGCCGCGAAGAGCGCCGCCGTCTTGGCGCGGATCACGGCGAGGTAGTCGTCCTCCGTCGTCGCCGTATCCTTGGCGGCGGAGATCTGCATCACCTCGCCCTCGGCGATGATCGCCGCCGCGTCCGACAGCACCGAGAGGCAGGGGAGCGAACCCACCTCCACCATCATTCGGAACGCCTGGCCGAGCAGGAAGTCGCCGACGAGCACGCTCGCCTCGTTGCCCCAGACCATACGCGCGGCGAGCTTGCCGCGCCGCATGTCGCTCTCGTCGACGACGTCGTCGTGGAGCAGCGTCGCCGTATGCATGAACTCGACGGAGGCGGCGAGCTTGACGTGGCCGTCGCCCGCATAGCCGCAGAGCCCGGCGGTCGCCAGCGTCATCATCGGCCTGAGGCGCTTTCCCCCCGAGGAGATCAGGTGGTTCGCCACCTCCGGGATCATGGCGACCTTCGAGCCGGTGCGGGCCAGGATGGCCTGGTTCACCCGCTCCATGTCGCCGCGGACGAGACCCCAGAGCTTAGCGATTCCCGCCTGGCCCGCCGCTTCGTCGAGAGGAATGACAACGCCCAAATGCACGGTTCCTTGTCACTGTGGTGCGGCCGGACCATAAAGACGAGGCCGCGGCGCCGCAACATCGCCTTCTTGAGGCCCGGGCCGAGGGGCCGGCGTTGTGGCGACTTCGGCCAATCCTGTCCGGTTTCATGATCGAACTCCTCCGCACCAACGACATCGTCCTGATCTCGGTCATCGAAAGCCTGCTGGCGGAGGAGAAGATCGCCTGCTTTGTCGCCGACCAGCACATGAGCGCGGCGGAAGGGTCGCTCGGCTTCCTTCCTCGTCGCATCATGGTGCGAACCGACGCGCTGCAGCGGGCCCGCCGCCTTTTGACCGACGCGGGCTTCGCCGAAGAGCTGCGGCGTGACTGATGTCGACATCGTCACCGACGCGATCCTCGCGGGGCGCCTGCGGCTGCGACAGCCTAGGACCGGCCACAAGGCCGGCACCGATGCGATCCTGCTCGCCGCGGCGGCGGATCTCCGCAAGGATGACCGCATCGTCGACGTCGGGGCCGGCGTCGGCACGATCGGCCTGGCGCTCGCCCTGCGCGAGGCGACGCTGACGGGGGTGCTGCTCGAGATCGATCCCGCGACCGGGGCGCTGGCCGGGGAGAACTGCCGTCTCAACGGGCTCGACGGACGGCTATGCGTCGCGGTGGCGGATCTGTTCGACCGGGCGTCGCGCGAGGCCGCGGGGCTGAGCGATGGGACGGCAAGCCTCGTCGTGACCAACCCGCCGTTCCTGAGCGGTCATGAAAGTCGTCCGTCGCCGCATCCGGGGCGGGCCAGGGCCCATAGTCTCGAGGCGACGGACGGACGGCATCGGCACGGCGACTGGCTGCGGGCGGCGTCGAGCCTGCTCGCGCCCAAGGGCCGCCTCCACCTCATCCATCGTCCGGATGCCTTGCCGGCCCTTCTTGTCGCATGCGAAGGCAGGCTCGGCGCCCTCCGCATCAGGCCGATCTTCGGCAAGCCCGGGGCACCGGCGATCCGAATCATCTTGTCGGGTGTCAAAGGCAGCCGGGCTCCGTCGAGCATCGAGCCGGCCCTTATCCTGCACGAGGAGGACGGCCGGTTCACGGCCGCCGCGGAAGCGATCCACCGCGGCGACGCCTTGATCACAACCCGAGCCGATCGGGCTTAGTGTCGATAAACGGCGTGGCCGCCGAACCCGTGGTGTCCGAACCCGTGGCCGCCGAAGCCATGACGGACAAAGCCGACCTGACGGAAGCCATGACCGTAGCCGCCGACGTGACGGCCGAAACCGTATCCGAAGCGGTGGACGTTATAGCCGATGTGACGGACGCCGTAGCGCCACGGGTGGAACACGCGATGGTAGATCGGCCGCCCGATCACATAGGGCCGCACGATCCGCACCGGGCGATAGCCGTAGCCATACCTCACGTTGAGGCGGCATCCCAGGCCATAGACGCGGTGATAGCCGATCGGGCAGGCCCGCACGCCATAGCCGAAATACGGCCGGCCAACTCCGTAAGCGAAGCGGCGGACCCCGAAACCGTAGTGTCGGAAGCCGAAGACACGGTGACGGAATCCGTAGCCGCCGAAGTGTCGCCCAAACCCGTAGCGGCCGAAGTGATGGCCGAAGCCATACCGGCCGAAGTGTCCGACGAAGCGATGGCCGCCGAAATGATAGCCCCCGCCATGATGATATGGAGCGGCTTCGGCCGGAGCGCTGGAGGCTACCGTCATCGCGCCGAGCGTCGCCGCGACGGTCGCGGCCATCATCGAGCCGCGCATGAGGCCTCCGGCACCAGAAAACAGGGTTGCCATGAGCGGGTCCTTTCCGTTTGATCAGGAGACTCTCTCCCGTTTCGCCGTGTACCTTGCGCCGATGCGGCTGAACGGAGCTTGAGGACGGTATTCAAGCGGCATTCATGCCGCGGGACGCCCGGCGGCATCTTTCGGGCCCATGGAAACGTTCGGTGAGCGGCTTGCCGGCACGCCGCCGATCGATCAAACGAGAGACGACGATCCGGTTTTTCGGAAGGGACTTTCCATGCGCTACCTGCACACGATGATCCGCGTCACCGACCTCGACAAGACGATCCGCTTCTTCACCGACATGCTCGACATGACGGAAGTCCGCCGCATCGACAACGAGAAGGGCCGCTTCACGCTGGTGTTCCTCGCGGCCTCCGAGGATGTCGAACGCGGCCGGGCCGAGAAGGCGCCGCTGGTCGAGCTGACCCACAACTGGGACCCGGAAGACTACAAGGGCGGGCGCAACTTCGGCCATCTGGCTTACGAGGTCGACGACATCTACGCCACGTGCCGCAAGCTGATGGATGCCGGCGTCACCATCAACCGGCCGCCGCGCGACGGCCACATGGCCTTCGTCCGCACCCCGGACAATATCTCGCTCGAACTCTTGCAGAAGGGCGGACCCAAGGCTTCGGCCGAACCCTGGGCCTCGATGCAGAATACGGGCGAGTGGTGAGTCGCGGCGCGCAGAGGTCCCTCGCGGTGCGGGGGTGAGGGACGGCAAGGGGGCCCATGAGCGACTTCGAGCGGCAGATCCTGATCAATGTCGCGCCCCTGGCGCTGTTCCTCGTTCTCTACGTGTTTTTCTATGCATCCTGGATTCGCCGCCGGCACGATGCGGGAGCCGTCGTGGTTCAGAACGTCGAGGAATTGCGGCGCCTGAACCGCGACGTCGAGCGCCTGATCGAGCTCCTCGAACGAGGCCGCCAGGACGGAGACCGGACCCATGGCTGAGCACGACACGGCGCAAGACGAAACCTTCCTCCGCCAGGCGGCGGCCCTCTCCCGCACGGCGATCGAGGGAGGCCACGGCGGTCCCTTCGGTGCGCTCGTCGTGCGCGACGGCGAAGTCGTCGCGGAAGGCGGCAACGAGGTGACCTCGACCAACGACCCGACCGCCCACGCCGAGGTCGTCGCCATCCGCCGGGCTTGCCAGGCCCTCGGCGCCTTCTCGCTCGAGGGCGCCACGATCTATGCGAGTTGCGAGCCGTGCCCCATGTGCCTGTCGGCGATCTACTGGGCGCGGTGCTCGCGCCTCGTCTATGCCAACACCCGCGATCAGGCGGCGGCGATCGGCTTCGACGATGCCTTCCTCTACGAGGAAGTGCCGAAGGCGCCGCTCGCCCGCGCCCTTCCGACGGTCCATCATGCCCTGCCCGAGGCGGAGGCCGTCTTCCACGCCTGGGCCGAGAAGGCCGACAAGACGCCCTATTGAGTGAGGGAGACAGCGCATGCCCGACCGGCTGTGGATCAAGGATCCCCTGGCGATCTTCGCCGAGGGCGCCGAGCGTGGCTTGGTGATCGAAGGCCGGCGGATCGCCGAACTCGTGCCGGCCGGCACGACGCCGGCCGACATCGCCACGATCTTCGAGGCCGCGCGCCATGTGGTGCTGCCCGGCCTCGTCAATACGCATCACCATTTCTACCAGACGCTGACCCGCGCCCATCCGGCGGCGATCAACAAGCGGCTGTTTCCGTGGCTCGAGGCGCTCTATCCGATCTGGTCGCGGCTGACGCCCGACACCTTCCGTCCGGCGGTGCGGATCGCCCTCGTCGAGCTCCTGCTCTCCGGCTGCACCACGGCCGCCGACCACCATTACGTCTATCCGGCGGGTCTCGAGCTGGCGGTCGATCTCGAAGTCGAGGCGGCGCGCGAGATCGGCATCCGGATGACGGTGACCCGCGGCTCGATGAACCTGTCGCAGAAGGACGGCGGGCTGCCGCCCGACAGCGTCGTGCAGGACGAGGAAACGATCCTCGCGGACTGCGAGCGCGTGCTCTCGCTCTTCCATGACCGGTCGCCCGGCGCCGACATCCAGATCGGCCTCGCGCCCTGCTCGCCTTTCAGCGTAACGAAGCGGCTGATGAGCGAAACGGCGGCGCTGGCCGAACGATTCGACTGCCCGCTGCATACGCATCTCGCCGAGACCAAGGACGAGGAGCGCTTCTGCATCGAACGCTATGCGTGTCGGCCGGTCGACCTTTTGGAGGAAACGGGCTGGCTCACGCCGCGCACCTGGCTGGCCCACGGCGTCCATTTCGACGATGCCGAGGTCGGGCGGCTCGGCCGGCACGGCCTGGGTATCTGCCATTGCGCCGCCTCGAACATGGTGCTCGCCTCTGGCATCTGCCGGACGGTGGAGCTGGAGACGGCCGGGGCCAAGGTCGGGCTCGGCGTCGACGGCTCGGCCTCGAACGACTCCTCGAACATGATGGAGGCGCTGCGTTATGCGCTGATGATCGGCCGGCTGCGCTACGGCGCCGACGCCATCACCCACTCGGATGTGATCCGCTGGGGAACGGAAGGGTCGGCCCGCTGCATCGGGCGCAGCGATATCGGCCGCCTCGCGCCCCGATACGAGGCCGACCTCGCGTTCTTCACGCTCGAGGAGCCGCGCTTCGCCGGCGCTCATGACCCGCTGGCGGCGCTAATCCTGTGCGGCGCCACGCGAGCCGACCGCGTCATGGTGGGTGGGCGGTGGCGCGTCGAGGACGGCGCCCCGGTCGGCATCGATCTCGCCAAGCTGATCGCCGACCAGCGTCAGGCCGCGCGCCGCTTCGCCTGAAGGCCTCCCATGTCCGAACCGAACCGCTTCTCCGCCGCGGCCTGGCATCGCAACGCCGCGCTCTATGCCGCGATCCGCGACATGCCGTTCAACGCCGAGCTGATGCGCGGAACCCTCCGGATCGACCGCTTTCGCCATTATGTGGTGCAGGATGCCAAATATCTCATCGGATTCGGCCAGGCCCTGGCGCTCGCCGCCGCCAAGGCCGACGACCCGGCCGGGATCGAGCAGTTTTCCCGCGCCGCCTCGGAAGCCATCGTGGTCGAGCGGGCGCTCCATGCCGATTATTTCCGTCGCTTCGGCATCGCGCCCGAAACGGTGGCGGCGACGCCGCAGACGCCGGTCTGCCATCATTATTTGAGCTTTCTCGTCGCCTCCGGCTATCGCGAGCCTCTCCCTATCCATGCGGCGGCCCTGCTGCCGTGCTTCTGGGTCTATCGCGAGGTCGGGCGGCACATCTTCGCGGCGGCGGCGCCGCAAAACCCGTATCGGGCCTGGATCGACACCTATGCGGGCCAGGACTTTTCCGAGGCCGTCGACGCCATGATCGCGACGACCGACGGGCTCGCGCGCAATGCCTCGCCGGCTGTCGTCGAGGCCATGCATGGCGCCTTCGCGCTCGCCATGCGGCTCGAATGGATGTTCTGGGACTCGGCCTACCGGCTGGCCGACTGGCCCTGCTGAAGGCGAACGCCATGCACTTGCTCGATGTCCACGCGCTGCATCATTTCATTGAGGCCTATGGCTATCTGGCCGTGCTCTGCGTGGTCGCCCTGGAGAGTTCCGGCCTGCCGCTGCCTGGTGAAGCCATGCTGGTCGGCGCCGCGGTTTACGCCGGCGACACGCACGCCTTGTCGATCTTGGGACTCGTCGCGGCGGCGGCGGGCGGCGCCATCGTCGGCGACAACATCGGCTTCCTCGTGGGTCGTGAGGTCGGTGTTCCGTTGCTCAAGCGGTTCGGACCCCGTATCGGGCTGGATCGGGATAAGCTCAAGCTGGCGCAGTACCTGTTCCGGCGGCAGGGTGGCAAGATCGTCTTCTTCGGCCGTTTCATCGCGGTGCTGCGGGCCTTCGCGGCGCTGCTCGCCGGGGCCAACCGCTACCCGTGGAACCGCTTCCTGGTGTTCAACGCGACAGGCGGCATCCTCTGGGCGACCCTCTACGGAACCGCGGCCTATCTGTTCGGCCGTTCGATCCACAGGATCGTCGGTCCGGTCGGCATCGCACTGGCGATCGTGGCGCTGATCGCCGCCGTTTTCGGTTGGTTCTTCTTCAAGTCGCACAAGGCGGCGCTCCAAGCCGAGGCCGAGCGCGCGATCCCGGATTGAGATCAGGGATCGCCGAGAAACGAGCGGCCCTCGCGGTTCTCGACCGCGACGATCCAGAGATCCGCGTCGAAGCCGATCTCCCGCTGAAGCCGCGCCTCCGCATCGATGGTGCTTAGGCTCTCCGCCTTGTGCACCGGCGCGAATCGGCGCTCGCCGTCGGGCTCGGCTTCGCTCTGCGGCGCCGGCCCGAGCACCGTCACGGTGCCGTCGAGCCGGTCGATCGTGATGAAGATCGCGCCGGCCTCGGCCGCGCCGCGGCGGCGCAGCACGGCGGCGGCGCCTGCCGCCGCACACCGACGAAGGTAGGCCGATACCCAGAAATCGGATCGCAGGCGCGCTGGCGGACTCACCCGCGCGGCGACCCGGCCGCATGTTCGAGCGTACGAAGCAGCGTCGGCGACAGCGTTCCGTCGCCGCCAAGATGCCGACCCTGCTCGAATTTCGTCAGGGCCTCGCGCGTCGCCTTGCCCATGAGCCCGTCTGGCTTGATCGCGTAGCCGAGCCTGCCGAGTGCCTTCTGCGCGGCTACGACCGGGGTGTCTTTCGGTCCGCGTCCCAAGGTGGCGGACTTGCCCTCCAGCAATCTGGTGATGCCATCGAGCTTCGAGGCGGACGGATGGGGCGTCGGCACTGGCCCCCGGCGCTCCGTCTTGCGCGCGGCACGCCGTGGGGTCGGCGTGACGCTGCCGGCCGCCGCCGCCGGCGCCGCATCGGCAGCACGCGTGTCGACGGTGGATGGAGGTGGAGAAACGGGCGCCGCCGGGACAGCGTCGGCCGGCGCCGGTCGCGGCCGTGGCGGCGGCATTGGACCCGGCGCGGTCGAGCGGACCGACCCGGTCGGGGCCGAGCCGAAAAGCGGCGCCGGATGGCGGCCCTTCTGCAACAGGACCGCATTGCCGGCGATCCCCGCCATCAACGCCACGCAGGCCGTCGCCGCCAGGGTCTTGCCCGGATGAGCCCGAAACAGCCGGGCCGGCGGATCGACGCAGATCCAGAGCAGGCTGCGCTTCGCCGGCGCGACCTTGGCCTGGCGGACCCGGACCCCGCCACGCGGGCGTTCGACTGCGGCTTCACGCAATTTTGTGGACCCTGGCGACTTCGGAGGGCCCCGAGGTCGGCTGCAGTCTCGAAGGGTAGCGAGGAATGGTTTCTATTTTGGTTATGCCGTTCGACGGCTCGGCGGTGCGCCGGCAGTCGGCGGGCAGGCGGACCGTGACACAGGTCCCCTGCCCCGGAGCGCTCTCGATCGAGATCCGGCCGCCGTGCAGCCCGACGAGGCCGCGGACCACCGAGAGGCCGAGCCCCGTGCCGTCGTAGGCGCGATCGTAACTGCTCTGCGCCTGGAAGAACGGATCGCCCAACCGCGGCAGGTCGCGCGCCCCGATGCCGATCCCGGTATCGGCCACCTGGAGCAGGATGGAATTGCCCTCCGGACGCACGCCGACCGTCACGCGACCCCGCTCGGGCGTAAACTTCAAGGCATTCGACAGGAGATTGAGCAGGATCTGCCGACAGGCCCGGATGTCGCCGAAAACCTCGGGCAGGCCGGGCGCGAGATCGCGATCGAGGCGGACGCCCGCCTGCTCGGCCGTGAGCCCGACCATGTCGCAGCATGAGGTGACGAGGTCCGTCAGATCGAAGCTCTCGGGCACGATGGCGAAACTGCCCGACTCGATCTTCGACACGTCGAGGATGCTGTTGACCACGGCGAGCAGATGCTGGCCGGACTGATGGATGATGGCCGCATATTCACGCTGCCGGGTTGCGTCGCGCGGCGCCAGGGTCTCGCTCGCCAGCATCTCGGCGAAACCGATGATGGCATTGAGCGGCGTCCGCAGCTCATGACTGATGTTGGCGAGGAACAGGTCGCGGCCTGCGCCGCTGCGGTCGGCCGCCCGACGCGCCTCCTCCAGCGCCTCCTCGTGGAGCTTTTGCGCGGTCACGTCGCGCACCAGCGCGAGCACGGTCGCCGCGCGGCCCGCATCGGGATCGCCGTCGGCGGCGGCGAGCCTCGCCCGCAGATCCACCCTGGCGAAGACCGGCTCGTCGACGCCCCTGTCCCCGACCCGGAGTGCGCCGGTGCGCAGACGCAGCACCACCGTCCTGGGCGTGCCCGTCGCCGCCACATCCGTCACGAGCTTCAGGAAGGCGGGACGATCCGCGACATGGACATGTTCGAAGAAGCCGCGGCCGACCAGGTCGCGCGGCCTGAGGTCGAACAGCCGATCCGCGGCAGAACTCGCCGAGACGACCGCGCCGCTCCGGTCGAATCGCACGACCATGTCGTCGATGACCTCGGACAGCGTGCGATAGCGGTCGTGGCCGGCTCGCGCCAGGCGATCCCGCAAGATCCGTCGGCGGCCGGCGAGCACCGCCAGCCAGCATCCATAGGCGATCGCCGCCATCATCATGGCGGAACCGAAGACGTCCGGCGCCGAGATTGTTCCCGGACCGAGCCGCCAGCCGACGGGAAGCCACGCCGCCAGAACGCCCACGGCGGCGAGAGCCGCGCCCGCGCAGCTCGAGCGGGCTGCGACCGATGCCTCGAGCGGCACCAGCAGCAGAAGGCCGAGCCACAGGGCCGATCCGCTGCCGATGGCGAGCGTCGAGGCGACACCGATCCATGTCAGGGCGCTCAAGGCCTCGCCCGTCGCGAGATTGCCGGTTCGCGATACTACGGCCACCGCGATCAGCAGGGGAGACAACCAGGCGAGCGCGATCGCGTGCGACGCGGCCGGTGCGCCTTCGAGCGCCAGGCATAGCGGCGCGGCGACAAGCGCAAGGAGCACGACGGCGGAGCGGGTGACGAGGAAGTGGCGCGTCTGGTCGACGTCCACGAAGCTCGCTTGCAGTACGGGACGGACAAGCTTCCTCACATGGTCGTCGAGGCTGGTCAGAAGGTTCACGCGACACTCCGCAGCGGACGCATCTCGTTTCGCCCATGCAGCAACGACTGTCGCAGTCCCGGCTTAAGCGAACCCTAAGCCGCGATATGGTCATGACGAGAAACGACGGATCAGGGCGCAATCATCGTGCCGTCCTTACCAATACCTTATGGTTCACGAAATGTTACTGCCACCGTCTCGACATATTATGAATAAGTGCTGAACTAGTTGTGGCAATTCGAAGGCGTTTGGCGGATGCGACGCTAACGCGGCCGTGGCACCTCTGACCGTACAGCGGCCCACGCGAGAGGATGGCCTCATGTTCTTCCTGATCCGGTCAGCCTTCTGCATCGGCGTGGTTGCCCTGATGCTGCCTGGTAACGAGGGACCCTCGACGGTGCGGGACGTGGCGGTCGTGACGCGGAACGCGGCCGCGGCGGGGGTCCGGCATTATTGCGTCGGGCACGGCGACTGCGTCGCGGCGGGCGCCAGGGTGGCCGGCTTGCTTCTCGGCACGGAAATGCCACCCAGGATGCCGACGCGTCGCGGCTCTGCGTCGGCCGACACGCTCGGCGCTGCCGATCTAATTCCGGCATGGAACGGCCCGAAGCCGCGGCTCGGCGGCTGAGCCTGCCGTCGACCGTCCGGCGGCCGGCTGATCCCCGGCAGCCCTGGTCGAATGTCCGGGGCAGCGCTCGCACGTCTGGACATGCGCCCGATCGCCGCCATATGCGACGCAAGACCCATGCGGGGACGCCATGCAGACCATTGACGAGATCGTCGACGACTTTCTGTTCCTCGACGATTGGAACGATCGCTACCGTTTCCTAATCGAACTCGGCCGAATGCTCGCTCCACTTCCGGCGGAGGCGCACAACGAAGCCAACCGCGTGCGCGGCTGCGCGAGCCAGGTCTGGCTCGAAACCACCATCGCGACGCGGGATGGCAAGCCGGTCCTCTCGTTCAGAGGCGACAGCGATGCCTTCATCGTCAAGGGGCTCATCTATCTGGTTCTGGCCCTCTATGACGGCCGCACCGCCGCGGAGATCGTCGCCACCGACGCGACCGATCTGTTCAAGACCCTCGGTCTCGCCGAGCATCTGACCCCGCAACGCTCCAACGGGCTGCGAGCGATGGTCGACAGGATCAGGACGGACGCAGGCGCCGAGGCCGGACGTCACCCCGCGAGTTTCGCGACGGCGCCGTGACGGCGCGTCGGCGTTTCACCTGCCCTTGCGGCGGCGTTGCTGGCCGAGGCCCATTTGCTTGGCGAGTTGCGAACGGGCTCGCGCATAGTTCGGCGCCACCATAGGATAGTCGACGCCAAGGTTCCATTTGTCGCGGTATTCTTCCGGCGACATGTTATATTGGGTTCGCAAATGGCGCTTCAGTGATTTGAATTTCTTGCCGTCTTCCAGGCATATGATGTAATCGTTGGTGATCGATTTCTTTGGATGGATCGCCGGCTTTGGCGTCTCTACGACCGGCTGCGCAACCCCAAAGGTTAAAGTTCGTAAAGCATGATGGATGTCGCCGATAAGACCGGGAAGGTCGGCCGTCGGCACTGAGTTGTTACTCACATAGGCTGAGACAATTTCCGCAGCGATTTCGATAAATTTCTCTGAATCATCAGTTTCCATGGCATCTACTCATTGTCTGGAAATTAAAAAAGCAAGGATGGTTGAATATTAAACGACGAAACTACCTCGCAACATCAGAACAGTCTATTGCGACGGATCATACGCTTCGTCAAGCATTTTGCCAAGAAATTTTCAGTTCTGCACGCCTTCATACTGTGTTGCTTCGTGCTGGGTAGAAGGACGCTGCGTCATCGCCTTGCGCCTCGGGCCGGACCGGTTCGAGCCGATCGGTGCGTCGCGCCGGCGTGATCCTTGCCGCCGTCGTCCCGGACAGGGGACCGGGACATACAAGGCTATGGCCCTCGAAGCCCGGCGCCTGTATCGACGTCCGGCTCGCACCCGCGCAACCGCCGCCCGGCCGACAGACACGAGGCAGAGTGCATGACCGATAGGACGATTCCGCGGCTGGTCACGTCCATCCGCCCGCCGACGATCCCGCCCCGCCCGCATCGGGCGACCGTCCATGGCGTCGTGCTGACCGACGATTTCGCCTGGCTACGAGCCGCGAACTGGCGCGAGGTGCTCGAGGATCCCGCAGCGCTGCCGGCCGAGATCCGTAGCGTCGTCGAGGCGGAGAACGCGACGGTCGATGCCGCGATGGCGGACACAGCCGTGCTGCAGGGGCGGCTCGTCGCGGAGATGCGCGGCCGCATGGAGGAGGAAGACGCCGACGTCCCCGTGCCGGACGGCCCATTCGACTATTACGACCGCTTCCGCGAGGGCGGCCAGCACGAGCTGATCTGCCGCCGGCCCCGTGGCGGCGGCCCGGAGGAGCTGCTGCTCGACGGCGACGTGCTGGCAGGGGGCAAGAGCTTCTTCGAACTGGCGAGCACGGAGCATTCGCCGGATCATCGCCTGCTCGGCTGGAGCGCCGACGACAAGGGATCGGAGCTCCACACGATCCGGGTGCGCGACATCGCCACGGGGCGCGATTTGGACGACGCGCTCGGCCATACGGACGGCGCGATCGTCTGGACGGCGGACGGCTCGGCCTTCTTCTACGTCCGCATGGACGAGAACCACCGCGCCAGCAGCGTCCACCTGCACCGCCTCGGCACGCGGCAGACGCAGGACCGGCCTGTCTTCCAGGAGCCGGATCCGGCCTGGTTCGTGTCGATCGGGCGCAGCCTGTCCGGCCGGTTCCTGATCATCGACATCCATGGCCATGACGCGGCCGAGGCGCGCGTGGTCGACCTTTCGGCGCCCGAAGACGCACCGCGCGTCGTCGCGTCCCGCGAGCCAGGCTTGCGCTACAGCGTCGAACATCACGGCGGCAGCTTCGTCATCCTCACCAATGCGGACGGCGCCGAGGACTTCAAGATCGTCACCGCGCCCCTCGCCTCGCCCGCGCGCGCGCAGTGGCGAGACCTGGTGGCGCATCGCCCCGGCCGGATGATCATGGGCCACATCGCCTTCCGCGACCATCTGGTCCGCATCGAACGCGAGGATGGCCTGCCGCGCATCGTCGTCCGCAACTTCGCGGATGGCGTTGAGACGACGGTGGCCTTTCCCGAGGACGCCTATGCGCTCGGCCTCGAGGAGGTCGCCGAGCAGGATACGAGCGTCATGCGCTTTTCCTATTCGTCCATGACCACGCCGACGGAGATCTACGATTACGACATGGCGAGCGAAGCGCGCGTGCTGCGCAAGCGCCAGCGCGTGCCCTCGGGCCATGACCCGGCCGATTACGTGACGCGCCGGATCTTCGCGACCGCGCCGGATGGAGCACAGGTCCCGGTCTCGATCCTCTATCGGCACGACACCCCGCTCGACGGGTCGGCGCCGCTCTTGCTCTACGGCTACGGCGCCTATGGCTACGCGCTCCCGGCGTCGTTCGGCACAAAGCGGCTGTCGCTGGTCGACCGCGGCTTCGTCTACGCACTGGCGCATGTGCGCGGCGGCACCGACAAGGGCTGGGCCTGGTATGCGGACGGCAAGCTCGTCAACAAGCCCAACACGTTCACCGATTTCATCGCGGCGGGCGAGGCCCTGGTCGAGGCGGGGTTCACGCGACGCGGCCGGATCGTGGCGCAGGGCGGCAGCGCCGGCGGCATGCTGATGGGGGTGGTGGCGAACGATGCGCCCGATCTGTTCGCCGGCATCGTCGCCGACGTGCCCTTCGTCGACGTCTTGAACACGATCCTCGACAAGGACCTGCCGCTGACGCCGCCCGAATGGCTCGAATGGGGCGATCCGATCACCGATGCCGAGGCCTTCGCGCGGATCCGCGGCTACTCGCCCTACGACAATGTCAGGCCGCAGCGCTATCCGCCGATCCTGGCGCTCGGCGGGCTCACCGATCCGCGCGTCACCTACTGGGAACCGCTGAAATGGGTGGCGAGGCTGCGCGCCACGATGACCGGCGGCGGCCCGATCCTGCTTCAGACCAATATGGATGCCGGCCATGGCGGCGCGCCCGGCCGCTTCGACGAGCTCGACGAGGTGGCGCTGATCTTCGCGTTCGCGCTGGCCGTGACGGCGCGCGAGCGAACTTAAAGATCGAGGGCGGCCTTCTCGGCGTCCTGGCGCTCGACGAAGGCCTTGAGCTCCTCCATCGAGGCGAAGCGATGCGTACCGGTCGCGGTCTCGACCTCGATGGTGCCGTCAGAGAACAGCACGTAGGAGGCTCCGCCCGCCTCGTATCGCCCGACGATGTCCCGGCCGCCCGTATCTCCGGCGCCGTCGCGCCGCTCGGCGTCATCGACCCCAGGCGCCGCCTCGCCTCCGGCCTCCATCTCCATCGCGGCCTCGGGCGCCGCATCTCCCGTCGCATCGCGAGGCGACGAGACGATACCGAGCGGCGCAGGCGCCCCCGGATGCGGCTCCGGCAAGGAACCCGGGGCATCATCGGACGTCCGCCGGGCCGAGCGCAGCCGCCTGCTCAGCCCGGAGAAGAGAGACCGCGACGGCGCATCGGCTGCCGGCCGCACGGGGGAACGGACCTCGGCCGGCGATGGAACGATCCGCGGCGTGTCCTCATCCGAGAGGTCCGGCGCCGGGACGAGCGGCGGCGGATCGTCGATCGCCGGCCCGTCCGGGATCTGCGCGGCCGCGGCGACCGGCAGCGTCATGCGGGCCATCACCTTCTGCAGCGCGCCGAGACGATGCAGCAGGGCGCCGAGCGCGATCGTGACGAGTCCGCCGGTTAGCGCGGTCGTGCCGGCAATGACCTCGGTCCAGCCGAACTCCATCTGCGTATAGGGCGCGCCGGAGACGATCGAATAGCCCCCTCCGGCCGCCAGCAGGATGCCACACGCGATTACAAGCCAACTCATCGAACATGACCCGTGGTGCTTGGACCGGCCCCGCGGACCCGGCACGAGGCAGCGGGACATAAGCACGCGCCGCCGGGGCTGTAAAATCGGTCCGCTCGATCTTGCCGCGCGCCGCCCGTTGCGATGAGGGCGTCTTGACCCTAGTTACCGTCGTGGCGGGCCGAAGCTTTATGCCCAACGCCCCACGGCGCCTCTCGCGCAGCCATTCAAGGAGATTCGATCATGGCTTTCTCGCTTCCCGAGCTGCCTTACGCCTATGATGCCCTGCAGCCCTACATGTCGAAGGAAACGCTCGAATTTCACCACGACAAGCACCATCAGGCCTATGTGACCACCGGCAACAACCTGATGAAGGGCACCGAATTCGAGAACAAGACCGTCGAGGAGGTCGTGACGGGCGCCTACGGCAAGAATCAGGCCCTCTTCAACAATGCCGGCCAGCATTTCAATCATATCCATTTCTGGCAGTGGATGAAGCCGAAGGGCGGCGGCAAGCCTTCCGGCACCCTGGAGAAGGCGATCACCGACAGTTTCGGCTCGTTCGACAAGTTCAAGGAGGACTTCATCCAGGCCGGCGTCACGCAGTTCGGCTCCGGCTGGGCCTGGCTCGCGGTCAAGAACGGCAAGATCGAGATCATGAAGACGCCGAACGGCGAGAACCCGCTGGTCCACGGCGCGTCGCCGATTCTCGGCGTCGATGTCTGGGAGCATTCCTATTACATCGACTACCGCAATCGTCGTCCCGACTACCTCAAGGCCTTCGTCGAGAACCTGATCAACTGGGAGCACGTCGAGAAGCTCCATCAGGCCGCGGCGCGCTGACCCCGGACCCCCGACGACGGGTGCCGAAACCACGCGGCACCCGATGAACTTGCGGGCGCACCCGCAAAAACCCCCATCGCTTTCGGCGAGGCTTGGGATAAAGGTCGGGGCCGCGGCCACTCGTTGACCCCGGCCCGTCCGAGCCCTGATGTACAGACATTTCCTTTCCGTCGGCGGTCTGACGCTGGTCTCGCGAGGGACCGGGTTCCTGCGTGACATGGTGCTGGCGACGATCTTGGGCGCCGGGGCCATCGCCGACGCCTTCGTCGTCGCGTTTCGCCTTCCGAACCAGTTCCGGGCGATCTTCGGGGAAGGCGCGTTCAATTCAGCCTACGTGCCGTCGTATTCACGGGTTCTCGAACGCGAGGGATCGACGGAAGCCGGCGCTTTCGCAAGCCAGATCTTCACGATCCTGCTGCTCTCGCAGCTGATCGTCCTAGCTCTGGCGGAAATGTTCACGCCGACGCTCGTAGGCCTCCTGGCGCCTGGCTTCGATGCCGAGCCGGAGAAGCTGGCCCACGCCATCGTGATGACGCGGATCACGTTCCCGTATCTCTTCTGCATGGTGCTGGTGACGCTGCAGTCGGGCACGCTCAACGCGCACCGCAAATTCGCCGCGGCGGCGTTCGCGCCGGTGTTGCTCAACCTCTTCATGATGGCGTTTCTGGCGCTCGGCTGGCTGTTCCCAGACGCCGGCGTGGCGGCAAGCGTCGGCGTGACGGCGTCCGGAGTGGCGCAGCTCGCCCTGATGTTCTGGGCAGCGCGCCGGGCGGGTTTGCTCGAGCGTTTCGTGCGGCCACGGCTCGGACCCAACGTGCGCCAGTTCTTTCGCGCGCTGGGGCCAGCCGTCATCGGCTCGGCGGGCCCGCAGATCGCCATCTTCGCCGACACGATCATCAGCTCCATGCTGCCGACCGGCGGCCCGTCGTCGATTTACTATGCCGACCGCATCTTCCAGTTTCCCGTCGGCGTGATCGGCGTGGCGGCCGGAACCGTCCTGCTGCCCGAGATGAGCCGTTATTTCTCGGCCGGGGATTCCGCGGGCGCGCTGCAGGCGCAGAACCGCACCATGGCGCTGACCCTGGCGCTGGCGGCGCCATTCTTCCTTGCCTTCATTCTGATCCCGAACGAGATCATGCGGGGCGTCTTCCTGCACGGAAAGTTCACCGCGGAGGCGGCCTCGGCCTCGGCGGCCGTGCTGAGCGCCTACGGCTTCGGACTCCTGCCTTTCCTGCTCATCAGCTCGGCCCGCTCGGGCTTCCAGGCGCGGGGCAATACGACGATCCCGATGGTGGCCTCGCTCGTGGCCGTAGCCTGCAACCTCGCCCTCAAGCTGGCGCTCTACAAGCACCTCGGCGCCGTGGGGCTGGCCACGGCCACCGCCGCCGGCGCGTGGGTGAACCTGCTGATCCTCTCCGGTATCGGTTGGCGGCAGGGCGTAATGCGGCCGGATGACATCCTGGCCCGGGTGGCGCTGGCGGTCGATGCCGCGGCCTTCGTGCTCGGCGCCTTTGTCTATATCGTCGAACCATTCTTCGCCAGGCTGACGCTGGCGCGCCGCTTCGGCAACCAGCTCCATCTGGCGGCGCTCGGCGCCGGCGGCTCGCTGGTCTATATAGCCATGCTGGCCTTGGCGCTCTGGGCGCTCCAGGTCAGGCTGCCCCGGCCCGGCCGCCGCAAGGCCGGAAAGGCAAGGCTCCGTAAGATCCATGCCGGCGCGGGAACCCGCCCATGACACGATCGCTCTACGTCTTCGATGCCTACGGCACGTTGCTCGACGTCCATTCGGCCGTGATGCGGCATGGCGAGGAGATCGGCGAGGAGGCAGCGCGGCTATCCGAGCTCTGGCGGACCAAGCAGCTCGAATACAGCTGGGTTAGGTCGCTGATGGGCCGCTACCGCGATTTCCAGGTGCTGACCGAGGCGGCGCTCGATCATGCGATCGCCCGCCACGGCGGGCTCGCGCGGGGCCTGCGCGAAAAACTGCTCGACGCCTATGCGGACCTCGACGCCTATCCGGATGCGCGGCCGGCGCTGTCGGCTCTCAAACGAGCCGGCGCCCGGACCGCCATCCTGTCGAACGGCTCCCCGGCGATGCTGGAGCGCGCGGTCGGCGCGTCAGGGCTGCGCGACTGCCTCGACGCCAGCCTGTCGGTCGACGCCTTGCAGGTCTTCAAGACGGATCCGCGTGTCTACGGGCTCGTCGGCGCGCGTTTCGGCACGGCGCCGGGCGAGGTGGTGTTCGTCTCCTCGAACCGCTGGGACGTGGCCGGCGCCACGGCCTACGGTTTCGAGACCTACTGGATCAACCGGGCAGGCCTGCCGGACGAGTACGAGGATTTGCCGCCGAAGGCGGTGCTCGGCTCGCTCGCCGAACTGCCTCGCCCAGGCTGATTGGTCTCCCTTCACATCGCCAGGGCGTGCAGGATCCGCGCCCAGCTCCGGGCGCCCTTGTGGAACGAGGAAAGATTGTATTTCTCGTTGGGCGAATGGATGCGGTCGTCGTCGAGCGCGAAGCCGACCATCAGCGCATCCATCTTGAGGTCCTGCTTGAAGGACCCGACGATGGGGATCGAGCCGCCCGACCCGGCCAGCACCGGCTCCTTGCCCCATTCGGCGTGCAGCGCCCGGCGCGCGCGGGTCAGCGCCTCCGAGCTGAACGGCAGCTGCAGCGCCGGGCTCGCGCCATGCGAGAGGAATTCGACCGAGCAATCGGACGGCAGGTGGGCCTGAACGAAGGCCCGGAAGGCCTCGGCCACCTTGGCCGGGTTCTGCTTGCCGACGAGCCGGAAGGAGACCTTGGCGCTCGCCTGCGCGGGCAGCACCGTCTTCGATCCGACGCCGCCATAGCCGCCCGTGATGCCGTTGCAGTCGCAGGTCGGCCGCGACCAGATCTTCTCGAGCACGCTGCGATCGTGCTCGCCGGCCGGCACCGAGAGGCCGACCTCGCGCAAGAAATCCCCCGCATCGAAAGGCAGCGCCTTCCACTGCTCGGCGACGTCGGGCGGCAGTTCCTCGACGCCGTCGTAGAAGCCCGGCAGGGTCACCCGGCCGTCCTCATCGTGCAGGTCGGCGATGATGCGCGCGAGCACATGGATGGGATTGGTGGCGGCCCCGCCGTACATGCCGGAATGCAGGTCGCGGTTGGCGGCCTTGACGATCACCTCTTCGAGCACGAGGCCGCGCAGCATGGTGGTGATGGCCGGCGTCGTCTCGTCCCACATGCCGGTGTCGCAGACGAGCGCCAGGTCGGCGCGCAACTCTTCCTTGTTGGCGGCAAGGAAGGCCGGCAGCGAAGGCGAGCCCGTCTCCTCCTCGCCTTCGAACAGGATCGTCACCTCGCAGGGCAACCCGCCGGTTTCCGTGAAGGCGCGGCAGGCCTCGACGAAGGTCATGAGTTGGCCCTTGTCGTCCGAGGCGCCACGCCCGACGATCCGCGCCGGCTCCGCCGCCTTGTCGAGGACGGGCTTGAACGGCTCCGTCTGCCAAAGCGCCAGCGGGTCGACCGGCTGGACGTCGTAATGGCCGTAGAACAGGACATGGGGCGCGTCGCGCCGCGCCGCCTTGGCATGGCCGACGACCATCGGCCGGCCCGAGGTGGGCCGCACCGACGCCTCGAAGCCGAGCCCGACGAGGTCCTTGGCGAGCCAGTCGGCCGCTCTGTCGCAGTCCGCCGCATAGGCGGCATCGGTCGAGATGGACGGGATGGCGAGCAGCGCGAACAGGCGCTCCAGGGCACCGTCCCGATTGGCATCGAGCTGGTCGAGGACGTCATCGATCGTGGCCATGAGATGGTCCCGGGCTGAACAGGTTATGACAATCCTTACCAGCGGGCCGAACGGGCGCAAAGTCTCATTTCGGTGACACTTTACTTTTTCACTCAAAACGATCACAGTCGTGCCATGGCCCGCATCGCCCGTGTCGTCGTCCCCGGCCTGCCGCACCACGTCACCCAGCGGGGCAACCGCGGCGAGCCTGTGTTCTTCGGCGACGACGACTACGCCCTCTACCGCGACCTGCTGGCCGAACGCTGCCGCAAGGCGAACGTCGCCTGCTGGGCCTATTGCCTGATGCCCAACCACGTGCACCTCATCCTCGTGCCGGCGCATCCGGACGGCCTGGCGCGCGCTCTTGGAGAGACACACCGGCGCTACACGGGTTTCATCAACGCCCGCGCCAGGCAGACCGGCCATCTGTTCCAGTCGCGCTTCGGATCGGTGGTGATGGACGAGGATCATCTCTTGGACGCCGCCCGCTACGTCTCCCTCAATCCGGTGCGGGCGAAGCTCGTGCGGCGGGCGCGGGACTGGCGCTGGTCGAGCCTGCACGCCCATCTCGCGCGTCGGGACGACACGTTCGTCACCGTACGCCCATTGCTGGATCGCGTCGGCGATTTCTCCGATCTCGTCGATACGGCCACCGGTGAGATCGAGCCGCAGGCGTTTGCGACGCTGCGTGCCGCGGAGACGATCGGCCGGCCCCTTGGCGACGAAGGTTTCTTGGCGCGGATCGAGGCGCAGCTCGGCCGCAGCATCCGACCGGGCAAGCGGGGGAGGAAAGCGTCGCTAGCAGTCGGTGGCGAGGGAAAGAGTAAAGTGTCACCGTAATTCCGCGCAAGTGCCACCAGCTTGAACTCCCGGCTGAACCGCCGCTGATCTCTCTCGCTCATCAGTCCCCCGTCCAAAGAGAACTGTCCCCCTTTCCTCTGTCTCAATCCAGGGGTGCACTCCACTTTACCCATTTCTTGCTCTTCCCTCCGCCGCGTCAATGCTGCCGGTCAGCGCTGCATCCCGCCGAGCACGCCGCGCATGATCTCCCGCGCCACCTGCGTGCCGACCGACCGCGCCGCCGACTGGATGGCGGAGCGGACGATCACCTGTCCGTTGGTCATCCGGCCCCGACTCGAACCGCCGCCGCTCCACCAATGTTCGAGCCCACCGAGCAGACCGCCTCCGCTCGAAGCAGGTGTCGGAGCCGAAGGGCCGGGCGGCGCGTTCGCCGGTGCCGGCGCGGCCTGCGGCGGGCCGCCGGATGCGCGCTGCTGCAGCACCTCGTAGGCCGACTGCCTGTCGATCGGCGCATCGTATTTGCCATAGATCGGCCCGGCCTCGACCAGGGCCTTGCGCTCGTCCGGCGTGATCGGTCCGACGCGGGAGGACGGCGGCGCGATCAGGCTGCGCTCGACCATTTCGGGCGTGCCGTCGGGCTGCAGCATCGAGACCAGCGCCTCGCCGACGCCGAGCTCCTTGATGGCGTCCGCCGCATCCAAGGCGGGGTTCTGTCGGAACGTATCGGCCGCCGCCTTGACCGCCTTGGCGTCGCGCGGCGTGAAGGCGCGGAGCGCATGCTGCACGCGGTTGCCGAGCTGCCCCAGCACCGTGTCGGGCACGTCGAGCGGATTCTGCGTGACGAAATAGACCCCGACGCCCTTGGAGCGGATCAGCCGCACCACCTGCTCGATCGCCTGCATGAGGCTCTTCGGGGCGTTGTCGAACAGGACATGCGCCTCGTCGAAGAAGAAGACGAGCTTCGGCTTGTCGAGATCACCGACCTCGGGCATCCGCTCGAACAGCTCCGACAGGAACCATAGCAGGAAGGTGGCGTAGAGCCGGGGCGAGCGCATCAGCTTGTCCGCCGCGAGGATGCTGACGACGCCGCGGCCGTTCGGCGCGACGCTCAGGAAATCGTCGATCTCGAGCGCCGGCTCGCCGAAGAAATTGGCGGCCCCCTGGTTCTCCAGCACCAGGAGCTGGCGCTGGATCGTGCCGATCGTCGCGCTCGAGACATTGCCGTAGGTGGTGGTGAGCTCGCCCGCATGCTCGGCCACATAGGCCAGCATGGCCCGCAGGTCCTTAAGGTCGAGCAGCAGCAGGCCCTGCTCGTCGGCGACGCGGAACAGGATGTTGAGCACGCCCGCCTGGGTGTCGTTGAGCTCGAGCAGGCGCGACATGAGCAGCGGGCCCATCTCGGCCACCGTGGCGCGGATCGGCGACCCCTGCTCGCCGAACAGGTCCCAGAAGATCACCGGAAAGGCCCGCGGCGCATAGGCGAGGCCGAGGTCCTGCGCCCGCTTGACGAAGGCGGGCTTGCCGTCGCCGGGCTTGGCGAGGCCCGCGAGGTCGCCCTTGACGTCGGCCGCGAAGACCGGCACGCCAGCGTTGGAGAAGCCTTCGGCCAGCAGTTGCAGTGTCACGGTCTTGCCGGTGCCGGTGGCGCCCGTGACGAGGCCGTGGCGGTTGCCGAGCTTGAGCGTCAGATATTCGTAACGTCCGCTCTTGCCGACCAGGATCTTGCCGGGCTGCGGGCTCGAATCGGGCATGGACCACCTGGGATTTGCGTGAGGCGGTCCCTTATAGCGACACTCGCCGCCAGGCGCCAAACGGCGGTGCGGCGGGCCTTTATGGGCCGCCTCCTCTATAAGAACTCAGCCGGATGTCGTAAGCGGCATGGCGAAGAGGAGTGCCCACATGCAGGAATTGGTGGACCGGGTCAGCGCGGCGACCGGCCTCGAGCCGGAGACGGCACACAAGGCGATCGGCATCGTGCTGGGTTTCATCCAGAAGGAGGTTCCTCCCGAGGACAGCGCGGCGATCCTGGACAAGGTGCCCGGTGCACGGCAGGCCGCCGCCGTGGCCGCGGCGGAGAGCGACGGCAGCACGCCGGGCCTGATGGGCCTCGCCAACCAGCTGACCACCGCCGGCCTCGACATGGGCGACATGCAGAGCCTGGGGCGCGAGATGTTCGCCTATCTGCGCGAGAGGGTCGGCGAAGATGCGGTGGGGCAGCTCGCCGGCGCGGTCCCGGGCCTCGCGCAATTCATGTGACGCCGCGACGCTAGCTCAGAGCGCGTCGAGCCTGACCGCGAGACTCGGGAGCGCCGGGTGTCGCAGCACATCCTTCGGCGAGAGGATTTCGATCGATCCCCAGCGATCGGGACGCGGCTCGCGATGCACATGCGTCCGGTTGCGCGCCGCATCGACGACCCAGAGCTCCCGCACGCCGTAGCGGGCGTAGAGCCCGGCCTTGCGGCCGAGATCATAGCCGAGCGTCGTCAGCGCCACCTCGATGGCGAGGATGATCTCCGAGCCCTTGACCTGCTCGAGCTCGATGCCGCGCGGATAGACGACGAGATCGGGCTCGAGCAGCGTGCGATCGGAGAGGTACATCGTGCTTTCGACCCCCATCCAGAGGGGATCCGGGAGCGCGCGAACGATCGCGAGGATGAGGTGCGTCTTGATCAGCTCGTGCCGATGGGTCTTGGACTGCATCGGCACGATCTCCCCCTCGACCAGCTCGAAATTGTCGTCCTCGCTGATCACGCCGAGGCGCTGCAGCCGCAGGATCTCGTCGACCGTGATGTCGTGGCGGGTGAGAAGCTGGCTCCAGTCCGGCAGGGTCTGCGGCATGTCGATGCTCCGATCCCGCAAGGGTAGCACGGCGCACAAGCGTCGTCAGCGGATGACGTCGGTCGCGGCCGCCGGGGCGGGCGGCTGAACCGCGGCCGCGGGTGGGGCGGGCAGCGTCGAGGCGGGGGATGCCGGCGCCGGCAGCGGCGCCGCCACGATCGGCGCATGCGGATCGGGAAGCCTGTCGGCGGGCGCCTCCGTGCCGTCGAGCACGGCCTGGGTGTCGCGGTCCTCAGGCCGCTTGGCGCCGATCTCGGCGCCGATGCCGCGGATGATCTCGGGCGCCGCCGCATAGGTGGCGTGACCGATGAAACCGACGCTGTCGCGGCTGAGGTCGATCACCTCGACGCCGAGACCCTTGATGACCTTGAGATCGGCGGGATTCGAGGGATCGAGCGCGCCGAGCCGCGGCCGGTCGGCCAGCATGCTGGAGATCGCCAGGGCGCGGTCGTTGCTGGCCGCGAAGATCGACACGTGGGCGAAGGAGCCGAGCCGCGCCATCTGGCCGCGGAACACGTCGAGATCGATGTCGGGGGCGGCCAGAAGGATCTCGCCGAGATGACCGTCGAGGTCCGGATGGCCCGCGATGGCGCTCTCGCGCAACGATTCCATGGCGAGCCACGCGCCCATCGAATGGGCCAGCACGTGGATCTTGCCGATGTCCGGCTCGGCGGCGAGCGTCTCCAAGAGATGCTCGAGCGCGTCGCGCGACGCCATGGCCGCCTCGCGGTCCGACCCATAGCCCAAGAGGCTCCCCTTCGACGGCCAGGTGAACAGGACCGGCACGCCGTTGAAGCCGCCGTCGATAACGATCTGAGCCAACCGGAAGCGCGCTTCGTCGAGGCTGGTGTTGAAGCCGTGGACGAAGAGGAGCACGTCGCGGTTCGAGCCGATGCGGCCCGAAATATGCGAGGCGATCTCGTTGCGGAACGCCGTCTCGTCGAGCGGTCGCCGACCGGCCAGGACGAAATCTTCGAGCCGATTCTCCGAGCCGAGACTCGGCCGCTCGATCGAGCCCGTTCGATGCCCAGGCGGAACGCTGATCGTCGTCAGCGAGAAATGCGCGCCGCCGATGCCTGGGGCGCGGTCCTTGCCCTCGGGTCGCGTCGAGGCCACGAAGATCTGCACCTGGCGAGGCGCGCCCTTCGGGGCGCCGCCCACGAACGTCCCGACATCGCCGACGCCGTCCGCCACGGCGGTGATACCGGCTGAGACGCAGCCCGAGAGGCCGATCATGGCGAGCACGGCGGCCAGGATGACGGCCCTGTTCCCGACGCCTGATCTCACGCGACCATCCCCCAAGCCACCCGCCGCGACCACGGCTCGCGGCCCTGCGAGGCCTTCAATGGCAAAGATGGCGCTTTGACGGTGAAAAGGTCGGTGTGGCTGATATCAAGGCTGCGATCCGTCCGGCGTGGCAATGCAGTCACGCCGGCCCGAGTCGATGCAATTCTGCAAGGCGTTGTGCTTCTGGAAGGCCGAGACGGTCCAGAACAGCGCGGCCGCCACCAGCGCGACGGCGACGAGGGCGGCGACATTGCCGCGGTTGCCGGACCGGCGCGGCGATGGTCGCCTTCCAGGCCCGGGGTCACGAGACATCGTCGTTGCTCATTTCGGCCGGTCCGTCGCGTCACCCGCTCTTGTCCTGGAGCATATCAGGTTCCCGACAAACTGTAGCGTGCCGTTGCGGCTGTGCGGATCCGTCCGTCGACACACGCGTCGTTCGCCGTCCGGGCGGTGCCATCGTCGGCTTCCATCTTTGATGGCGGACCCGGATATCGGCGGATGCGGCGCAATCTTGCCGGGCGGCGAGGCGGCGCTCGATCGAAACATGTAAGGTCGCAATTGTCCAATTCGACTATTCATCGAGGCTTTTCTCGCCAAGAGCTAGCCTGACGTTTCAGCCCCGGAACAATCGATCCTTGCGCCGCATTCTCTCACCAAATTCCAACACATAGGTGCGTTCGAGATGTTACGTTCGCTGTCTTTCGACAAACCATCGCTCACCAAACTGGCGATGGTCGGTGTCGCGGTCGCCTCGCTCGGCGCCGCGACGGTGGCAAGCGTGGAGCCGGCGCAAGCCTTTCGCGGTGGCGGTGGTGCGTTCCGTCATGCCGGGGGCTTCGGCGGCTTCCATCGCGGATTCGGTGGATTCCGCGGCGGGTACGGTGGCTTTCGTGGGTTCCGCGGCGGCTACGGCCGCTTCGGCTACGGCGGATTCGGCCGTGCGCGCTTCGGCTACGGAGGCTGGGGCTGGGGCGGACGCCGCTTCGGCTGGCGCGGCTACGGCTTCCGCCGCTTTGGCTGGCGCGGTTACGGCTTTCGCCGGTTCGGCTGGGGTCCGGCGATCGGCTTCGGCGTCGGCTACGGGTTGGCCAGCGCTTCCTATGGCTATGGCTATCCCTACGGTGGATATGGTTCCTATGGCTACGATGGTGGCTATGGCTACGATAGAGGCTACGGCTACGCCGGCTATGGGTGCGGGCCTTACCGCCAGCGGACGCATCTCGAGAAGCGGTACTATTGCGGCCGCTGACCTCTCGATGACTTTCGAGGTGAAGGGCAGCGTGGCTAGACTGCCAGAAAGCCGCCGTCGACGGGTAGCGTATGGCCCGTCGTCATGCTCGAAGCCGAGCCGGCGAGGAACATGACCGCCGCAGCCACCTCGTCGACGGTGGCGAGACGTCGCATCGGCGTCGCGCCGAGGACACGTTCCATGGCGGCCGGATTGCCGAGCAGCGCGCGGGTGAGGTCTGTCTCGACGTAGGTCGGGGCGACGGCATTGACCCGGATGGATTTCGGCGCCCATTCGACCGCCAGCGCACGGGTCAGGTTCACGAGGCCCCCTTTGCTGGCCTGGTAGGCCGCATTGGGAAACAGGCCGCCCGAGAACCCCATGATGGAGGCGATGTTGACGATGACGCCGCCCCGTTCGGCCATCCGCCGTCCTGCTTCCCTGGAGCACAGGAACGCGCCGGTAAGGTTTACGCCGACGACGCGGGCGAAATCGGCACCGGTCATGTCGAGCGCCGGCGAACGAACCGCGAGGCCCGCGGCGTTGACCAGGATGTCGACGGGTCCGAGCGCTTGATCGACGGCCGCAAAGGCGCGCTCTACCGAGGCCTCCTCGGCGACGTCGCAGGCGAACATCAGACCGCGTGGCGGCGCCTCGCCCTCCGGCCGCAGGTCGAGAACCGCTACCCTCGCGCCGGCTTCCGCGAGGCGTGCCGCGATCCCGGCTCCGATACCCCGGCCGCCGCCCGTGACGACAGCAATCCTATCTGCAAAATCCGTCCGGATCGGCACGTCGCTCTCCCGTCCCGCCATTCACCGGTATCGTCGTGAACCCAACCCGCATTTTGTTCAAGTCGCCCGTACTCGCCAGGGTCGCTCGGCGGGTGCTCGACGAGCGCGAGCCCTGCCTTTCCGCACGAGATGCCGAACCCGACTGTCGTTTGCAAAACATTGGATGGATGCCGCGCGTTCGCCCAGGGCCGGAACATCGCCGGGCCGGCATTTCTCGTTACCGGAGGAGCACAACTCATGAACAAACATGCTGGCGCGAGATCCTTGCGTAGGATCGTCATAGCCACGACCGCGGCCTTAGGCTTTGCCGTCGTGGCACAAAGTATCGAACCCGCGCAGGCTTTGCCCGTCGCCTCGTCGATCATCTCTAGATCCGGGACCGCAGCGATTCCGACCATCGAACACGCCGCCTACTACGGCTATAACGACCGCTATTATCCTCGCTATCGCCATCGTCATTATGGCCGCTACTATGGCTACGCGCGGCGTGGTCAATGCAGATACAACGGCGTCAACTCGCACCTAAGCAAGCGCTACTGCCGAGTTCCGTAGCGATCGCCGCGAGCGGGCTCGCGCGGTTCTCCAGGTCGCTTGTTCGGGCAAAGCATGTCGTCTAGCACTGGTGCGGCAATCCGCGCGAGAGGCCCCGATGACCGACTATTTCGCCCAGGCGACCGCATACGGCGTCCTTCCGGTGATCGCCATAGAGGATGCGGGGAAGGCGATCGCCTTGGCCGATGCGCTGAGCGATGGCGGCCTGCCGGTCGCCGAGATCACCTTCCGCACGGCAGCGGCCGCCGAGGTGATGGCAGTCTTGCACAAGGAGCGCCCCGACTTCCTGGTCGGGGCCGGTACGGTGCTCGACCGTGCGGCACTCGAGGCTTGCCTGGCGAGCGGGGCGAAATTCGGTCTCGCGCCCGGCTTCGACCCGGAGATCGTCGATGCGGCACAGACGCTCGGCCTTCCCTTCGCACCCGGCGTCATGACGCCGAGCGAGTTTGGCGCCGCCGTGAAGCGCGGCATCCGGCTGATGAAATTCTTCCCCGCCGGCACCATCGGCGGTCCCCCGGCGCTGGACGGCATCGCAGCGCCCTTCGCGCATCTCGGCCTCAGGTTCATCCCCACAGGCGGCGTCAGCGAAGCCAATATGGGCGATTGGCTGAAGCTCAAGAGCGTGGCCGCGGTCGGCGGCACCTGGATCGCCCGCCCCGACGACATTGCGGCCGGCAAATGGGCCGAAATCACCGCCAAGGCGCGCGCGGCGGTGGAGGCGGCGAAGCGTGTGCGAGGGTGAACCTCACCCCAGCGCCGGCTCCGGCAGGGCGATCGGCTTCAGCCGACCAAGGTCCTCGAGCGGAATGTGGCACAGGATGGTATGGCCGTCGCCGGCGTCGCGCAGCGGCGGGGGTTGCGTGTCGCAGACGGGGCCGAGGCGACGCGGGCAGCGCGCCGAGAAGCGACACCCGGCCGGCACGTTGATCGGGCTCGGCGGGTCACCCTTGAGCCGGATGCGCTCCTGCACGGCGGTGGGATCGGCCACCGGAACGGCGGAGAGCAGCGCCTCCGTGTAAGGGTGGAAGGGCGGCGCGAACATGCGCGCGACCGGCCCCTGCTCCATGATCTTGCCGAGGTACATGACGATCACCCGATCGGCCAGGTGATGCACCAGCGCGAGATCGTGGCTGATGAAGACGATGGTCGTCTGCTTCTCGGCCTGGATCCGCAAGAGCAGGTTGATGATCGCGGCCTGCACCGAGACGTCGAGCGCCGAGACGGGCTCGTCCGCCACGAGAATCGTCGGGTCGGCCGCGAAGGCGCGCGCGATGGCGACACGCTGCTTCTGTCCGCCCGACAGGCGCCCCGGCCGCTGCTTGCGCAAGGCATGCGGCAGGCGCACGAGGTCGAACAGGCGGTCGACCTGCGCATCCGCATCCCGGCTGTTCTTGGCGACACCGAACTTCTTCAGGACGCGCTTCAGCGGGAACTCGGCCGAATGCGACGGGTTCAACGTGCCGTCGGGGTTCTGGAACACCATCTGGATCGCGGCGAGCTCGACGGGACTGCGCTGCGTCGCGGTGCGCCGGCCGATGTCGCCGCCCTTGAGCGAGAGATTGCCGGTGGTCGAGGGCTGCAGGCCGGACAGGACGCGGGCGAAGGTCGATTTGCCCGAGCCCGATTCGCCCACGATGGCCAGGATCTCGCCCTTCGTGGCCTCGAAGTTGAGATCCTCGTTGGCGACGAGCTTCTGCGCCCGCGCCTTGAAGCCGAAGCCGCCGCCGATGTCGTAGATGTTCGACAGATGCTCGGCGCTGAGGACGAGTTCGGCCCCCGGGCGTCCCGGCGCGACCGCGAGGACAGCCGCATCGGCGAACTCGTCGACCTCCTGCCAGCGCACGCAGCGCACCCGGTGCACGGGCGAAACGTTCTCCTCGGGAATGGGATGATCGCAGCGCCCTGCCTCGAAACCAGGGCAGCGGGGCGCGAAGGGGCAGCCGGGCGGCCGCCGCGCCAGGCCCGGCGGCTGGCCGGGGATCGGCAGGAAGGAGGTCGTATATTTGTCGGAGCCGATATGCGGCACGCAGGCCATGAGCCGTCGCGTATAGGGTTGCTTCGGATTGGCGAAGAGGTCGCGCACCGGCGCTTCCTCGATGAGGTCGCCGAGATACATGACCCCGACCCGCTCGCAGACCTTGGCCACCACGCCGAGGTTGTGGGTGATGTAGATCAGCGCCGTGCCGTACTTCTCCTGCAGCTCGGAGACGAGGTCGAGCACCGCCGCCTCGACCGTGACGTCGAGGCCCGTCGTCGGCTCGTCGAGCAGCAGCAGCTTCGGGTTGGCGAGCAGCGCCATGGCGATGACGACGCGCTGCTTCTGCCCACCCGACATCTGATGCGGGTAGCGGCTCATCACGCTGTCGGGATTGGGCAGATGCACATCAGCCAGGATGCGGCGCGCCTTCTCGCGCGCGGCGTCCTCGCCCAGCCCCTGGGTGATCATCGGCACTTCCATCAGCTGGGCGCCGACTTTCATGGTGGGATTCAAGGCCGAATTCGGGTCCTGGTAGACCATGGCGATGCCACGGCCCCGGATCGCGGCGAGATCGCGCCGCGAGGCGGAGGTCAGGTCGACCCCGTCGAACAGGATGCGGCCTCGGGAGACGCGGCCGGTCTGCCCGAGGTGGCGCATGATGGCCATCAGCAGCGTAGATTTCCCGCAGCCGGATTCACCGACGATGCCATAGCTCTCGCCCGGCATGACGTCGAAGCTCAGATCGGGGATCGCGGTGACCACGCCCGCGGCCGAGTGATAGTCGACCCTGAGGTTCTCGATCGAGAGGAGGGGCTCAGCCATGCTCACTCCTTCATCGACAATTCGCGGACACCGTCCGCCAGCAGGTTGAAGCCGAGGACCAGCGACACGATGGCGCCCGCCGGAAACAGCGACATGAAGGGATGCACCGAGATCGCCACCGTCGCCTCGCGCACCATCGTGCCCCAGTCGGGATCGGGCGGCGGCAGGCCGAGGCCGAGGAAGCCGAGGATGCCGATGGTGATGATCGTATAGCCGATACGCAGGCAGAAGTCGGTGATCAGCGGGCCGCGGCAGTTCGGCAGCAGCTCGACGAACATGATGAACAGCGCGTTCTCGCGCCTGAGCTCGGCCGCGGCGACGTAGTCGAGATGGCGCTGCTCCAGCGTCAGGCCGCGCACGATGCGGGCGATGCCGGGACTGGAGGCGACGATCACGGCGACGACGATGTTGAGGATCGAGGGACCGATCGTCGAGATCAGGATGACGTAGAGGATGATGATCGGGAAAGAGAGGATCACGTCGCCGGCCCGGCTGATGATCGCGTCGACCTTGCCGCCGTAGTAGCCGGCGGCGAGGCCGAGCGGACAGCCGATCACATAGGCCGCGATGGCCGCGATGGGCGCCACCGACAGCACCCGGCGCGCGCCGAAGATGATGCGCGCCAGGATGTCGCGGCCGCGATTGTCGACGCCGAGCCAGTGCTCCGGCGAGGGTCCCGGATGGCTCAAGGCCGCATAGAACAGCTTGTTCGGCGGGTCGAGCGGCAGGACGGGCGCGAAGAGCGCCAGCACGACCCAGAACAGGATCAGCCCGAGGCCGACCATGGCGACGCCCGAGGTGGGCAGGCGACGGATGAGGCCCGGGGGCCGCTCGATCTTTTCGCGCAGGCGGGGAACGTCGATCGCGGTCATCTGAGCCTGATCTGCGGGTTGAGGAAAGCGTAGCCGATGTCGCCGAGGACCTGCGTCGTCACCGCGACGATGAGGGCGATCAGGGTTGCCGCCTCGATCAGCGAAATGTCGCCGAACAGCGAGGCATCGAGGATCATGCGCCCGAAGCCCGGATAGGCGAAGACCATCTCGGTCACCACCACGCCCGAGATCAGGAAGTTGATCTGCAGCAGGATCACCGTGAACGGCGCGATCATGGCGTTGCGGATGCCATGGCGCACCACGACCTGGCGGAAGCTCAGGCCCTTGAGCAGCGCGGTGCGCACATAGGGCTTCGCCATCACCTCGGCCATGGAGCCGCGCACCATGCGGATGAGATATCCCGCGTCATAGAGCACCAGCACCGTCACCGGCAGCACGAGCTGCGTCCAGATCGGCCAGCCGGCTCCGGTCGTCAGCGGGCTCGTGCCCGGCAACAAGCCCAGCAGGACGACGAAGACCGATACCAGGAAGACGCCGGAGGCGAACTCCGGCACCGATGTCGCCACGATGCCGAAGACCGAGATGGAGCGGTCGACGGTGCTCCCCTCCCGCATGCCGGCCAGGATGCCGAGCAGCATCGAGAGCGGAACGATGAAGGCGAAGGCGAGGCCGGCCAGCATCGCGGTGGCGCGCAAGCGCGGCCAGAGCACGTCGTTCACCGGCGCCTTGTAGAGCGACGAATAGCCGAAGTTGCCGAAGTAGCGGTCGCCGCGCGGATCCGTGAAATCGAGCTTCAGCGCTGGGTCCTGCAACGGATCGGCCCTGAGCCCGAGCAGGATGCCGAGCCAGCGCACGTAGCGCACCGGCAGCGGGTCGTTGAGGCCGAGCTTGTTGTAGAGGAGATCGACGCTCTCCTGCGGCGCATAGGGCCCGAGCGTCTTGCGCGCCACGTTGCCGGGCGAGAACTCGGTGATGGCAAACACCAAAAACGAGGCAACGAGCAGAGTCAGCACCAGGCTGACGAGCTTCTTGGCGATGAGCCTCAGCATGGAAGGCGCCCCTCACCCTTCATCCGTCCCGACACGATCAAGCTTACGCTGGTTGCGTAAGCTTGGCGACTCGGACCCCCTTCTCCCGCGAGGGGAGAAGGGGACGTCTCGTTCTGCGGCACCGGCGCCCTTCTCCCCTCGCCGGCAAGTTTACGCAGCCAGCGTAAACTTGGCTGCGCGCGGGAGAAGGTGTCGACGCGGAGCCGCGACGGATGAGGGGGTCGCCCCATCATCATCACGCCTGTTCGAGCCCGATCTTCCAGCCGAAGAAATAGTTCGACGGATGGGCGTAGAAGCCGACGACGCGCTTGTCCATGAAGGTGAAGACGTTGCGGAACACCGGCTGCACCAGCGGACCGTCCTCGAGCATGATCTGCTCGAGCTTGGCCACGATGGCCTTGCGCTTGTCGAGATCGAGAATCCCGTCGGCCTGCGTCAGGAGGTCGTCGAACTCCTTGTTGGACCAGCCGGACTCGTTCCAGGCGGCGCCGCTGCGATAGCCGAGGCCGAGCAGCATGGTGCAGAGCGGACGGTGGTACCAGATGGTGATCGAGAACGGTACCTTGGTCCAGATGTCCCAGTAGGAAGCGCCGGGGATCGGCTTCAGGTTGACCTTGATGCCGGCCTCCGCCCACATCTGCTGGCAAGTTTCCGCCATCGGCTGGAACCAGTCGATGTCGTTGGGGACGACGAGCTCGACCTCGATGCCGTCCGGATGCCCGGCCTCGGCCAGCAGCTTCTTGGCCCCCTCGACGTCGCGTTTCGGCGGATCGATCGCCGCGAAGTCCGGCAGCGCGACCGAGCAATGCGTGTGCTCGCCGATGGTGCCGATGCCGCGCAACGCGACTTCGAGAACCGGCTGCGGATCGATGGCCTTGCGCATGGCCTGGCGCACCTTCGGGTCGTCGAAGGGCTTGGAGGCGACGTGCATGCGGATCGTGCCGGTCTCCGCCGTCTTCACCTGGAAGAAGTTGAGGTGATCGATCGCCTTCAGCGCGTCATATTGCGACGGGTAGGCGATGGCCAGGCCGTCGAGCTGCTTGGAGGCGAGCGCCGCGATCGGCGCCGTAACGTCGTCGCCGACGTCGATCTGCTCCATGCCGTCGATGGCCGCGTCCCCGCCCCAATAGCCGGTCCGGCGCTTGAGCACCGCCCGCTTGCCGAGCTCGAATTCGGTCAGATCGAACGGCCCCGTGCCTTGCGCGCCGACGCCGAAAACGCCCTTGTCGTCCGGATGAAGGATGGCCATCGGGTAGTGGAACAGGTGCTCGGGAACGGCGACCTGCGGATTCTTGCAGTTGAAGCGGAACGTATGGTCGTCGACCTTCTCGATCGCATTGACGGACCACAGCTCGGTCGTCGGCTTGCCGTCGGCACCGGTCTTGTCGTTGAGCAGATAGCCGTGGACGAGCCCGATGAAGGACGAGCCGACGGCGGGGTCGAGCGCATGCTTGAGATTCCAGATCACATGATCGACGGTGAGCTCGTCGCCCTTGGTCCATTTCACGCCTTTGACGAGCTTGAAGGTCCAGGTCTTGAGGTCGGGCGAGACCTCCCAGCTTTCCGCCAGATAGGGCTTGGTAACGCCGTCGGCGTCGGTGAAGGTCAGATATTCGACGACCTGCCGCGACACGTTGGAATCGTAGCCGCCCCAGGAATAGGCGTGGGGGTTCTTGATGTCCTTGATGCGGGTGCCGATCCGCCATGTGCCGCCCTTGGGCAGCGCCGCCGGCGCCGTGGCGGCGGCGGCCGATGGGGCGAAGGGCTCGCCGGTGATCTTGCCGGCCAGTGCGTAGGCGGCGGGGGCCGCCATGCCCATGAGAGCGGCATAGCGGACGAATTCGCGACGATTGATCTTCTTGGCTTCCAGGTCGGCCGCCAGTTTGCTGACGTGCCCGTTGATCTCTGACATTGTGGGTTCCTCCGGCGGCTTCTCTCTAAGACCCCTTTGCAAGAGTGACGCCAGTTTCGGTCGACAACAAGAGGGATTCTTATGCTTGGCCATTTTTGATCTCTACCGGGGGTGTGTTTGGATTGATCAGGACGCCGCCAGAGCAAATGATGTCGCATGCGGATCTGATGCTGTCGGAGCCGCATGGGACCCCCACCGTCGCACCCTGCCCGGCTCGGTGCCGCGTGGCTCGAATCGAGGCGCCACCCCATGATGTCACTCTCCGGAGCCCGCCAATGACGGTGCCGAGCGATCCCCTGCTCCAGCCCTTCCGACTGAAGCATCTCGACATTCGCAACCGCCTCATGTCGACCGCGCACGAGCCGGCCTATACCGAGGACGGCATGCCGAAGGAGCGCTACCGGCTCTACCATGCCGAGAAGGCCAAGGGCGGCATCGGGCTCACCATGATCGGCGGCTCGGCGGTGGTGGCGCCCGACAGCCCGCAGGCCTTCGGCAACATCCTGCTCTACAAGGACGAGGTCGTGCCCTGGCTCGCAGAACTCGCCGACGACGTCCATGCCAAGGGCGCCAAGGTGATGATCCAGATCACCCATCTGGGCCGGCGCACCTCCTGGTCGAAAGCCGACTGGCTGCCGGTCGTGGCGCCCTCCTCGGTGCGCGAGCCCGCCCATCGCGCTTTCCCCAAGCCCATGGAGGACTGGGACATCGCCCGAATCGTCAAGGCCTATGCGGACGCAGCCGAGCGGGTGAAGGCGGCCGGCCTCGACGGGTTCGAGCTCGAATGCTACGGCCACCTCATCGATCAGTTCTGGTCGCCCGCCACCAACCTGCGCCAGGACGATTACGGGACGAGCCTCGACAACCGCATGCGCTTCGGCTTCGAGGTGCTGCGCGCCATCCGCGGGCGCATCGGGCCGGAGTTCGTCGTCGGCACGCGGCTCGTCTGCGACGAGGACTGGAGCCGGGGGCTCTCGCGCGACGAGGGATTGGCGATCGCCAGGAAGCTCGTCGGCTCAGGCCTGATCGACTTCGTCAACGTCATCCGCGGCCATATCGACACCGAGGAGGCACTCTCCCACGTCATCCCCGGCATGGGCGCGCGCTCGGCGCCGCATCTCGACTTCGCCGGCGAGGTCAGGGCCGCGACCGGCATCGCCACCTTCCACGCCGCGCGCATCCAGGACGTCGCCACCGCCCGGCACGCCATCGCGACCGGCAAGCTCGACCTCGTCGGCATGACGCGCGCCCATATGGCGGACCCGCATATCGCGGCGAAGGTGGCATCGGGCCGCGAGCACGACATTCGCCCCTGCGTCGGCATGGCCTATTGCATCGACTCGATCTACGGCGGCCAGGCGCTGTGCATCCACAATGCCGCGACGGGACGCGAGGCGACCATGCCGCACGCGATCACGCGGGCCGACGGCCCACGGCGCAAGGTGGCCGTGGTCGGCGCCGGTCCGGGCGGCCTCGAGGCGGCAAGGGTCGCCGCCGCGCGTGGTCATGACGTGATCGTGTTCGAGGCTGCCGACCGGCCGGGCGGCCAGGTGCTGGTGACGGCCGGGCTCAAGCGCCGGCGCGAGATCATGGGGATCATCGACTGGCGCATGGCGCAATGCGAACGCGGCGGCGTGACGTTCCGCTTCAATACTTATGCGGAAGAGACTGATGTTATTTCAGAATCGCCTGACATCGTCGTGGTGGCGACGGGCGGCTTGCCGGATGCCGCTTTTCTGGACGAGGGCGAGGATCTCGTCACGAGCCCCTGGGATCTTCTGACCGGCGCCGCCAAGCCGGGCGCCGAGGTGATCCTCTACGACGACAACGGCGCCCATCCCGGAATGACGGCGGCGGAATTCATTGCTCGATCGGGCGCGAGGCTCGAGATCGTGACCCCTGAACGCACACTCGCGCCGGATGTCGGCGGAACGTCTTATCCGGCCTATTTCAAGGCCTTCGCGGAACATTCGGTGGTGGTGACGCTCAATCTGCGGCTCGAGGGCGTGCGCCGCGACGGCAATAGGCTGGTGGCGCGTTTCGCCGACGAGTACGGCAAGCGCGAGGTCGAGAAATCCGCCGACCAGGTGGTGGTCGAGCACGGCACCATGCCGCTCGACGAGCTCTATTTCGCGTTGAAGCCTCTGTCGCGCAATCTGGGCGAGATCGACCATGCGGCGTTGATCGAGAACCGGCCGCAGCGCGTCGAGACCAATGCCGAGGGACGGTTCACGCTGTGGCGAATCGGCGACGCCGTCGCGTCGCGCAACATCCATGCGGCCGTCTACGATGCGCTCCGATTGCTGAAGGACGTGTGATGGCCTTGCCGGTCATCGACACGGACGCGCTCGACATCGATCCGCTGCGCCTCGTCGAGGCACTGCGCGAGGGTCACCGCCGCGGCATCGACGGCTTCGATCGCAGCTATCTCGCCGAGCCCCGGCCCGAGGGCGAGAACGGCTTCCTCCTCTGGCCGGCCTGGCGGCACGGCGAGGCGCTCGGGGCGAAGCTCGCCACGATCTTTCCGGGCAACGAAAAGCAGGGGGCGGGACCGAACATTCGCTCGCTCTACCTGCTCTTCGACGGCAAGACCGGTGCGCCGCTGGCGCTGATGACGGGCGAGGCCTTCACACGACACAAGACCGCGGCCGATTCGGCGCTCGGCACGGATCTGCTGGCGCGGCAGGACGCCCGTCATCTCCTCGTGCTCGGCGCCGGCGCGCAGGTCGAGACCCATGTCGCCTATCTGCGCGCCGTGCGGCCGTCGATCGACCGGGTCACTTTATGGAACCGCACCGCCGCCAAGGCGGACGCGATCGCGGCCCGGATCTCCGGGGGCGCATCGACCGAAGACCGCGCCGGCGCAGTCTCCGAGGCCGACATCGTCACCTGCCTCACCGCCGCGAACGAACCGGTGCTCGAAGGGGCCTGGCTCAAGCCCGGCACCCATGTCGATCTCGTCGGCGGCTTCACGCCCGCCATGCGGGAATGCGACGATGCGGCGGTCCTGCGCGCCCGCGTCTTCGTCGATCACCGGGGTCTCGTCATGGCTCATAACGGCGATATCCGCGACCCCCTCGAGCGCGGCGTGATCGGCCCGGACCACGTCAGGGGCGATCTTTTCGATCTCTGTTCCGGGAGGGTGGCGGGGCGCACCGACCCGGCCGAGATCACGCTGTTCAAGAACGGCGGCGGCGGCCATCTCGACCTGATGGCCGCGACGACCTTCCATGCTATGGTGTAGACGCAGCGCCCTGACCACCGGCCAGTTATTCTGCTGACCGGGAATTGCGACCTAGGTGATGAAAGTTCATGGGTGACTACAGCCTGTCCGATGCGAAAGACCGGCTTTCCGCTCTGATAGACCGCGCCCAGTCAGGCGAGGGGGTCGTTATCGTCCGCGACGGTCGGCCTGTCGCCGAGTTGAGGCCGATCCACCCTGGCGCCGCCCCCTTGTCGGCCGCGGATCTTGATTGGCTTGCGGCTCGCCGCATCAGAACGAAAGATCCGGCCGAAAACGCCGGCGAACTCCTCCGTGGCCTTCGCGACGGCCAAGAATGAGGGCCTATTTCGACGCCAGTGTCCTTGTTGCGCTGCTGACCGAAGACGCGCTCACGACGCGGGCCGAGGCGTTCATACGCGACGTAGCACCAATCCCGGTTGTCAGCGACTTTGCGGCCGCTGAATTCGCATCGGCCCTGGCGAGACGCGTCCGAACCGGAGAGATCGAGGCTCGTCACGCCGATCAGGCATTCGAGGTTCTCGATACCTGGATCAGCCGGGTCGTCGAGCGAGCCGAGACGACAAGCAGCGATGTCAAAGTCGCAGAAACCTTTCTTCGACGCTTCGATGTGAATCTTCGCACACCGGACGCCCTCAATATTGCAATTGCAAAGCGCGTCGACGCGGCGCTTGTGACATTCGATGAGAAGATGGCCGCAGCGGCGAGCGTGATCGGCTCAACCGTACTCCCGGCCTGATGGGAGACGACGGCAGGAACGTCTCGAAGATCTCAGGCCTCCGCCCTGTCCCACCTGCGCTCGAACGCCAGGCGCATCGAGCGGGCGAGGGCTGGGCCGAGCTTGAGCCTGTGAACGGCCTGTAGATATTCCGAAAAATCGTAGATCGTCACCGCCGGACAGACCTCGAATTCGAAGAAGACGGGTGTTCCCGCGGCATCGACCCGGAAATCCATGGAAAAGTAGTCGCGAAGCCCGACCAAGCGGGCGAGCCGCGCCGCCCCCTCCTCGATCGTCGCGGCCGCCTGTCGGGCGGCGGGATCCGGGTCGCGCCGCAGGTCCATCATACGCGGAACGAAGGCGGCCTCACGCGTTGCGCCGAAGAGGCCGCGCCCGCCCGCCGTGTCGCGCGCGCCCGACAATGTCGCGTTGTCGCGCATGGTCATGAAGGCGCCGCCGGTCTCGCTGCCTTCGTCCTGGACGAGCCGAAAAATTCCGAGCTGCTCGGCGAGGGGGCGGCCGAGATCCATGACGCTCACCCGCACGTCGTCGCCCTCGACGAACGGCTGCACCAGGGCACGATCGCCATAACGCTCGGCGATGCGGCGGGAAATCACCTTTGCGTCTTCAAAGGTCGCACAGCGGCTGTCGGCCCAGATGCCGAGCTTGGCGCCGAGCGTCGCCGGCTTGACGAAGAACTGGCCCGCCGCAGCCGCAACGTCGCCCAAGGCGCCGACCGTCTCCTCGCCGTCGAGCAAGAGCGTCGGCAGGATCGCGAGCCCGGCTGCTCCGGCGAGCGCCAGGGAGGCAAACTTGTCCTGGCAGAGATGCTGCGCCAGGACCGGCGAGCCGTAGCGCGCGAAGCCGGTAAGCCGCGCCAGAGCCGGCACGGCCGAGCCGCGATAGAATTTTATTCCGTCGGTCTGCGTCCAGACGAGCGTATCCTCGGGATCGACTTCAGCGAGATGCGCGGGCACGTCGTCGAGCGCGATGAACTCCGCCGCGATCCCCTCGACCGAGAGCGCCTCGCGAATCTCGTCCATATGGGCTGGCAGGTCGCTCGCCTGGGCCAGATAGGTCGCGATCTCCCGGGCGATCCCGGGCGCATAGCCGTAGCGCCCGAGCCGCCGCGCTGCGGCCGCCTCGGGCTCGAAGGCGACGACGACTCGCCGGAGCCTCTGCTCCGGCACGGATCAGGCGACCCGGCTCAGGCTTGGCCGCTTGTCGCCGAGCGACCGTTCCAGCGCCCCGCAATACCAGTCGACGAACTGCACGACGCCCGATTCGTGCTCGGGCGAATAGGGGCCGGGCTCGTAGGCCGGCGACAGGATGCCGCGTTGGTTCTCCTCCACGACGCGGCGGTCCTGGTCGTTGGTGGCGAGCCACACCCTGGTGAGGTCGCCGAGCTCGTAGTCGACGCCCTCGACGGCATCCTTGTTGACGAGCCACTTGGTCGTGAGCTGCGTCTCGGTGGGGCCAAGCGGCAGCACGCGGAACGAAATGGCGTGGTCGCCGAGCACGTGGTTCCAGATGCTCGGATAGTGGAACATCAGCAGGGTCCCGATCTGCGGCGTCGGCACGCTATCGCTCAACGGACGCCGGACGGCCGCTTTGCCCGACATCGTGTAGCTCACCGCCTCGTCGAGGAGCGGCATGCGGCTCAGCCGGTGCTGGCCCTCGGGCGACAGCCGGAAGGTGCTCGGCAGGCCCTCCGCCTCGAGTCGCGCCCAATGCGCAACCAGCGTCGGGTCGGACAGCGCGGTCGGGCCGCCGGCGACGGTCGGCGCCTCCGGAAAGGTGCGGCAGAGCTCCGGATGGTTGGCGGCGCAGTGGAAGCACTCGCGGTTGTTCTCCCACACGAGCTTCCAGTTGCCGTGCTCGACGACCGTGCTCTCGAAGGCGACCTTCGCCTTGCTGAGCCGGTGCGGCGCGAGATAGGGCTCGGCCGCGTCGGCAAAAGGCTCCCAGGCGGGGGCACGCTCGCCGACGCAAACGAAGATGTAGCCGGCGACCGAACGGCAATGGACGGGCTTCAGCCCGAAGCCGCTCTTATCGAAGTCCTGCGGCATATGGCGCGCGCGCGCCAAGCTGCCGTCCAGGTCGTAGGACCATTGGTGGTACGGGCAGACGAGGCGCTTCGCCTTGCCGTGGTCCATCGTGCAGATGCGCGAGCCGCGGTGCCGGCAGGAATTGTGGAAGGCCCGAATCGTACCGTCATTGCCCCGCACGACCATGATCGGATAGGCGCCGATCTGCAGCGTGAAGAACTGTCCCGCCTCCGCGATCTCGCAATCGTGGCCGGCGAACATCCAGTCCTTGTAGAAGATCCGGTCGAGGTCATCGGCGAGGATCGCCGCGTCCGTATAGAACGGCCGCGGCAGGCTGAAACCGGGCTTGCGCGCCCGCAACAGGGACGACAGATCGTGATCGAGGCTCATCGCTCACTCCGCTTGGGCCGAGGCCCTGCGACATCTGAAACATCTCTAATATGGCAACCGCATGCCGTCTTGCCGCCAAGCGACGGACGAAGCGTTATTTCGACAGTTTCGCGAGATCGTCCAGCGTTAGTTCGCCGGATCGTGTATCCCTCAGCCGCCCCAGCTGGGGTCGGCCATCACGTCGGCCTTATGGGCGCCGAGATCGGGCGAAGCCCGCTCGCCGACCATGCGGACGCCGTCGATGACGATGGGCGAGGCGACGCCCGGGATGCGGCCGGCGGCCGCCGCGATGCTCGGCAGGTCGACCCGCAGGCCCCGCGCCACGATCTGCGGATCGGCGAAGATGTCGGCCACGCTGTTGATCGGCCCGCAAGGCACGCCCGCACGCTCGAGCGCGCCGAGCAGGTCGTCGCGCAAGAACGCGAGCGTCAGGCCGGTGAGCAGCGGCACGAGCGCCACGCGGTTCTCCACCCGCAGCGGATTGGTGAGAAAGCGCGCGTCTCGCGCCAGATCCGGGCCGCCGAGCACGGCAACGAAGCGCGCGAACTGTCCGTCGTTGCCGACCGCGACGATGACATGGCCGTCGGCGACGGGGAAGATCTGGTAGGGCACGATATTGGGATGCGCATTGCCCATGCGGCGCGGCGGAGTGCCCGACACGAGGTAGTTCAGGGCCTGGTTGGCGAGAACGCTCACCTGGGTGTCGAGCAGCGCCATGTCGATATGGGCGCCCCGCCCCGAGGATTCGCGACGGCGCAGCGCCGCAAGAATCCCGACGACGCCATAGACTCCGGTGAAGATGTCCGCGAAGGCGACACCGATCTTCTGCGGCTCGCCGTCCGGGGCGCCGGTCAGGTCCATGATGCCACCCATGCCCTGGATCATGAAATCGTAGCCGGCGCGGTTGCGATAGGGGCCGGTCTGGCCGAAGCCGGTCACCGAGCAATAGACCAAGCGCTGGTTGAGCGCGGCGAGGCTCGCGGCGTCGAGCCCATATCTGGCGAGGCCGCCGACCTTGAAGTTCTCGACCAGGACATCGGCATGGCCGGCGAGACGGCGGACGAGCGCCTGTCCTTCGGCCGTCTCGAAATCGGCCTCGACCGAGCGCTTGCCGCGGTTGGCGGCATGGAAGTAGGCGGCAGAAAGATGCGCCCCGCCGCGTCCTTCGACGAAAGGCGGTCCCCAACTGCGGGTATCGTCGCCCGCGCCGGGCCGCTCGACCTTGACGACGTCGGCGCCGAGATCCGCGAGCAGCTGGCCGATCCAGGGGCCGGCCAGGATGCGGGCGAGCTCGAGAACCTTTATGCCGGCGAGCGGCTTGTCCACCGGATCAATCCATGACGGTGTCGAGGCCGCGCCTGAGGCCGACGAAACGCGATACGCGCCGCGCCGCCAGCAACGTCCCGGCCACATAGGGGGCGGCCGAGGTCCCGGCATCATGCCGAATGGTCAGGCGCTCGTTGTCGGCGCCGAGCAGAACCTCGCAGGCGATCACGAAAGACGGCAGTCGCAGCGAATGGACCTGCACCGGCGTGGGGTCGCCGACCGCCGCGCCGCGCGTGTCGCGCAGGCCGCTCAATGTCTCGACCGGGCGGGACGTCGGGGCCTGCCGCGCCGCACCGAGCAGTTCCGCGAGTTCCCGCGCCGTGCCGGAAGGCGTGTCGATCTTGCTGGCCGAGGCATAGTCGATGATCTCGACGTCGGGCACGAATTTCGCCGCCTCGAGCGCGAAGCGTCGCATCAGCGTCGCGGTGATCGAGAAATTGCCGGCCGCCAGCACGCCGCGGCCGGCCGCCTGTGCGGCGGCGTCGATCTCGGCATAATCGGCGGCCGAGGGGCCGGAGGTGCCGATCACCACGTGCCGCCCGGCCGCGAGCGCCGCCAGGACATGCGCCTTGACGCCGTCCGGCTTGGTGTAATCGATCAGCACGTCGGACGGCGTCGCGAGCGCCGCCTCCACGCTCGGCGAGATCTTGACCCCGACCGGCGCGAGGTCGGCAGCCTCGCCGGCGTCCCGACCGGCCGCGCTGCGGCTGACCGCACCCGCGAGCACGAGATCGTCGGCCTTGGCGATGGCCTCGACGAGGGCGCGGCCGACCCAGCCGGTCGAGCCGGCGAGCGTTATGCGGATTTGGCTCATGCAATGCCTCTCGGTGCTGGCTAGCCGGACACGATGCCCGGGTTCAGGGTCATCCCTCATCCGGCGCGTTTTTCGCGGCTTTGCCGCGACGCGCCACCTTCTCCCGCAAGGGGAGAAGGACGCCAATCCCTCACCACGAAGCACGCCTTCTCCCCTTGCGGGAGAAGGTGGCCTGCCGGAGGCAGGCCGGATGAGGGGGGAGCATTCATCGACAAACGATGCGTCAGAAAAACGCCTGCAGGCCTGTCTGGGCACGGCCGAGGATCAGCGCATGGACGTCATGCGTGCCCTCGTAGGTGTTGACGGTCTCCAGATTCTGCAGATGGCGCATCACGTGGTACTCGCCCACGATGCCGTTGCCGCCGTGCATGTCGCGGGCCGTCCGCGCGATGTCGAGCGCCTTGCCGCAATTGTTGCGCTTGATGAGCGAGATCATCTCGGGCGCGGCACGGCCCTCGTCGAAGAGGCGCCCGACGCGAAGCGCCGCCTGGAGCCCCAGCGCGATCTCGGTCTGCATGTCTGCGAGCTTCTTCTGGACGAGCTGCGTCTGCGCCAGCGGCCGGCCGAACTGCTTGCGATCGAGCGTATATTGCCGCGCCCGGTGCCAGCAGTCTTCCGCCGCGCCCATCGTGCCCCAGGCGATGCCGTAACGGGCGCGGTTGAGACAGCCGAACGGCCCCTTCAGGCCGGAGACGTTGGGCAGCAGCGCCTCCTCGCCGACCTCGACGCCCTCCATCACGATCTCGCCGGTGACGGAGGTGCGCAGCGAGAGCTTGCCGCCGATCTTCGGCGCCGATAGGCCCTTGGTTCCCTTCTCCAGGACGAAGCCGCGGATGGCGTCGTCATGCGCCGCGGACTTGGCCCAGATCACGAAGACATCGGCCAGCGGCGCGTTGGAGATCCAGGTCTTGGCGCCGGAGAGCCGGTAGCCGCCGGAGATCCTCTCGGCCCGGGTCTTCATGCCGCCGGGGTCGGAACCGGCATCGGGCTCGGTCAGGCCGAAGCAGCCGATCCAGTCGCCCGAGGCGAGCTTCGGCAGGTACTTCTTCCGCTGGCTCTCGTCGCCGTAGGCATGGATCGGATACATGACGAGCGAGGATTGCACGCTCATCATCGAGCGATAGCCGGAATCGACCCGCTCGACCTCGCGCGCCACGAGTCCGTAGGCCACGTAGGAGGCATCCGCTCCGCCATATTGCTCGGGCAGGGTCGTGCCGAGCAGGCCGCGCTCGCCCATCTCGCGGAAGATGCCGGGATCGCTCTTCTCGGACGCATAGGCCTCGACGACGCGCGGCAGGAGCTTCTCCTGCGCATAGGCGCGCGCCATGTCGCGGATCAGCCGTTCGTCCTCGCCGAGCTCGGCATCGAGAAGCAGCGGGTCGTCCCAGACGAAACTAGCCTTCTGAGCCCGGACGGACGGCGATTGCGGTACGGCGCTCATGAGGTCCTCCCCGGTGGTCGAAAGCATGACCGTATCACGCGCCAAGCGGCATCGGCCATAGGCCGCTCTCGTCCGCGCCAAGTCTCGCTTCGGGCGAGATTATGCGATCGTCCCGGCCGGAGTGCGGCGAAGGGTCGGCACCCACGCCTGGGAAGGGATGAGCCGGTCCGAAAACCGATCCCGGATCTCGGCTTCGCCTCGTCCGGGATGACGCCGCCAAGGGTCAAAACCAGAATCGCGAAATCATCCGTCGAACATCGTCGTGAACGGTACGAGCTACCGGTCGACGAAGGCCTTCTCGATGACGAACTGGCCCGGCTCGCCGTGGTTGCCTTCGATGAATCCGCGGGTTTCGAGCAAAACCTTGGTGTCGGCGAGCATGCCCGGGCTGCCGCACATCATCACGCGGTCATGCGTGGGGTCGAGGTCGGCCAGGCCGAGATCGTCGCTGATCCGTCCCGAGCCGAGAAGCTCGGTGATGCGGCCCGTGTTGCGGAAGGGCTCGCGGGTCACCGTCGGGTAGTAGATGAGCTGGGCACGGATCATGTCGCCGATGAGCTCGTCCTGCGGCAGGGTCTCGGTGATCGTGTCGCCGTAGGCGAGCTCGTTCACCTGCCGCACGCCGTGCACCAGCACCACCTTCTCGAACCGATCGTAAGTCTCCGGATCCTTGATCACGCTGAGGAACGGCGCGAGGCCGGTGCCCGTGCCGAGCAGGTAGAGGTTGCGGCCGGAATGGAGATTGTCGATGACCAGCGTCCCGGTCGGCTTGCGGCTCACCATGACGGCGTCGCCGACCTTCAGGTGCTGCAGGCGCGAGGTCAGCGGCCCGTTCTCGACCTTGATCGAGAAGAACTCGAGCTCTTCCTCGTAATTGGCGCTGGCGACGCTGTAGGCACGCAGCAGCGGCCGCCCCTCGACCGGGATGCCGATCATGGTGAACTCGCCGTTACGGAAGCGGAACGAGGGATTGCGCGTGGTCTTGAAGCTGAACAGGTCGTCGGTCCAGTGATGCACCGACAGCACAGTCTCTTCGTTGAAATTGCTCAAAATTCTCTCTCCGGCCTGACGGCAGCGTTGGGCGCCGACACCCCCTCGAACGACGACGGGCCGTTCGTGGGCGACAGCGCGGAGGCGATGACCGGCTCCGGCCATTCGCGCATGTTAAGTTCATCCGTAGACGAAGTGATATGACCCAAGCCGCATAACGTCAAGGCGGGCCGGGGTCACGCAAAGTTGCCATGCAGAGCCGGCCGTTCTCACCTCATCGCGCCCGGAATTCGTTTGTGTACAAACAAAATAGCACGGAGGCCGATCGAGTCAAGGTGGCCGGTTCCGTTCGATCGGCGATGTTGAATTTCGGGTGCAGGTGTTTTCTATCCGTGTGCTTCGACCGAACGAATCGTCATCGCGAGCGGAGCCAAGCTTACGCTGGCTGCGCAAGCTTGGCAGCGAAACGATCCAGACCGGCCAATTGGGTTGGTGGATTGCTTCGCTACGCTCGCAATGAAAGCCCTTGATGCACGCTCCACCTGAATACCCCGTCCGTGAATTCCTTCGCCCGATTGCCCCGGTGCGGCACTTCCATTCGAGCTATCTCATCCACAACGGAGTCCTCGTTACCGATATCGCGGAGATAATGGCCATCGGTTTGTCGAGACGACGCCGCAGGCTACGCTCATCCCCGCTACCCCGAAGCGCAAGCGACGTGAGCAGATGCAGCGGATTGCTGACCTTCTGAGCACGCGTGAGATCGCCGCTCGGCGATCGAGCCGGTGATCGGTCACCTCAAGAGCGATCACCGGATGGACCGTAACTATCTGGCTCTGCGCATCGGCGACGCCGTTAACCCGGTGCTCGCCGCCGTCGGCTACAACTTCCGCCGCCTGCTCAAGCGGCTGGCCTTTTGGCTTGCCTGGAACACCGCGAGCTGTCTGCCCGACGCAGCGACCGCAAATCAACTCCAAAACGCCTGATCGCCTTCTTCACGAGCGACTAAAATATTTTCCGGCCGCCGGAACATCTCTGAGTCGATCGGCTTAAGCCCTAAACCGACAGAGTCGCTATCGTTCACACGGGACATCAGACAGTCCTGCAGACAGGCTTGCAATTGCCATCTGCGCTATCTGAACGTAAGCG
>DATBEH010000040.1:0-73400 GCA_036276175.1 Lichenihabitans sp.
CGTTCATCTCGTCGAAAGCAATGCCCGCAAGTGCGCCTTCCTGCGCGAGGCGGCCCGCGAGAGCGGCGCGGCCGCGATCATCCACAATGCGCGAATCGAAAATGTCACGCCGACGCTCGAATATGTTGATGTCGTCACGGCGCGGGCGCTCGCGCCCTTGCCGGACCTGCTCGAAATGGGCAAGATTCCGCTGAGCAGGGGCGCGTCCGGGCTGTTTCTCAAAAGTGCTGGCGAGCTCGGGGCGATCGATATCGGCCAGCTCGCGTCGGCGATCAGCGTCCTGCCGAGCCTGACGTCGGCCGAAGGCCGGATCGTGCTGGTGCGGCCGGATCATCGGGCGGCTCCGGATTGAGGTCAAGCATCATGAATGGTCGCACCCGGGTCCTCGTTCTCGCCAACCAGAAGGGCGGCGTCGGAAAGACCACGACCGCCATCAATCTTGGCACCGCGCTGGCCGCCGTCGGCGAGCAGGTGCTGCTGGTCGATCTCGATCCACAGGGCAATGCGTCGACCGGTCTCGGGGTCGAGCGCAAGGACCGGACGGTCTCGACCTACGGGGTCATGACCGGCGCGCACCGGATGCGGCAGGCCTGCCGCCCGACCTCGGTGCCGAACCTCTCCATCGCGCCCTCGACGATGGACCTCCTCGGCCTCGATCTCGAGATCGCCAACCACAAGGACCGCGCCTTCAAGCTGCGCAACGCGCTGGCGCAGATCGACGCGGCCGGGGAGGCGCCCCGCTTCGACTATATCCTGGTGGACTGCCCGCCATCCTTGAACCTTTTGACCATCAACGCCTTCGCGGCGGCCGATTCGGTGCTGGTGCCGCTGCAGTGCGAGTTCTTCGCCCTCGAAGGCCTGTCGCAGTTGCTGGCGACGGTCGAGCAGGTCAAGCAGAGCCTCAACTCGGCGCTGACCATCCACGGCATCCTGCTCACCATGTTCGATCCGCGCAACAACCTCGCCATGCAGGTGGTGGCCGATGTGCGCCAGATCATGGGCGAGAAGGTCTACGACACCATCATTCCTCGCAACGTGCGCGTCTCCGAGGCGCCGTCGCACGGCAAGCCGGTGCTCCTCTACGATCTCAAATGCGCCGGCAGCCAGGCCTATCTTCGCCTCGCCTCCGAGGTGATCCAACGCGAGCGGCAATGGGCCGCCTGAACCGCGCGGAGGAGCGATGAGCATGGTCGAAGAGCAGAGCCGTCCGCGGCTCGGACGCGGCCTCGCCGCCCTGATCGCCGATTCGGCCACCCAGATGCCGACGCCGGAGGCCCGCGAGCGGCGTGCCGTGGGGCTCGACCGGCTGAGGCCCAACCCGCGCAACCCGCGCCGGCATTTCGCCTCCGACGATCTTCACGACCTCGCCCAGTCGATCCGGGAGAAAGGCCTCATCCAGCCGATCGTCGTCCGGCCTGCCGCGGGGCACGAGGGTTACTACGAGATCATCGCCGGCGAGCGCCGCTGGCGAGCCGCCCAGGCCGCCGCGCTGACCGAGGTCCCGGTGATCGTCATCGCGGCCAGCGACCAGGAGGCGCTGGAGCTGGCGATCATCGAGAACGTCCAGCGCGCCGACCTGAATGCCATCGAGGAGGCGCGCGGCTACGATCGCCTGTCGCAGGATTTCGGCTATTCGCCCGGCGACCTCGCCAAGGTCATCGGCAAGAGCCGCAGCCACGTTGCCAACATGCTGCGTCTGCTGAAGCTTCCGCCATCCGTCGAGGCCATGGTCGTGGACGGCAGGCTGACGGCCGGTCATGCCCGCGCCCTGCTCGGCTTCGACGATCCGGAACCGGTCGCCCGACGCATCGTCGCCAAAGGACTGAGCGTGCGCCACGTCGAGAGGCTCGCTCAGGCGCGCCAGCAAGCCCTGCCCGTCCCGGGCAAGGAGGCCGCGCGCCGGGGCACCCCGGAGACGCCCGCCATCCACCCGAACACGCTGGCCCTGGCGAACCGCCTCAGCGACGTTCTCGGCCTGCGTGTCTCCCTCGAACCGTGCCCGGACGGCGGGGAACTCAGGATCCGCTATCGCACCCTGGAGGAACTGGAACAGGTCTGCCGGCGCCTCATCCGTTGATCCGTTGAGAAGTCAAGAACCTTCGGAGAATCAATGGATTGACCGGTCGTCATCGGCGTCCGGCGCATGCGTCGGCCTCGTGCTGGGCGCCGGGGTCGGCTTCACGCCGGACGTCGGCGTCGCGGGACGGATCGGCGGTGCGGCGAGCTTCGGTGCCGGGGTCATGCAGCGGGAATATCTTCGGCCGCGAGGGATCTTCAGGCGATTGAGCTGACGCTTCACGATCATCTGGTCCGCGCCCATCATGCGGATCTTCTCGATGACATTGCCGGAACGTTCCGAGCGGCGACAATCCTCGAACAGCTCCCATTCCCCCGAGCCGAAGACCGCCTTGCGCAGCATGCAGCGGCCGGCCGGAGAGATGATCTCCCTGGCCGTGTAGGTCCGTAGGCTGGGCGCGGCCGGCGAGCAGATCCGATCGGCCCGGACCCATGTGCCCTCGAAAGGGTAGGGCGTGGTAGCGGCCGCCGCGGAGCCACCGAGCAGGACCAGGACCACCAGCGTGAAGCCGGCACGGCGATGCGACGCGATCGAAGGGCGGGACGGGCTCATTCGTCGTTCGCCGCGTTGAGCTCTTCGAGCGGCAGGGTGCGGGCCGCATCGGGCCTCCCGTCGCGGAAGGTCACGCCGTCCTCGCCCAGAAACGCCACCCCTGCGGCCTCGAACGTGGCGCGGAGCTTCGCGGCCGCCTCCGGTTCACCATGGCCCTGCTCCATTGCCGCGATCGCTTCCGGCGGAACGACCGCATCCCTCGCCAGGCGCTCGACCGTGAGGCCAAGGGCAGCGCGGGCCATTCGGGCTTGAGCAGGTGTCATGCTGGACGTCTCCTTGGGTCCTGTAATGAAGCACGACGCCCCGCCGGATGCGACACCGTGCTCGCGCCGATCGTCCCGGCCCGGCCGGTCCGGCCTGCGCTGGTGAGATAGAGCGTCGCATCCGCCGCGCAATGTCAACCGCGAGACATTCAGGCGTGGCACGGACCTTGCTAAACGACGAATGACAGCCGCCGGCGGACCCGAGGGTCCACGGCTTGCGAATGCCCCATTTGAGCCCTATCACGTCGTGGGCGATAAGGCGGAGACATAGCGCAGCGCAATGAGACCGTGGCTTCCGGCGCCTTCGACATTCGCGACCTTTCCCGACATCGAGCCATGCCGGCCCGAGCCGCCCGTCCCCGCGTCGCGCGACGAGCGTCCTCGCAAGCCCGTGCTGATCGTCCTGCACCAGGAGCATTCGACGCCCGGCCGGATCGGCAGGCTGCTGAGGCTCCTCGGCCACGACCTCGACATCCGCCGCCCTCGTTTCGGCGATCCCCTGCCTGAGACGCTCGAGCAGCACGCCGGCGCCGTCGTCTTCGGCGGTCCGATGAGCGCCAACGACCCCGATGCCTTCATCAAGGCCGAGATCGACTGGCTCGACGTGCCGCTGAAGGAATCCGTACCGCTGATTGGCATCTGCCTCGGAGCGCAGATGCTGGCCATGAAGCTCGGCCAGCCCGTGGTCTTCCACCCGGCGGCGCGCGTCGAGATGGGCTACTACCGGGTCGTGCCGACCTCGGCCGCGGCGGCGGTCGCGGCCGCTCCCTTTCCGACTTGGGTCTATCACTGGCACAGCGAAGGCTTTCAGCTGCCGCACGGCGCCGACTGCCTTGCCGTCGGCGAGGATTTCGCGTGCCAGGCCTTCGCCTATGGCGACGCCGCCTTCGGGCTGCAGTTCCACCCGGAGGTCACCTACGCGATGATCTGCCGCTGGACGGTGCGCGGCGCCGCGCGGCTCGCGCTGCCGAATGCCGCTCCGCCGCACAGCCACAAGGAGGATTGGTTCCTGCACGATGCCGTCGTGGCCCGCTGGACCGGAGCCTTCCTCGCGGCTTGGCTGCGGCGAGGGCGGGCCTGAAAAGGTCGCCGCGTCGGTCGGTCTATTCGGCGGCGGCGGACCGGCCTTTCCGAGCATCGCCGGGCTCGGCCTCCCTGGCCTTGGCGCTCAGCCAGGCATCGAGCTTGTCGAGCGCGGGGCTGGTCACGGTCGGCGGGGCGGGCGCTGCAATCAGCCCCATCTGCTTGAAGCCGGCATAGATCTCGAACAGCAGGTCGCTCGTGACCCGCGTGGCCCCGTCGACATCCTCGACGTAACAGATGAGCTCCAGGTGGATGTGCGTCTCCGTCATGGCGGTGAAGAAGAGCTGCGGCGTCGGGATGGCGAGGACCAGGTCGTGCGCCTTGGCGGTCTTGACCAGCATGGTCCGAATGTCTTCCGGGTCGGTCGTCACCGGCAGGACGAAGGGCAGGTCGATGCGGCCGATGCGGTCGTTGCGCACCCAGTTCTTGACCGTGCCGGTGACGAGGCTCGCATTGGGCATGACGACGAGGGCGCGGTCGAAGGTCTCGATCTCGGTCGAGCGCACGTTGATGCGCCGCACGTAGCCCTGCTCGCCGCCGACCGTGATCCGATCGCCGACCCGCACCGCCCGCTCCCACAGCAGGATCAGCCCGGAGACGAAATTATTGGTGATCGTCTGCAGGCCGAGACCGATGCCGACCGACAGGCCGCCGGCCACGATGGTGAGCTTCTCGAGCCCGACGCCCATGTGAGCCAGGCCGACCGCCAGCGCGAGCACGGCGCCGACATAGCCGAGCGAGGTCTTGATCGAGTTGCGCAGGCCGGCGTCGAGCTTGGTGTGCGGCAGATACTTGACGTCGAGCCAACGCTGCAGGGTGCGCGTGGCGCCGATGCAGAAGGCGAACAGCAGGATCGAGACGACGATCGTCGAGATCGAGATGGTGACGTCGCCGACCGAGAAGCCGAAGAAGGCGGCGTTCAGGGTGGCGAGCATATCGCCCGATTCGAACTGCCAGGGCGCCAGCACCAGCAGCACGGTCGCCACATAGAGCACGATCTTGGCGAGGCCGGCGAACAGAATGCCAATCTGCTCCAGCGTGGCGGCGCGCAGGCCCATGCCGGCGATCAGCATCCGGCCGAGGCCGCCCTTGGGCCGGAGCGCGAAGGCGATCCCTTCGTCGGCCAGCGTCAGCAGGATGTAGAGGAGTGCCAGCGTGCCTGCGACGGCGATGACCTGCTCGACCAGGAACGAGGCGAAAGCCACATAGCCGATCACGACCGCGCCGATCAGCGCGGCGATGACCGACCAGGCGATCAACCGCAGGATCGTCGTCCAGTGGTTCATCTGCGGCGTGCGGACCATGTCCTTGATCGCCGCCGCGGCTCGATGCGCCTTGCGGGTCTCGAGCAGCAGGACGATCGCCACCGCGAGGGCGCCGAGGCCGCGCGTCGCCACCGCCGTCGGCACGGCGACGCCGATCAGCTCGTTGAGCGCCTCGACGAGCTTCTGCACGGCGACCACGACCGAGACCGAGATGGTCACGTGGTAGAGCGTCTTGGCGCCGATGTCGGAGAGCGGGACCAGACGCCAGTTCGGGCTCTTCGGCGCCAGCAGGCCGCGGCTGATCCCGGTCATCACGGCCACGACCGCAACGCCGATCGTCAGGGCATGCCCGATCTGCTGGAACTGGGTCGGCAGGCCGAAGAGCTCGACGAGACCGCCGAGCGCCAGCACCGCGAGGATCGGCACGCTCGCCGTGGCGGCAGCGACCCGGATCGCCGCCAGGGCCTTGCGCAGGCGGCTCGGGTCGGCGGTCTCCCCCCGGCTGCGGATGCGGCACGCGACCAGCCACGACGGCCAGTAGAGCAGCGCCAGCGCGGCGAGAAGTCCGCCGAGACCGCCGCGCTGCAGGCCCGACAGCCTGTTCCACGAGGCCTCGGTGAAATCGACGGTCAGTGTCGACAGGGCGCGGTAGTCCGAAGGCAGGTCGGCGACGACACCGCTCCACAGGGCCGGGCTGAAGAGGCTGGCCGAGCGGGCCAGCAGCGCGTGGGTGAAGAGCGCCCGGCGGCGCGCCACGAGCCCGTCGCTGATCTGACCCGCCTGCACGGCGAGCACCCTGGCGCGTTTGACCGCCGCGTCGAGGTCGTCGAAGAGCTTCTGTTGCGCGGACCGTTCCTTCGACACGTCCGCGGGCTCGGGCGGCGCCTTGGGGTCGGGGGCCGGGCCGAGCTGGGTCAGGCGCGCCTTGACCGCGTCGACCCGGGGCGCCAGTTCCGCGGCGATGCCGGTGGCCTGGGCGGCGACCGGGTCGATCTCGTTGCGCAGCGCCACGAGCGTCGCGTCGGACAGGTCGCCGCGTCCCAGCCGGGCCTCGACGCCGTCGATCGTGGCCTTCAGCGCATCGAGCTTCGCGCCGGCGCTCGGCGACACCTGCTCCTGCGCCAGGGCAGGGGGCAAGGCCAGGAAGACCAGAGCCAGCAGAGCGAGAGCCAGTTGCCGCAAATCTACACCTTCCCGTCACGACGCGGCGGACCTCGCCGTTCGGCTCCGGACCGTCCGGTCCTCAATAGAGCGGATCGAGGCGTACCGGCGTCTTGAACGGTCCGATCGACATCCGACCGTCGGCGAGGGTCACCGGCAGGGGAATGGCTCCGATCATCGACTTCCCTGGCTCGGACGATTTGCGTCCGAGCAGACCGGCCAGGGCACCGCCGACCGACACGGCGTGGAGCGGCAATCCCAGGCGGGTCGCGACGCTCTCGTAGCCCGAGACCGCGGTCTGCAGACGGCCGCTCAGCCGGTGCTCCGCATCGAGCCCGAGCACCCCCTGCGCCTCTGCCTTCAGGTCACCCTTGGTCAGTTTCAGCGTATCGAGATCGAAGGCGCCGCCGCCCTGGCGCCATCGCTCGAGCAGCCGCGGCCAAGGCTCGAACGCCGTGTCCTGAACCGCCGTGACGACCCCCCGCTGTTCGACCGAGAGCGGATCGGGCGTCCCCAGAACGGCGTCGAGGGCCGGACACGCGGCGTCGAAAAGGTCGAGCCAGATTTCGTAGGCCCGGTCCGCCGGCGGCCGGGACGGTGCCGGCCCGGCGCGCAATTCCGCATGACGGACGCGGTTCGTGCGGCCATCGGCACCGGTCGCCGTCAGGTCGTCGGCCACCAGCGCGACGCGGGCGCGATCGTCCGAGAGCAACCTCGCCTCGATCAGCAAGGCGGCCCAGTTCGCCGCCATATCGCCCTCGCCCTCGCGCGTGAGGGTGAGGGGACCTCTGATCCAGGCGTCGACCGCCTTGGGCTGGTAGAGCACGACCTCGGCATCGAGCGCGCCGAAGGTCGCCGTCACCTCGACTCCGCCCACCTTGCCGCTGAAGGCCGGATGGGTGCAGGAGATGTGCAGGTCGAGGGGGAAGCCGGCGATGGTGCGGTTGGGGCATGACCAATCGCGGCCGTGCGTCGCCTCGGACGCCATCCACCGGTCCATGCGGCTGGCGGCTTCATAGCGGGCGAACAGCCAGAGAGCCGACCAGCCGACCACCAGGATCGTCAGCGACAGCAGGCACAGCGACAGCCAGGGCCGGCGTCGGCGGCCGGTCCGTAGGACGAGCGTATCGAGCGTCATGGCGCCTCGCCGGGCGGGGCGACATCGGTGCGCCGACTTGACGCGGCGCCATCTTTCCCGCGAAGCAGGCGATGCCGCCACCGCCGAGCGGTCGGCGGGGCGAGGCTGGGCCCGAAACGGAGAGAACGACGATGCCGCAAGCGGGCGCCGATCGGGACCTGTGGATCTTCGCCTACGGCTCTTTGATGTGGCGTCCCGATTTCGCCTATGCGGAGCGGCGAAGAGCGCGCGTCTACGGCTTCCATCGGGCCCTCTGCATCTATTCGCACCACTGGCGCGGCACCGCGGAGCGTCCGGGCCTGGTGCTCGGCCTCGACCGCGGCGGCTCCTGCGTTGGACTGTGCTTTCGTATCGCACGAGAGGCGTCGGCCGCAACCCTCGCCGCGGTCCGCGAGCGCGAACTGGTGACCGGGGTTTACGAGGAAATTGCGGCGCCCGTGCGCCTCGAGCATGGAGAGCGCCTCATGGCGCTGACCTATGTGGCCCGTCGCGGCCACGCCCAATATGCCGGCGGACTGCCGGCGGCCGAACAGGCGCGGCTGGTCCGCCAGGGTCGCGGCATCGCCGGCTCGAACCTCGACTATATCCGCAATACCTGCCGCCACCTCGAAGACCTCGGCATCCGCGACGCGCGGCTCGGCGGTCTGACGGCCGCGGTCACATCCCCCGTAGCTGGCTCAGGCGAGGCCGAGCAGCGCCCGGCCGGCATCGGTGAGGACATAGAGCACTGAGACGCCGCCGCGGATCTCCTTCGGCGGATCGACGATCAACGCCCGGCACCAGCCGCGCTTGACGCAGCGCCCGATCGGCCCGGCGCTGATCTGGCGCGGGCCGCCGAGCAGGGTGCGCATGAGGGCGATTTCCGCCTGCCGGGGGCCGCGGCGGGTTGTGGAGCGGCGTGACAGCGGCAGGGTTTCGTCTCCGTCTCGAACGCGCTGCAGCATCGTTCGCTTTCCCGTCGCCCGCGGATCCGGCGGACCCGCAACTTTTGTCGCGTCTCCAGCGTCTTCGCTCAACACGGCGTAATTGTGTTAGAACGATACGGTTACGTTATGTTATCGGCCTCGGGGTCGACCGGGTGTCGCGGTTCACGTTGGAGCCACGGGCAGGCTCGGCCGACGCACACGACGGGAAAGCGCGACACCATGGCGGAGGCGGCGGTCAGGACGCGGCGCGGGGCAGGGGGCCGCCCCACGCGTGAGGAGGCAGTCCGGCGTGAGGAACGCGTGCTCGACGTCGCGTCCGCCATGTTCCTGGACCACGGGTTCGACGGCACGGCGATCGATGCGATTGCCGCGAGGGCCGGCATCGGCAAGCCGTCGCTCTATGCGCGCTACGGTGACAAGCAAGGCCTGTTCATCGCCGTGCTGCGCCGCCGGCTCAAGCAATGGATCAGACCCTTCGCCGGGCTGACCCCCGACCATGACCGGCCCCTTGGGCGGGCGCAGGTCCGCGAGGTGCTGGAATCCTTCGGCCGGCACATCGTCGACGGCTGCCTGAAACCCGAGACGATCGCGCTCGGCCGTATCCTCACCTCGGAGGCCACGCGCTTTCCGGAGCTCGCGCGCGTCCTGCACGAAGAGGGCTGGATGCAGGGCGTTCGCTGCCTCGCCGCCTTCCTCGAACAGGCGATCGATTTCTCGAAGAGCGAGGTCGGCGATCCGGAGCTCGCGGCCGACCTGTTCTTCAGCTTGATGCTCGGCCGGCTGTCACGCCAGGCGCTGCTCGGCATCCCGGTCGATCCGTGCACCCTCGACGCCCGCGTCGAGGCGGCGGTGGCGATCTTCCTCGGTTCAGGCTTTGCCTTGCGGTAACGTTGACAGCGGCCGACCAGACTCTTCAGATCGGCACAGTTCGCAAGATCGGACCGAACGTGTCGAACACTATACGGCCCGATTCGCCGCCGCCGAACCGAAATGTGGCCCCGTCTGTGCCACGTGACCTGCGACGCCTCGAATTTTCGAGCGAACTTACAGGGCAGCGACGAATCTATACACAAAATAATTTAGCAAGCTAAGAGCCTATCGCGTCTCACGATTTTTTTAATGAATCGTATTTTCTTAAATTGCCATCTTTGTGAACAATAATCCATCAACCATTCGGTAATTATCGTTAATTATCTACTTATTATGAAGACCAAACAGGCGCGACCATGAACTGTTTTCGTCACCTCAAAGTCCTAGTCGTCGACCATGACCCCATATTCCCGATACTTACACGGGAGTTTCTCAAGCTTATCGGATTCGAATCCGTAAGTACTGCCAGCGATGTCGTCCAAGCAATCGATATTGTGACGACTGATCGGCATGATGTGGTGATCGTGGAAGACGAGAAGGCATACGATGGTCTGCTCGATGTCTTGCGACGACGGCAACACAAGGATTGTCTCATCCTGACGTGTGCTTTCGCTCGGAGCGACGAACACGTCCTGAAGCCGATCAAAGGTGGAACCGACGGTTTCATCGGCAAGCCGTTCACGCCGTCGATGCTCCATCGATCGCTGACGGCAGCGTTGGCCGGCCCCGCCGGGCGTCGCCTCAAGGTCGTGGATCTCTCGGCGGTGCGCAGGTCCAACCGGAGCGTCGCCGCATCCTCCGGGCGCGGAGGCCTCGCCCGATAGCCGCGAACGCGTCGGCGCCACGTGGGGCAATCGGGTGAAGCTTCCTCCCCTGCGCAGCGGATGAATGGGGGAGGACGCGCCGTGCCTCCTTTACCCGATTGCCCTGCGACGCCGCGTGTCCGCGATTGACTTTGGTCGGAACGGTCCGGTAGATCGCCCGGCCCGCCGCTCAAGCCCGCATCGGATGACCTCCACCTCTCGACCCTCCGCGGGCCTGTCGCCCGTCGATCGCGCCGCGACCATCGTGGCCCATGACGGCGATCACGCCTTCGAGGCGGTGGTGCCGCCGATCGTCCAGACGTCGCTCTTTACCTTCGCCTGCGTCGCCGACATGCGCGACACCTACGCGGGCCGCAAGAGGCGGCCGGTCTATTCGCGCACCACCAACCCGACGGTCGAGGCCTTCGAGGCCAAGATGGCGGCGCTCGAAATGACCGATGCGGCCATCGGCTTCCCCTCCGGCATGGCGGCCATTTCCGGCGCGGTGCTGGCCTTCGTCGAGCCCGGCGATCGCATCGTCGCGGTGCGCCATCTCTATCCCGATGCCTACCGCCTGTTCGAGACGCTGCTGAGGCGCCTGCGCGTTACCGTCGATTACGTCGACGGCAACGATCATGCGGCGGTCGAGCGCGCCCTTCCCGGCGCCAGGCTGTTCTACATGGAGAGCCCGACCTCCTGGACCATGGAGGCGCATGACGTCGGCGCCCTGGCGGCCCTCGCCAGGCGGCACGGCGCGCTGAGGCTCATCGACAACAGCTGGGCGACGCCGGTCTTCCAGCAGCCGGCGGCGCTCGGCGTCGACCTCGTCATCCATTCGGCCTCGAAATATATCGGCGGCCATTCCGACACGGTGGCGGGCGTCGTGGCGGGCCGCGCCGACCTCATCGACACCATCCGCCGCACCATCTGCCCCTATATCGGGGCCAAGCTCGCGCCGTTCGAGGCTTGGCTGCTGCTGCGCGGGCTGCGCACGCTTCCCGTGCGCATCGTCCAGCACCAGGGATCGGCGATGATGATCGCCCAACGCCTGCACGATCATCCGGCCGTCACCGCGGTTTTTCATCCCGGGCTGCGCGGCCCGCTGCCCCCCGGCCTCTACGGCACCTCGGGCCTATTCTCCTTCACGGTCGACGGCTCGATCGACATTCCGCGCTTCTGCGACGCGTTGCGCTATTTCAAGCTCGGCGTCTCGTGGGGCGGCCACGAGAGCCTCGTCGTGCCGGCGCTCGTCGCCCGCGCCCAGGCGGCGGGTCCCAATTCGGCGCTCGATTTCGGCGTGCCCGACACGATGGTCCGGCTGCATGTCGGACTCGAAAACCCGGACGTCCTGTGGGAAGATCTCGCCAACGCCATGGGCGAGGCCCGCTTCTGAAGGCCGCATAGGGGGAGTTCCGATGAAACGCCTGACCACGACACTCATGGCGGCGAGCGCGCTCGCCCTGCTTCTCGGCGCGCCGGCCCGGGCCGACACCACCCTCAAGCTGACCGAGGTGATCACCAGTCCCGAGCGGACCGACACGCTCAAGCAGATCGTCAAGACGTTCGAGGACGCCAATCCGGGCGTCCATGTCGAAATCACCTCGCTGCCCTGGGGCCAGGCCTTCGAGAAATTCGCCACCATGGTCTCGGCGGGCGACACGCCCGACGTCGTCGAGATGCCCGACCGCTGGCAGGCGCTCTACGCCAACGGCGGCCGCCTCGAGAATCTCGAGCCCTATCTGGCCAAATGGGACCACACCGCCGAGCTCAACGAGCGCGCCCTGCAGATGGGCCGCTACGTCAAGAACACCGCCTACGCGCTGCCCTACGGTTTCTACCTGCGGGCCTTGTTCTACAACAAGATCCTGTTCAAGCAGGCCGGCGTCGATGCGCCACCCAAGACGATGGACGAGTTCGTCGCGGCGGCCAAGAAGGTCTCCGCGCTGCCGGGCAAGTCGGGCTATTGCTTGCGCGGCGGCCCCGGCGGCCTCAACGGCTGGGTGATGTTCGCCGCGACGGAGGCCGGCTCCAACCAGTTCTTCAAGGAGGACGGCACCTCGACCTTCGCCGATCCGGGCTGGGTCAAGGGCGTCGCTTGGCTGGTCGATCTCTACAAGAACGGCTATGCGCCCTAGGACAGCGTGAACTGGGGCTTCAACGAGATCGTCGCCGGCTTCTATTCAGGCGCCTGCGCCATGCTCGACCAGGACCCCGATGCGCTGATCGCCGTCGCCGAGCGCATGAAGCCCGAGGATTTCGGCGTGGCGCCGATGCCCAAGGGGCCGTCCGGCAAGGCTTTCACCACCATCGGCTATGCGAGCTGGTCGATGTTCGCCTCGAGCCAGCACAAGGACCTCGCCTGGAAGCTCATCGCCACGCTCGACGGACCCGAAGGCAACCTGACCTGGAACAAGCGCACCGGCGCCCTGCCGATCTACAAGTCCGCCGAGAAGGACCCGTTCTACGCGGGCGACCAGTTCAAGGGCTGGTTCCAGGAGCTGGCCGATCCGGACGTGGTGCCGACGGTGATGCCGACCTACCTCCAGGGCTTCGCCTATTTCGCCGATTCGCTCGCGGTCAAGACCAGCCAGCAGGCGCTGCTCGGCCAGATCAGCCCGGAGGAGATGGCCAAGCAATGGGCCGACTACCTCACCAAGCAGCAGAAGAAGTTCCTGGCGACCAAGTGAGGGCCGACCACCCCTCATTCGTCACCGCGCCGCGGTGCCAACTTCTCCCGCCGGAGGAGAAGGGCGATCCTCGTTCTGTGGCCCTGGCGCCCTTCTCCCCTTGCGGGAGACGGTGGCGCGTAGCGCCGGATGAGGGGCCGGCTCCCGCATGACCACCCTTGCCGAGCCGCGCGCGCGGCGGCGCGAGGGCGGCCTGCGCCGTATGACGCTCCGCATCGAACCCTACGCCTATACGGCTCCGGCGCTGGTTCTGATCTGCGCCGTCATGCTGGTGCCGCTCGTCATCGGCTTGAGCTACGCCTTCCGCGATATCACGCTGCTTGATCCGATGAGCGGCGATTTCGTCGGCCTCGATCATTTCCGCGACATCTGGAACGACCCCAATTTCTGGAACGCGCTGCGCAACACCGTCGTGTGGACCGTCGCCTCCGTGGTGCTGCAATTCGGGCTCGGGTTGGGGCTGGCGTTGCTGCTCAACCGGCCCTGTCCGGGCCGCGGCCTCATCCAGGCCCTGGTCTTCCTGCCTTGGGCGGTGCCGACCTTCCTGTCCGGCCTCAACTGGGCCTGGCTGTTCAATCCCGTCGTGGGGCCGATCCCGCACTGGCTCTACGGGCTCGGTCTCGTCGCCGCGCCGAACAACATCCTGTCCGATCCCGCCCATGCGCTGTGGGGGCCGATCACGGCCAGCGTCTGGTGGGGCGTGCCGTTCTTCGCCATCACGCTGCTCGCGGCGCTGCAGTCGATCCCGGCCGACATCTACGAGGCCGCGGCGATCGACGGCGCTGGCGCCTTCGAGCGCTTCCGGTCGATCACCGTGCCGTTCCTGGCCCCGACCGTCGCCATCACGGTGATGCTGCGCACCGTCTGGATCGCCAATTCGGCCGACCTCATCGTCGTCATGACGCGCGGCGGCCCGGCCGATTCGACCCAGATCTTGGCGAGCTACATCTTCACCCAGGCCTTCCAGCGGCTCGACTTCGGCTATGCCTCGGCGCTGGCCGCGGTCCTGCTGGTGCTGCTGCTCGTCTATGCGATGAGCATCGTGGCGCTTCGCCGCACCCTGATCCGGAGCCTGTAGAGCATGATGCCGAAAAGTCAGAATGGGTTTTCGGGTGACATCGTGCTCCATGCTATTGGACTCGATCACGTTCATGGTTTTAGACCGATCGGATCCAAAATCATGGACGTGATCTAGCCATGCGCGGCCCGCCATGGCGGCGCCGCGCCGGCTGGACCGTGCATTACGGGCTGCTGGCGCTCTATGTCGGCTTCGCGCTGTTTCCGCTCTATTGGCTGTTCAAGGTCTCGGTGACGCCGAACGACCTGCTCTACAGCGAGGGCGTGCGGCTGTGGCCGTCGCACATGACGCTCGATCATTACGCCTCGGTCATCCGCCACACCGATTTTCCGCTCTATTTCGAGAACTCCACCATCGTGTCGACCGCGACGGCGGCGTTCGCGACCGCCTTCGCGGCGCTCGCCGGCTATGCCTTCTCGCGCTTCGCCTTCCGGGGCAAAACCGGCCTCGTCGGCCTGATGCTGCTGACCCAGATGTTCCCGCTGGTGATGATCATCGCGCCGATCTTCCGCCTGCTGGCGCCACTCGGCCTCACCAACAGCCTGACCGGGCTGGTGCTGGTCTACACGGCCTTCAACGTGCCTTTCGCGACCTTCCTGATGCAGAGCTTCTTCGACGCCATCCCGAGGGAGCTCGAGGAGGCGGCGATGATCGACGGCGCGACGCGGCTCGGCGCCTTGTTGCGCATCATCCTGCCGCTGACCTTGCCGGGAGTCGCGGCGACGCTCGGCTTCGTCTTCACCGCCGCCTGGAGCGAGCTGCTCTTCGCGCTGATGCTCAATTCCTCGCCCGAAGCCAGCACCTTCCCGGTCGGGCTGCTCTCCTTCGTGTCGAAATTCTCGGTCGACTTCGGACAGATGATGGCGGCAGGCGTCCTGGCCCTCATCCCCGTCTGCGCCTTCTTCTTCCTGATCCAGCGCTATCTGGTGCAGGGCTTGACGGCCGGCGCCGTCAAGGGTTGAGCCTGGAGGGCCAAATGAGCGCCATCGACATCGTCGGGGTCCACAAGCAGTTCGGCGCGACCCAGGTGCTGCGCGGCATCGACCTCGCGATTCCCTCGGGCGAATTCGTCGTGCTGGTTGGCCCCTCGGGCTGCGGCAAGTCGACCCTGCTGCGCGTCATCGCCGGACTCGAGGACGTCTCCGCCGGCGACATCACCATCGCCGGCCGCCGGGTCAACGACCTCGCGCCGAAGGACCGCGACCTCGCCATGGTGTTCCAGTCCTACGCGCTCTACCCCCACATGACGGTGCGCGACAACATGAGCTACAGCCTCAAGCTGCGGCGCACGGCGCCCGAGGCCATCGCCTCGGCGGTCAAGCGCGCCGCCGCCAAGCTCGGCCTCGCGGGCCTGCTCGAGCGCAAGCCGCGCGCCCTCTCGGGCGGGCAGCGCCAGCGCGTCGCCATGGGGCGCGCCATCGTGCGGGCGCCCAAGGCCTTCCTGTTCGACGAGCCGCTGTCGAACCTCGATGCGCGGCTGCGCGAGCAGATGCGCTACGAGATCCGCAAGCTGCACCGCGATCTCGGCGCGACCTCGATCTATGTGACCCACGACCAGATCGAGGCCATGACCATGGCGGACCGCATCGTCGCCATGAACGAGGGGGTCGTGCAGCAGGTCGGGACGCCCGACGCGCTCTACGACGACCCGGCCAACACCTTCGTGGCGGGGTTCATCGGCTCGCCGGCCATGAATTTCCTCGTCGGCACGGCGACGTCGCGCGACGGCGGCACCGACATCACGGTCGGCCGGGAGCGCCTGGTGCGGCTGCGGCTCATGCCGCCCACGAGCGACGGGCAGGTCACGGTCGGGCTGCGCCCAGAGCGGACCATGCTGTCCAGGTCCGGGGCAGGGGCCAGGGCCACGATCGATCTCATCGAGCCGACGGGCCTCGGCTCGGTGGTCCATCTCGACCTCGATGGGCAATTGCTGAAGCTCTTCACGACTGATCGGGCGCGGCTCGAACCCGCAGAGGCCGTGGTCATCGACGTCCGGCCGGACGACGTGCTGCTGTTCGATCCCGCCACGGGCGCCCGGCTGCGCCCGCTTTCCTGAGCCGACCGGGGACGAGATCCCGTCGCGCCGCCGGCCTCAGCCCATCAGATCCGCCACGATCGCCGCACGAGCGGTGGCATCAGACGCCAGAAGGTGCAGGTGGATCTCGTTGGCCCCGGCCGCGACGGCCGCCGCGAGCGTCACGCCGCCGAAGACCACCTCCGGCAGGGGGCCGGTATCGCCGGCGTGGAGGATGCGGCGGCGGCCGTCCGCCTGTCGCAGCACCGCCATCACCACGCTGTCCGCGTAGAAAGGACAATCGTCGAGCCCGCGGCGCCCATCGACCGGAAAGACCGAGAACAGATAGCGCCGGCCCGAGGCGCCGCACCAATAGCGGAAGCGCTCGGCGAGACCGCTTCCCGCCAAGCCGGCCAGCGGCGCGTCGACGCTCGATGCCCCGGCCGCTTCCCGCCGCCTGGACGAACCGGGTGCTGAGACCACGGTAACGGACAGGGCCTGTCCCATCTTTGTTCTCCCGAAAGCGAGAACAAACATAGAACTCTCGCGCCCTTGCCGTCAATCCGGCTGGCCGGTTTTCCAATGCTGTTTTACGCGAGCCGATCGGTCGACGGTGCCGCGTGGGTCGGCGCCAATGAGGGGTCCTTGGCCACGGCTTCGTGCAACAGCCGGTTCGAGGCGGTCTCGATCCGCTGCTCGAGCAGGCGGAGGAATTGCGTGCGCTCGAGGCCGGGCTCGATCGGCTCGAGGAATTCGATCACGACGGTGCCGGGGCGGCGCAGGAAGGAGCGGCGCGGCCAGAACAGGCCGGAGTTCAGCGCCACCGGAACGCAGCGGGTCGCCGTCTCGCCATAGATGAAGGAGACGCCGAACTTGTATTGCGGGGGCGCCCCGGGCGGGCGGCGCGTCCCCTCGGGAAAGATGATGAACTGCCGTCCGTCGGCGAAGACGCGCTCGGCCGCCTGGCAGATCTGGGCCAGCGCCGCCCGGCCCCGCGCTCGATCGATGGCGATCTGCTCGGAGCGCGTGACGTAGAGGCCGAAGAGCGGGATGCGCGAGAGCTCGCGCTTCAGCACATAGGTGAAATCGGGAAGGATCGTCGGCAGCACGAACACGTCCCACAGCGACTGATGCTTGGCGGCGACGATCGTCGCGCCGGACCTTAGATGCTCGCGTCCCCGAACCTCGATGTCGACGCCGCAGACGAGGCGCAGCAGGACCAGCGAGGAGCGCCCCCACAGTGCCGCGAGGCGCATGATGGCGCCGCGCCCGAACAGCAGCGTCGGCAGTCCGAAGACCATCAGCCCGAGCAGGTTGAGATAGAAGAGGACGTTGAACAGGGCGGAGCGCAGGACCAGCATCGATCCCTTGTGCCAAAGCCGGCCCGGCGTGGGAAGGGAGCTTGCGCGTCTTTTCGGAGCAGGGCCGTCCGTCAACGGCCGAACATGCTCCGGGCCGGCGCCCGAGCCTTGCGCTCGCTGCATGCCAGTGCTGTTTTGCAGTGCAATATACATCTCTTGCGGTGCAAAAAACAGGCGCGTGCCTATATCAGGGGCGGCGGAGCCGAAGGCGCCGCCATCCACCCTCAAGCAACAAGAAACCATGAAGACCGACACCAAACTTGCCCCGTTCCGGGGCGCCCTGCAGAAGCTGCATCTCCACGCCGTCGTGACCACCGCCCGCCGGGCGATCGAAAGCACGATGGAGCGCTACGGCCAAAGGCCGCTGCGCGATGTCGACGGCTGGTCGGACCAGGCCGAAGTGGCGTTCTACGAGGAGCGCTGCAACCTCAAGGCTTGACGCGCGTCAGGCCTTCCGCAGCATGAGCGTCGCCCAGCCTTCGAGGTCGCGGCGGCGCTCGAGCCGGAAGCCCTGCGGGCCGTAGGCCGACAGGATGCCGGCGACATCCGCCGGCAACAGGCCGGACAGAACGAGATCGGCGCCCGGTGCCGCATGGGCCGCGATCGACGGTGCCAGACCGCGCAGGGGACGCGCCAGGATGTTGGCGAAGATCAGGTCGTAGGGCGCGCCGTGGCGAAGCGCCGGGTGCCCCAGCCCGGCCGCGACGACCGGGCGGACGAAGGCTGCGACGCCGTTGAGGCGGGCGTTGGCGGCGGCGGCTTCGACCGCGACAGCATCGAGATCCCCGCACCGGACGGGCCGTTTCAGCGCCTTCGCGGCCGCCATGGCCAGCACGCCGGTGCCGGTGCCGAGGTCGAGGATGCGGCGCGGACGGCGCCGCTTGAGCACGCGATCGAGCGCCAGGAGGCAGCCGCGCGTCGTGCCGTGATGGCCGGTGCCGAAGGCGAGCGCGGCCTCGATTTCCAGTGCAAGATCATTCGGTTCGACCGCGGCGCGGCCGTGGCGTCCGTGCACCAGGAAGCGGCCGGCCCGCACCGGCGACAGGCCATCGAGCGCCTTCGCGATCCAGTCCTGCTCGGCCACGGTCTCGCTGACCAGCCTGCCTGCCATGTCGTCGCCGATGACCGGGGCGAGAAGCTCACGGACCATCGAGGCGTCGATTTTGGGCGCCAGATAGATTTCCAGCACCCACGGCCTGGGCCGGAGCGGGCTCGCCTCGTCCTCGAATGCCGCGGCGGCGCTCTCGGCCGGGTCGAGCAGTTCCACGATGGCATCGGCGGCGCGCCGGGCGGCGGCTTCGTCGCAGACGAGACGCAGCAGCGACGCGGCATCGTTGGGAGGCAGGCCTTCGAGCATGGTCGTCAGGATCCGACGTCGAGCCCGGGCAGGCTCGCGCCGAATGCGCTAGCACGGGCCCGGCGCATCGTCATGCTCGAGAGGTGGCTGTCTTGGACGTTGTCCTGCTTGTCCCGGCGTCGATCCGTGCTATGCGGCCGGGGCGATGTCCGACGTGCCCACGCCTCTCCCGCCTCCCGCGCCCAGAGCCGCGGCTCGCGTCCACGACACTGAGCCTTCCATCGAACGCGGCACCGGCGCGTTCAGACGCGCCGACCTGGTTGTGTTCGCCGCCGGCTCGCTCTGCGGCATCGCTTTCGAACGCGACGGCTGGACCGGCCTCGTGGCATTGTGCTCGCTCGTCCTCGTCGCGGCGCTGGCTCTGGCGCTGACGATGCGGCGGGCGGCTTGAGGAGGCCCGATCGACGTGCCGCCCCACGACCTTTTCGAGCGACGCCTGAGGGCGCGAGGCGCGCGCATCATTGCGGGAATCGACGAGGCCGGGCGCGGCCCGCTCGCCGGCCCGGTGGCGGCGGCCGCGGTGATCCTCCATCCCGACGACCTGCCGGACGGCCTCGACGATTCGAAGCTCTTGCCCGCTGTCCGGCGCGAGGAACTCTACGGCGAGATCGTGGCCCGGGCGCTGGCGGTCGGCGTCGGCTTCGCCAGCGTCGCCGTGATCGACCGAATCAACATTCGTCAGGCGACCTTCGCGGCGATGCGGCAGGCGGTGGCGGCGCTCTCGCTCAGGCCGGCCTGCCTGCTGATCGACGGCAACGACGCGCCGCCGCACCTGCCCTGTCCGGCCGAGACCCTGATCAAAGGCGACAGCCTGTCGGTGTCGATCGCGGCGGCCTCGATCGTCGCCAAGGTGCTGCGCGACCGGATGATGGTGCGGCTGCACGACGCCCATCCGGTCTATGATTTCAAGGCCCACAAGGGCTATGGCACCGCGGCTCACCGCGCCGCCATCGCGACACACGGGCTTTCGCCCCATCATCGCAAGTTGTTCTGTACGCCGCGGGCCGAGGACGCTCGTAACGTTTTGGCAAAGAAGTCGTAGCGAAACAGGACAGCATTTTTTTCAAATGCTCAACGTGGGCTTTACCTTAACGCCGGCATAGTCGCGACTGTGAGTTGCGTATCCCGGTCGGTGTTTCATGTCCGCAAGACAGGCCGGAACGGCCGCTTCGAAGCTCCAGTCAAAGGTCCCGCGTCCTGGAGCTTCGACGGCTCGGCCGTCTCGGCCGGGCGGATTGCTTCCGCTCGATACGGTCATCGAGGGCGATTGTCTCGATGCGCTGTCGCGCTTGCCCGAGGCGAGCGTCGACCTCGTCTTCGCTGATCCACCCTATAATTTGCAGCTTGCCGGGGGCTTGTCGCGCCCCGACCAGAGCCTCGTCGACGCGGTCGACGACGACTGGGACAAGTTCGCGAGCTTCAGCGATTACGACGCCTTCACGCGAGCCTGGCTCGCCGGCATCCGGCGCGTGATGAAGCCGCAGGCGACGCTTTTCGTCATCGGCTCCTACCACAACATCTTCCGCGTCGGCACGGCGCTGCAGGATCTCGGCTTCTGGATTCTCAACGACATCGTCTGGCTCAAGGCCAATCCGATGCCGAACTTCCGTGGCCGTCGCTTCACCAATGCGCACGAGACGCTGATCTGGGCGTCGCGCGACGCGGCGGCGAAGACCTACACCTTCAACTACGAGGCCCTGAAAGGCTCGAACGACGACGTCCAGATGCGCTCGGACTGGTTCTTCCCGATCTGCTCGGGCGGCGAGCGGCTGAAGGACGGGGCCGGCCGCAAGCTGCATCCAACGCAGAAGCCGGAAGCGCTCGTCTCGCGCATCCTGATGAGCGCCACCAGGCCCGGCGATGTCGTGCTCGACCCGTTCTTCGGCTCCGGGACGACCGGCGCCGTGGCGCGCCGCCTGGGCCGCGCCTTCGTCGGCATCGAGCGCGACGCCGGCTATGCGGCTGCGGCCCGCGCCCGGATCGCCGGTATCGTTCCCGCACCGGCCGACAGCCTCGACGCGCTGCCGACGAAACGCAGCGAGCCGCGCCTGCCCTTCGCCACGTTGCTCGAGACCGGGCTCGTGACGCCGGGAGAAAGCCTCCACGATGCCCGCCGCCGCCTCGAGGCCAAGGTCCGCGCCGACGGGCTCGTCGCCATCGCCGGCGCGATCGCCGGCTCGATCCACAAGGTCGGCGCGCTGGCCCAGGGACTGCCGGCCTGCAACGGCTGGACTTTCTGGCACGTCGAGCGGCAGGGACGGCTCGTGCCCATCGACGTCCTGCGCGAGAAAATCCGCGCCGGCAGCCGCCGGAGCGCGCCATAGACCATCTCCGGGAAGCATTCGCTAAGCCTTCCCGACGATGAGGCAAATCGGCGCTGGCGGAACCTTGGGCGACGGTGCAGCATTGCGTTCGGGAAGGCCTCGTCCGAGGCAGCCCGTGGAGCGCGACATGACCCGCTGGATTCTCGCACTGACCGCCATCTGCGTATCATCGGCTGCGCTGGCTCTGAGCGGGGCCGTGTCACCCACGAACCTTCTTGGTGCGGTCTGCCTTGGCGCGCTGGCGTCCTGCGCCGCCGTCCTGCTCTCGGACCGCCACGAGACCCGGCAGCTGCAGCCGGTCCGGATCCGCCGCAGGAACCGGTGAGCCCGCGGCGAGCGCGAGGACCTTGACCATCAGGTTCGGCAAGGCTTCCGATCCCAGATCTGCCTTGGCGACCCAGCGCCACCCGACAGGCGCATCGAGCCGGGACGTACGGCCGGCATAGACATCGAGCCGCAGGGCGAAATGCGTGAAGACGTGGTCGACGGTACCGCGCCACGCGATGTCGTGATCCGGCAAAGCTTCCAACCCCGAGAGTGCGGGTGGCGCCTCGGTCCAGTCGGTCCCGAACACCTCCGTCATACCGCCGAGCAGGCCCGAGCTTGGCCGCGTGCGGACCAGAATGGCGCCGTCCGGCCGGCGCAGCACCACGGCGGCGCCGAAGCGCTGCGGCCGCATCGCCCTGGGCGATCGACGCGGCAGGTCCTGCTGCACGCCACGGACGCGGGCCTGGCATTCCCTCCGCACCGGGCAGATGGCGCAGGCCGGCGACCTCGGCGTGCAGAGGGTCGCGCCGAAATCCATCGTGGCCTGGGCGAAATCGCCGGGCCTGTCGGCGGAAACCAGGGTCGCCGCCAGCCGGCGGATGGCGGGCCGTGCTTCGGGCAGCGGCGTCTCGAGGGCGAACAGCCGCGCGACGACGCGTTCCACATTGCCGTCGACCACCGTCGCGGCCTCCCCGAAGGCGATGGCCGCGACGGCCGCCGCCGTATAATCGCCGATGCCGGGCAGGGCGCGCAACGCCGTCTCGGTGGGCGGGAACCTGCCGCCGAAGTGAACCACGACCGCATTGGCGCAGGCGTGGAGATTTCGGGCGCGGGCGTAATAGCCGAGGCCGGCCCATTCGCGCATCACCGCCTCGCTCGGGGCCTCGGCGAGATCCGCGACCGTCGGCCACAGCGCGAGGAAGCGGGCGAAATAGGGTTTGACAGCGGCGACGGTCGTCTGCTGCAGCATGACCTCCGACAGCCAGATCCGGTAGGGATCGGGGGTTTCGCCCGGCTTGGCCCGCCACGGCAGGATCCGGCGATGCCGGTCGTACCAATCGAGCAGGCTTCGGGTTATGCTCGACGCGCCGGCCGGTGCCGCGGCAGGGACAGGGTCGGCTCTCTCGATCTTGCGCGGCATGCGATCCGGGACACGGCGGCGGGACAGGAGCGGGACGGAACCACGCGCGATGCGCAACTTCAACGCCAAATCCGCCTGGTCGCGCCCGCTGGCCGATCTCGTCGACGGCTGCATCGGCCCGGCGCTGGCGCGCCAGGGTTTTGCCCAGGCGGATCTCGTCACCGTCTGGCCCGATATCGTCGGCGAGCGGATCGCCGCCTATACGGAGCCGATCAAGCTGCAATGGCCGCGCGGCACGGCGCGCGCCGATGCGGCGGACGGCCGGGTGCCGGCGACGCTTGTGCTGCGCGTGGAGGGCGGGGGAGCGCTCGAGCTCCAGCACATGGCCGCGACCGTGATCGAACGGATCAACGCGCATCTCGGCTGGCGCTGCGTCGGCAGGCTGGCCGTCCGGCAGGGGCCACTCGTCGGACGCCGTCCCCGCGAGCCCGGGCCGAAACCGCCGTCTCCGGCCGCCCTCGACGCGGCGCGCGGCGCGACGGTGGGCATCGCGGACGACGCGTTGCGCGGCGCGCTGACGCGCCTCGGCGCGCGAATCGTCAAAAGCCCCTGAGCCGGGTCGCGGGCCGATTTCCACGGCGCACGGCTTCCGCTAAGGATGGCGGGATGGCGGGTCCGGGCGAACCCTTCGGCACTGTGCAAGCGAGGTTTTCATGAACCAGGATGGTTTCTCCGGCCGCAGGCGGTTCCTGCGCATCGGCGCGGCGGCGGGCCTGGCGCTGGCCTGCGGCGCCTCCCGGGCGCTGGCCGACAGCGTGCCGATCGCCACGCTCATGGCCGAGGGTCCGCTGCCCGACGTCTGGCTCGGCCCGAAGGACGCGCCCGTCACCATCATCGAATATGCGTCGATGACCTGCACGCATTGCGCCGCCTTCAATGCCGAGACCTGGCCGACGCTGAAGTCGAAATATATCGACACCGGCAAGGTGCGCTACACGATGCGCGAATTCCCGCTCGATCCGCTGGCGACGGCCGCCTTTATGCTGGCGCGCTGCGCGGGGCCCGACAAGCGCTATGCCATCATCGACCTTCTGTTCAGCCAGCAGCAGAACTGGGCCTTCGTGCCGAAGCCCGTCGAGGCGCTGGCCAGCACGGTCAAGCAGGCCGGCATCACCCAGACCGATTTCGAGACCTGTCTCAAGGACCAGAAGCTCTACGATCAGGTCAACAAGGTCCGCGACGATGCCGACAAGGCCTTCAAGGTGAATGCGACGCCGACCTTCTTCATCAACGGCGAGAAGCATGCGGGCGAGTTGACCGCCGCCGAGCTCGACAAGATCCTGGCGCCGCTGGTCAAGAGCTGAGACGGCATGACGGACGGGCTGCGGATCGAGCTGACCGACGCGCCGGCCGAGGACGACATCGCTTTCGTCGAGCGGGAGCTGATCGGCTTCAACGAGGCCCGCGCGCTGCCCTACGACCGGCGGCCGCTCTGCGTCTTTGCCCGCGATGACTTGGGCACGCTGATCGGCGGGGCGACGGGCGAGACCAACTGGGGCTGGCTCTACCTCGACTGCTTCTGGCTGCCGGACACGTTGCGCCAAGAAGGCGTTGGCGGCCGGATCCTCGCCATGGCCGAAGCGGAGGCGGTGGCGCGGGGCTGCACGCGTGCGCGCCTTTTCAGCTACAGCTTCCAGGCGCCGGGCTTCTACGAGAGGCACGGCTATGAGGTTTTCGGCACCCTCGACGACTATCCGCCGGGCCATGCGCAGATCTGGCTGCGCAAGCGGCTTACCGGCGATTGATGCTCCTCAGGCCGGCAGCGTCAGCAGGCCGGCCTTGCCGCCCCGCGTGCCGAAGAGCAGGCGCCGGCCCTCGCGGTCCCAGGCGAAGGCCGAGACCGCGCCGCCCTCAGGATCTTCCCGGCGCACGGGAATTTCCGAGCCGTCGGTGAGTCGGGCGAGCAGGATGAAGCCATCCTCATAGCCCAGCGCCACGACGGCCGCCGCCGGATGAAACGCCACCTGCGACACCCGCGCCGGGCGCACGCCGCATTCGCGCGGCGCCTTGCCCATCGGCCCGTCCTTGCTGTCGAACGGCCAGATCACGCAGGCATCGGCGCCCGAGGTCGCCAGCCACTTGCCGTCCGGCGACCAGGACATCGAGCGCACCTTGGCCGGATAGCCCGACATGCGCATGTGCTTGCCGTCGGCGAGCCGCCAGCCGTGCATGGCATTCTCCTGCATCGAGGTGACCAGGAAGGCGCCGTCGGGCGAGAATACCGCGTCGAGATGCGAGCCTTTCCAGCTCAGCGTCTCGGGCGCCTCGACGCTGTTCGGGAACCACAGCGAGGCGCCATTGTAATGCGAGAAGGCGAGCCGGTAGCCCTTCGGCGCGAAGGCAAGGCCGCGAGCGGAGGAGGGGGCGGTCGCGGATTTCACCTCGCCCTTGGCCGAGCGGGCCTGCACGCTGCGCCCCGACGCCCAGGCGACCGCGCCGGAGGAATGGATCGCCACGGCGTCGACCCACCCGTTCGGCAGAGCGGCGAGTTCCGTCGACGATCCGTCCGCCGCGACCGCGACGACGCGGCCGTCGTCCCCGCCGGTGACGATGCGGCCGCGGTCGGAGGCCGCCGACAGGATGGCGCCCTCCGGATGAGCCGCGACCCGTCGCCCGTCCGCGAACAGCACCGCACCGTCGCCGAGCGCCAGCACGGCGGTATCGCCCCCCAAGAAGGCTGCGGCCGTGACATGCGCGCCGGCCTCGATCGGCTGAACGGCGGCGGCGAGGCCGTCCGCGGGAGAGGGGACGCTCGGCATGGCCGTTATAGCGCGAAGCCGCCGTCCGCCAGATGGATCTGGCCGGTCGTATAGCTCGATTCGTCCGAAGCCAGATAGACGGCCAGCATGGCGATCTCATGCGCCGTGCCGAGCCGGCCCATCGGCTGGCGGTCGACGAAGGCCTGCTGGACGGCATCGCGCCCCTGGTTGGTGGAGCGGGCCAGCGTATCGATCCGCTCACCGAGCGAGGGGCTCTCGATCGTCCCCGGACAGATGGCGTTGCAGCGGATGCCGCGCTTGATGAAATCGGCCGCCACGGCCTTGCTGAGACCGATCACCGCGGCCTTGCTCGCACCGTAGACGTAGCGGTTGGGGATGCCGCGCACCGAAGACGCGCCCGACGCGACGTTGACGATCGAGCCCCCGCCCTTCTCCAGCATGCCGGGCAGCACGGCCTTGATGGTCCGGTGCATGGACTTGACGTTGAGATCGAACGAGAAGTCCCAGTCCTGATCGCTGCAGTCGAGAACACTGCCGTGATGCACGTAGCCCGCGCAATTGAACAGGATGTCGACCGGGCCGAGCGTCTTCGCCAGGGCCTCGACCGCAGGCGTCGAGCGGACGTCGAGCGCATGGATCTCGGCGCCCTCGAGCCCGGCCATCTTGCCGACGTCGAGGTCGGTCGCGATCACTCGCGCGCCTTCCGCCAGGAAAGCTTCCGCCGTCGCGCGGCCGATGCCCTGGCCCGCCGCCGTCAACAATGCCGTCTTGCCGGCCAAACGTCCCGTCACCCCGCGCTCCCTCTCGATCGCCGCATGTGTCGCATCCGGGTAGGAGCCTCGCGCCGGCTTGTCAAACGCCCGGCCGCCACGCAGACATGGGGCGGCGCGGGCTTGTGCTTGGATTTCCGGTCGCAGCGGCTAGGATCGCCAGGTTTCAAGGTTCCTCGTGGGGTCGAGACCATGATCTATCCCGTTCTCGAATTCGATTATCTTAGACACGGCCATCTCGCGACGAACGTCTGGCATGCTCAGATGGCCGGACACCCGAAAATACTGACCTACAACGGACCGGACATGGGGCGCGCCAATCGCCGCGCATCGATGAGGATCGAGCACGATGACGGGCGGACAGAGGCGATCCCGCGTATCTTGAGCCGGGACGAATATCCGTTCGCGTGCACCGTCGAAGGGGGGCGCTCCGCCTGGGTCGGACACATCCCGCCCGAGCAGAACAGCGCGCAAGGAGGGCTCATCGCGGCTTTTCTGCGCTCGAAGCACGTCTTCCCCGACAATGGGCCGCGCTCGAGATTCGTCGCGGCGGTGACGAACTATCCGGATGGCCCGGTGACAAATCCATGCAAGCCGGCCTGCAAGCCCCTGTGCTCCGAGGGCGATTGCAGGTTGGTGAGCGGCACCTAGCCTTGCGTAGCAAAGGCCACGATTGGTTTTGCTTTTGCAAGCAAAATCAATGCTGCTAACGTCTCCAAGTGTAAGCAAACTCGCGAGAGTTTGCTTAGGCGTGCGGCCCGGAGCCGAGACGCGTCGAGTCCCGCGGCTCGATCGACGTTGCCGCCCGAGGCAACGCCGGGCGGAGCCACCGCTGGACCGCGTCGGACATGAGCTATAGTTTCACGGAGATCGGCGCGCCCGCACGGCCGCCGGCGCCTATGGGAGAGCGCCTTGGTCGAGATCCGATGTGCCGTCGGCGCCAAAGCCCGGCTGGGCGAGAGCACCTATTGGGATCCGGCGGCGGGCGTCCTGTGGTGGATCGACATCTACGGCCCGACCATCCACCGCTATGACCCGGCGAGCGGGCAGGACGACACGTTCGAGGCGCCCGAATATCTGGGCTGCCTGGCGGTGCGGGCCAAGGGCGGCCTCGTCGTCTCGATGGCCAGCGGGTTCCATTTCTTCGATCCGGCGACGCGGCGCTTCGAGCCGATCCACGATCCCGAGGCCCATCTCGCCGACACCCGCTTCAACGACGGCAAGACCGACCGGCAGGGACGCTTCTGGTCGGGCTCGATGTTCGAGGCCGCCGGCAAGACGCCCGCGAAGCTCGGTGCGCTCTACCGCCTCGATACGGACCTGACCTGCCACCGCATCATCGAGGGCGTCGGATGCTCCAACGGCCTCGCCTGGAGCCCGGGCAGCCGCGTCATGTATTTCACCGACAGCCACGCGCCGTACGTCTGGGCCTATGATTTCGACGCCGCGACAGGCGCGGTCGAGGGTCGTCGCACCTTCGCCGACCTCAGCGCCATGGACGCGATCGTCGACGGCGCCACCGTGGATGCCGAGGGCTGCTACTGGGCCACGATCCCGTTCAAGGGCAAGGTGATGCGCTTCGATCCCGACGGCCGGCTCATGAGAACGATCGACCTGCCGACCGAAATCCCCACCTGCTGCGAATTCGGCGGCCGCGATCTCGACGTGCTCTACGTCACGACCGCCGTCTACGACCGCACGCCCGAGCAGCTTGCGGTCCAGCCGCTGGCCGGCGCCCTCCTGGCGCTCGAGGTCGGCGTCAAGGGCCTGCCGCTGACGCCCTTCGCCGGTTAGGCTGGCACGTCAGGACGAGACCGGCGGCACGTCGCTCGCGCCGGTGAAGTTCCGCTCCCATCCCTGATCCCACAGCGATGGAAACGACAGCGGCCGATAGCCGTGCCGCTCGATGGCGGCGATATCGAGATCGAGGCCGAGCCCCGGCGCCTCGGGCAGGAGGAAGGCGCCGTTCCGCAGCGGAGTCCAGCCCGCCACGAGGTCGTCGCGCCAGTCGACGTCGAATTCGGCGAAACATTCGAGCAGCCGCATGTTCGGGGTCGACCAGGCGAAATGCAGCGCCGCCGCGAGCGCCACCGGGCCGATCGAGCAATGCGGCGACACCCCGAGATCCTGCGCGGCCGCGAAGGCCGCGACCTTCTTGGCCTGGGCGAGGCCGCCGCAATGGGCGACGTCCATCTGCACGACGTCGCAGGCCCGCAGGCCGATGAGCCGGGCAAAATCGGCGAGCGTGTAGAGCCGTTCCCCCGAGGCGATCGGCACGGCGGAGGCGCTTTTCACCTCCTTGAGGAGGTCGAGGCTTTCGGGCGCGACGGGCTCCTCGCACCAGACGATATTGTGGCTCGCGAGCTTGCGGATGAAGCGGATCGCGTCGTCGGCTCCGAACCGTCCGTGCATCTCGATCATCAGGCCGACCGCGGGGCCCACGGCACGCGCGACCGCCTCGATCACCGCCAGCGCGTGCTGCTCTTCGACAGGGTCGAGCGATTTCCAGGCGGTGGCGAAGGGGTCGAACTTGAGGGCGCGATAGCCGCGGGCCGTGACATCGGCGGCCCGCCGGGCGAAGTCCTCGGGGGTGCGGCAGCCGCCGTACCAGCCGTTGGCATAGGCGCCCTGTGTCTCGCGGCAGCGGCCGCCGAGCAGCCGGTAGACGGGCTGGCCGCAGGCCTTGCCGATCAGGTCCCACAGCGCGATCTCGGTGCCGCTGATGGCCGTCATGACCGTCGCGCCGCCCTGATACTGGTCGCGGATCATGCCGCCGACGACGGATTCGACGTCGAACGGATCGCGGCCGACGATGCGCGAGGCGACCCATTCGTTGAGCAGCACCTCGACGGCGCGCTCCTGCCATTCGAGCGACGCCTCGCCGATCCCGTGAAGTCCCGTGTCGGTCGTCAGGCGCACGAACAGATAGTTGCGCAAGCCCGCGTTGCACATGAAGGTCTGAAGCGAAGTGATCTTCATGCGGGGTCTTCCGGTTCGAGAGGGAGCGCCGTCATGATCGGCGTCCCGGCAGCAGCGTCACGCCGGCGCGCAGCGCCAGCGCCCCGAGAATGGCCGCGCCCTTGACCATGTCGAAGCCCGCATCGCTCATCTGCAGGCCCGAGAGCCCGTCGTTCAGTACGGCGAGAAACAGCACGCCGCAGGCCGTGTCGCCGAGCCGGCCGGAGCCGCCCCGGAACGAGGCGCCCCCGATGACGACGGCCACGATGGCGTCGAGCTCGAGCCCGAAGCCGGCGGTCGGGGCGGCCGCCCCGAGCCGTCCGAGCATGACCAGCATGCCGGCGGCCGTGAACGCGCCCATGGTCAGCAGCACGAGCAGGCGCGTGCGACCGACGTCGACCCCCGCCTGGCGCAGCATGCGGGCGTCGCCGCCGAGCGCGTAGAGGCGAAGGCCGAGCCTCGTGCGGGACAGGATCAGCCACCCGCAGGCGAAAGCCAGGGCCGCCAGCGCGGCGCATGGGGTGAAGCCCAAAATCACCGGCCGCGTCATCAGGCTGACGAAGGCCGGGCTGACCGGCAGGGTGCTGGCGCCGGTCAGCGACACGGCGAGCCCTCTGGCCCAGATCCAGGCCGCGAGCGTCACGATCAGCGGATCGAGCCCGAGCCGGCCGACCACGACGCCGTTGAGACCGTAGACCATGAGGCAGGCCAGCACGCCGGCGACGAGCGAGGGGAGCACGCCCCAGCCGGCCCCGAAGGCCAGCGCGACGGCCACGGCACCGAGCGCCACCACCGAGCCGGGCGAGAGGTCGACGGTGCGCGACACGATGCCGAGCATCGCGCCGACCGCCACGATGGCCAGCGCCGCGTTCTGCTCGACCAGCGCCACGACATTCGCCCAGGTCGCGAAGGCGGGGTTGACGATGGCGAAGGCGAGCCCGAGCATCACCGTCGCGCCGATCAGGGTGTGGCGGGCGACGGCGGCCCAGAGGCGGCTGCCGATGACGTCCTGGAGCGCCTCGGCGATTCCCGCCTCGCCCGGCGCGCCGCCCTGGAGCAGCCGCCCCGCCACCATGGCGGCGAACAGCAGCGCGCCGGTCACCGTGGTCTGCCAGGTGCCCGGCACGCCATGGATCGTCATGACGTTGAAGACCATCATCAGGGTGATGGCGCCGGCGGCTGTCTGGCCGACCTTGACCTGGCCCGAGGGCAGGCCGCCCGCACCGAGCGCCACGATCGCGACGGCATAGAATTCGAGCCCGAGACCGACCGAGGGGCTGATGACGCCGGTGCGCGCCGCGACCAGCACGCCCGCCAGCCCCGCCAAGGCCCCGCAGGCCACATAGGCCGCCACGCGAACGAGGCGGACGCGAACGCCCGACAGCCGTGCCGCAGCGGCGCCATCGCCGACCGCATAGAGCCTTCGCCCCGCCGCCATGCGGCCGAGGACGACGAAGCAGGCGAGGGCCACGCCGCCCGCGACCAGCGCATCGAGCGGCAGCGGCCCGAGACGGCCGCCGGCGAGATCGTTGAACACCGGTGCGTCGATGTCGATCCAGGACTGAAAGCGGGCCAGGACGGCGAGGCCGATGCCCCGCACCCCGATCATCGTGCCGAGCGTCACGATCACCGGGCTGATGCGCAGGCCCTCGACGAGCGCCGCATTGAGAAGGCCCACGAGCGCACCGGCGCCGAGCGCGCCGGCGATGGCCAGCAGCGGATCGACCCCGTCGACGAGCAATCCGCCGGCGACCGTGGCGGCGAGCAGCACGACCGAGCCGACCGACAGGTCGATGCCGCCGACCAGGACGACCAGCATCATCCCGAGCCCGAGCACCAGGACGGAGGCGGTCTGCCTGGCGATATTGGCGACGTTGCCGAGCGTGCCGAAGGGCGGCGACACAGCGGCGAAGAGCACGAAGAGCAGAAGGGCGGTGACCACCATGGGATGGCGCGCCAGGACGGTCGCCACGATCCCGCGCAGCGGGCGGCCTTCGACCTCGATGGGGGAGGCCGCGACCTTCATGCCGCCCCCTGCACGAGCAGGTTGAGCCGATCCTCGTCGATCGCGGCGGGGCGGGTCTCGGCGGCGATGCGGCCATGGTCGACCACCAGGATCCGATCGGCCAGAGCCAGAACTTCGGGAAGGTCGGAGGACACGACCAGGATGGCCTTGCCTTGCCGGGCCAGGGCATCGAGGCGACGATAGATCTCGGCCCGTGCCCCGACGTCGACACCGCGCGTCGGTTCGATCAGAACGAACACCTCCGCCTGCGCCATGTCCCAGCGCGCCAAGAGCGCCTTCTGCTGGTTGCCGCCCGAGAGCGTCAGGATCGGCGCCTGCAGCGACCGGGCCACGACGCCGAACCTGTGCGCCGCGGTCTTCGTCGCCACGCGTTCCCGCACGGCGTTGACGAAGCCTGCGGTGGTCAGCGGCGGCGCGAGCGACGGAAGGGCGATATTGTCGTTGAGCGAGAGGTGCGGCAGCAGCCCCTCGCGCTTGCGGTCGTCGGTCAGGAGGCAAATGCCGGCCTCGACGGCCTCAGCGGGGTGATCGAAGGTGCGCGCGACGCCGTCGAGAAGGATCGTGCCGTCACCGGGAACGAGATCGGCGCCGAGAAGGCGCGCGATCTCGTTCTGCCCGGCGCCGAGAAGGCCGGTCAGCGCCACGATCTCGCCGGCGTGGAGCGCGAGGTCCACCCCGCGGACGCGCTCGCGCCAGCGCAGTTGCTTCGCCGCGAGGCGCTCGGGTCCCGGCGCCGCGGCCGGCGTGCGGACGAAAGCTTCCGTGCGCCGGCCGATCATCGCCTCGGTCAGCCTGGCCTCCGTCCATCCCGCGAGCGGCGCCGTGACTACGGTGCGCCCGTTGCGCAGGACGGTGACGCGGTCGCAGAGATGCAGGACTTCGGCGAAGCGGTGCGACACGTAGAGAATGGCGATGCCGCCGTCGCGCAACCGGCGCACGGCGGCGAAAAGGCGGTCGCAGTCGGTCCTGCCCAACGGGGCCGTCGGCTCGTCGAGGATCAGCAGCGACGGATCCGAGCTCAGCGCCTTGGCGATGTCGATCAGCTGCCGCTCGGCGAGCGACAGAAGGCCGACGCGCGTCTCGGCCGGGATCGAAAGGCCCATCCGGTCCAGCACGGCGGCGGCGCGGCCCCGCATGGCGCCGACGTCCAGCAGCCCGCGGCGCCGGGGCTCGCGGCCGAGGGCGATATTCTGGGCGACGGTGAGGTTGGGCAGGAGGCTCAGCTCCTGGTAGACGGTGGCGATGCCGGCTGCGATCGCGGCCCGCGTATCCGCGATCGTGACGGGCCGGCCGGCGATGTCGATTTCGCCGGCATCTGCGCCGAGCATGCCGGAGACGATGTTGATCAGCGTCGATTTGCCGGCGCCGTTCTGGCCGACCAGCGCATGGACCTCGCCCGGCCGGACCTCGAAGGAGACCTGGTCGAGCGCCGTCACGCCCGGAAACCGCTTGCCGAGGCCCCGCACGGCGAGGGCCGGCGGCGCTTCGCTCCGAGCCGCGGCGATCGGCATGGCTACTTGTAGCTCGCCAGGATGTCCTTGAGCGGTTTCTCGAACGGGAAGGCCTCGAGCTTGTGGACCTGGTCGTCGGCGACCTTGAGCGCCGTGTCGACATTGTCCTTGGTCACGAGGACGCCCTGGATCATGATCTCGTCCGGGTGCGGCTTCTTGGCGGCGATGAGGTAGGGCAGATAGGCCTTCCAGAACCCGGAATATTGCGGCGCCAGGAGAACGGTGCTCTCCATCTTGCCGCTCTTCACCGCCTGCAGTCCCCCCTCGGTGCCATCGACCGAGACCAGCATAACCTGGTCCTGCTTGCCCACCCGGTCGATGACCTTGGCGGCCGGCACGGTCAGGCTGTCGCTGTTGCCGTAGATGAGATCGAGATGCGGATAGGCCGTCAGCCAGTTCTCGGTGATCGAGACGGCCTTGCCGGGATCCCAGCCGGTCGGCTCCTGCGCCACGACCTTTACCTCCGGATACTGCTTCATCACGTCGGTGAAACCACCCGAGCGGTCGGTGTTCAGTCCCTGCCCGAGAAGCCCCTCGAGATTGGCCACCTCGCCCTTCACGACGCCGTTGTAGCGGGCCTTGAGCAGGCCGGCCGCGAAGGTGCCGACCATCTTGCCCGTGTAGCGCTCGTCGAAGCCGAGCACCGCGGTACAGCCGTCGATCTTGGAATGCAGGCAGATGACGGGCGTATGGGCGGCGGCGGCCTTCTTCATCGTCGGGCCGAAGGCCTTGGCGTCGATGAAGTTGACGGCGATCGCGTCGACGCCCTCGTTGATCATGTTCTCGAAGACCTGGATCTGCTTGTTGACGTCGCCGTCGCCGCTCGCCACCACGAGCCGAAAGCCGAACCGGCGCGCTGCCTCCTTGGCCCCCTCGACCTCGCCGAGATGGAACGGGTTCGACAGGTCGATCTGAACCAGCCCGATCTTCGGGCCCTGGTCGGCGGCCGAAGCCTCGCCGATCGACATCAGGCTGGCCGCGACCGCTGCGGCAAGAGCTTTGCGCATGAGATCCTCCCTGAAGGCCGGCCATTCTGGGGGCCGGTCTAGTCTGCTCCAAAAGGCAGTTTTTCGATGTTACCGGTAACCAGATTCTTGTCAAGCCATGATTGCGAGCCGATCAAGTCAGCGACGCGTGCTGCTCCGCATGACGATCCGAAAGGGGAATTCATGTCGCCTGTCCGCGACCAGCCTGCCGTTCAGCCGCGCCACGATCATCTCGCCGGCCTTCTGGCCGATTTCGAGCGCCGGGACATGCACGGTGGTCAGTTGCGGGGTGACGATCCGTCCGACGTCGAGGTCGTGGAAGCCCGCGATCCCGAGCCGCTCGGGAACATCGAGGCCATGCGCACGGCAGGCCAGCAGCGCGCCGACGGCGTAGATGTCGCTGGTGAAGAAGACCGCGTCGATGGCCTGGTCGCGCTTGATGAGCGACAGCAGCGCCGTGGCCCCCGTCTCGGGGCGGATCGCCTCCTCGTCGCGGACGATATGGACCGGGAGGGCGTCGAGCCCGCTCTCGACCATGGCCTGCCCATAGCCGGCCGCGCGGTGCCGGGCGCGCTCGTTGGTTTCGCTCGGACCGTTGACGAAGACGATCCGGCGGTAGCCGGCCTCGACCAGGGCCAGCGTCATCCGCCGGGCCGCCTCCCGATTGGAGAAGCCGACCGCCATATCGATAGGTGCGTCGCTGCTTTCCCAGGTCTCGACGACGGGGATGCCGACCGTCTCGAGGAGCGTGCGGATCTCCGCCGTGTGCGTCAGGCCGGTCAGGACCAGGGCATCGGGCCGACGTTCGAGCATCGCGCGGATCTGCATCTCCTCGACATCGGCCCGATAGGAACTGGCGGCGACGATGAGGCCGATGCCGCTCTCGGCCAGCACGTCGCCGACGCCTTCGAGCGTATCGGCGAACAGCGAATGGCGCAGCGTCGGCACAATGGCGGCGACGAGGCCCGAGCGCCCGCGCGTCAGGCTTCCGGCCACCTGGTTAGGGATGTAGCCGAGACGCTCGATCGCCAGGGCGACGCGCGCCCGCGTATCCGGGTGCACGCGCTCGGGCTGGCGCAGCACGCGCGAGACCGTCATCTTGGTGACGCCGGCGAGCGCCGCCACATCGGTCATGGTGGCGCCGAGCCCCTTTCGATCCGGCTTCGCCGACCTGTCGTTCACGCCCGCTTTCCTTCCGCAGCCAGGCCGAGGACAATGGCTCATGGCGCCGCCCGGATCGAGCCTTAGCACGGGCCGGCCGATCCCGGGCGTGTGACGGAGCGGGCTCTGTCAAACTCGGCGACACGACGGGCGCCGACAAGCGGGCCGCCTGCACGACCGGGTCGGGCGGGAAGCAGACCCTCCTTCCGGGTGTGTCCGCCAGGCCAACGGGTTCTGGCACAGAACATGCGCCTCGCTCAGCCAGGTTGAACTCGATCACCGAAAAAACCAGGGCACCGGGTGAAGGTCTCGAGAGCTCCTCATCCTGAGGAGCGCGCGAGCGCCGTCTCGAAGGACGAGGAGCCACCCTCGTACTTCGAGACGAATGCTATCGCATTCGGCTCAGTATGAGGGTGCAAAGGGCTTCACCCGATCGCCTGCCGAAGGGACTGGAAGGCATTGCACGGTGACTCCTTTGAGCATATAATTTGCGCAATGGAGCATTTGTAATGACTAAGACTGCTGCTCGATCCGGCAGAAGCCAGCGGTTCCGCGCTGGGCCTTCGGTAGGCTTCTACCACGATCTCTACCGGACCCAGGTCATAGATCGTATCAAAATGGTCACTGCGGGTGTGTCAGCGGCCGATGCTAAGCTGTGGCTCAACATTCCCGCCCTGGGCCGAAACTTCACGCTCAACGCCCTGGATCTGTCGATCGCCACCTTCAACAAGAAGGTGAAGGCGAACGCCAAGCTCTCTCCGGCGGAGAGCGAACGGGTTGTCGGATTCGCCCGGCTGGTCGGTCAAATCGAAGCCATGATCGAGGAAGCCGGTGGCCCGTCGGATTTCGACGTGCAGGCATGGCTGGCGCGCTGGCTCACCGAACCTCTGCCAGCCCTCGGCAATGCCAAGCCGATCGACTTCATGAACACCATGGAGGGTCAAAACTTAGTTTCCGAGAAGCTCGCCCAGGTCGCCAGCGGCGCGTACGCATGAGCCAGATCGTCTGGCGCATCGCAGCCGACACTGCGACGTACCAAGCGGACGATCTTTCCGGCGGTGGGGCTAAAGCGACAGGAGGGCGGTGGAATGAGAAGGATTACGCGGTCCTCTACACGTCGACGACGCGCGCCCTCGCTTGCCTCGAAACGCTCGTACACTTGAACGCTAGCGGGTTGCCGCTGAACCGCTACTTGGTCGAATTCACAATTCCGGATCCGGTATGGGCAGCGGCGCAGCGAGAATCCCAAGAGAGCCTGCCTGTCGGCTGGGACGCCGAACCGGCCAGCGTGACCGGCATCCAGTTCGGCACCGATTGGATCATCAACAGCAGCTCCGCCCTGCTGGTCCTGCCCTCGGTGGTTGTTCCGGAGGAGTTCAACGTCCTCATCAATCCCGCACATTCCGATGTGGGGCGCATCACGTGCAGGAAGGTCCGGAAATGGCTCTACGACCCGCGCTTGCACCGGCCCTGATGAAAGTCCGCTTCGCAAGCGAGATCATTGGTCGTCAGCCGTGGATCTCGATCCAACAACATCATCGGTGAGCAGCCGCTTTGGGTCGGAGGCGGTCCAAAGCTTTCGACTGAAAACCGGACGCCATGCCGCCGGCCTGCTCTGTTCAGTCCGTTCGGGTTTTTGCACGGCCTGGGAGCCGAGTCATGAACATCACCAAGATCGAGACACTCTGGTTCGAGGCGGTGCCCGATGCCGCGTGGCGTGCCGCCCATGGAGCCCCGGCAGGCGCTGCCCAACAATCTGTGGGTCAAGCTCCACACGGATCGGGGTCTCGTCGGGCTCGGCGAGACCTACTACGTCCCGCGGGCGACGGCCGCGGTCGTGCACGACGTCTTCGCGCCGCTCTTGATCGGGCGCGACGCCCGCGACATCGAGAACCATTGGGCCAACCTCTTCGCCCTCGTGAGCTTCTGCGGCGCCATGGGGGCGGAGATGCGGGCGCTCTCGGCCATCGACATCGCGCTGTGGGATCTCGCCGGGCAGAACGCCGGAGAGCCGATCTACAGCATGCTCGGCGGCCGCAGCCGCGACCGCATCGCGGTCTACAACACCTGCGTCGGGGCGGGTGCCTACGACGATCTCGAGGCCCGCTCGGCGGGCGGGCGCCTTGGCCGAAAGCCGCCTCGGCGAGGGCGTCAAGGCGATGAAGATCTGGCCCTTCGACCAGTTCGCGCCGACCCTCGCCGGTCCAGCGCAATCGCGCGCGCCGATGACGATCTGGGGCGCCCAGAGCGCGGCGGGCGTGCTCGGCCAGCGCATCGAGACCGACGACCTCAAGGCGGGAATCGCGATCGTCGCCGACATCCGGCGCGCGGCCGGCGATCGGATGGCGATCGCCATCGAGGGGCATGCCCGCTGGGGGCTGCCGGCGGCGACCCGCATCGCCCGGGCTCTGGAGCCCTACGACATCCTCTGGCTGGAAGAGATCATGCCGCCCGACAATGTCGAGAGCTACGTCCGGCTGAAAGCGGAGACGGCCATCCCGATCTGCCAGAGCGAACGCGTCTTCACCCGAGCAGCCCGGGCTCGGCACGCGCCTGCGTGACGACCTGGCGAGCCGCCCGGGCGCCCATGTCGAGATCTCGACGGCCGAGACGCTGGCCCAGCGGCGCTAAGCAGGCTTTCACAAGCTTGCTTGCACTTGGAATGTTGAGCGGCATTGATTTTGCTTGGAAAAAAAATCAATCGTAGCGTTCGCCACGCAGGGCTGCTTAAGGGATGGCGAGAGGCGCGCCTCCTCGCCCATGGTGGACGCGCGGGGTCCGTATCAGGAGCGGCCATCATGTCCAGCGATCCCGACGCTCTCGACCTCGGCGCGCTGAAGGCTTGGATCGGCCGCCGGGAAACGGCCACCGATATCGTCACGCCGCGTCTCGACGCCTCGCTGCGCGCGGTCTTCGATCGGCCGCCGGGCGAGCCGGCCGCCGGCGATCCGGCGACGCCGACGATCCACTGGTGCCTGACCCCGGCCATCGCGCGCATGTCCGAACTCGGCGAGGACGGCCATCCCCGGCGCGGCGGCTTCCTGCCGCCGGTGCCGCTGCCGCGCCGCATGTGGGCCGGCGGCGAGTTGACGATGACGGATCCGCTGCGGGTCGGCGACACGGTGACGCGCCAGTCGCGGATCGAGGCGGTGGAGGCCAAGACGGGACGCTCCGGTCCGCTCTGCTTCGTCACCGTGCGGCATCTCTATTCGACCGGCCGCGGGCCGGCGATCGAGGAGCGGCAGGACATCGTCTACCGGGGCGAATCGCCGAACGGAGCAGGTGCTCCCGCGGCGCCCGCATCCGTCCCGCCGGGAGCGGAGCGGCAGCGCGGCTTTCCCTGCGATCCCGTGCTGCTGTTCCGCTACTCCGCGCTGACCTTCAACGGCCATCGCATCCACTACGACCTCGACTATGCCATGCGTCAGGAAAGCTATCCCGGCCTCGTGGTCCACGGCCCGCTTCAGGCCGCGGCGCTGATCGGCTTTGCGGCCGATATCCACGGCGCCGTGCCGCGTACCTTCTCCTTCCGGGGCGTGAGCCCGCTCATCGCCGGCGTCTCCGTCACGCTCAATGCGGCGAGCGATGCCGACGGCCTTCGGCTCTGGGCGAGCGACGTGGAGAGACGCGTCACCATGCAGGCCGCCGCCCGATGGAGCTGACCGATCCGGAATGATCGGTGGCGATCTCAGCGTCCCGCCTGTCGCCCGCGCCGGCGCTTCTGCTTGGCCCGGTTGCCGCAGACCTCCATCTCGCACCACCGGCGGTTGCTGCTCTTGGTCGTATCGAGGAACAGCCAGCCGCAATGATGGCCCTGGCATTGCTTGAGCCGAGCGCGGTCGGCGGCCGTGATGATCGCCATGGCGGAGGCGGCGATCGGGCCGAGGACCGCCTCCTCGGGGGCTTGGTCGACTTCCCATGTCCAGCCGAAGCCGCCGTCGCGCGTGGTCAGCCGGCCGTTGGCCAGACAATCCGCATGGGTCGCGGCCACGACGTCGATGGCAGGCTGGTCGGGCGTCCGGCCCTGCACCAGCGCGGTATCGACGTCGTAGATGGCGTCGCGCAGGCGCAGCGCCCGCTCGAACAGGCGCGTGGCGATCGCTGCATCGGCATCGCACCGGTGGCGCAGTCGCGCTTCCCTCGCCGCGTCGAGGACGCCGACATGGCGCGCCCAGGCCACCAGATTGTCGATCGTCCGGAGATGGTCCTGGTGATCGGGCGTGCCGCGCCCCGACGACGTGTTGCAGAAGTCGAAGGCCAGGACGCCGCCGATCAGCGGCAAGGATCCGGCGCGGGACGGCGGCATCTGCGAAGTCATGCCCCAAGCAGAGCGGGCAAACGGGTGCTGCCGTCAATGCCGTTCGGCACGACCGCGGCGCTTTTCTACCGGCCGGCCGTGGGCCGGCGGTGGGGGCCCAAGACCTTGCAGAACATGGTCGTCTCGGCGAGCCGCCCGTCCGCCCTGTAGGCATGGTCGGGGACTCGGCCGTAGTCGATCCAGCCGCAGCTCCGGTAGAGCCGCTCGCCGGCGCTGCCGCTTTCCGTATCGAGCAGCAGCAGTGTGCGGCCGGCGGCGCGGGCCGCGGCCTCGACTGCCGTCAGCAGGCGGCGGCCGAGCCCTTGGCGCCGCGCCGAGAACAAGACCAGCATCTTGCCGACCTCGGCGCGATGCGGCGCATTGGGCTGGCGCGCCGGGAACAGAAGCGCCGTCGCGACGAGACGCTGCCCATCGTCGCCGACGAAGAGCCGCGTCTCGCCTGCCGCGAGCGCGGCAAGCTGATTGCGCCAGAAGGCCGATCCCTCGTGCCGGGAAAATCCAGCCAGGAAATTGACCGATGCGCCATGCTCGACGGCATCGACCAGAATGTCCGCAAGCTCGCCGAGGCGCGCTTCGGCCTCGGGAGCGTCGATCTCGCGGATCGCGACGGCGGTCGGCGGAGCAGCGGGACCGGTCACGATCTCGGCCCCCCACGACAGACGATGACGGCATAGCGGACGACGTGCCGGGTGGGGTTGGTGAAGCGGATCGGGCGGTCGAAGGTCATCCTGAGCCCTAGCGGAACGGCGGTTCGTCGAAGCTGCGCAGCTTGCGCGAATGAAGGCCCCCCCGGTCCCGCCGCAGCGCGTCGAGCGCCGCGAGGCCGATCAGCAGATGCTCGCCGACCGCCCGCTCGTAGAAGGCATTGGCCGAGCCCGGCAGCTTGATCTCGCCGTGCAGCGGCTTGTCGGAAACGCAGAGCAGCGTGCCGTAGGGCACCCGCAACCGGTAGCCCTGCGCCGCGACCGTGCCGCTCTCCATGTCGACGGCGATCGAACGCGACAGGTTGATGCGCCGCCGCTCCTGCGAGAAGCGTAGCTCCCAGTTGCGGTCGTCGTAGGTCACGACGGTACCGGTGCGCAGCCGCTGCTTGAGGGCCTCGGCCTTCTCGCCGGTGACGGAGGCGGCGGCCGACTGCAGCGCCATCTGCACCTCGGCGAGGGCCGGTTCCGGCACGTCCGTCGGCACGAGCTCGTCGAGGATGCGGTCGCGCCGCATGTAGCCGTGGGCCAGCACATAATCGCCGATCGATTGCGACTGCCGCAGGCCCCCGCAATGGCCGACCATCAGCCAGCAATGCGGCCGCAGCACCGCCAGATGATCGGTGATCGTCTTGGCGTTCGACGGCCCCACCCCGATGTTGACCAGCGTCGTGCCGCTCGGGGCGCCGTTGGGATCGCGGCCGACGAGATGATAGGCCGGCATCTGGAAGCGATGCCAGGGCGAGGCCGCGATGACGGCCGCGGGATCGGCCGAGGCCGCCTCGCTTCGCTCGACGCTGATCCCGCCCGGCAGGATCAGCCGCTCGAAACCGCCCTCTCCTTTCGCCATCGCCGCCAATCCGACGCGCACGAACTGGTCGACGTAGCGGTGATAATTGGTGAGCAGGATCCAGGGCTGGATGGTGCGCCAGTCGGAGCCCGTATAGTGGACGAGGCGCCGCAGCGAGAAATCGATGCGCACGGCGTCGAAGAGCGCCAGCGGCCGCGGCGCCTGCGAGTCGTTCGTCAGCCACAGGCCGTCGGCGATCTCGTCACCGACGGCCGAGAGCAGCGGCGTCGGGAAGAAGCGGGCGAGATCGGTCGCGCTGACGCCGCCGGCGAGGTCGGTGCCGGGCTCGACGACGTAAGGGTAGGGGATCTCCTGGGCGCTCGAACCGACCTCGATGGCGACGCCGTAATCGTCGGCCAGCGGACGCAGTTGCTCGAGCAGGTACGGACGGAAGTAATCGGGCTGCGTCACCGTCGTCGCATAGATGCCGGGCGCCTGGAATTTTGCCGTGGCGCGCTTGATGCGCGGCATCGGCCCGTCCGGCGCATAGGTGACCCGCAACTCGGGATAGCGGAAGCTGAGCCGGGTCGCGAGGTCGGGCGGCGGGCCGCCGTCGATGAAGCTCGACAGCGCCTCGCGCAACGCCTCGGTGGCTCCGGCATGCAGGCGGCTCAGCCGATCGACGGCCGCCTCGGGCGAGGCCATCGTCTCGATCGGCCGAAGTTCTTCGCTCTGCACCTGACGATCCCCTGTTTCGGTTTGGTTTTGCGTCTCGACCAGCCGCGATCATATCCTACGCGGATGGTAAAGGCAGGCAGGCGAATGGCTCTCTACGTGAAAAGCGCCGAGGTCGATGCGTTGGCCGAGCGCCTGGCCGCTCGCAAACGCGTCAGCAAGACGGAGGCCGTCCGGGTGGCGCCTTAGACCGAGTGGGACCGGGAGCAAGCCGCGGACGACTTGGTGGAGATTGCGGTTGCATTTTGCCGCGATCTTCGGGCGCGAGCGCCCATGTTCGATCCGGAGGCGGCCGGCAAGGATTTCATCGACAGTCTCTCCGAAGAAGGCTGATGTTCGTCGACGCCTCCGCGCTCTGTGCGATGCTCGCCAGCGAGAAGGACGCCAGACTTTTGGCGGCTCGGCTGCGGCGGGATGCGACGAGGATCACCTCGCCCGTGGCGATTTGAGAGACGGTTGTGACGCTCAGGCGGATTTTCGGCCTGCCGGTCGGCGAGGCTCGAGCGATCGCCGACCGCTATCTGGTCGTCACAGGCATCGAGGTCCGGGCGATCCCCCCGCAAGCTGCGGCCCTGGCCCTGCAGGCCTTCGATCGCTTCGGAAAAGGACGGCATCCGGCCCGGCTGAATTTCGGCGATTGCTTCGCCTACGCCTGCGCCCGATGTTTCGGCACGACGCTTCTCTGCAAAGGTGACGGTTTCCCGCAGACCGACATCGAGCTGGCCTGACGGTCACACGTGGATGGCGCGCTTGTCGACCGCCATGGCGGCCTCCTTCACGGCTTCCGACATGGTCGGATGGGCATGGCAGGTGCGGGCCAGGTCCTCGGCCGAGCCGCCGAACTCCATCAGCACCGAGGCCTCCTGGATCAATTCGCCGGCGACGGCCGAGATCATGTGGACGCCAAGCACGCGGTCGGTCTCGGCATGGGCCAGCACCTTGACGAAGCCGTCCGTGTGGCGCATCGCCCGCGCCCGGCCGTTCGCCGTATAGGGGAACTTGCCGACCCGGTAGGGCGTGCCGGCGGCCTCGAGCTCCTCCTCGGTCGCGCCGACGGCGGCGACCTCCGGCATGGTGTAGATCACCGACGGGATGACGCCGTAGCTCACATGTCCGGCCTGGCCGGCCAGGATCTCGGCCACGGCGATGCCCTCGTCCTCGGCCTTGTGGGCCAGCATCGGCCCGCGCACCACATCGCCGATGGCGTAGATGCCCGGCACGTTGGTGGCGAAATGATCGTCGATCACGACCCGGCCCCGCTCGGTCGCGACGCCGGCCTCGTCGAGCCCGAGCCCGTCCGTGACGGCGCGTCGACCGGTCGCGACGAGCACCACGTCGGCGTCGAGCGTGCGGGCGTCGCCGCCCGCGACGGGCGCGAAGCTCACGGTCGCGCCGTCCCCCCGCGCGGCGACTCCCGAAACCTTCTGGCCGAGATGGAATGTCAGGCCCTGCTTCTCCAGCATGCGCTGGAACTGCCTGGCGATCTCGCCGTCGATGCCCGGCAGGATGCGGTCGAGGAATTCGACGACCTCGACCTCGGCGCCGAGCCGCTGCCACACCGAGCCGAGCTCGAGCCCGATGACGCCCGCGCCGATCACCACCATCCGTTTCGGCACGGCGGGCAGCACCAGCGCGCCGGTCGAGGAGACGATCGTCGTCTCGTCGATGGCGACGCCCGGCAGGGTTGAGGCCTCCGAGCCCGTGGCGATGACGATGGCCTTGGTCTCGATCGTCTCGGTCTTGCCATCATCGGCCTTGACCTCGACGCGGCCGGCGGCCGCGATGCGCCCGGTGCCGCGGAACGTGTCGACCTTGTTCTTCTTGAACAGGAAGGCGACACCGTTGACGTTGGCCGCCACCGTGTCGTCGCGATGCCGGCCCATCGCGGACCAATCGAGCTCGGGGGCGGCGGTCTTGATCCCCAGGGCCGAAAAGTCGTGGCCGGCCGCCGCATACATCTCGGAGGCATAGAGCAGCGCCTTCGACGGGATGCAGCCCACGTTGAGGCAGGTTCCGCCATAGGTCGCGCGCTTCTCGACGACGGCGGTCTTGAGGCCGAGCTGGGCCGCCCGGATGGCGCAGACATAGCCGCCGGGGCCGGTGCCGATCACAACGAGGTCGTAGCTCATCGAGGATTGTCAGCCTGATTGTTTGCCTGGAGATTCAATGGCATCCAGGCGCAGCCGCTGCAAGGTCGCGTGCCATCCGTGGAAGCATGGAGCAGCCATGCGCGGGCCGTCTAGACGCCGCCGTCCGGCCCGACGAAGGCGATGCGGATCATGTTGGTGGCGCCGGGCGAGCCGAAGGGGACGCCGGCGACGACGATGACCCGCTCGCCCACCGCCGCGAAGCCTTCGCTCGAGGCGGCACGGCAGGCGCGCTCCGCCATGTCGTCGGCGTCATGCGCGTCCTCGGTCACATAGGCGTGGACGCCCCAGACGAGCGCCAGGCGCCGCGCCGTGTCGACGAGGGGCGTAAGCGCCATGATCGGGATTCGAGGCCGCTCGCGGGCGATGCGGATGCCGGTCGAGCCCGAGGCGGTCCAGGCCACGACCGCCTTGAGGTCGAGCGTCTCGGCGACGTCGCGCGTCGCGAAGGCGATGGCATCGGCGCCGGTCGGCTCGGGCGCCGTGCGCTGCGAGGCGATGATGCCGTCGAACAGCGGATCGCGTTCCACCTCCTCGGCGATCCGGTTCATCGTCGCCACGGCCTCGACCGGGAACTGGCCGGAGGCGCTCTCCGCCGAGAGCATGACCGCGTCGGCACCTTCGAAGACGGCGGTGGCGACGTCGGAGACCTCGGCGCGGGTCGGCACCGGCGAGGAGATCATCGATTCGAGCATCTGCGTCGCGACGATCACCGGCTTGCCGAGGCGGCGGGCGTTGCGGGTCATGCGCTTCTGCAGGCCCGGCACCTTCTCGAGCGGCATCTCGACCCCGAGGTCGCCGCGCGCCACCATCAGCGCGTCCGAGATCTCCATGATCTCGTCGAGCCGCGCGATGGCCTGCGGCTTCTCGATCTTGGCCATGACCAGCGCCCGGCCGCGGGCGATCTTCTTGACCTCGGCGACATCGTCGGCGCGCTGCACGAAGGAGACGGCGATCCAGTCGACGCCCTCGTTCAGCGCCGCATCGAGGTCCGAGCGGTCCTTCGGCGTCATGGCCGCGACCGGGATCTCGGTATCGGGCAGGCTGACGCCCTTGCGATTCGAGATCCTTCCCGGGACGTCGACCGTCGTCACCGCGCGGTCGGGCGCCGCCTCCTCGACCACCAGCCTGACCTTGCCGTCGTCGATCAGCATGGCATGGCCGGGCCGCAGCGCCTGCAGGATCTCGGGATGCGGCAGGTGGACGCGCTCGGCATTGCCCGGCGCCGGATCGGCGTCGAGGATGAAGCGCGCGCCCCGCGCCAGGGTGACGCCGCCCTCGGCGAACTGGCCGACACGGAGCTTGGGTCCCTGCAGGTCGACCAGGATGCCGATCGGCCGGCCGAAGTCCGGCTCGAGCGAGCGGATCATGCGGATGCGTTCGCGCATCGCATCGTGGGTGGCGTGGCTCATGTTGATGCGGAACACGTCGGCGCCGGCCTGGAACAGCCTCGCCAGCATCGCCCGGTCGGCCGATGCGGGGCCAAGGGTCGCCAGGATCTTGACGCGACGCATTCTTCTCATCGTCAGCCCTCTCGCTCTGCGCCCAGTCTCGGCGTCACTGCGCCGCCGCGCCGGGCTTGGCCGGATCGGTGAGCTCGACAGTCCAGTTCTTGGCGTCCTTGCCGGTGTCGACCTCGAAGAACCCCGTGCGATCGTAGCCGCGCACGAAGCAATCCTGCCGCCCGTCGATCTTGAACTCGCGGTCGCGGGTGCACATGAAGGCTTTGCCCTTCCACTCGCCGCCGCTCTCGTCCATGCCGTAGACGTAATAGAACTCCGCCGCAAGCGGGCCGCGCAGCAGAGTCTCGCAGGCGCTGGCCTTGAGATTCCACCAGCCTTCCGTCATCCAGGCCTGGCCGTTGGTATAGGCCAGCGCGATGGAGACGCGGCTCGCGGTATTGTTGCACAGGCGGAAGTCGGCGCGCGCCAGGCCGGGAAGCCCGACGATGGCGGCGACGCAGAGGATCGGGGTCAGGGGGCGCATGGCGGTGTCTTCGGCTCCGGATCGGGATCGCGCTGGATAGTCCGATGAAAGGACGGCAAGAAGGCCGAAATACCGCCGATCATTCCGCGGTCCGCTCGCGCGGCCGCGCGATCCAGATCCCGGCCACGATGACGAGGCCGCCCACGGCCTGGACCGGCGTCACCGGCTCGCCGAGGACGATCCACGCGAAGACCGCCGCGGCGACGGCCTCGAGGAAGATGACCAGCGACGAAAAGGCGGCCGGGAGACGCCCGAGCGCCACCGACAGCAGGCCTTGCCCAGCCGAATGGCTGACGAAGGCCAATGCCGCCAGGATCGGCCAGCCGCTGGGAGAGTGTGGCAGGATGCGGGGCTCGAAGGCGAAGGCCACGCCGCCCAGGACGACGGCCGTGACCAGCGTGAGCTCGAAGGTGACGCGGGCCGCGCTGGCGCGCCCTCGCGCCGCCCGCACGGCCAGGAAATAGAGCCCGAAGAAGATCCCCGTGACGATGCCGAAGGCATCGCCGGGCAGGCGGCCCGGATCGAAGGCGAAGCTCTGCACGACCAAGGCCGCGCCCCCGCCGATGCAGAGCGCAAGCCCCGCCAGCACGGCGCGCTCGACCCGCTGGCCGAGCAGCAACCAGCCGAAGACGACGACCCAGATCGGCGCCGTGGTGGCGAAGAAGGTGGCGTTGGCGATCGTCGTGTGCCGCGCCGCGAGATGCCAGAAGAACAGGTCGCCGGCGAAGCTGAAGCCCGCCAGGATGGTCGGCAGGGTGAAGCGCGCCGCAGCCGCGCGCGCCGCGGGCGTCTCGGCCGCCCGCATCCAGGCCCAGAGCAGCGGCAGCGCCAGCGCGACGCGCCAGAAGGCGCTGGCGAAAGGCCCGACATCGCTCAGGCGCACCAGCGTCGGCGAGATGCTCATGGCGAGCGCCGCGCCGAGCAGGGCCGCGAAACCGGTCAGCATCTGCGGCGAGGGCGCGGCAAGCGCGCGGCGCGTGGCGAGGCTCGGGGTCAAGGACGGGCTCGGCAGAATGGGGAGGACGCGAGGAGGACGACAGCGACGGCCGGACCGCTGTCCGGAGCGCAAGGCGTGTCCCTGGCGGAGCGGCCCGCCGGTGACTATTGTCATGCGCGAGCTTCCCTTAGGCCGAATCGATGCGCTTCAGCAATACCGACTGTCCGTCGTCCGCGAGACCTGCCGCTTTCCCGCCCACGGCGGCGGACACGGTCGCGCCGGTGCGCGCCATCGATGGCCGTCCCGAGGCCGGCGTCCTGCTGCTCTGCGATCATGCCTCGAACGCCCTGCCGCCCGCCTACGGACGGCTCGGCCTGCCCGACGCGCAGTTCGACCGCCATATCGCCTACGACATCGGTGCCGCCACGGCGACGCAGGCCATGGCGGAGGCGCTCGGCGCGCCGGCGCTGATGACCACGTTCTCGCGCCTGCTGATCGACCCCAATCGCGGGGCCGACGATCCGACGCTGGTGATGCGGCTTTCGGACGGCGCCATCGTGCCGGGCAACGCGCGCGTCGGCTCGGACGAGATCGAGCGCCGCCGCCGCCGCTTCTGGCAGCCCTACCACGACGCGATCGAAGCGAGGCTCACCGCCATGCTGGCGACCGGGATCGTGCCCGCCGTCGTCTCGGTCCACTCCTTCACGCCGATGTGGAAGGATGTGCCGCGCCCCTGGCACGTGGGCCTCCTCTGGGACAACGATGCGCGGCTGGCCGCCCCGCTCCTCGCGGCGCTCGGTCGCGAGCCGGACCTGCAGCCGGCGGACGAGAAGGTCGGCGACAACGAGCCTTACGACGGTGCCCTGCCCGGCGACACGATGGACAGCCACGCCACCCGCCACGGTCTCGCCAATGTCTTGATCGAAGTGCGTCAGGATCTGATGGCGAGCGAGCGCGCGGCGCGCGCCTGGGGCCTGCGGCTGGCGCGGCTCCTCGGACCGGTGCTGGAGCGGCCCGAGGTGCATGCGATCGAGATCCACCCGCCGCGGACCGGCGCCCGACGCCGCCTCGATGCGTTATGAAGGATGACAGGCCCATGGATCTCGACACGGCGACCAGGACCGAACTCGAGGCGGCGGTGTTCCGCCGGCTCGTCCAGCACCTGCGCACCCGCAGCGACGTGCAGAACATCGACCTCATGAACCTGGCCGGGTTCTGCCGCAATTGCCTCGGCAACTGGTATGCGGAGGCCGCCGCCGAGCGCGGCCTGACGATGAGCCGCGACGAAGGCCGCGAGGAGGTCTATGGCATGTCCTATGCCGAATGGAAGGAGCGCCATCAGCGTGAGGCCGCGCCTGAAAGCCTGGCGGCCTTCGAGGCGGCGGCCGCCAAGCCCGAAGGCTGAGGCGGACCCCTCTCAGGCGGCGCGCACCTCCGCGGCATAATCTTCGAGCATGGCGCGCGAGATGTTGCCGGGCCGGAACCGATAGGGGCCGATCTCCGACACCGGCGTCACTTCCGCGCCGGTGCCGCAGATGAAGCACTCGTTGAAGCCTTCGAGCTCCTCGGGCTGGATGCGCCGCTCGACGACGTCGATGCCGCGCCGCCTGGCGAGGTCGATGACCGTGCGCCGCGTGATGCCGTCGAGGAAGCAGTCGGCGATCGGCGTATGCAGGGCCCCGTCCTGCGTGAAGAAGATGTTGGCGCCGGTGCATTCGGCGACGCGGCCCTGCCAGTCGAGCATCAGCGCATCGGCATAGCCCTTGCGCTCCGCCTTGTGCTTGGAGATCGTGCAGATCATGTAGAGGCCGGCCGCCTTGGAGCGGCAGGGCGCCGTCTGCGGATCGGGACGGCGGTACTCGGCGATGTCGAGCCGGATGCCCTTCATCTTCTGCTCGAGGTCGAACATCGACGGCCATTCCCATGTCGCGATGGCGACATGGATCGTGGCGTTCTGCGCCGCCACCGCCATCATCTCGCTGCCGCGCCAGGCGACCGGGCGCACGTAGACGTCCCCGAGGCCGTTGGCCGCGACCACCTCGTCCTTGGCCTTGACGAGCGCGTCGACCGTATAGGGGATCTCGAAATCGAGGATCTCGGCGGAGCGGCGGAACCGCTCCGAATGCTCGGCGGACTTGAAGATCCTGCCGCCGTAGGCCCGCTCGCCCTCGAAGACGGAGCTGCCGTAATGCAGGCCGTGGCTCAGCACGTGCAGCCTGGCGTCCTTCCAGGGAACGAGCGTCCCGTCCACCCAGATCACGCCGTCGCGCTGGTCGAAGGGCAGGATGGACATGACGGGCTCCCTTTCGGTTATCTTGGATAGCCGGGACGGTGGAGCGCCGCGGCGAAAGCCGCATGCAGGCTGGTCCGGCCCGTCCGGTCGCGCGCAGGTTTAACCACGCGCCCCAAATCAGTCAACATTACTGACCAAACCTCCAAGGCTCCGACCTCGGGATGAGCGGATGGTGTTGGCCGGACGCGCTAACCTGAATTCGGCGCCCCGCCAAATGCCAGGGTGGCCGGGCGGGTGACGCGCGCCCGGCGATATGCGAAAATCGCAAACGCAGACAGGGGGTCCTCTTGGCCGGACAGGCGATGATGCTCGATCGGACCACAAGGCCCGCCGGCGAGGCCGAGCCGGCGCCCATGTTCGACCTGATCGAGCTTCTGTTCTTCGCCTACCGGGATTTCGTCGGCGACGCCGACCGCCTGCTCGAGGCCTACCGATTCGGACGGGCGCATCATCGCGTGCTCCACTTCGTCCATCGCCATCCCGGGCTGACCGTGGCCGAGCTCCTCGACATCCTGAAGATCACCAAGCAGAGCCTCAACCGGGTGATGAAGGACCTGATCGACGGCCATTTCGTGGCGGTCGAGGCAGGGGTCGACGACCGCCGTCGGCGCCTGCTCTATCCGACCCCCAAGGGCCATGCCCTGGCGCTCGATCTGGCGAGGCTGCAATCGGAGCGCTTCAGGCGCACGCTCGGCGACCTGCCGGCGGGCACGCGGGCGCATGCGGTCGACTTCCTGCTCGGCATGATCGACGCGAGCGAGCGCGCCAAGGTGATCGAGCTCGTCTGGGCCGGCGGCCCGACCGACCCGGGCAGCGCCCCATGAGCGAGCCGCGCCGCGCCGAGCCCGAGGCCCATCCCCTGACCGACGACGCGGCCCATCTGCTCCTCGTCGACGACGACCGCCGCATCCGCGAGCTCCTGAGCCGCATCCTCCAGCGCAGCGGCTACCGGGTGACGGTCGCCGGCGACGCCGCCGAGGCGCAGACCCATCTGCGCTCCTTCGCCTTCGACCTCCTGGTGCTCGACGTGATGATGCCGGGGGAGAGCGGCGTCGAGCTCGCCGCCGCGGTGCGCGAGACCTCCGACGTGCCGATCCTCATGCTGACCGCCCTGACCGAGGTCGAGGACCGGGTGCGCGGCCTCGAGGCCGGCGCCGACGACTACCTGGCCAAGCCCTACGAGCCGCGCGAGCTCGTGCTGCGCATCGCCTCGATCCTGCGCCGGGCGACGGCGCGGGTGCCGCGCGGCGAGGCGGCGACGGTGCGCTTCGGACCCTTCGCCTTCACGGCCGAACGTGGCGAGCTACGCCAGGGCGAGGAGGCGGTGCGGCTCACCGAGCGCGAGCGCGAGATGCTCCAGCTGCTCGTCGCGACCCCCAACGCCACCGTCTCGCGCGAGGCGCTCTGCGGCACCGGTGGCATCGCCAACGAGCGCACCGTGGACGTGCAGGTCAACCGCCTGCGCCGCAAGATCGAGAGCGACCCGGCCAATCCGGCCTATCTGCAAACCGTCCGAGGGCTCGGCTATCGGCTTCTTATCGACGCCTGACGGGCGGGGGCGGCGCGCCGTGCTGCCGCCGCTCGCGCTGTTCCGGCCGCGCCGCTGGTGGGTGCGGGCGATGCGCTTCATCGCCGACCGGTTGCCGAAGCGCCTCTATTCGCGCGCCCTGCTGATCCTGGTGATCCCCATGGTGATCCTGCAATGCGTGATCGCCTATTTCTTCATGGAACGGCACTGGCAGTCGGTCACCTTCCGGCTGTCGCAGGCGCTGGTGCAGGACGTCTCGGCGCTGATCGACCTCCACCGCAGCTTGCCGCCGGGCGCCGACGACGCGGTGCTGGAGCGCATCGGCTCCGACCGGCTCGGCCTCGACATCGATTTCCTGCCCAAGCAGTCGCTGCCGCCGGCGTTGCCGAAGCCGTTCTTCCTGCTGCTCGACCGGTCGTTGTCGAACGAGATCCGCAAGCAGATCGGCCTGCCCTTCTGGATCGATACCGTCGGGCGGTCGAACTTCATCGAGATCCGAGTCCAGCTCAACGATACGGTGCTGCGCGTCATCGCGCGCCGCAGCGCCGCCTACGCGTCGAACTCCTACATCTTCATTCTCTGGATGGTCGGCACCTCGGCCGTGCTGCTGGGAGTGGCGGTGCTGTTCCTGCGCAACCAGATCCGGCCGATCCTGCGCCTCGCGGTCGCGGCCGAGGACCTCGGCAAGGGCCGCTTCCGGGACTACCGGCCGAGCGGCGCGCTCGAGGTGCGGCGCGCCGGCTATGCGTTCCTCGAGATGAAGCGGCGCATCGAGCGCGCCATCGAGCAGCGCACCACCATGCTCAACGGCGTCAGCCACGACCTGCGCACCATCCTGACCCGGTTCAAGCTGTCGCTCGAACTGCTCGACCAGGGCCAGGAAGGCGAGGCGATGCAAGGCGACGTCGACGAGATGGGGCGCATGCTCGAAGCCTATCTGGCCTTCGCGCGCGGCGACGGGGGCGAGAGCTCGGCGCTGACCGACATGCGGGCGCTGCTCGAACAGCTCAAGTCCGACGCCGAGCGCCACGGCCACGCGACGCGCATCGAGGTCGCGGGCGAGACGGCGGTGATCGTGCGGCCCGACGCCTTCAAGCGCTGCCTCGCCAACCTCGTCGGCAACGCGCAGCGCCACGGCAACAAGATCCAGCTCCAGGCGGCGCGCGACGGCCGCTTCCTCATCGTCCATGTCGACGACGACGGACCCGGCATCCCGCCCGAAAAGCGCGAGGAGGTGTTCCGGCCCTTCTACCGGCTCGACGAGGCCCGCAACCAGGACCAGGGCGGCACCGGCCTCGGCCTCGCCATCGCGCGCGACATCGCGCGCTCGCACGGCGGCGACATCCAGCTCGGCGAGAGCCCGCTCGGCGGCCTGCGCGCCACGGTGCGCGTGCCGGTGTGAGGGGGTCCCGTTCACGGACCCTACTTGGACATTCGCATGTTCGGCTGCGAACGTCTGGTTGCACGGTAGCAGCGGCCACTCGGCTTGGTGCATAACTCAAGAATTACGCACGTTCGCACGGCTTAACGCGCTCAAGCGGGTTCGAGCAGACCGAAAGCCGAGACCAGACCGATCACCATAGCGCCAAGCACGATCTCGGTTATGGCGATGTCCCTTATGATGCGGGCGGCCGATCCTGAATGCGGGGCCAGCCGAGGCACGACGACATAGCGGTTGAGAAGAGCCAGGGCGACCATGGTCAGCACGAGGACGACCTTGATCGCGAGCAAGGCTTGGTAGGGCGAGGTCCAGTCTAGCGGCCATCGGCCCAGCACCAGTGCCGTATTGAGAATGCCGGTGGCGATCACGAGGGCTACCGCCCCGTGACCAGCCGCCGAAAACCGCCGCAGCGCCAATCCTGCCGCGCGATGGCTTTTCGGGTCGTCAAACGCCCGCAGGATCGGCAGGAGGGGCACCAGCGCTCCGAACCATGCGCCGCCTGACAGCAGGTGCAGGCCATCGTTGAAACGGTGGGCCGCACCGAGCCATCCCTCACGCATTACGGCATGACCGGTGAAGGTCAGCGCGATCAGAGCCAGCCCAGCTGCTGCCGCCGTTGCGATGCGCCGGGCCCGGACTGGCATCCAAAGTGTTGCGGCGAGCAGCACCGCCGCCCCGCCCTGGATTTGCCAGGCATGGCCGACACTGGTCTCGAACAGCACCGCCCGGAGCGTGACGGTATTCAGCGCGTCGTTCCAGCCGTCACCGATCATCGCGGTTTCGAGCGGGAGGGCCATGATCGTCGTGACGATCGCAAGAACGAGCGCACTGACCCGCAGGGTGTTCAGCCGCTCCGTGACGTCAAGCGCCAGGTCTCGCGGCACCAGGGCCGCGAGATAGGCGAAGGCACCCCAAAGACCCAGCAGGGCCACGTCGTGAACGAAGCGGCCGATGCCCAGGGCTTCATCGGGCGTGATCAGGGCTTAACCGTGAATTTGTAACTGCCGCTGGTCTTGTGCCCATCGGTGGAGAGCGCGTGCCAGCTGACCGTATAGGTTCCGGCCGAAAGCGGCGCAGAGACCGGCACCACGAGCGTCGTGTCGCCGCCGGCGCCCAGGCTCGCGTCGCCGGTCGCGACAGCTTTCTTGCCGGGTCCCGTCACCTTGACGCCGGTGAACTTCAGGTTGAGACCTTCCGAAAACATGAGGTCGAGCTCGGAAGGAGCTGCCGCGACCGTTTCCCCCATGGGCGGAGTCGCCGACTTCAGATGCGCGTGAGCGAAGGCCTGGCCGGTCAGGGCGATGAAGCAGAGAGCCGCGAGACCGGACGTATGCGTAAGCGTTGTCATGATGAGATCCTCGAATATGCCGACCGGCACACCGACGTCATTCAAGCGCGTTGTGAGAGCGGTCGGACTGAAAAGGAATCGGGGCGTGTCAGATCACGCCGCCGGAGGACCCTGAGATTGACGAGGCGTACGCAGGCGCGCAAGGAGGGGCACCCACGCGACAGCGGTCGTATGCCGCGCAAAATGCGTAACGGACACTGGCCCGGTGAGCGGCAGGGGGTCCGCCAGCACAACCGGGACCAGAAGGGCGCAGGCATCGCAGCAATCGTGATGTGACGGAGTGCCGGGCACCGACCTGTCGCCCGCACCCGTGTGGCAGATCGGCGCTGCAACGGCTCCGGCGCCGAAAGCGGGAGACCCGAAATCACACGCCATCGCGAGACTTCGTCCGGCGCCGGCCAGCGTCAGGACGAGGATCAGGAACGAAGAGACGAGGTGCCGCAGCGTGACGGCCCGATGATCGGTCACGGCCGGAGACGAGACCAGCGGCACCTCTCTGTCAAGAGGCGCAGCGCCGCGGCTCAGGCGCGGGTTGCCGTATGCACCTCCGCAGCATCCAAGCCTTTGAGCTTATAGACCGCATAGGAGATCACCCAGGCGAGGATGAACACGCCGATGATGGCGAAGCCGAGATTGTTGAAGTTGTCGTTCAGCGCGCCAACGCCATCCCAGAATCCGCCCTTCAGGTCGAGTTGATCGCCGACCAGACCGAGCGCCTCGATGCCGCCGATCAGGACGGCCACGACCACCGAAACCAGCGTAATGGTCATGTTGTAGTAGAGCTTCCGCATCGGCTTGACGAAGGCCCAGTCGTAGGCGCCGAGCATCATCACCCCGTCCGTGGTGTCGATCAGCGACATGCCTGCCGCAAACAGCACCGGGAATACCATGATGGCGCTGATCGGAATGCCCTTGGCGGCCTGGGCCGCCGAGACACCGAACATGGCAATTTCGGTCGCGGTGTCGAACCCGAGACCAAAGAGAAAGCCCAGCGGGAACATGTGCCAGCTTTTGGTCACGAGCCGGAACAGCGGCCGGAAGATGCGCGCCAGGAATCCTCGGTTGTTGAGCAGGATGTCGAGATCCTCCTCGACATAGCTGCCTCCGGCGCGAACCCGGCGGTAGCTCTTATAGATCGAGGAGAAAATGAAGATGTTCATCACCGCGATGGCGAGGAGGAACAGAGCCGAGATGCTGGTGCTGATCGTGCCGCCGACGCTCTGAAAACTCTGGAAGGTGCCCATCATGGTCGCCGCCCCAGCGACCGCTGCGGCGACGAAGATCACGATCGTCGAATGGCCCAGGGCAAAGAAGAACCCGACCGAAACGGGCCGCTGCTTCATTTGCATCAGCTTACGCGTCACGTTGTCGATGGCGGCGATGTGGTCGGCATCGACCGCATGGCGAAGGCCTAGGCCGTAGATGACCAGCGCGACGCCGAGGAGCGTCGGGTTGCCGTGGAACGCGATGAGCGCCCATGACCATGCCCCGACATTCAGCAGGGCAAGGACAGCATAGATGGCAACGAGGCGGCCTTTGAGATCGGGCGTGCTCTCGTTGAAGAGCCGCTTGATGGTTGTCAGCATGGAGGTTTCTGCCTTTGACGTCTCAAGTCATCGCAGGAACTCGTCCCACTCTTGTGGGATTCGCACGCCAGGACACCCCGCCCGGCGTTTCCGCTTTGACGTCCGTGATGGCAGGTCTCCTGGCTCGCGGGTCGGTGCCCCCTTCGCCTTCCCGGGTCCATGTGGCCCAGTGGCTTCGTGAAAGAAGCTCGTCGCTTACAGTTGCGGGGACAGCCGCGGCGTTGGACGTTGCCGCCCGCGCCGCATTCCCTTTTGAGCCCTCGCGGGCACCATCTGCGCTACGATAACGGGCTGACATGGCCACGGTCAACGTGGCAAGGTCTGGTAACCATCACGATGGATGATTCCTTGCTGGTCGAGCTGGATGCGCTCGTGGCGCGCAAAGGGACAACGGCGACGTTGCGTAAATCAAAAGCTGCGCACCGCTTCCGGTGACGAGCGACATCAAGGCGTTGCTCTGTGCAAAACTTCGGTGCGGATGTCCGCTGATGGATCGGCAAGCCGACGTCCCTCGGCGACTGCGCCATCGGCTGCTTCCCACCCCCATCGGGCCTCCGACGCAAGTCCCACGCGTCCGGTTTCCGCCACCGGCATGGATCGGGCCGCCGGTTTGCCGTAGAGGTCGGCGGGCGGCCGCTGTCCGGGCGACGCGCACCATGGCACGATGGGACGGCATGCGACAGCTCTTCGACAACCTCGCTTCGGCCCGCATCGCGGTCATCGGCGACCTGATGCTCGACGTCTACCTGCAGGGCGAGGTCGAGCGGATCTCGCCCGAGGCGCCGGTGCCGGTGGTGCGGCTGAGCTCGGAGCGCGCGGTGCCGGGCGGCGCCGCCAATGTCGCGGCCAACGTGGCCCATCTCGGCGGCCGGGTGCGCCTCGTCGGCGTCGCGGGCCGCGACGATGCCCATGCGACGCTCTCGCGCCTGCTCGACGCCCATGGCGGCGTCGACCGCTCCGGCATCGTGCTTGCGCAGGATTATCCCACCGTCAGGAAGACGCGCCTGATGGGCCACCATCAGCAGATCGCCCGCATCGACCAGGAACGTCGCGAGCCGCCGCCCGCGGAGGTGCAGGACGAGGTCGTCCGCAACGCCGTCGCGGCGCTCGACGCCTGCGACGTCGCCATCCTCTCCGATTACGGCAAAGGCGCCCTGACCGAGCGCGTCCTCGCCGCCATCCTGGCCCATGCGGCGGCCACGGCCAAGCGCGTCGTGGTCGACCCGAAGAAGCGCGACCTCGGCGCCTACAAGGGGGCGAGCCTCATCACGCCCAACCGGCACGAGCTGGCGCTGGCTACCGGCCGTCCGTGCGAGACCGACGCGGAGGCCGCGGAGGCCGCCGCCATCGCTCACCGCCTGTCGGGCGCCGACGTCCTGCTGACGCGCTCCGAGAAGGGCATGTCCTATTTTCCCGTCTCGGGCGAGCCCATCCACCTGCCGACGGTCGCCCGCGAGGTGTTCGACGTGTCCGGCGCCGGCGACACGGTGGTTGCCGTCCTGGCGCTGAGCTTCGCCGTGGACCTTTCGGTGCCGGACGCCATGAAGGCCGCCAACCATGCGGCCGGCATCGTGGTCGGCAAGGTCGGCACGGCGCTGGTGTCGGCGGAGGAGCTGTTCATCGATCTCGCGGTCGACGGCGAGCACGATGTGCAGGACGGGCGCCTCGTCGACCTCGAGACGCTGAGCGTGCTGCGCGCCTATTGGCGCAAGCGCGGCCTCTCCGTCGGCCTGACCAACGGCTGCTTCGACCTCGTCCATCCCGGCCATGTGGCGCTGATCCGGCAGGCGGCCGGGAGCTGCGACCGGCTCGTCCTGGCGCTCAACACCGATGCCTCGGTGCGCCGGCTCAAGGGGCCGTCGCGGCCGGTGCAGGGGGAGGCCGCGCGGGCCGAGGTCGTGGGCGCGCTCAAGGGCGTCGCCGTCACCGTGCTGTTCGGCGAGGACACGCCGCTCGAGCTGATCCGGGCGCTGCAGCCCGATCTCCTGGTCAAGGGCGCCGACTATACCGAGGCCACGGTGGTCGGGGCCGACATCGTCAAGGCGGCGGGCGGCAAGGTCCTGCTGGCGGGGCTGGTGCCGGGCCAGTCCACGACCCGGCTGATCGCGGGGCGATAGAAGTTTGCGCGCCGAAAATTCCCGGCTATGTTGTCGGCGACAACATAGGAGGATCGAATGTCCGCGGGCGCGACCGACGAGGTGCGGAGCTTCAACCGCTTCTACACGCGCGAGATCGGCCTTCTCAACGCGCATCTCCCCGCGAGCCGGCTGTCGCTCGCCGAGGCGCGGGTGCTCTACGAGATCGCCCATGGCGAGGGCATGACGGCGGCGGAGATCGGCCGCCGGCTCGCGATGGACAAGGCGCATCTGAGCCGCATCGTGGCACGCTTCAGGGCCCGCGGCCTGGTCGAGAGCCGCGCCAGCCCGGATCACGGCCGGCGGCTCGCCCTGTCGCTGACCGACGCGGGCGGGGCCGCCTTCGCGGCGCTCGACCTTGGCACCCGCACGCAGATCGACGCCATTCTGCAGCCGCTCGACGAGGCCCGCCGGCGGCGCCTGGTCTCGGCCATGGGCGACATCCGCGCCGTCCTCGGTGTCGACCACGCGCGCTCGGGCGACATCCGTCTTCGCGGCCTGGAGCCGGGCGATCTCGGCTGGATCATCCACCGTCAGGCGCTGCTCTATCATCGCGAATACGGCTGGGACCGGAGCTACGAGGGACTGGTCGCCGGCATCTTGGCCGATTTCGTGGCCGGCTACGATGCCGCGCGCGAGGACGCGTGGGTCGCGGAGCACCTCGGCACCGTCGCCGGATCGGTCTTTCTGGTGAAGAGCGCCGATCCCGTCGAGGCGAAGCTCAGGCTGCTCTATGTCGATCCCGATGCCCGCGGCCTCGGGATCGGCCGGGCGCTGGTCGAGCGATGCATCGCCCGGGCGCGGGAGATCGGCTACGGCCGGCTCACGCTGTGGACGAACGACGTGCTCGTCGCCGCGCGGCGGATCTATCAGGCGGCCGGCTTCCGCCTGGTGAGCGAGGCGCCGCATCGCTCCTTCGGCCACGACCTGGTCGGCCAGACCTGGACGCTCGATCTCGCCTCGTGACGGACCTTTGGATCCGGTGTCCTCCGCTACGGCGTCGACGTGCCACCGTTCTGGGCCAGGATCGATCGGGCGATCTGGTCCACCATGGACGCGGGCAGGTCGATGCCGGAGAGACGCCAGGTCAAGCCGTCGAGCCGCAGATGCACGGCGTAATTGTCGGCGGCGGCGCCCCGGGTCTCGGCCGGGATGACGAAACTGGTGAGCCCGTCGAAATAGGACCCGGTCAGCATCGACAGCCAGTCGCCGTGCAAGAGGCTCGCAAAGCCCGGCAGGTCGCGGTTGACGGCGACGTCCTTGTCGCCGAGCTTGACCGTGCCGATCTTGCCGCGGCCGATCAGGGCGGTGATGTTCTCGGGCGTCAGCAGCTCGGCCACGTAAGGGTCGGCCACCGTCGTCGCGGCGGCTCCCATGAGGTTGCGCCCGATGCTGCCGAGCTTGCCGCCCTTGCCGGTCGCCTCGAGATAGGCCAGCGCGATCTGGCGAGCCAGCGACCGGCGCAGCGCCGGAAGGTCGACCCGCTCGATGACCGCGGCGCTGTCGCCCCGTTGCGCCGCCGAGGCGAGACCGGCTGCGCCGACGAAGGGCCAGGTCCAATAGGCGGCCGCCAGAACCGCCAGGATCACCAGTGTCCAAATCCAACGTCGCATGAAAACCTGTCCCGTGCCCTTCTCGACGAAAGTCGCAGCGTGCCTTCGACCGCGAGGCGCCTCCTCTTGGCCGGGCTCTATGGAGGAAACAAGGCCGGCCCCGCCGCGGACGTGGCGCATAGAGCATGTTCGGCTGTTGCCGAACTGCTCCAGCTTTGACATGCGGGCCGTTTCATCGGGATGAAATCGCGATGCGATTCCATCTTATCCGATACTGCTCTGGCGCCGAACGCCGATGAGACGCGCCGGACCGGTCGCGCCACCGCGACGGCTTGCCGTCATCGACGCGGCGCGCGGCCTCGCGCTCTGCGGCATGGTGGCCTTCCACGCCGACTGGGACCTGGCCTACGGCGGCTGGATCGCCTCCGGTCCGGCGGAGTCTCCGGTCTGGAGCCTGTTCGGCCAGTGCGTCGCCGTGACCTTTCTGGCCCTTTCGGGGTATTCCCTGGTCCTGGCGCGGGACCGCGGCCTGCGCGCCGCGGTGACCCGCATCGGCCGTGTGGCCGCAGCGGCGATGCTGATCACCGGGGTCACCGGCTGGCTGTTTCCGCAGGATGTCGTCACCTTCGGCATCCTGCATTGCATCGCGCTGTCGAGCCTGCTGGCGCTCCCCTTGCGGCGCGCCCCGGTCGCGGCCGTCCTCGGCGTGGCGCTGCTCTGTCTCCTGGCGCCCAGGATGTGGTCGACCGCGGCGCTCGATGGGCCGCTCTGGGCTTGGCTCGGGCTCGGCCTGTCGCCGCCCCGGACGCTCGATTACCGGCCGCTGCTGCCGTGGATGGGTGCGGTGCTCGTCGGCATGGCCACGGCGTTGAGCCCGCTGCCGCGGCCCGGCCGGCGGATCCGCACGCCGGCGGGGCGATCGCTCGCCGTTCTCGGACGCCACAGCCTGCTGATCTATTGCCTGCATCAGCCGCTTCTCTTCGGGCTGGTGATGCTCGCCAGCTGGCTGCACGTCGCGCCGCTCGGTCAAGCGCGCGATACGTCACGGCAGTGCGCGACGCGCTGCGTGGCGGAGGGCGCCGGCGAAGCGGGATGCATGGCGGCCTGCCGATGCCTGCTGGCGCGGCCCGTGCCGGAGCCCGGGGTCTGCCTCGCCCCATCGGTACCCGAGCCCTTCCGGGACGCGACACAGCCCGAGGCGCAACCCTGACCCCGTCAATGGCCGGCGGATTCGAGCTTCTTCATCAGTTCCAGGAAGCGGTCCGGTACAGGCTGCCGCGCCACGTCGTCGTAGACCGCACGGAGCTGGCGTCCGATATAGGCCTGGAGATCGCCGCCCTTGGGCGGGCGCGCCGCTCCCGTCGGCGTTGCGCCGCTCGCGCCTCCTCCATCCTCCGCCGCTTCGCATGTCTCGGCCATGCTGTTGGCCGCGGCGGTCCGGTTCACCTCGTCATCGCCTGTCAAAATCTCCACTCCTCACTGCCCCTGGTCGCGGAGCGACTTGCGATTGGCGGGTCCGCCCTGTACCATGCGCGGGTATCGGGCAGCGGGTTCGCGGACTGGTCTCGGTGGATCGCCGAAGCTGAACGTCTGCAAGGAAAAACTTGTTCCTTGCCCTGCAACTTTTTTTGGCATCGCGCGTTGAAAGGAGCAGGTCTGCGCTTATTGCAGCTCCCGTTCCGAGGTCCAGTATGTCGATTTCGCAGGCGATCGCTCCGCATCTCCCTCACCTTCGCCGCTTTGCCCGGGCCCTGACCGGGACACAGCGCGGCGGCGACGCCTACGTGGTCGAGACGCTCGAAGCGATCGTCGCCGATCCCGCCAACCTCGATGCCGCAAGCGATCTCCGCTGTTCGCTTTATCGCCTGTTTCTCAATATCTGGACGTCGGTCGCGGTCAACAAAGCCAGCGACGGCGGCGCGAGCCCGACCGACGAGCCCGGCGCCGCACGCCGCATCGAGGCCATATCGCTGCGCCCGCGCATCGCCCTCCTGCTCACCGCGGTCGAGGGGTTCGACGTCAATGAAGTCTCGCGGACGATGGAATGCCCGCCCGACGAGGTCAGAGGCCTGATCGAGGCGGCCAACGTCGAGATCGCCGCGCAGATCTCCACCGACGTGCTGATCATCGAGGACGAGCCGCTGATCGCGCTCGACCTGCAGAATGTCGTCGAGGACCTGGGTCACCGCGTCGTCGACGTCGCCCGCACGCATCGCGAGGCGCTCAAGGCGGTGCAGCATCATCAGCCCGGCCTGATCCTGGCCGACATCCAGCTCGCCGACGGCAGCTCCGGTCTCGAGGCCGTCAACGAGATCCTCGGCGCCTTCGAGGTTCCCGTGATTTTCATCACGGCCTATCCGGAACGTTTCCTCACCGGAGCGCCGCCCGAGCCTGCCTTCCTGATCGCCAAGCCGTTCTCGATCGAGACGCTGCGGGCCGTGATCAGCCAAGTCCTTTTCTTCGATCGCAAGTCTCACCGCCGATCGACCGAGGCCGTGGCGGCACGCGCCTGAGGCGCCTGCGACGGGCCCCGCTGCGGTTCCTCCACTTTTGCGTTTTTGCAACACCCGACGACATTCGGATGCGAGCTACCGTGTCCGAATGAAAAACCCGCAACGGCCGGGAGGCCGCTGCGGGTTTAATGCCGCGCCCGCGAAATGGGAGGGGACAGCATTCCGCGGGCGCGTTTCGGTGTAACGCGCTGTGCCTACGGGTGTTCCGAGCTTTGGCCGCTTTCCGCCATGCCTCGCGGCGGCAGTCGGTCGCACCCTGTGCATTCCACGGGGGAAGTTCGCGCCAGACCGTCGGGCGCCGTTCTATTGGGATGGTCATGGGGCTATAAAAAAGCCTACGAGGTGATTCGTTCGGCGGCGGAGCGACGCCCGACGATCACGCTCGGTCGCGGGATCGGAGAGACCCGCCAGCTGGCTTGTCGCCGGAGGTCGACGCGGGGTTCGTCCTGTCCTCATTTGCCCTTCCCCCAAGCCCGGTGAGTACCGAATGTCGCTTATCTCCATCGAACCGGACCGCGCCGAACATCCCGTGGACGTCGTCGAACGGCTGGCGGCGCTGCGCGAATGGTCCTTCGACCGCGAGGACGAGGACGAGATCTCCATTTCGGTCGACGGCGAGGTCGCCGACTACCATGTCGCCTTCACCTGGCTCTCCGACCTCGAGGCGCTGCATGTCGGCTGCGCCTTCGACCTCAAGGTCCCCGACCGGCGACGAGCCGTGATCCACTCGCTGGTGGCCCTGATCAACGAGCAGCTGTGGATCGGCCATTTCGACCTGTGGAGCACCGAGAACGTCGTCATGTTCCGGCATTCCCTGCTGATGTCGGGCGGCGCCGACCCGGACGGCCGGCAATGCGAGGCGATCCTCAAGATGGCGGTCGCCGCCTGCGACCGTTACTACCAGGCCTTCCAGTTCGTGCTCTGGGCCGGCAAGTCGCCGCGCGAGGCCCTCGACAGCGCCATGTTCGAGACACAGGGCGAAGCGTGACCCGTCTTGCCGAGGCGTCGATCGCGCTCGTCGGCGCCGGCCGCATGGGCGGCGCCATGTTGCGCGGCTGGCTCGATCTCGGCATCGCCGCCGAGCGGCTGAGCGTCTTCGATCCGCAGCCGGGCCAGGATATCGCGGCGCTTTGCGGCACGCGGGGCCTGGCGCTCAATCCCCCGCCGGAGCGCGTCGGCGCGGTCGATATCGTCATCCTGGCCGTGAAGCCGCAGACGCTCGACGCGGTTGCGCCGGGCGTCGCGCCGATGGTCGGTGCCGAGACGCTGCTGCTCTCCGTCATCGCGGGCAAGACCATCGCCGATCTCGCCGCCCGCCTCCCGGCCGCGGGAGCGATCGTGCGGGCCATGCCCAACACGCCGGCCGCGGTCGGGCGCGGCATCACCGGCGTCGCCTTGGGCGGCCCGCTCTCGGCGGAACGGCGCGAGAGCGTCGACCGTCTGCTCCAGGCGGTGGGACGCGTCGAATGGCTCGATGACGAGCGGCTGCTCGATGCGGTGACCGCCGTGTCGGGTTCGGGACCGGCCTATGTGTTCTACCTGGTCGAGTGCCTGGCCAAGGCCGGCGAACGGGCCGGGCTCGAGCCGGGGCTCGCGATGCGGCTGGCGCGCGCCACCGTGGAAGGGGCGGGAGAGCTGATGTATCGCGAGGCGGGGGTCGAGCCGGCGATGCTGCGGCGCAACGTCACGTCGCCGGGCGGCACGACGGCGGCCGGGCTCGAGATTCTCACCGGCCCGGCGGGCCTCGATGAGCTGATGGGGCGCGCCGTCGCCGCCGCCAAGCGTCGCTCCGAGGAGCTCGCCGGGTAGAGCATGGCCGTGGAAAGCCGGCAAGGCCCTGCGGTCGGCATCATGGGCCGAACCACCGACTCGGGCTTTCGGACAGCCTCGCTGCGTGCCGGGCGGCGGACGGGGCTCCTGCGGCTTGGACATGGGTCGCCTCACGCCTTATCTAGCTCTCTTGAGACGATCGGAGACGAGCCATGACGCCCGACGAGCCCAACGACGCCCGCCCGCCCGGCCCGAAGGCCGGCCGCGGCGGCAAGGTATCCGCCGCCGGCAAGCCCGTGCCGCCCCGCGACCGCATCATCGAAGCCCTGATGGACCTCGCGGCCGAGCGCGAGTGGGATGATTTCGGCATCGCCGACATTGCCGAGCGGGCCGGTCTGTCGCTGGCCGACTTCCGCGATGCCTTCCCGTCCAAAGGCGCCGTCCTGGCCGCCTTCTCGCGCAAGATCGACCGACTGGTGCTCGACGGCACCGGCAATGCGCTGGCCGAGGAGGCGCCGCGCGAACGGCTGTTCGACATCCTCATGCGCCGGCTCGACGCGCTCGCGCCCTACAAGCTGGCGTTGCAGAGCGTGGCGGACTGGATCAGGCGCGACCCGCTCTCCGCGACGGCGCTCAACGGGGTCGCGATGAATTCCATGCGCTTCATGCTGGTGGCGTCCGGGATCGACAACGAAGGGCCGACGGGGCCGATCAAGCTGCAGGGTCTGGTGCTCGCCTGGTCGCGGGTGCTCGACGTCTGGTTCGACGATGACGATGCGGGCCTCGCCCGCACCATGGCGGCGCTCGACAAGGAGCTGGTGCGGGGCGCGACTCTGGTCGCGCGGATCGACGATCTCGACCGGCTGGTGTCGCCGCTGCGGCTGCTCGGCCGCGCGCTGATCGACGCGCGCCGCCGGCGCCGTGATCGCCGGGGGGCGCCGTCCCGCGACCCGGGCGCCGACCTCGATGCCGATCCGGTGCTCTGAGCGTGCCGCCTGACGCAGGCTTGGCGCCGGTCGTCGCGTTCGAGGATTTCCTGAAGGTCGACGTGCGGGTCGGCACGATCGTCGCGGCGGAGCCCTTCCCGCAGGCCCGCAAGCCGGCCTTCAGGCTCGTGATCGATTTTGGTCCGCCGATCGGCACAAAAAAATCCTCGGCGCAGATCACCCGGCACTACGATGCCGCGGGGCTGATCGGGCGCCAGGTGGCGGCCGTGGTCAATTTTCCGCCACGCCAGATCGGGCCGTTCATGTCGGAGGTGCTCACCCTGGGTTTCCCGGATGAGACCGGCGAGGTCGTGCTGATCGGGCCGACGCGGCCGGTCCCCGACGGAGGCCGGCTCTTCTGAGCGGCGGCCGCGTCCGAGGACGGCAATCGGGGCAACCTTGACGTATGATCTCGAAGTCCGATAGACACCGCGCGCGATTTTCCCGTCGGATATAGAGCGTCGATCATTGGAATTCGGGTTCGGGATGCGTGGTCACGGCGCCCTCTGCTCCGTCGAGGGACATTGAATGTATCTGCAACCAAGCATTCGCGAGTGGAGGCTGGCCTCGGCCGACGTGGCACGCTGTTTCGTCGGCTGGCACGTCTGGGCGCTGCTCGGCGTGAGCGACGTCCGCCAACGCTACAAGCGTTCGCGATTCGGCCAGTTCTGGATCACGTTGAGCATGGCCATCTTCGTGGGCGGCATCGGCCTCGTCTACGGCGTCCTGTTTCACAACAAGATCCACGACTACATCCCCTACCTGGCGGTCAACATGACCGTGTGGACCTTCATCTCCGGCACGATCTCGGACGGCACCTCGACCTTCATCGAGGCATCGCCCTATCTCAAGCAGGAGGCGCTGCCCAAGACCGCCTTCGTGATGCGCATCCTGGTGCGCAACATCGTGGCTCTGGCCCACAACCTCCTGATCATCCCGATCGTCTTCATCGTTTTCCTGATTCCGCCGAGTCCCGTGGCCCTGCTGGCCATCCCGGGATTCGCGCTCGTGCTCGTCGGCACCTTCTTCTCGACCCTGATCCTCGGCATCCTGTGCACGCGCTTCCGGGACATGCCGCAGATCGTCACCAACATGATGCAGCTCGCCTTCTTCGTGACACCCATCATGTGGCGCATCGAACAGCTCGGCACGAAGGGTGAATACATGAAGCTGTTCAACCCCTTCGCCGCCTTCCTGAGAATCGTCTCCGAGCCCCTGCAGGGCCGGTTGCCCGACCTTGCCACCTACCTGGCGGTCCTGGTCTATCTCGCGCTCCTGTTCCTCATTGCCTGGCCTCTCTTCGCGCGCTTCCGGGCCAGGATCGTCTATTGGCTGTGACCGGGGACACGCATCTTGGCTTCCATCGAACTCGTCAACGCCTCGGTCGATATCCCGATCTACAACTCGCGCGGACGCTCGCTCAAGACGACGCTGCTGCGCCGGGTCGGCGGCCAGGTCGAGACGTCGAGCCGCGACGTCGTCACGGTCAAGGCGCTCCGCGACATCTCGCTCTCGCTCGCGCCGGGCGACCGCATCGCGCTGATCGGTCACAACGGCGCCGGCAAGTCGACCCTGCTGCGCGTCTTCTCCGGCTCCTACGAACCCTCGAGCGGCCACGCCGAGGTGCAGGGCAGCGTATCCTCGCTCATCGATATGATGATGGGGATGGATCCCGAGCTGACGGGGGCCGACAATATCATCCTGCGCGGCGTGTTCGTCGGCATGTCGCTGAAGGAGGCCCGGATGGCGATCCCCGAGATCGCCGAATTCTCCGAGCTCGGGCCCTATCTGCATCTGCCGATGCGGACCTATTCGAGCGGCATGCTGATGCGGCTCGCCTTCGCCATTTCGACGACCCGCTTCCCCGAAATCCTGCTGTTCGACGAGATGATCAGCTTCGGCGACCTCTCCTTCGCCTCGAAGGCCAAGGCGCGCGTCAACGCCATGCTGGGCAAGGCCTCCATCCTGGCGCTCGCCTCCCATGACCTCGGCTCGCTCAAGACCTATTGCAATCGCGCCATCCTGCTGCGCCAAGGGGAGATCATCTCGTCAGGCTCCGTTCAGGACGTATGGGATCATTATCTCGAGGCTCAGCGTCAGAGCGCTTGAGCCGGCGGGCCGGCAGGGTCCGGGTCGGGCGCGCAGGCCGCCCGGCAGCCGGGGACGGCGGGTCGAGAGGTGACGGAACAGTCATGATCCTGGCCAGGAAACTGCAATCGGCCGCCAAGCTCTACCGCCAGGGCGGATGGCCGATCGTCGCCGGCATGGCCTGGGACCAGTCCGTGGCCTATATGGCGGCCAATCCCGTTCTGCCGCGCGGCGCGCATTCGCAGCTGCGGGCCTTGAACCGCCTGTTCAACGACCGGCCCGAATATTCGGTCGTGATCTTCGACGTCGACGACCTGCGCCAGTGCCGCCCCGGTCTCCTGTTCTCCTATCTGCGCCGCCAGTTCTTCGACGCGACGGCGGCGGTGCCGGACCGCGACGCCATGCGCGACGCGGAGATCCCGATCCTCGCCGACGCGCTCTACCGGCGCTGGGATTTCGCCGCCCTCGACGCCGCGCTGCCGCGGTGGCGGGACCGCCTCGCGGGCACCAAATTCGCGCCCATGCTGGCGCAGCTCGCCCGCCGCACCGCCCTGCGGCTCGGCCGTCTCGGGGAGGCCGGGGCCGGGCTCGATGCCGCCGGCGGCGACATCGCCGACTGCCTGCTGCGGGCCGAGATCCGGGATGCGCAAGGCCGGCTCGAGGAGGCCGCGGCGGCCTTCGCCCAGGCGGTGCACCGGCAGCCGACCGACCCCACGGTGCGCCTCGCCCAGGCCTTTCATCTGCTCAAGCGGGGACGCCTGCTGGAAGGATTGGAAAATTGGGGGCTCGCGGACCGCATCCTCAAATCCTATCCGCTGCGCAAGCGGGCGGTGCAATGGATGGGCGAGGATCTCGGAACCCGCACGCTCATGGTGATCTTCGAGCACGGTTTCGGCGACATGATCCAGATGGCGCGCTTCCTCCATCCGTTGCGGGCGGCTCAGCCGCGGGCGCGGATCGTCGGAATGGCGCCGCGAGCGCTCGTCGGCCTGCTGGCCCAGTCTTTTCCAGGCATCGAGTTCACGGCGGCCGAAGAGCTCGACCCGCCGTTCGATCTCTACATCCCCTCGTTCCAGATGCCGCTCGTCGTCGAAGCCGCGAGCCTCGAGCCAAGGCGCGGCTACATCCGCCTCGCGCCGCCCGCGCTCCCCACGCCCATGATCGGCCGAAGGCGGGTCGGCATCTGCTGGCGCGGCCACCCGCGTCAATACGAACTGACCCGCTCGGTGCCGCTCGAACGCTTTGCTCGCCTGTTTGCGCGTCCCGACACAGACTTCGTCGTCCTCCTGAACAAGCTGACGCCGGCCGAGGAGGCCTGCCTCGATGGCTTCCCCGCCGTGTCGCGCCCGGCCATCGCCGACTTCACCGCGCTCGGCGCCCTCGTCGCGGCCTGTGACCATGTCGTCTCCGTCGACACGGCCGTGGCGCATGTGGCGGCTGCCGCGGGCCGGCCGCTGCTGCTCCTGTCGCGGCCGGACGCCTGCTGGCGCTGGGGACCGACGGGGCGGCGCTCCCCGTGGTATGACAGCGCCGACGTGGTCCGCCATCCGGGCGATCTGGACTGGGAGCATGTGCTCGGCGAGGCGGCGGCGCGGCTGAACGAGGCATTGGCGCCCGCCGCAGCCTCCATCGCCGTCGCCGGCTAGAGCCGCATGGGCGTGCGCGACGCCGCCACCGTGGAGGACGGACCCTGGCGCCCTTGCGCCGAAGACCTCCTGGTCCTCGGCGACGGCGTCGCCTTGGACGATGCCGCCCGGGCCGAACTCCACCGCGTCGCCGGCTCCGACCCGATGATCGCGATCGTGTCGCCTCGTTTCGGCACCGCGACCTCCGCTCGCCATCTGCCCGCCGTCACATATTCGCCGCTGCCCGATCCGCGCGGCTTCTCCATCAAGGCCGCCGTGCTGCGCGACTTCCCGCCGCCCGCGGGTCCGCCGGATTGGGACCGCTACGCCCTCGCGCTCAACCGCTGCGGCTTCCGCTGCGCCGTGGCGAACCGGGCGGCGGCGTCCGGCATGCTCCCGGCCGGCGATGTCGCGCGCCGCGCCGAGCGGCTCGAGGCGGAATTCCCCGGTGCCGGCGCGGCCGCCGGGGCCTTCCTGACCGCCGCGCCACGCCAGGCCGAACGCCTCCTCGCCTGCCTCGAGCCGGATGTCGCCGGACGGCTCGCCATCGCGTTCGACGCCACCCATGTCGGCCCCGGCCATTCTGGCACGGCCGAGCTGGCCCGCATGCTCGTCCGGCTGGCGACGGACCTCTGGCGAGACCGCTTCGATGTCGCCGTCGTGGCAAGCGAGGCCACCTTCGCCTTCCATTTCGGCGGAATGACCCATCCTCCACGCCGGGTCGCCCCGGCGGACGGCGCGTGCTTCGCGGTCTTCATCCGCATCGGCCAGCCCTTCGGCTGGAAGGAGATGGACCATGCGGTGCGGCGCGCTCCCGTCCTCCTGTTCTTCATGCTGGACACGATCGGGCTCGATTGCATCCGTCTGGCCCCGGACGAGCTCGATCCGCTCTGGCGCTTCACGCTGGCCGAGGCGGACGGACTGCTGTTCAACAGCGCTTTCACCCGGCGGCAGTTCGAGCGGCGCTTCGGGGCGCTGCGCCGGGACATGCCGGCGCGCGCCTCGCTGCATGCCATCGAGGCCCACGAGGCGCTCTCCGAGCCGGGCGACGGCGACGGCACGATCCTCGTCGTCGGCAATGCCTTCGCGCACAAGCGGGTCGAGGCGACGGCGCGCCTCCTCGCCGCGCGTTGTCCGGGAGCCCGGATCGTGGCGCTCGGCCTCGACCCCGGCCGCGTGCCCGGGACGACGGGCCTGCCCTCCGGCAGCCTCGACGACGAGGCCCTCGCCGGTCTCTACCGCGCGGCCCGCGTCGTCGTCTATCCGTCCGTCTACGAGGGCTTCGGCTTTCCGGTCGTCGATGCGCTCAGGCACCGGCGGCCGGTGATCCTGCGACGCCTGCCGCCCTTTCTCGAGATCGCGGCCCGCCTCGGCGACGAAGCGAATCTCCACTGGTTCGAGACCGACGACGACCTGGTTCGCCTCGCCTCCTCCGAGATCGACTGGCATCCATCACCGGCCGACGCTCCCGATCGTGCCTGGACGGAGTGCGTGGACGACCTTCGCGCGGTGCTCGACGAGGCCTTGGCCGGCGTCGACTATCGCCGCGTGGTGCGACGGATCGAGTTCATGCGCGGCCGTGTCGCCTGGGCGCGGGCCAGGCGTTTCGAGACGCCGGACGGTCTCGGCGAGGATGCCGCCCGCGTCGCCGGTTTTGCCGGCCGGCTGGCGCAGCGCGTCGTGCTGCGCTTGGCCGCGAGCCCGCCCGGCCGCGCGCTGCTGCGGCTGACGGCCCGGATGCGCCGATGATCCGCCGCAGGCTAGGGCGTCTCGTCCGCACCCTCGGGCGCTGGCGCCCCGTGCCGCCCGCCGGAGCCATCGTCGCGATCTGCCATTGCCATCATCCCGACCTCGTGCCGGAGCTCTGCGCCGCGCTCGACCGCCTGCCGAGCGATACGCCGATCCATGTGACGTCGAGCCGGCCCGAGGTCTTCGAGCGCTGGCGCGAGCGTGACCGCCGTCCGGCGGCGACCGCGTTCCACGACACCGAGAACCGGGGGCGCGACCTGCGGCCCTTCTTCGAGGTCGCGCGCCGCCTCGACCTGCCGCCTGAGACCCTCGTGCTCAAGCTTCACGGCAAGCGCAGCGCCTATTCGGCGCAGGGCGAAGGCTGGCGGCGCGCCCTCATCGGCGGCCTGCTGCCCGACCGCCGGTCGCCGCGCTGGGTCGCCGCGCGGTTCCGGGCCGATGCCAGGCTCGGCATGCTCGGCGCGCCGGGATCCTTCCTGAGCCACCCGGTCTATTGGGGCGAGGACCGCGCGACCGTGGCGCGCCTCATGGCCCGGGCCTTCGGGGCGGCGCCGGCCGAGGAGGATCTGGGCTTCTACGCGGGGTCGATGTTCTGGATCCGCGCCGACCTGCTCGCGGCGCTCGTGCCCCTCGTCGACCTCGACGCCTTCGAGCCCGAGCCGCTGGCCAGAGACGGCACCTACGCCCATGCGCTCGAGCGGCTGCTGCCGATGGCCGCCCGCCGCATGGGCTGGCGCCTCGGCGAGATGGACCGCGCCGCGGCGCTCGATCCCGCCGCCGTCCGGACCCGCAAGATCCCCTACCTTTAGGCGGTCAGCGCGGCTATGAGCGTTGCGGGCGGAGGATGAGGGCCTTATATAGGCCGCATCCCCAAAGATCGTCGGACAAGGCCGGGCGGCGGCTCGTCATCGGGTGACGATCTCATGAGGCGGCCCGGCGCGGCCGGGCAGGAGAAGAAGCATGAGCACAGCCCCGTTGATGCCCAAGGCCACCGCCGTGTGGCTCGTCGAGAACACCTCCCTGACGTTCGAGCAGATCGCCGATTTCTGCAAGCTGCATCCCCTCGAAGTGAAGGGCATCGCCGATGGCGAGGTCGCGACGGGCATCAAGGGACACGATCCCATCACGTCCGGCCAATTGGCGCGCGAGGAGATCGTCGCCGGCGAGAAGGACAAGACGCATCAGCTGAAGCTCGCCGTGTCGAAGGTCCGCCTGCCGCCGCCGAAGAAGACGCGCGGCCCGCGCTACACGCCGCTGTCGCGCCGGCAGGACCGGCCCAATGCCATCCTGTGGCTGGTGCGCAACCATCCCGAGCTGAAGGATGCGCAGATCATGCGCCTCGTCGGCACCACCAAGACGACCCTGCAGGCGATCCGCGAACGGACCCATTGGAATTCGGCGAGCCTCGCGCCCATGGACCCGGTGACGCTCGGCCTGTGCTCGCAGATCGACCTCGATTTCGAGGTCAACCGTGCCGCCAAGGACCGGCCGGCCACGCCGGAGGATCGCGGCCAGACGCTCATCTCCGCCGAGGTGACGACGGCCCATCACGACCACGACCGCGACGACGATCGAGAGCGCGTGTCGGCCGACGAGGTGTTCGGGTCGCGGCCGTCGCAGCGACCGCAGGACGAGGAAGATGTCGACGTCGACGCGGTGTTCTCGCGGCGCTGACGCTCCTTACACCTCGGCGCGGCGTCCGTTCGCGGCGCGCAGCGCTGCGACGACTGCCCTGAGATCCGGCGGGAGCGGACTGTCGAACCGCAGGCTCCGCCCGGTCACCGGATGGTCGAAGCCGAGCACTGCGGCGTGCAGCGCTTGCCGGCCGAGCGCATCGACGGCGGCCCGGGCCTCGGGCGCAAGCAGGCGGGTCTTGGTCCGGAAGCCGGAGCCGTAGAGCGCGTCGCCGACGAGCGGATGGCCGCTTTCGGCCATGTGCACGCGGATCTGATGCGTTCGGCCCGTTTCGAGCCGGCAGGCGACGAGCGTCGCCGGACCGAAGCCTTCCTCGACGCTCCAATGGGTCACCGCATGGCGACCCTTGCCCGGCGACAGGACGGCGATCTTCTCCCGATGATGCGGGTGGCGGCCGAGCGCCGCCGCGATGGTGCCGGAACGCCGATCGGGCGTGCCCCAGACGACCGCCTGGTAGAGGCGGACCAATGAGCCCGAGCGCCCGTGGTCGGCGAAGATCGCCGAGAGACCCTGGTGCGCCCGGTCGGACTTCGCCACCACCATCAACCCAGTCGTGTCCTTGTCGAGGCGGTGGACGATGCCCGGGCGGCGCACCCCGCCGATGCCCGAGAGGCTCGCGCCGCAATGGGAGAGGAGCGCGTTGACCAGGGTCCCGCTCTCGTGCCCGGCCGCCGGATGGACGACGAGGCCGGCCGGCTTGTCGACGACCAAAAGGTCGGCGTCCTCGTAGACCACGTCGAGCGGTATCGCCTCGGCCCGCGGGACCGCATCGGCCGGCTGCGGCAGATGGAGCGTCACCTCGGCGCCGCTCGGGGCCTTGTGCTTCGGATCGGTGATGACGACGCCGTCGAGCACGACGCAGCCCTCGGCGATGAGCGCCTGGAGGCGCGTGCGCGACAGCGGCGGGTCGAGACCGTCGCCAAGCGCCGCCAAAACCTTGTCGATGCGCTGGCCGGCCGCGTCCGGACCGAGCCGGAGCGTGAAGATGGCGGCTGCCGTCTCTGTCAGGCGCCGGTCGACGAGGGGGTCGTTGTCCATTCCGCACGCCCGATCTCGAAGACGTCGGCCGTCCGATCCTCGTTCAGGACCGGGCGGCCGACATGCGAAGCGTCAAGATGCGTTGCGGCGTGTCGTCGCGATCAGTGAACGCTGACCGTCTGGAGCTGGTGCTCCCAGGCATTGGCCAAGGCCTCGTCCTTCGAATCGGTCAAAAGGATCGGCATGCCGTCGGCGCCGAGCAGCATGAAGAGGTCGAGCCCCGGCTGCATCATCGGAGCCTGCGGGAACAGCGCCGGGACTTCGTCCGAGCGGATCGGCTTCACGTAGGCGACTGCGCCATGACCCAGATGGGCGAATTCGTCGGTCGAGAGAGGTTGGTTGGTCTTCCGCTCAATCGGCATCGTATCGTCCTCGTAACTTGCGGGTGGATGAGGCCCGACCGGATCCGGACCATGGTCCCGGATCGTTCCGGCCATCGTAACGACCCCATTAATCGCCGCCGGATCACCCGCCGAAGCAGCATGCCCGCGATACCACGATGGGGACGGGCCCTTGCCGACGACCCACTTCAGTTGAACAACAGATGGCGGCCCGTCACGGAAACGTCAAGTTGATCAAAGGAGCCAGCGAGGTGCGCGACTGTCACGAGCTCCGGCCCACCCGTGCACAACTCGGCGGTTGGAGCCAAAAGGCCAGAACGGATCGTCCGGTGTGCCACGCTCCAGATTATGGGATCGCTCACGTTAACGACTTTGGAACGATTCAATCCAAAATCACTGCGAACGCGTGGAACTCGTTGCAAGAACCGCTTAGCATGACGCCCCGGTTGTAGGGGTGGCGGCGCCGGCGCGCCGGCAGGCCGCCTCTCCGACCGTCGCGAGGGCTGCTGCAGATGAGTTCCGACGCCCCGGCAGACGCGATCGACCTCATCTATCGAGCTGCGGTCGAGCCCGGCCTCTGGGTCGACGTCTTGACATGGATGTCCTGCGCCTTCGGGGCGCGCTGCGCCACCATCATCCCGCTGACTCATTCCTTCTCTCTGATGGCCTCGCCCGGTGTCGAGGATGCTCAGCGCGTCTACGCGCAAAGCTGGTGGACCGCCGACACGATGATCGAGGACATGCGGCGCAAGTCCTTCCCGGTCGGCTTCTATAACGATTGGGAACAGATCCCGGCGGAGCACGTCGCCCGTGACGGCTACTACCAGGATTTTCGTGCGGCTTTCGGGATGGGCGGCATGATGTGCGCCGTCACCAAGCCCCATCCGGGCGAGACCTTCGCGATCGGCCTGCAGCTGGCCGTGAAGCGCGATCTGCCGGACGCGGCGCAGATCCGGCGGTTCGAGATCCTGGCGCGGCATCTCAGCCGCGCGGTGGCGATCGCCGCCCGCATGGCCTCGCTCGAGGATCGCTGCGACAGCCTCGCCGAGGCATTGTCGGTCCTGGACCATGGCGTGGCGATCGTCGACCGGTCAGGGCGGGTGCTGATGGCCAATGCGGCCTTGTCGGCCATGGATGGCGACGGCCTACGGGTCGAGCGCGGCGGCTTGCGCTGCGCGCGGCACACCGATCAGGCGGCGCTCGACCGCCTGATCGCCGGCGGCATGTCGGGCTCCATCGTTGCGACAGGGCCGGATCATGTCGCCGTGACGCGCCGCAGCGGCCGCCATCCGCTGCTGGTCCGAGCCATTCCCTTGAGGAGGCATCCGGGCGACCGCCCGTTCCTCATGTCCATCACGCCGACGCAAGTCCTGGTGCTGGTGATCGACCCCGACAAGACGAGCGGCAACTCGATCGAGCAGGCGCTGCAGCTCTTGGGGCTGACGCGATCGGAGGCGCGGGCCGCGGCTCTGGTCGGCGCCGGCATGTCGCCGGGCGAGGCCGCGCCGATTCTCGGGCTGACGCGCGAGACCGTCCGGTCCCACCTCAAGCGGGCCTTCGACAAGCTCGGCCTGCATCGCCAGGCCGAGCTCGTCGCC
>DATBEH010000041.1:0-5549 GCA_036276175.1 Lichenihabitans sp.
CGCCGAGGCGAAGGCCACATGGCCTTCGCCGTCCGCCGCGATCTCGCCGGCCCAGCCGGCCCGCTTGATGCACCAGTAGTTGTTGAGCCGCACGCAGCGCGTGACGGAGCGCGGGTCGCGGCCGAGCAGCAGGGTGAGGGCCGTGCCCGGCGACGCGTCGAGATGGGCGAAGCCCTCGAGGTGCCAGTTGCTCACGGCGCGCTGGCGCGGCCGGAAGATCACCTCCGGCCTCATCCAGGCCATCACGGCGTGATCGGGCGCCCCTTGACCGAGCCACGCCGACAGGACGAGGCCGATCAGTCCAAGCAGCATGCGGCCGTCCGGCGGGCGATCCCGCGGCTCATCGGCTGTCCCGCCACGCCTGCGGCACGATGTAGGCCTCGAGCCGCCCGCCGGCCTTGGCCTGCGCCCACCGGTCGATCTCGAGCCGGACCAGGGCCAAGGCCGAGGTCGGGAAATGCCCCTCCATGGTGGCGGCGAGATCGCTTTCGTCCGGCCCGGAGAGCTGGCGTGCCAGATCGCCGATGCCCGGATTGTGGCCGACGACCAGCAGGCGACGGCATTCCTTGGGAGCGGAGGCGACCGCGGCGAGGATCGCTCGCGGGGAGGCGCCGTAGAGGTCCGGCTCGAACCGATGCGCGATCGGCCGTCCGGCGCTCTCGACGACCCGGTCGAAGGTTTCCCGGGTGCGTCGCGCATCGGAAACGAGGGCGAAGTCCGGCAGGCCCAGGCGGAGGAGCGCCGTGCCCGCCTCGGCCGCCTCGGCGAGGCCTCGCGGGCTCAGGCTTCGCGCATGGTCCCCCGCCGGCGTGGAGGACACGGCCTTGCCATGGCGCATGAGGATGAGTTCAACCATGGGTGGGCTCTACCGCAAGCCGCGCCACAATGCGAGGGCTTCGCCCGTGCCGCGACGGCCTCGTCAGGATGCCGACGCCTGCATCGACGGGTTAAATTTTACGCAAGGCACGCCCTCCCGTTGAGGATGTACGTCAGACCCTCTTGCGCCGCATGTCGCCGCGTGGCAACGACACGGCGAAGGCCTCAAAATGCGGCGGGAGTTTGTCACGCATGGTGCTGTCTGATGCCATCGACGGCGGCTACAGGCCGTCGGATTCGGATGAAGTGTTCATGAGCGAGCGGCACCGCGATTATTTCCGCCGCAAGCTCCTGGCCTGGAAAGATGAAATCCTGCGCGAGAGCCGCGAGACGCTGGCGACTCTGCAGAGCGAGAACGAAAACCACCCCGACCTTGCCGATCGGGCCTCCTCCGAAACGGATCGCGCCATCGAACTTCGGGCGCGCGATCGCCAGCGCAAGCTGATCGCCAAGATCAATGCGGCGCTGAGCCGGATCGACGACGGGACCTACGGATATTGCGAGGAGACCGGCGATCCGATCGCGCTGCGCCGTCTCGATGCCCGGCCGATTGCGACGCTCTCGGTCGAAGCCCAGGAGCGCCATGAGCGGCGCGAACGCGTCTATCGCGACGAATAATCGCCCGGCGAATGCCGCGCGACATGAGAAAGCGCCGGTCGGCCCCGACCGGCGCTTTTCTTCGACATGGACCGACATCGGTCGCCTGAGGAGTGCCGCGTCGGGCGGCTTGCGGCCCGATCACCCGTCCCGGCGGGGGGCGGGGCGATCACCCGTCCCGGCGGGGGGCGGGGCGACCGAGCAGCTTGGCCATCTCCTCTTCCAGCGATTCCAGGGTTTCGAGGTTCTTCGGCGGCGATCCCTGCGCGACCGCGCCGGCCTGGTCGGGCTCGGGGCGCGATGCAGCCGCCGAATTGGCATCCGGTGCCGACGGCGGCTCGACTGCCGGTGGCGCCTCCTGGCGGGGAACGCTCTGGAGGCCGGCCGGGCGAAGCGGGCGCGGCGGCAGCGTGGAGGCGAGGCTCGGGCGCGGCGGCAGTCCCGGCCGCGGCGGCGGAGCGGGACGTGCCGGAGTCGCGGCAGGGACGGGGCGGGGCGGCAGACCGCCCGGGCGGGCCGGAGGCGGGGAGGGTGCCGGGCGGCTTGCGGCGGGGGCCTGGCCAGGCCTCGTCGCCGCACCCTCGCCCTCGAGGGACGGTCCGGCGCCGGCCTGGTCGTCGGAGCGCGACCCCGTCGCGGGGCCGGAGAAGGCCGCAGGGCGCGGCGGCGGTGCGGCGGGCGCCGGACGGGGCTGCGGCCGGTCGGTCGGCGCGGCGAGAGGCGGAGGCGCCGTCACGCTGCCCGGCGGGACGGGCGCGGCCACGGGCGGCGCGCCTTGAACCGGTCCGGCGGCGGAGACTGGCGGCGCGACCAGCGGCGGCATGGACGGCTGCCCCATCCCAGGCGGGCTCGCGGGCGGTTGCGGCATCGGTGTGGCCTGCGCCATCGCCACGTCCTTGTCGCGACCGCCCGACATCGGCGCAACCGACTGGGCGCGGACGATCGTCGTTTCGATCAGGAGGTCGTTGGGGCCGCCGATCATGACCAGATGTTCGACGTTGTCGCGCCTGACGAGCACGAGCTGGCGGTGACGGTCGAGATCGACGGCATCGACGAAGCCAAGGCGCGGCTGCCGGGTCCGGGCTCCCCCGGATGCCTTAAGCCGCCGTCCGAACAGCATGCGCCGGAGGACGAGAAGGATGACGAACAGCGCCAGCAGGGCCACGAAAATCGATATGAAGGCCAGCGGCTTGTTGTCCTCGAAAAAAGTGCTCAAAGACTGCATGCTGCGGTTCGCCTCTCGACACACGTACTGACTCAATGCTGAAGTGTAGCATGAGGGAGCGGGAACGCTCCAATAAGGTTAATCAATGGTTAACGACTTGGCGCCAGGCTACCATGGTGACCTCCCGGCGGGGAGCCGGTCGGCGACCTGGTGCGCGCATCCTAGCGCTGCTCTATGCCTGAGGCCATCTTGAGCATACACCATATTTTCTGCGTCGCTCTCATCGCGTCGGGCCGCGGCGGCCAATCGAGGGGATCATGACGGACACGCCCATCGCGGCGATCGACAGGACGGAACGCACCGGCAGCCCGCTCCTGGTTCTGGCGATCGCGCTTCTGCTCGTCGCCGCCGCCGCCTCCTATTCCTTCCTGCCGCAGGATCAGGCGGGCCGGCTGACCCTGGCCTTCCTGGCTTCCCTGGCCATCGTCGGCCTGATCGCTTTGTTCTTCTACGCCGTCGGTTTCCTGCAGTTTTCCGGGCAGGCGGCGCGCAACGACATCACCAAGCTCGTCGCCGACACCAACACCGAAGGTCTTTTCGTCACGGAGGGAGACGGCCGCGTCCTCTATGCCAACGAGGCCTACCTGGCGATGTCGGGCGCGCCGGACGTCACCGACCTGCGCCCGGTCGAGCGGCTTTTCACCGGCCCGGCAGAGATTTCCGAGGCGGTGTTCCGCCTGGCCAAGGCCGCGCAGGAGCAGAAGCGGGCCGTGGAAGAACTGCGCCTCTCGCCCTCGCTCGGCGGCGAGACGGCGGTCGGCTGGTACCGGGTCAAGGTGCGGCCGCTCGACCGCGGCGGGTATCGGCGGGCGACGCTGTGGAGCGTCGCGGACGTCACCCGGGAGCGCGAGCGGCACGAAAACGTCTTCCAGGAACTCCAGCATGCGATCGATTTCCTCGACCATGCGCCGGCCGGCTTCTTCTCGGCGGCGGCGGACGGGCGGATCTCCTATCTCAACGCGACGCTGGCGGACTGGCTCGACTACGACCTGGCCCAGGTCGGCTCCGGCGGCTTGTCGCTCTCCGACATCATGTCGGCCGACGGCGCCGCCATGCTCGGCGCCGTCGTCGGCGCGCCGGGTGACGTCAAGACGGAGCAGTTCGATTTCGATCTCAAGAAGCGCGGCGGACAGAACCTGCCGGCGCGGCTCCTGCACCGCATCGCCTTCGCCGAGGATCGGCTGCCCGGTCCCTCCCGCACGCTCGTCATCAACCGGGCGCCGGGCGAGGAGCCGGCCGAGGATCTCAGGGCCGCGGAGGTCCGCTTCGCCCGCTTCTTCAACTCCACCCCGATCGCCATCGCCTCGCTCGACGGCGTCGGCACCATCATCCGGTCCAACGCGGCGTTCATCCGATTGTTCGGCAAGGCGCTGCGCGGCCAGGGCGACACGTTCCGCTCGATCTATGCCGGGGTGGTCGAGAGCGACCGGCCGGCCCTGCAGAATGCGGTCGCCGCGGCGCTGCTCGGCCGGAGCGACGTCCCGCCGCTCGACGCGACGCTGAGCGGCAGCGACGACCGTTCGGTCAAGCTCTTCGTCTCGGGCGGCGAGGCTCGGGGGACCGAACAGGCCTCCGTCAACGTCTTCGCCCTCGACACGACGGAGCAGCGCACGCTTCAGGAGAGCTTCGTCCAGGCGCAGAAGATGCAGGCCATCGGCCAGCTCGCCGGCGGGGTGGCGCATGACTTCAACAACGTGCTGACCGCCATCCTCGGTTATTCCGACCTGCTGCTCGCCAACCACCGGCCGACCGATCCGTCCTTCCAGGACATCATGCAGATCAAGCAGAACGCCAATCGGGCCGCCGGTCTCGTGCGCCAGCTGCTGGCCTTCTCGCGGCGCCAGACGTTGCGCCCCGAGGTGCTGCAGCTCGGCGACGTTCTGGCGGAGCTGCAGAACATGATGCGGCGGCTCGTCGGCGAGAAGATCGAGATCGACGTCAAGCATGGCCGCGATCTGTGGCTGGTGAAGGCCGACCTCAACCAGTTCGAGCAGGTCGTCATCAACCTCGTGGTCAATGCCCGCGACGCCATGCCGGAGGGCGGGCGCATCCTGGTGCGCAGCCGCAACGTGGCCGAGGCCGAATGCGCGGCCTTCGGCGACAAGTCGCTGACCCCGACCGACTACGTGCTGATCGAGATCGAGGATTCGGGCAGCGGCATCCCGCCCGAGGTGCTGCCCAAGATCTTCGAACCCTTCTTCACCACCAAGGAGGTCGGCAAGGGGACGGGTCTCGGCCTCTCCATGGTCTATGGCATCATCAAGCAGACCGGCGGTTTCGTGTTCACCGATTCGGTGGTCGACAAGGGGACGACGTTCCGTATCTTCCTGCCGCGCCACAAGCCGCTACCGGTCGAGGAAGCCGCGCGCAAGGAGCCCGTCAAGCCCGTCTCGAACGACCTCACCGGCCATGGCACCATCCTCCTCGTCGAGGACGAGGACGCGGTCAGGGCCTTCGGGGCGCGCGCCTTGACCTCGCGCGGCTACACCGTCATCGAGGCGGCCTCGGGAGCCGAGGCGCTCGACGTCGTCAGCCAGGCCAGGCAGCCGATCGACCTCATCGTCTCGGACGTCGTCATGCCGGAGATGGACGGCCCGACCATGTTCGGCGAATTGCGCAAGCGGGGCGTCACCGCCAAGGTCATCTTCGTCTCGGGCTATGCCGAGGAGGCTTTTTCGCGCAACCTCCCCGAGGGGCAGGAGTTCGGCTTCCTGCCGAAACCCTTCTCGCTCAAGCAGCTCGTCGAGAAGGTGAAGGAGAGCATGGTCTGATGCTATTCTGATAACGGAGAGAATATGGCGTGGGCAAAATTGACCTCATTAATGACCGGCGAGCATGAGGTCAGACGATG
>DATBEH010000042.1:0-9177 GCA_036276175.1 Lichenihabitans sp.
ACCTCGACCCCGATATTGCCGGGCGCGTAATGCGCCCATTTCCCTGAGTTGGTCATCACCACACCGTCGAGCCTGCGCAGGATCGACGTCACATAGGTGCAGGTGTCGGTGACGATCGTCAGGCCCGCTTCCTCGAGCTCCGCCAGCCGGCCGCTGTCGGCGAGCGCCGCGTAGGTCTCCCGGCCCGTGTTCACGTAGACGTCGACGCCCGGCTTGGCGCGGAAGCCGGGCAGCAGCGCCGCGAGGGCCTCGAACTCGCCGAGCGAGAAATGCGGCGTGCCGAGGCTCACGGCGACGATCGGCGCCCCCTCGGGGGCGGTCGACAGGCTGGCGAGCGCCCGCCTAAGGTCCGCCAGCGTGAGATCGATCGTCTCGTCGGGCTCGTCCGAACCACCAAGCGCGTCGCGGCGCGTCGCCGCCTCGGGCGTGATGCCGACCGCGTGGAACAGCGCGACCGATCCCGAGGAGGCCGCGACCGCGCCGAGCGCCTTCAGCGGATCCTCCGACGCGGGCGCCGGCAGGCCCTCGACGACCGGAACGCGACCGCCGGCGCGCGCGCCGACGACATGACCCACCGCGACATAGAGCGCGTCGCTGGCATCCGTCGCGGCCGGAAGGCCACGCAGGCGGAACAGCACCTCGCCCCTGCGGTTCGCATCGAGATGCAGGCCGAAAGCCGGGGCGCGGCCCGTCATGGCGCAGCAGAGGTCGATGAAGTCGCCGTAGCGATTGGTCCGCGCCCCGATGACCGAATTGGCGAAAACGATGGCATTCGACTCGCCCCAGGCGATCTGCTCGCCGAAGCGCGGCCGGAAGCGCGTCTGGTATGGCGCGCAGGTGAAGCTCGGCTCGCAGCCGAGCGCCAGATGCGCTTTCATCAACCGCCGGCCGGCCGCGCGCAGCGGGATCTCCGACCGGATCAGCTCGGGATGGAGAAGGTCCATCGAGCCGACATTGAGCGTCGTCGGCACGCCCACCTCGCCGCCATCCGCGACGAGACGTTCGATGAAATCCAGGCTGACCTCGCCGTGGTGGAGGCAGCCATCGACATGCGCCTGGCTGATCTCGATCAGCCGCGACGCTCCGACCGCCTCGCCGAAGCGCTGGAGGATGTCCATGGCGAAGGCGACCGCCGGCCCCCGCCCGCCCTTTGCCATCTCGGTTTCGTCAGAGGTGAGCTGCAAGGCCGGTTTTCCCGCGACGCAGGAAAGTACCACCCGGCCAGGGCTGACCCAAGCCCGAACCTCCGCTATAAGGACGCCGGCCGCAGTTCGTCCGGCATTCTTCCCCTCGGCAGACCGCATGTTCATCGGCGTCCTCGCCGGCCTCACCACGGGTGCGCTGTGGGGCCTGACCTTCATCGCGCCACTCGCGGTCAGGCCCTTGTCGGCCTGGGACCTGACGGTCGTGCGCTATGGCATCTTCGGCCTCGCGTCGCTGCTGCTCATGATCTCGCCCCGGTTCCGGCCGGGACCAACCACGCATCGGCAGATCGTGACCGGGCTGCTGCTCGGCGGCTTCGGCTATACCGCCTACGTGGCCTTCGTGTTCTTCGCCGTGGATCTCGCCGGCGTCACCATCCCGCCGCTGATCATCGGCACGACGCCGATCGTCATGGCGCTGGTCACCAACCGCAGCCATCACCGCGTCCCCTGGGCGACGCTGGCCGTGCCGCTCGTGCTGATCCTCTCGGGCGTGCTGACGGTCAATCTCGCGGCCGTCTACGGTGCTCCGCGGGGCGACCGCCACGACGTCGTGCTCGGCGCCCTCTGCGCGCTCGGATCGCTGGTCACCTGGATCATCTATGCGGTCGTCAACAAGCGGATTATGGACGAGCCGCAGCCGCCCGAGACGCTGCGCTGGACGGGGCTCCAGGGCATCGGCGCGGCGCTCGGCAGCCTCGTCATGCTGCCGTTCACGACGTTCCGCACCGAAGGCCTTGCGCCGCTGGCGACGCCGATGGGCCCGTCGTTCCTGCTCTGGTGCCTCGCCATGGGGCTCGGCGGCTCCTGGCTCGCGACGCTGTGCTGGGTGGTCGCCTCGCGGCGGCTGCCGCTGGCGCTGGCGGCGCAGCTCATCGTCGGCGAGACCGCGTTCGGTCTCCTCTATGGCTTCATCTACGAGGGTCGCTGGCCGAGCGCGGCCGAAACCATCGGCTCGGCCCTGCAGATCGGCGGCGTGATCGCGGCGGTCGCCGTGTTCCATGCCCGGCGCCACGTCGCGCCAGGCGGAGCGGACCTGCTGGTCGAGGCCGCGGCGGCCTCTGGCTCAGGCGGCCAGTAGGACCGGGCGCTCGGCCCCGGCTCGATCGTCTCCTCGCGCTCGCGGCCGCAGACCCGGCAGGAGCGCTGGCAGGTCATCGGCCCGACTCATCCATCTGTGGTGGCCGACGCGGTCCGGCCTTCGCAACGGGCGATCCGGCTTTCGCCAGGAGCCGAACGGCGTGCCGGAATCCGGTCACGGCGGCTGGATCGACCCGCCGGAAGGGGTTAAAGCATCGGCCGATCGTACCGCGAGAAGGTTCGCCGATGCCGCCGTCCAGCAATACCCCCGACACCGTCCGGATCGAGCGGGACTCGCTCGGCGACGTCGCGGTGCCCGCCGATCACCTGTGGGGCGCCCAGACGCAGCGCTCGCTGACCTTCTTCCCCATCGGGGTCGCGCGTTTCCAGTGGGGCCGGCCGGTGATCCGCGCCCTGGGAATCCTCAAGAAGTGCGCGGCCCTCGCCAACGGCAAGCTCGGACAATTGCCGTCCGAGAAGGTCGCGATGATCACCGCCGCCGCCCAGGAGGTGATCGACGGGAAATGGGACGGCGAATTCCCGCTGGTGGTGTTCCAGACGGGTTCCGGCACTCAGAGCAACATGAACGCCAACGAGGTGATTGCCAATCTCGCCATCATGAACGCCGGCGGCGAACTGGGCTCGAAGAAACCGATCAACCCGAACGACGACGTCAACCGCGGCCAGTCCTCGAACGACACGTTCCCGACCGTCATGCATATCGCGGTCGTCGAGGAGATCGAAGGCACGCTCTTCCCCGCCGTCGTGGCGCTGCGCGACACCCTCACCGCCAAGGCCGATGCCTACGCAGACATCATCATGGTGGGACGCACGCATCTGCAGGATGCGACGCCGGTCACGCTCGGCCAGGTGATCTCCGGCTGGGTCGCGCAGCTCGACGAAGCGCTGGACGGGATCCGCCGCTCGCTCGGACCGCTCCACGCGCTGGCCCTCGGCGGCACCGCGGTCGGCACCGGCATCAACACCCATCCGCGCTTCGGCGAGGTGGCGGCCGAGGAGATCGCGAACGAGACCGGCAAGCCCTTCGTCTCGGCTCCGAACAAATTCGCGGCCCTTTCGGCGCACGACGCGCTCGTCGGCACCTCGGGGAGCTTGCGGGTGCTCGCGGGCGCGCTGATGAAGATCGCCAACGACGTGCGCTGGCACGCCAGCGGGCCGCGTGCCGGGCTCGCCGAGCTCACCATCCCCGAGAACGAGCCCGGGTCCTCGATCATGCCCGGCAAGATCAACCCGACCCAGTGCGAGGCGCTGACCATGGTGGCGGTGCAGGTCTTCGGCAACGACCACGCGGTGGCCTTCGCCGGATCGCAGGGCAATTTCCAGCTCAACGTGTTCAAGCCGGTGATGCTGCACAACATCCTCGAATCGGTCGAGCTCATCGCCAACGGCGTCTCCGCTTTCGACAGGTTCTGCGCGCAGGGGATCGAGCCCAACATGGACCGCATCCGCCACAACCTCGAACAATCGCTGATGCTGGTGACGGCGCTCAACCCTCACATCGGCTACGAGAAATCCGCCAAGATCGCGCTGCTCGCGCATCGCGAGAACAAGAGCCTGCGCGAGGCGGCGCTCGCGCTCGGGCTCAAAGGCGAGGATTTCGACGCCTGGGTGCGGCCCGAGGACATGACCCATCCGCTGGCGGGCTGAGGCCGCCCTATTTCACCCCGTTATTTCACCCCGTTGATGACCTGGATGGCGGCCGGCGTGGCGATGATTACGAAGAGCACCGGCAGGAAGAAGACGATCATCGGCACGGTCAGCTTGGGCGGCAGCGAGGCCGCCTTCTTCTCCGCCTCCATCATGCGCATGTCGCGGCTCTCCTGCGACAAGGTCCGCAGCGCCGCGCCGAGCGGCGTGCCATAGCGCTCCGCCTGGATCAGCACGGTGACGAGCGCCCGAACGCTCTCGACGCCGGTCCGAAGCGCGAAATTCTCGAAGGCCAGGCGCCGGTCCGACAGGTAGGACAGTTCCGCCGTCACCAGCGTCAGCTCCTCCGCCATGGGAATCGATTGCGGGCCGATCTCCTGCGCCACCTTGCGGGCCGCATGTTCGAGGGACATGCCCGATTCGACGCAGATCAGGAGGAGGTCGAGCGTGTCCGGGAAGGCCTTCTTCACCGATTGCTGACGCTTCGAGATCGTGTTCGAGAGGAAGATCTCCGGCGCCTTGATGCCCAGATAGGCCGCGCCGATGGTGATCGCGAGCCTCAGCATCAGGCTAAGACCGAAATCGGCGACGAAGAACAGGTAGAAGAACGTCGCGACGAGGCAACAGGCGGGCGTCACCAGGCGGAAGAAGAGGAATGCGACCTCCGCCTGAGGGCCGCGATGGCCGGCCATGGCGAGCTGGAGCTTGGCCTTGTCGGTCCCCAGCCACTTCGAGGCGCTGAAGCTCTCCACGATCTTCGACATGAAGGCCTTGGCCTCGGGCCGCAGGCTCCCCTTGCCGCCCTTGGCCAGCTTCTCGCGCTCCCGCGCCCTGATGCGCTCGCGCTCGGTCGCCATCGTCTTCATGCGCTGCCCGAGCATGTCGGTGTCGAGCAGCGGAATGGCGATGGTCAGCACCGTCGCCCCCGCCGCCACCGCGATCAACAGGCCGAGCAGGAAATGCTGGTCGACGAGCTTCTGGAGCAGATCTTCCATCATGACGGGACGATTCTCTCAGGACGGGCGGGAGCGCCGCCGCGTCAGATGTCGAAATTGATCATCTTCTTCATGATCATGATGCCGAGGCTCATCCAGACGAGGCAGCCGCCGACCGCGATGCGCCCCGGCATGGTGGTCCACAGCGCCTCCATGTAATGGGGCGTCGTCACGTAGACGAAGAAGCCGACCAGGAACGGCAGGGCGCCGATGATCGCGGCTGAGGTCTTGGCCTCGGAAGAGACGGCCTTGACCTTGGCCTTCATCTTCTTGCGCTCGCGGATGACGCGCGACAGGTTGGTCAAGGCCTCGGTGAGGTTGCCGCCCGCCTTCTGCTGGATGCCGATGACGATGGCGAAGAAGCTGGCCTCCGGGATCGGCACGCTCTCGCTCATCCGCTCGACGGATTCGGTGACCGACAGCCCGAGCGTCATGGCCTCGACCACCCGGCGGAACTCGGTCTTGAGCGGTTCGGGGCATTCGCTCGCCACCGTGCGCAGGCAGTCGTTGAGCGGCAGGCCCGCCTTGACGCCACGGATGATGATGTCGACCGCATTGGGGAATTCGGTGACGAACTGGTTCATGCGGCGCTTGCCGAGGTACCCCACGATCCAGTTCGGAATGCCGAAGGTGGCGACCAGCATCGCCGCCGCCGCCATGACGGGGCTGCCCTCGATCAGGTAGATCAACAGCCCGAGTCCGAAGCCGAAACCGCCGCAGGCCATATAATAGGTCCGCTTCGCCGTCTTGAGGCCCGCCCGGGCCAGCTTGGTTTCGAGCGTCAGCTTCTTGGTGCGGCCGCGGTGTTCGACGTCCTTCAGGCTGTCCGCCACCTGCTTGCGGCGGGCCGCGGCGTCGACCACGACCCGGTCGCCGCCGGACCGCCGCACCGGCCGGGTCTCGAGGGCGGCCTTGCGCTTCTCGGCCTTGATGTCTCCCGACAGGTAAGGCATGAGCGCGAAGAGAATGCCGCCCGCCGCCATGACGACGAGCCCATATTCGATCAGCATCGTCATCGCCGTACCTCCGCGCCGGTGTCGGCAAGGTCGAGCATGGCGTCGCCCGGACGCCCGTGCCGCCTCATAGCCGCACGCCGTCCTTGACTTCGGCCCGGTCGAGCGCCGCCGCAAGCCGCTGCTCCTCGCCGTAGTAGCGCGCCCGTTCCCAGAAGCGCGGCTGGCCGATCCCGGTCGAACGATGGCGCCCCTTGAGCTTGCCCTGGGCATCCTCCCCGAGGATGTCGTAAAGCACCAGGTCCTGCGTGATGATCACGTCTCCTTCGAGGCCCATCACCTCGGTGACGTGGGTGATGCGGCGCGAGCCGTCGCGCAGGCGCGTCGCCTGGATGACCACGTCGACCGAGGTGACGATCATCTCGCGGATGGTGCGCGAGGGCAGCGAGAATCCCCCCATGGTGATCATCGATTCGAGACGGCTCAAGGCCTCGCGAGGCGAGTTGGCGTGGAGCGTGCCCATCGAGCCGTCGTGGCCGGTGTTCATCGCCTGCAACAGGTCGAAGGCCTCCGGACCGCGCACCTCGCCCACGATGATGCGCTCGGGGCGCATGCGCAGGCAGTTGCGCACGAGATCGCGCATGGTGATCGCGCCCGTGCCTTCGAGGTTCGGCGGCCGGGTTTCGAGCCGCACCGTGTGGGGCTGCTGCAACTGCAGCTCGGCCGCGTCCTCGCACGTGATCACCCGTTCGTCGTGGTCGATATAGTTGGTCAGGCAGTTGAGCAGCGTCGTCTTGCCCGAACCGGTGCCGCCCGAGATCAGCACGTTGCAGCGGACCCGGCCGATGACCTTGAGCACCTCGGCGGCATCGGGCGAGATCGACCCGTAGCGCACCAGCTGGTCGAGGGTCAGCTTGTCCCTCTTGAACTTGCGGATGGTCAGCGCCGGCCCGTCGAGGGCGATCGGCGGGGCGATGACGTTGACGCGAGAGCCGTCGAGCAGGCGCGCGTCGCAGATCGGCGAGGCCTCGTCGACGCGGCGGCCGATCTGGCTGACGATGCGCTGGCAGATGTTCATCAGCTGCGCATTGTCGCGGAAGCGCACGTTGGTGAGCTGGATCTTGCCGGAGACCTCGATGTAGGTCTTGGTCGCGCCGTTGACCATGATGTCGGCGATGTCGTCGCGGGCCAGGAGCGGCTCGAGCGGCCCGTAGCCCAGTACGTCGTTGCAGATATCGTCGAGCAGGTCTTCCTGCTCGGCGATCGACATGACGACGTTCTTGATCGAGATGATCTCGTTGACGATGTCGCGGATCTCTTCCCGAGCGCTCTCCGGATCGAGCTTGGCGAGCTGCGAAAGATCGATCGCCTCGATCATCGCGCCGAAGATGGTGCCCTTGGTGACGTAATATTCGTCCGAGCGCCGCATTTCGGCGATCGGAGTGGCTGGCGGCGCGGTAAAGGTCGGCACCCCGAAGGCCGAAGGAGGTGGTGCGGCACGCCCGTCGAAGGACGGGGGAACCGGAGGAAGTGGCGCGACCGAGGGCTGCGCCTGCGCGGCACGTCGTCCGAACATGCTCAACCCATCCGTCGGTCGGGCGGGAGCAGGGCCGGGCCGCGGCTCGCCGCGGAGCCGGAGCACATCGCTCGCGCCGTCGCGCTCATGACGCCTTCTTCCCGTTCAGCCGGGCGAGGAACGGCTCGAACAGGCTGCGCTTGGCCTTGCGCGCATCGCTCCGTCCCGTCACCGCCTGCGCGAGCTCGAGCAGGGTTGCGGCGACCTTGCCGTCCGCCTCCACCTCGCTCACCATCTGACCGTTGTTGGCGGCGGTGCCGAACAGCTTGGCGTCGAAGGGAATGACCGCCGCCGGCGCGAGATCGACGGCTTTGGCGAAATCCGCCACCGAGATCTCGGGCCGCTTCACCACGCCGACACCGTTCAGCACCAGCTTCGGCCTCGTATCGTTCGGCCGCGTGGCGCGCAGCACGTCGAGCATGGTCTTGGTGTTGCGCAAATTGGCGAGGTCGGGCGCCGCGACGACGATCACCTCGTCGGCACCGATCAGCGCCCGTCGGCTCCAGGCGGCCCAGCCATGGGGAACGTCGAGCACGACGCAGGGCACGGTGGTGCGCAGGATGTCGAAGAGCCCGTCGAAAGCGGTTTCGGCGAAGTCGTAGGGCCGGTCGAGCGTCGCGGGCGCGGCCAGGATCGACAGCTTCTCCGAGCATTTCGACAGCAGCCGGTCGACGAGGTTCGAATCGAGACGGTCCGGCGCGAAGACGGCTTCAGCGATGCCTTGCGGCGGATCCTGGTTGAAATCGAGCCCCGCCGTGCCGAAGGGCAGGTCGAGGTCGACGATGACGGTCGGCAGGTCGAGCGTCCGCGACATCGCCCAGGCGACATTATGGGCGATGGTCGAGGCTCCGACGCCGCCCTTGGCACCCGTGACCGCGATGAGCCGTCCCACCGGGCCGGCCTGGCTGTTCGAATAGAGGTGCGACAGGGAGCGGACGAAATCGATGGCCGTGAACGGCGTCACCAGATATTCGCTGACGCCGCGACGCATGAGCTCGCGATAGAGCACGATGTCGTTGACCCGGCCGATGACGACGACCCTGGTGCCGGCATCGCAACATTCGGCCAGCGTCTCGAGATGGCCGAGGAGCTCGCCGCGCTCGCCCGTCATCTCGATGATCACGACATTGGGGGTCGGCGCGTTGCGATACGCCTCGACCGCAGCCGTCGCACCGCCCATGTTCGTCTTGACGTGGGCGCGGCTCATGCGCCGGTCCGTGATCGCCTCGCCGACGATCTGGGCCATCTCCGGCGTTTCGAAGAACGCCTGGATGGAGATGCGCGGCACCGGCGCGATATGCTCGCCCTGGTCGACCTGGGCCCGGCTGTCCTGGCGCTGGTCGGTCATCAGTTGCCCCCGACCGGGCTGATGGGAACCAGCGCGCTCTGGGTGTAGACCGTGCTCGGGTCCGTCCCTTGGAGGACGGGGTTGCCGCGCAGGTCACCGATGGCCCGCGTGCGCATCTGCACGTCGCTCGGGTCCTCGGCACGGGGCCGCACCAGATCGCGCGGATCGTCCATCTGAGCCGTGAGGGTCTGCTGGGTGGCACAGCCGAGATTGTAGTAGCTTCGGTTCTCCCAGCCATCGACATTGCTGCCCGAGGCCAGATCCTCGGGCCACTCGCCGCAGCGAGAAGCGAGCTTGGCTTGCAGCTTGACGAAGCTGAGGCGCACCGGCGCCGCCAGAGCCGGGTCGCCGGCCC
>DATBEH010000043.1:0-69332 GCA_036276175.1 Lichenihabitans sp.
GTGTCAACCGCGCCGTGGCGACGATCTCCTTCGCCCAGGCCGCCTCGGCTCCGGTGTCGGGCAACGACGCCCTGCCGAAAGCCCTGCAGGATCTCATGGGGTCCCACTGACCGGCACGCGCGCGCCATAAGCTTGTCGAGCTCGGCGGTCTATACGCATATGCGGGCCGGCCACTGACCGGCACGCGCGCGCCATAAGCTTGGGCTGGATCGCGTGGGAGTGTCCGCGCGATCCCGTCCGGCGGATCTGCGTTGCAGGATTGGCCATGGCCAGGGCGCGGGCGCGAGACTAAGGCTGGGCTTCAGCGTCACGAACCTCCGCCGCTCGGCGGGAGGGCGCGGTCATGCGGTGCGATGAGCGGGCAAACGTCGATCGAGGGATGCGAGGACTGCCGAACGGCCGAGGGCGCCTCCGAGACGCTGCTCATCGTCTCGACCGTCTTCGTGACCTTCGTGGGGTTCCTGACGGTGGCTCTGCCGCTGGCGGTGCTCCCCGTCTTCGTCCACCACGACCTCGGTTTCGGCGTGCCGCTGGCCGGCGTCGCGGTCAGCCTGCAATATGTCGCGACCGTGCTGAGCCGGGCCCAGGTCGGCCAGATGACGGATCGGGCCGGCGCCAAGGTCACGGTGATCCGCGGCCTCGCCGCCTGCGCGCTCGGGGGCGCGCTGATGCTCGTTGCCGGACTCGCGGTGGCGACGCCCCTGGTCAGCCTCGCCGCCCTGCTGGCGAGCCGGCTCGCGCTCGGCGTCGGCGAAGGCTTGGTCAGCACCGGCGCAATCGCCTGGGCGATCGGCCGTACCGGATCGCATCGGACGGCGCGCATCATTTCCTGGAACGGGATCGCCACCTATGGGGCGCTCGCTCTCGGCGCGCCGCTCGGAGTGATCGTGGTGCGGCTCGGCGGCTTCGCGGCCCTCGGGATGGTGGTGCTCGGCCTCGCTTTCGTCGGGCTGGGCCTGGCCTTCGTCCGTCCTTCGGTGCCGGTGCTGCGCGCCGAGGCTCGCCTCGCCACCGGCCGGGTGCTGCGGCGCGTCCTGCCCTATGGCGCCGTGCTGGCCCTGTCGACGGCCGGATTCGGCACCGTCACGACCTTCGTCACGCTGTTCTTCGATCACCGGGGATGGAGCGGTGCCGCGCTCTGTCTCAGCGCCTTCGGGGCGGCGTTCATCCTGGTGCGTCTCGTCTTCGCGGATGCGATCGACCGGGTCGGCGGCCTCAGGGTGGCGCAACTGTCGCTCGCGGTGGAATGTGTGGGACTCGCACTGTTGTGGAGCGCCGGCATGCCGGCGCTCGCCATTACGGGTTCGGCGCTGACCGGCGCCGGCTTCGCCCTGGTCTTTCCGGCGCTCGGGGTCGAAGCCGTCGGGCGCGTGCCACCGGAGAGCCGCGGCACGGCGATCGGCCTCTATTCGGTGTTCCTCGACGTCTCGCTCGGCATCACCGGCCCGGCGGCCGGGATCGCGGCGGCGCTGATCTCCTTCGCGACGCCCTTTCTCATCGGTGGCACGGCCACCGCGGCGGGCCTCGCGCTGACCTTCGCGCTCGGCCGGGAGAGGCGCGGGGATCGGGCCGGCTGACGCGCCGGGTGGTTGAGCGCTTGCAGTCCGGCCTGTGTCACCGGTGCCGCACTGCATGGAAATCGCGCGCGGCTGAGAACTTCGATGCCATTTAACGGTTAAGCTTGAGATGGAGCGTCCCAGCGATGGAACGCCGCAGATTTCGGAGTTCCTAGTCATGCTCAAACCTGACCGTCGAACCATGATGATCGGCGCCGCGAGCCTCGTCGGCGCGTCGTTGAGCCCGTTCAAGGCCTGGGCCCAGGTGCCCGTCGCGCAGGAGGTCGACCCCGACCAGATCTATGGCGCGGTGCATGGAGAACCCTTTCCCGTGCCCGCCGTCGACACCCGCCGGATCAGGTACCGCTTCCTACGCACCGCGGTAGACTACAGGACCGACGCGCCGGCCGGGACCATCATCATCGATCCGGCGAATCACTTCCTGTACCTGACGGACGGCAACGGCGGTGCCATCCGCTACGGCGTCGGGGTCGGCAAGCAAGGATTCGAATGGTCCGGCGTGGCCCACATCGAGGCCAAGCGCGAATGGCCGGACTGGTATCCCCCCAAGGAGATGCTCGCCCGTCGGCCCGACATCATGAGCAGCATGGCCAAGCTGCAGAGCGGCGTCGGCATGCACGGCGGCCCGGGCAATCCGCTCGGCGCACGCGCCATGTACCTGTTCCAGGGCAACAAGGACACGCTCTACCGCATCCACGGCACGATCGAGCCCTATACGATCGGCTCCTCCGTTTCCTCCGGCTGCATCCGGATGATCAACCAGGACGTGCTCGACCTCTACGAGCGCGTGGAGATCGGCACCGAGGTGAGGGTGCTCGGCAGCGGCGGCCGAGCCGATACCGTCGCGCGCGACGAGAGCAACGATCAGCAGCAGTACGACGAGCCGGCGCCGCGACGTGCCCGCGGCCAGGACCCGCAGGACTATTCCTACGACGCGAACGGCAATCTCGTGCCGGCCGGCGGCAATCGCTATTGAGTCTTGCCAGGATCAGATGAACTTCATCGACCGCAGGCTGCTATGGCCGCCGCGGCCGATGATCAGATGGTCGTGGATGGCGATGCCGAGCGGCTTGGCGATGGCGATGATGTCATGCGTCATCTTGATGTCGGCGGTCGAGGGCGAGGGATCGCCGGAGGGATGGTTGTGCACCAGGACGAGGGCCGTGGCGCCGAGCTCGAGCGCCCGGCGGACCACCTCGCGCGGATAGACCGGCGTGTGGTCGATGGTGCCCCTCCCCTGCACCTCGTCGGTGATCAGCATGTTGCGCTTGTCGAGGAAGAGGATGCGGAATTCCTCGCGGTCGGCGAAGGCCATGGCGGTGCGGCAATAATCCAACACCTCGCTCCATGAGGATAGGGCCTGGCGCGCCTTGACAGCGCCCCGGGTGAGGCGTCGGGCCGCCGCCTCGACGATCTTGAGCTCGGTGATCGCGGCTTCGCCGAGCCCATGGATCTCGCGCAACCGTTCGGGCCGTGCGCCGAGAACCTCCGCGAAGGATCCGAAGCGCGCCAGAAGCCCCTTGGCGAGCGGCTTGACGTCGCGCCGAGGCACGGCACGGAACAACAGCAGCTCGAGCAGCTCGTAATCGGCGACGCTGTCTTCGCCGGCAGCGGTAAAGCGCTGGCGCAGGCGCTCCCGATGGCCGAGATGGAACGGTTGCTCCGGCTCCGCCCGGTCGCTCATCGGGAGCCGGCGCTCCCGTCGTAGGGCGGCCTGTCGAGACCACGCGGAGAAAAGGTGAAGACCTCGACGCCGCTCTCGGTCACCGCCACCGTATGCTCGAACTGCGCCGAGAGGGACCGGTCGCGCGTCACCGCCGTCCATCCGTCGGACAGCACCTTCACATGCGGGCGGCCGAGATTGACCATCGGTTCGATCGTGAAGAACATGCCGGGCTTGAGCAAGACGCCCTCGCCGCGCTTGCCGTAATGCAGGATGTTCGGCTCGTCGTGGAACAGCCTGCCGAGGCCGTGGCCGCAGAACTCGCGCACGATAGAACAGCGCTCGCCCTCCGCATAATCCTGGATGGCGGCACCGATGTCGCCGGTGGTGGCATCGGGCCTGACGGCGGCGATGCCGCGCATCAGGGCTTCGTGCGTCACCGCCATCAGGCGCTCGGCCTTGCGGGGCACCTCGCCGACCGGATACATGCGCGAGGAATCGCCGTGCCAGCCGTCGAGGATCAGCGTCACGTCGATGTTGACGATGTCGCCCTCGCGCAGCGGCTTGTCGTCCGGGATGCCGTGGCAGACGACGTGGTTGATCGATGTGCAGATCGACTTGGTGAAGCCGCGATAGTCGAGCGAGGCCGGATAGGCGGCGTGATCCATGGCGAAATCGAAGATCAGCCGGTCGAGCGCCTCGGTGGTGACGCCCGGCCGCACGTGCCCGGCCAGGAGATCGAGCGCCTCGGCGGTGAGGCGCCCGGCCTTGCGCATGCCCTCGAAGGCGGCAGCGTCATGGAGCTTGATCTGGCCGTTCTTCCGACCGGCCGCGGCCTTGGCATCGACGAATGTCATGTGTGACCCGGGTGGTCCTTGCTGGAGTGTCGCCCGACCGCCGGGATCGGGCACCGGCAGCTCGCGTCGAGCGGAGCGCCGACGGACTCATCTTACAGTCCTTCGGGCGAGGCCGCATAGTCTGAGAAACGGCCGCGACCTCCTTCGCACTGAGATGGTTCGTGTCACGGTCGAGGAAAAGGCCGGTTCGACGGGTTGCAGAGGTGCGGGCCGTGCAGGAGACGGATAGGATCGAATCGGCCATGACGCCGACCGTCGCGCCGGCGTCCTGAACCGGGCACTCCCGCAACCGCCCGGGCCGAGCATGAGCATTCCCGCGCGAGTAAGCTTAGAATCCGCCACCTAAGCCGAATACAGCCCTGGCTTGCATTCGGCTGGCGCATTTATACTTGACATCAAAGCTATTATCTTGTCAGCGGCAGGCGAATCAACTGAAACCGGCTGGAAGTGTGCCTTGTTTAGGACACCATGACATCTCCATATGCGTTTGGTGCGGCAGGGGCAATGCGATCGCCTGCAGCCGGAGCGCCCGGTCCGGTCGGGCGAGGGAGCGGATGCTGGGGCGGAACGCGGGGTGACGCAAGGCATGGATACGGGCTCCGATTTCGGCCGGCATGCGCCGCCGGCCTGGATGGCGCGACTGCTGGATACGACACGGACCTGTTCGGCAGGCTGGGCCGGCAAGCGGCTTGCCTTCGCCTTGCGTGCCGTGGGAATCAAGGTGCTGCGTGGCCGGCCGCTCGACGTCTTCTCGCTCGGCGCCCGCATGCGGCTCTACCCGGCCCACAACGTGGCCGAGAAGAACCTGCTGTTCACCCCGCATTATTTCGATCCCACCGAACGGCAGATCCTCGCCGAGCGGCTCGTCGGCGACTTCACCTTCGTCGATATCGGGGCCAATGCCGGCGGCTACGCATTGTTCGTGGCGTCCCTTGCCGGGCCGCGGGCGAGGATTCTCGCGATCGAGCCGCAGCCCGACATCTTCGAACGGTTGGCCTTCAACATCCGCCAGAACAGTTTTCCCTCGATCAAGGCCTTTGCCTGCGCGGTGGCCGATCGGGACGGCGAGATCACGCTGTTCATCGACGAGGCCAACAAGGGCGAGAGCTCGATGCGGCTGATGCCGACCGTGGCGGCGGGCCGGCAAGTCAAGGTGCCGGCGAAGGCGCTGCGGACGCTCCTGGCCGAGGAAGGATTCGAGCGGATCGACGCCATGAAGGTCGACGCGGAAGGCGCCGAGGAACTGATCCTCGAACCCTTCTTTCGCGACACCGACCCGCGTCTCTGGCCCAAGCTGCTGATCCTCGAAATGGCGCTCGCCCGGTGGTCGATCGACCTGCCGGCTCTCGTCGTCGCGAAAGGCTATCGCAAGCTTCTCACCACGCGCACCAACGCCATCTACGAGCGGGACTAAGAATTTGACGGCGCGCCGAAAGATCGGGGCCGTCACCGTGTTGGTGCGCGACTACGACGCGGCCGCGGCGTTCTATACGGCGGCGCTCGGCCTCGCGGTGATCGAGGACAAGGATCTCGGCTGCGGCAAGCGATGGCTCCTTCTCGGCCTGCCGGGCGGCGAAACCCGGATTCTGCTGGCGCGCGCGACCGGCCCCGGACAGGAGGCCCGCATCGGCGACCAGGCCGGCGGCCGCGTCTTCCTGTTCCTGGAGACGGATGATTTCTACCGCGATCATCGCCGGATGACGGAGGCGGGCGTCCGCTTCCGCGAGGCGCCTCGCCACGAGCCTTACGGCACGGTCGCCGTGTTCGAGGACCTCTACGGCAACCTCTGGGACCTGCTCGAGCCGTCCGGCTGACGCCTCACAATCCTTCGATGGTCCTGGTGGCGGCATCGATCGCGGCGGCGGCGGCGTCGATCTGGGCCTGCGTCATGATCTGGCCCTTGAAGCGCAGCCTCACGGCCGCCATCAGGGTCTCGGTCGCGCGCAGGACCGGCAAGGGCGGTCCTCGCCGCGCCTCGGCGCCGGCCTTCGTGCGGCCCAGGATGGCGTTCAGCGCCGCGCGATGGCTGTCGAGATAGGCCTGGCCTTCCGGCGTCAGCGTGTAGAGCTTGCGCCCACGCTCCTCGCTGACCAGCGCGTGCCCCATCTCGTCGAGCAGCGTCAGCGTCGGATAGACCACGCCCGGGCTCGGGCTGTAGCCGCCGCCGATCCGCTCCTCCAGCACCTTGATGATGTCGTAGCCGTAGCGCGGCTGCTCGGCGACCAGCGCCATGATGACGAGGCGCAGGTCGCCATGATCGAAGACGCGCCCCGCGCGTCCTCGGTCCGGTCGGCCGGGCCAGTGGCGGCCAAAGACCCTTTCCATCTCGTCTCGAGGGTCGCGATGGGAGAAATGGGCGCAGTGATCGTGAAAGAACATGGTCACCTCCGAAGTCCGCTACGTAGAATATATCACGATATATCTTGATTTCAAGCGTGTCAGTCCGTGCGGCTGCGTCTCCGCGGACCGGGAGGCAGCCCAGCCGCGACCGCGCCCGGCGCGCCATGGACCGCGCTCAGCGTGCCGCCGTCCGACGCCGGCAAATGTCCGGGCGTTGGCCGATCCGGCTTCTGTCAGCCCGGCTGCAGCTGTTCCAGTTCGTCGATCAGCCCTTCGATCACCTTGAGGCCGATCGTCCAGAACTCGGGGTCGTGCGCGTCGAGGCCGAAGGGCTTGAGGAGATCGCTGTGGTGCTTCGTGCCTCCGGCCCGGAGCATGGCGAGGTAACGCTCGGCGAAACCCTGCTCGGACTGGCGATAGACGCCGTAGAGCGAGTTCACCAGGCAGTCGCCGAAGGCGTAGGCGTAGACGTAGAAGGGCGAGTGGATGAAATGCGGCACATAGGCCCAGAAGGTCTCGTAGCCCGGTCCCAGGCGGATCGCCGGACCGAGGCTCTCGCCCTGGACCTCGAGCCAGAGCGCGCCGATCGCCTCGGCGGTGAGCTCCCCCTGCCGGCGCTGCTCGTGCAAGCGGCGCTCGAACGTATAGAAGGCGATCTGGCGGACCACCGTATTGAGCATGTCCTCGACCTTGAGCGCCAGCAGGGCGAAGCGCGACGCGGCGTCGGGCGCACGCGCCACGAGCGCCCGGAAGGTCAGCATCTCGCCGAAGACCGAGGCCGTCTCGGCGAGGGTCAGCGGCGTCGGCGCCATCAGGGCGCCTTGCGGTCCGGCCAGCACCTGGTGGACGCCGTGCCCGAGCTCGTGCGCCAGCACCATGACGTCGCGCGGCCGGCCCTGATAGTTCATCAGCACGTAGGGATGGACGGAAGGGACGGTCGGGTGCGAGAAGGCGCCGGGCGCCTTGCCGGGCCGCAGTCCGGCGTCGATCCAGCGGTCGTCGAAGAAGCGGCGGGCAATGTCGGAAAGCTGCGGCGAAAAGCCCCGATAGGCGTCGAGCACCGTGTCGCGCGCTTCGCTCCAATGAACGAGGCCGGTCGGCGTCTGGGGCAGGGGCGCGTTGCGGTCCCAATGGTTGAGCTCGGCCACGCCGAACCAGCGCGCCTTCATCCGGTAGTAGCGGTGCGACAGGCGCGGATAGGCCGCGCAGACCGCGCTGACCAGCGCGTCGACGACCTCGCGCTCGACCCGGTTCGAGAGGTGGCGGGAATCCGCCACATCCTCGAACCCGCGCCAGCGGTCGCCGATCTCCTGGTCCTTGGCGAGGGTGTTGGTGATGAGCGAGAAGATGCGCAGGTTGTCCGTAAAGGTCTTGGCCAGGGCGCCGGCCGCCTCGCGGCGCGCCTCGGGCCGCGCATCCTGCAGCAGGTTCAGCGTCGGCTCGAGGCTCAGCGCCTCGCCGCCGACCTCGAACCTGAGCGCCGTGATGGTCTCGTCGAAAAGCCGCGTCCAGGCGCCGCGGCCCGTCACGGCTTTTTCGTGGAAGAGCTGCTCGATCTTGGTCTCGAGCTGGTGCGGCCGATCCTTGCGGATGTCTTCGAGCCATGGCTTGAAGCGCGACAGGGGCGGCTTCGTCGCGGCGCGGTCGAGCGCATCGTCGTCGATGCGGTTGAGCTCCAGGGTGAAGAACAGGAGGTTCGAGGAAATCGTCGTCACCCGCTCCTGCGCGTCGGCATAGAACTTGGCGCGCCGCGGGTCCGATGTGTCCTCGGTATAGGCGAGGCTTGCGAAGGAGGAGACCCGCCCGAGGATCTCCTCGAGCGCCTCGAAGTCGGCGACGGCCTCGCCGAGCGCCTGGCTGGCGGCGCGCCCCTTGGCGAGATCCGCGAGCCGGCCGCGATAACGCTCGGCGAAACGCTCGGCCATGCTCTCCGCCCGAGACAGGTCCTCGTGATAGCCGGGGGCATCGAGCGCCGGATAGAGATCGGCGAGGTTCCAGCGCGGCAGCGGGCCGACGTCGCCCTCGACGCCTTTGGCCGCTGCCTGGGGGGCCGAGAGGCCCGAAGAAAGCGATTGCATCGGTCTCAATTCATCCTTGACTTTGACGTCCGACGATCCGGCACATGAGACTCTCGACGGATCGTGGGCGGCTTGCGAGCTCCTACAAAAATCGCGCCGCGACGATCACGTCGATTCCGGAGCGGATCGTCGCACGTCGACAACCTGATCGATTTCAACGGGATGGTACGATTTGGCCCATGAGCCCGTGCCGCCCTCCCGCCGTCATTCGCCTGGTCGCGTGTCTGCCAGATACGCGCACTCGGCCCGCAGGTCACGCGAGAAAGCGCCACATGCGTCGTCCCTGTCCGCCATCGTCGCCGCGTTAAGCGCCCATTTACCCTCGTCCACCAGCATGCGCCCGAGACGCGGACAAGAAGCCGCGCCGCCCGAGGACGTATGACCGCCACCATTCTCATCGTCGACGACGATCCCGTCCAGCGCCGCCTGCTCGAAGCCATGGTGCGCCGTTTCGGCTACGAGACCGAGATCGTGGACGGCGGCGCGGCGGCTCTGGCCCGGCTCGACGCACCCGATGGCCGAACGATCGACCTGCTGATCGTCGACCTGATGATGCCCGAGGTCGATGGGCTCAAGGTGCTGGCGCATCTGCGCGAGCGCAAGATCGGTGTGCCGGCGATCGTGCAGACCGCCCATGGGACGATCGACACCGTCATCGCGGCCATGCGGGCCGGGGCGACCGATTTCGTCGTCAAGCCGGTCGGGGCCGAGCGGCTGTCGGTGTCGATCAAGAACGCCCTGCGCTTCGATGCGCTCGAGGACGAGGTGCGCCGCATGACGCGCCGCGCCTCGGGATCCTTGACCTTCAAGGACATCGTGACGCGGAGCGAGGAGATGGCGCGCGCGCTGCGCCTTGCGGAGCGGGCGGCGAAGTCGACGATCCCCGTGCTGATCGAAGGCGAATCGGGCGTCGGCAAGGAGCTTCTGGCTCGCGCCATCGGCGGTTCGTCGGATCGCCGGGGCAAGCCCTTCGTGCCGGTCAATTGCGGCGCCTTGCCGGAAAACCTCGTCGAATCGATCCTCTTCGGACACGAGAAGGGCGCCTTCACCGGGGCGACCGAGAAACATGCCGGGAAATTCGTCGAGGCCAACGGCGGCACGCTGTTCCTCGACGAGATCGGCGAACTGCCGCTCGAGGCGCAGGTCAAGCTCCTGCGGGCGCTGCAGGAAGGCGAGGTCGACCCCGTCGGCGCCAAGCGCTCCGTCAAGGTCGACATCAGGCTCGTCTCGGCGACCAACCAGAACCTCATCGAGCAGGTCCGGCGCGGCCTGTTCCGCGAAGACCTGTTCTACCGGCTCAACGTCTTCCCCATCACGCTGCCGCCGCTTCGGGGCCGGAGGGTCGACGTGCCGGATCTCGCCCGACGCTTCGCGGCCCGGTTCGCGGCCGAGGAGGGGAAGAAGATCACCGGCATCACGCCCGAGGCGACCTCGCTTCTGTCGCGCTACGACTGGCCGGGCAACGTGCGCCAGCTCGAGAACGCGATGTTCCGGGCGGTCGTGCTGGCCGACGGAGGCGACCTGACGATCGCGGAATTCCCGCAGATCGCCGCACAGGTCGACGGGTTCGAGGTGCGCGTGCCGCCGCTCCCCTCCACCGTCATGCCGCCGGTCGAGCGCGAAGTGGTGCGCGTCGAGGTGCGCGATCCCAACGTCATGCCATTGCTCGACGAGACCGGCAACGTCCGCCGCCTCGAGGCGATGGAGGCCGACGTCATCCGCTTCGCGCTCGCCCATTACCGGGGCCAGATGTCCGAGATGGCGCGCAAGCTCGGCATCGGCCGCTCGACCCTCTATCGCAAGATGAAGGACTTCGGGCTCCATTCCGACGACGATGACGCAGATGTCGCGGCCGCCTGACGGCGCCGCGGCGAGCCTGTCACCGCCGCGCCACGGGGCGGAAATTAACGGCCGCGACAGCCGATTCAGCGTCGCGGCCGGTTGATCTGTCGCGTCGCCACGGGTCAAAAGCTTTCGATCTAGCCGAGGGATGTTCAGGACATGCGCCCGCCACGCCGCACGGCCGCCTTCACACGCCTCTCGGTGATGATGCTCGCCTGCACCGGGCCCCTTCCGGCGCTGTCGCAATCGGTCTCGGCCGCCTCGCGCGCTCCCCTGGCGGATGGTCTCGCCCTTCCGGCACCCGACCTTCCCGCCGGGCTCGACCGGAGCTTGGTGGATCTCGCGCCACGTCGCGGCGTGCCGGTCGCGTCCTCCGGGCGCGCCGCCGACCCGGGTGCCATCCTCGACACCTACGCGCCGCTGCGGCCTTCGACGGCACCAGGCCAGGCGGCGATCGCCTCGAGGCCCGCGACCAAGGCCGACGAGATCGCGCCGACCAAGGCCGCGGTGCCGGGCGTGGCGGCGCTCGCGCCGACCGCGGAAGGCTCGGACACCACCGGCTCGCTGCCGGCGTCGGCGCCTTCGGTTGCCAGCGCTCCACCGATCCGGCGCGGTGCCGACGACGTCCCGGTTCTCCCGGAACCCGGAACGCCGCCGATGCCGGCCGCCGGGCCGACGCCGGCCGTACCCGCGGCGGCTGCGCCCGCCCCCGCGGCTCTCGCACCGGTCGATGCACCGGCCGCTGCCTTCGATCCCGCGGCGCTGCGCAAGGCGCTCGACGCCTTCGTGGGCGTCGAGCCGGCACCGGTCGCCGGACGTATCGACGCCACCGAATTGGCCCGCTTCAAGGACAGGCAGGCGATCTCGGCCTTCTATGCGGCGCGGGCCGATGCGCCGCTGTGGATCGAGGACGGACGGTTCGGGCCGCGTGCCCGCGAGGCCCTCGCGCGCATCGACCACGCCGCCGAGGACGGCCTCGATCTCAAGGCCTTTCCGGTCTCGGTCCCCAACGCATCGGCCGATCCGGCCGAACTCGCGACGGCCGAACTTTCGCTGACCCGCGCCGCCGTCGCCTACGGCTGGCAGGCGACCGGCGGGCGGGTCGATCCGGCGCGTCTCGCGCCGCTGATCGGGGCCAAGCCGGATGTCGCCGATGCGGCCCGTGTTCTCGCAGCGCTCGCCGCCGCATCCGATCCCGGCGCTGCGCTGCGCGCCTTCAATCCGTCCCAGCCGGGTTATGCGGCGCTGCGCGACAAGCTGGCCGAGCTGCGCGGATCGAGCGACATGGCGGCGCGCGCGAGGATCCCCTACGGACCGATCCTCAAGCTCGGCATGCGGGATAAACGGGTGCCGCTGATCCGAGCCCGCTTCGGGCTCGACATGTCCTCGAGCGGTTCTGGAGACGCGTCGGACCTCGTCTACGACACGAAGGTGGCGGCGGCGGTGGCGAATTTCCAGCATGCTCATCACCTTCCGGCCTCGGGCATCCTGACCATCCGCACCGTCGGGATTCTGTCCGGCGGCGCCGACCCGCGTCGTCTCGAAACCGAGATCGTCGCCAACATGGAGGCCTGGCGCTGGCTGCCGCGCGACATGGGCGAGACCCATCTCGACGTGAACATCCCCGACTATTCGCTCGACCTCGTGCATGGCGACGAGGTGATCCATCATGCCCGCGTCGTGGTGGGTCAGCCCGACAAGCCGACCCCGGTCTTCTCGCAGACCATGCAGTTCATCATCGTCAACCCGTACTGGAACGTGCCGTTGTCGATCGTGAAGAAGGAGATGATGCCGAAGCTCGCCGCCGACCCGAACTATTTCGCCGACCACGGCTATGAGACGGTCGAGCGGGGCGGCGTCACTTACGTTCGCCAGCCGCCCGGCGACAGCAATGCGCTCGGACGCATCAAGTTCATGTTCCCCAATAAATATGCGGTCTACCTGCATGACACCAACGCCCGGGCGCTGTTCGGCAAGGAGAAGCGCGCGCTGAGCCACGGCTGCGTGCGCGTGGAGGCACCCTTCAAGCTCGCCGAAGCCGTCCTCGGGCGGAGCCACGGCTGGTCGGAAGCCCGGATCAAGAAAATGATCGGCGGCGAGGAGCGAACCATCATGCTGCCCGCGCCGCTGCCGATTCACATCGTCTATTTCACCGCCTTCGTCGATCGCAGCGGCGAGCTCAAGCTGCGCGACGACATCTACGGCTATACGGGAAAGCTCGAGGCGGCGCTCGGTCTCGACGGGTGATCCAGATCACCAAGCGTAAGCGGCACTGAATCGCAAATTAAGGCAAAAGTCTGGCAGATTCTGTTCAATCATTGCTGCCTGCCGAAAATATTGACGCTTTTTTTTTAGTCGAGGCGGCGGTAAGGAGGATTGGTCGTCTTCGGAACCGAGAACTTGCTGCTTCGACCACACATCGTTAATGCATCTCGGCAACACTTCGCTCCCCATGAGGCGCGGCTTCCATGGACGCCATGCCACCGGACAAGCGAGTATCGATTTGAGTGAGAAGCGTCCGCGAAAACGCGGTGGCGCCAAGGCGCCGCAATCACTGCTCGCCATCGCGCTGATCGGCCTGGCCGTCGTCGCGGCGCCGGCAGGCACCGAAAGCGCCAAGGCCAACGGCGATACGCGGACCATCTACTTCCATCACGCCCATACCCACGAATCCATGACCGCGACCTATATGGTCGACGGGCAATACGATCCGGCCGTGCTCGAGAAGCTCAACTGGTTCCTGCGCGACTGGCGGCGCGAGCAAGCCACCCACATGGATCCGCATCTGTTCGACGTGATCTGGGAGGTGTACCGCGAGTCGGGATCGTCCCAGCCGATCGAGGTCATGTCGGCCTATCGGTCGCCCGAGACCAACGCGATGCTGCGGCGGCGGTCGCGGGCCGTGGCCGAGCATTCGCAGCACATTCTCGGCAAGGCGATGGACCAGCACTACGTGGATGTGCCGATGTCGCGCATCCGCGAGATCGCCATGAAGCTGCAGCGCGGTGGCGTCGGCTTCTATCCAAGCGCCGGCACGCCCTTCGTCCACATGGACGTCGGCGGGGTGCGTCATTGGCCGCGCATGAGCTACGATCAACTGGCCCGTCTCTTCCCCGACGGCAAGACGGTCCATATCCCCGCGAACGGCCAGCCGCTGCCGGGCTACGAGGAGGCGAGGGCCGAGCTCGAAGCACGCGGCGATTCCTTCAGCTACCCGACCGCGACCGAAGTGAAGTCGAAGGGCTTCTTCGCGTGGCTGTTCGGCGGCAGCGACGCGGATGAGGATGCCGCGGCAGCCGGAGGCGGCGGATCGCGGCATGACCGGGGGGCGGCCCGCCAGCGCGTGGCGTCGCTCGACCGGAGTTCGGCCGGCAGTGCGCCGCAGGGCAACAGTTTCGGGATGGATTCGCGGGATGCCGGCATGCGGGCCTTCACGGCCTCGGCCGCCGCTCCTCCGAGCTCGTCCTATGGCACGATCTCGCGCCGCCCGCCCGTCCACGCTCCTCCGGCGCCGCAGCCTGCGCCGGAGCCCGCCGTGGCTGAGCAGCCGTCGCCCGACACCGACGCGCAGGCCAAACGGCAGCTCGCCGAGGCGATGGCCAAGGAACAGGTCCCTGCCACGAGCCTGCCGGCTTCAGCGCCGGCCGAGATCCCGGTCCGGGCGGCTGATGCGACCGCGCCGCTGCCGCCCCGCCGCCCGATCGAGCTGGCCTTCGCCGGTCCGAGCGCGCCCTTGCCGCCCGGCCGTCCCGTGGAATTCGCGAGCCTCCTGCCGAACAAGCCTGGCCGGCCGGGCCTACCCGGGGGCGCGACGCCGACCAGCGCGCCGCAACTACCCGCCGTCATCACCCAGGGAGCCGGTGGGACGAAGCCTCCGGCGGTGCTGGCCTATGCGGCGCCTCCGCCGATCCCCCTTCCGCCGTCTCCGCCCGCGTCCATCGCCGCGCCGTCGGCTCGCGTCGCCGTTCCGCTGCCGCTTCCCCGGCCGAATTTCGTCGCGGCACGGCTCGACCGATCGAATTTCCGCAGCCTGACGGGCAGCGGCGTGGCGGCGAGGATGCCGGTCCGCTCGGGACTCGGCTCAGCCGTCATGGCGCTGCGCCCCGCCGCCCGGCTGAAGTTCAGCCTTCTGTCCGACAAACCGGCCTCCGATGCGACGCAGGACTTCAATGCGCAGCCGAGCCCGTTGACGGTCGATCGCTTCAGCGGCCCGGCCGTGATGCCGCGGGAACACGTCGTCAATTCCGACCCCGGTGCCGCGGCGGGCGGGAATTAGCGATTCCCGTGACCGGGCGCCCGATCCGGGCGGCGCGAGCCGAGGCGCCTGCCTCGCCCCGGCACGAGCCCGCCGTCGATCCATCACGCAATCGGGAGGCCGGGATGGCCGATGAGCCGCGCGGCGACCTCACCGTCCGCACCATCGCCATGCCGGCCGACACCAATGCCAACGGCGACATCTTCGGCGGCTGGGTCATGTCGCAGATGGATCAGGCGGGCGGCATCGCCGGGGTGGAGCGGGCGCAGGGCAGGGTGGTGACCGTCGCGGTCGACGGCATGACCTTCATCCGGCCGGTCCGGATCGGCGACGTGCTCTGCGTCTACACCCGCATCGAAAGCGTCGGTCGTACGTCGATGAAGATCGGCATCGAAGCCTGGGCGCGCCGCTTCACCACCCGCCGGCGCGAGAAGGTGACCGAGGCGACCTTCACCTTCGTGGCCATCGGCGACGACGGCCGTCCCCGCGCGGTGCCGCCGTCCGGGGCAGAGGTCTGAGGCCACGTCGGCGGCCGCATGGTTGCCGGATCGCCCCGCGCCGGGGCACACTCAGGCTTCAACGGCATGTGAAAGGGCAGGGATGCGGAATTTCGAGAGTCCCGGCCGCTCGCTCGCGGCCTCGACCGGCGCCATGGCGGCGACCTCCCATGCGGTCGCCACCGTGACCGCGCTGCAGATCATGGAGCGCGGCGGCAACGCGGTCGATGCGGCGGTGGCGGCCTGCGCCGTGCAGGGCGTCGTCGAGCCCGGCTCGACCGGCATCGGCGGCGACTGCTTCGCGCTCGTGGCGCGCGAGGGGACCGACGACGTGATCGCCATCAATGGGTCCGGCCGCGCGCCTCGGGCCGCGACCGCGGCCTGGTATCGCGACGCCGGGATCGACGGGCTCGATCGCCACTCGCCCCATGCGGTGACCGTGCCGGGCGCCGTCGACGCCTGGGCGCGGCTGATCGCCGACCACGGCAGGCTGAGCCTCGCCGACGTCCTGGCCCCGGCGATACGCCTCGCCCGCGACGGCTATGCGGTGACGCCGCGCGTCGCCTACGACTGGGCCGCGCAGGCGGCATTGCTCGGCCAGGATGCGACGACGCGGGCGATCTTCCTGCCGGACGGCAAGCCGCCCGCGGTCGGCGACCGGCATCGCCAGCCGGCGCTCGGCGAGATCCTCGCGCGGATCGGCCGCGACGGCCGGTCCGCTTTCTACGAGGGAGAGGTCGCGGCCGAGATGGTCGATTATCTCCAGGGGCTCGGCGGCCTCCATACGGGCGAGGATTTTTCGGGCGCCGAGAGCAGCTATGTGACGCCGATCCGCACGTCCTTCCGGGGCTACGACGTGCTCGAAAGCCCGCCCAACGGACAGGGCATCATCGCCTTGATGATCTTGAACATCCTGTCCCATTTCAAGGGACAAGGCGATCCCGTCGGCATCGACCGGCTGCATGTCGAGATCGAGGCGACGCGTCTCGCCTACGGGGTGCGCGACGCGTACCTTGCCGATACCGATCATGCGGCGATGCCGATCGACTGGATGCTGTCCGACACGCTCGCCGCGGACCTCGCGAGCCGCATCGACCTGCGCCACGCGCTGCCGCCGACGCGCATCACGCCGCCGGGCGTCGAGCATACCGACACCGTCTATATCAGCGTCGTCGACCGCGACCGCACGGCGGTCAGCCTGATCAATTCCCTCTTCAATCCATTCGGCAGCGGGCTCACGACCCCGCGCAGCGGCATCCTGCTGCACAATCGCGGCCAGGGGTTCAGGCTTGAGCCCGATCATCCCAATGCGATCGGCCCGCGCAAGCGGCCGCTCCATACGATCATCCCGGGCCTGCTGGCGCGCGACGGCCGGGCCGTCATGCCCTTCGGCGTGATGGGCGGCCATTACCAGGCCATGGGCCATGCGCATCTGCTGTCGAAAGTGCTCGATTTCGGCCTCGACCTGCAGAGCGCCATCGACCTGCCGCGCCTGTTCCCGCTGCACGACAGCCGCATCGTCGAGATGGAGGAGCCGCTCTACCGGTCGGTCGGGCTCGACCTGCGGGCACGCGGTTTCGAGGTCGAGCGAGCGTCGGGGCCGATCGGCGGCGCGCAGGCGATCTGGATCGATCGGGCGCGGGGCACGCTCCTCGGCGGCTCGGACCCGCGCAAGGACGGCTGTGCGCTCGGGCTTTGAGATCCCGGCCGAACGAACCGGAGGTCGCCATCGTGCCGGTGGGGAACGCCGACCGGTTCGCCCAGCGGGCGGATGACGGGGGGACATCGCCCGTTCAATAGGCCCGCTCGCGCTCCACCACGTGCTGGAGCGGTTCGCCGCGCCCGAAGGCCAGGATCTGCGCGGCGACCGCGTCCGCGACCGCGCCCGTGCTCGAAATGGCCGCGTTGTGCGGCGTGACGGTGACGGCCGGATGCCTCCAGAGCGGCGACGTCGTAGGCAGCGGTTCGGTCTCGAAGACGTCGAGCGTCGCCGCCTTGAGCCGGCCGTCGTCCAGGCAGCGCAGGATGTCGGCTTCGTTCTGCAGGGCGCCGCGGCCGGCGTTGATCAGAACCGGGCCGCCAAGGTGACCGTCGCGCGCGAGCTTGCCGATCAGCGCGGCATCGAGCATGCCCTGCGTCCTGGGCGTCGCCGGCAGCAGCACGACGAGGATCTGCGTGCGCCTCAGGAAGGCATCGAGGCCGCCATCGCCCGCAAAGGTCGGAACGCCGGGCAGGGTCTTGGCGGTGCGGCTCCAGCCGGCGACGTCGAAGCCGAGAAGCTTGAGCTTCGCGGCCGCATCGCCGCCGAGCACGCCGAGGCCCATCACGCCGACGCGTACGTCCTTGGCGGCCGGCTGCAGCGGGTCGTCGCTCCACAGGCCGTCGTGCTGCTGACGGACGTAGCGCTCCGCCTGGCGATGGTGGCGCAGCACGTGCAGCACGACCCATTCGGTCATCCGCGCCGTGAGGTCGGAGTCGACGACGCGCACCAGGGTCGCGGGCGGCAGGTCCGGATCGCCGAGCAGATGGTCGACGCCCGCGCCGAGCGAGAAGATGGCGTCGAGGCTCGTCAGCCCCTTGAGCGATCCGTAAGGATGGCGCCAGGCGGCGACATGACGCACGCGTGCGGGGTCGAACGCGTCGCTCAGGCCCACGACCCGCCAGCCCGGCAGCCGCGCCCGGAAGGCTTCGATCCAAGGCGTCGCGGCGTCGCGGCCTTCCACGACCAGGAGCAGCGCGTCGTTGCGGCTCATGCGGTCTCCGTTCGCGCAAGCATCGTGAGGTCGCGACCGTCAGATGTCCGGTCGCACGAAGGCGCGCAGCAGCCGTTTGAGCCCGATCGACCCCGAAAGGGCGCCCGATTTGGTCTCGGTGTGGCTCGGAGCGCCGCCGCTGATGCCCGCAGCGAAATTGGTGATCATCGACAGGGCCACCACCTTCATGCCCAGGAAGCGGGCCAGGATGGTCTCCGGCACGGTCGACATGCCGACGAGGTCCGCGCCGAGCGTCTTGGCGATCTTGACCTCCGCGACGGTCTCGAAGGACGGCCCCGGAAACCACATGTAGACGCCCTCGCGCAGGGCCTGGATGCCGGCGGCGGCGGCGGCGCGGCGCATGCGGGCGCGCAGCGCGCGGTCATAGGCGTCGTTCATCGCAACGAATCGGGCGTCGCCCGCCATGCCGACGAGAGGGTTGAGCCCTGTCAGGTTGATGTGGTCGCTGAGCATCGCGATCGAGCCGGGATACCAGTCGAGATGGGTCGAGCCGGCCGAGTTGGTCAGCACCACCATGCGGGCGCCGAGCTTGGCCATGACCTCGAGGGGCGTGCGCATGACGGCGGCATCGCCGCGCTCGTATTGATGCCCGCGTCCCTGCATGACGGCAACGCGGGTGCCTTCCCAGGTGCCGACGACGAGACGGCCCGCATGACCCGACACGCGCGGTTCCGGGAAACCGGGCAGGTCGGCATAGGGGACGTCGACGGAATGTTCGACCGCATCCACGATGGACCCAAGCCCGGTCCCAAGCACGATGGCCATCTCCACCGGAGCAGCTATGCCGCGGTCCCGCAGGATGCCGAGTGCTTCGTCGCAGTCGCTCATGATCCGTCTCTGATCATTTGTGGCTTGAGGTGATCCGGCCCGAAGGAATGGGGCAAAAGCTCGGACAAAGTAAAGGTCGCGCGATGGCCGCCGGGCCCTGCGATGTGGATTGGTGCGTCGGGGGCGGCGAATTCGCGGATCCGCTGGCGGCAGCCTCCGCATGGCGTCACGAGAGCGTCGCCGTCGCCGATCACCAGGATCGCTGCGATCTCGCGTTTGCCCGCCGCCACCATGGCCGAGATGGCCGAGGCTTCGGCGCAGGCGCCGACCGGGTAGGCGGCGTTCTCGACGTTGCAGCCGGCGAAGATCGCACCGTCCGGCGTCGCGATGGCGGCCCCGACCCGAAACTTCGAATAGGGCACGTAGGCCTTCGCCTGCGCGGCGCGGGCCGCCTCGAACAGGTCGTCGATCCTCGTCATGGCAATCGTTACCTTCGGCATTGAGGGCGACAAACCCTCGATCTATCGTCCGATGATAGGAAGAGGTTAGATCTCATGCCAAGCGATTATGTTCTCGGCGAGCACTTCGAGGGTTTCATCCAAGGTCAGCTCGCCAGCGGGCGCTACAGCGATGCGAGCGATGTCGTCCGTGAGGCGCCGCGCCTGATGGAGGATCGTGAGCGCCGTCTGAGCGAGATCGATGCCGCGATCGCGCGAGGTCTCGCCGACGGCGAGGCCGGGCGCGTGTCTGACGCGGATACGGTCTTCGACGAGCTGGAGGCGCGCTATGCCGCCATGGCTGAACACCATCACGCATGAAGGTGCGCTTTACATGGGAAGCGCGCGAGGATCTGCTTCGTATCGGCGATGCCATAGCTCAGGACAGTCCCTCCCGCGCCATAGATTTCGTGCGCCAACTCCGTAGGCGGGCAAGGAAGATCGGTGATATGCCGCTGGCTTTCCCTGTCGTGCCGCGTTTTGAGGCGGCATCGATTCGACGATGCGTCTTCAGGAACTATCTCATCTTTGACCAGGCCGGATATGACGCGGTGACCATCGTTCACATCCTGCACGGCGCTCGTGATCACGAGGCGATTCTCTCTTCGGACGGGTAGCGGCGCCTATCGCTCCTTCACGTAGGGGATGCCGCCGGCGCGCGGCGGGATGGCGTGGCCGATGAAGCCCGCCAACAGGATCACGGTCAACAGATAGGGCAGCGCCTGGATGGCCTGGACCGGAATCTCGCCGATGCCCGGCACCACCACGCCCTGCAGGCGGATCGAGACGGCGTCGAGGAAGCCGAACAGCAGGCAGGTGGCGAGCGCCGGCCACGGCCGCCATTTGGCGAAGACCAGGGCCGCCAGCGCGATGAAGCCCTTGCCGGCCGACATGTTGGGCTGGAAGCCCGCGGCCTGCGCCACCGCCAGATAGGTCCCGGCGAAGCCGCACAGGATGCCGCAGATCACCACGGCCGCATAGCGCATGCCGCGCACCGAGACGCCGGCGGTGTCGACCGCCGCAGGGTTCTCGCCGGTCGCCCGCAGCCGCAGGCCGAAACGGGTGCGGTAGAGCGCGAAGGCCGTCAGCGGCACGCAGAGCAGCGCCGCATAGGTCAGGATCGTATGGCCCGAGACGAGGTCGCGGTAGAGCGGACCGACGAGGGGCACGTGGCCGGCGGTTCCCGCACCGGGCCAGACGATGTCCTCGAAGCGCGAGGCGGCCGTGTCCAGTTGCGGCGTGCGTCCGCCTTCGCCGAAGATGGCGTGGCCGACAGTCGCTGTGGCGCCGGCGGCGATCATGTTGACGGCGGCGCCCGAGACGATCTGGTTGCCGCGCCCGTCGATCGAGGCGAAGCCGTGCACGAGGCCGAGCAGGACCGAGGCGACGACACCGGCCGCCAGCCCCGCCCAGGCGTTGCCGGTCTCGTAGGCCGCCAGCGCCGAGGCGAAGGCCGACAGCAGCATCTTGCCCTCGAGCCCGATGTCGAAGATCCCGGCGCGCTCCGACCACAGGCCGGCGATGCAGGCGAAGATCAGCGGCACCGCGAGCCTGAGGCTCGAGGCGAGGATGAAGGCGGCGCCGGCGACCGTGTCGTTCATCTCAGGGGTGGGTCCCGCTGGGCCGGACCGGGGCCGGCTGGGATGCCGGCAGGCGCGGCCGAACCGCGAATAGGCCGGCGATGCCGCGCCGGAAGACGCCTTCGAGCGCGCCGGCGAAGAAGACCACGAGCCCCTGCACCAGCACGATCATGTCGCGCGTGATCTTCGGCTCGTCGAAGGCAAGCTCCGCCCCGCCCTGGTAGAGCATGCCGAACAGCAGGCTCGCCAGCACGACGCCGACCGGATGGCCGCGCCCCATCAGCGCCACCGCGATGCCGACGAAACCGTAGCCCGCGGTGAAGTCGAGCAGCAGGCGGTTCTGCACGCCCATCACCTCGTTGATGGCGACACCGGCCGCGAGCGCGCCGGAGAGCCCCATGACCAGGATGGTGATATAGGCGGGCGAGATGCCGCCGTACCGCGCCGCCGCCGGATTGGCGCCGACCGTGCGCAATTCGTAGCCGAGGCGCGTGCGCCAGACGAAGACCCATGTCGCCAGCGCACAGCCAAGGGCCAGCAGGAAGCTCAGGTTGAGCGGCGTCGAGGCGATCTGGATGCCCACACCCGCCAGGATAGTGTGGATGGAAGGGATCGTCGCGGCCGCCGGAAAGGCCGCCGTCTCGGCCTGCATCGAGCCCGGCGCCCGCAATTCATTGACCAGCAGGTAGGCCATCAGCGTCGAGGCGAGCCAGTTGAACATGATGGTGGTGATGACGATGTGGCTGCCGCGCCTGGCTTGCAGGATGCCCGGAACCACGGCCCAGGCGGCGCCGAAGGCCGCCGCGGCGATGGCGCCGAGCGGGATCAGCAGCCACGGCGGCAGCGCGCCTCCGTGCAGGCAGACGAGCGCGACGCCGAGGCCCGCCACATAGGCCTGGCCCTCCGCGCCGATGTTGAACAGCCCGGCCTGGAACGCGATGGCCACGGCGAGGCCGGTGAAGATGAAGTCGGTGGCGTAGTAGAGGGTGAAGCCGATGGCCTCGCTGTCGCCGAGGCTGCCGGTGATGAGCTCGCGCGTCGCCGACCAGGGATTGACGCCGATGGCGGCCACGACGAGGCCGCCGATCACGAAGGCGGTGGCGACGCTGGCCAGCGGCACCAGCAGCACGTCGGCCCAGCGCGGCAAAGTCCTGGCTGCGGCCATGGCAGATCAGGCCGGCAGGCTGAGGTTGCCCGCCGGATCGAGCGGGAAATGCGGATTGTGGGCCAGCTCCCAGACATGTCCGTCGGGATCGGCGAAATAACCCGAATAGCCTCCCCAGACGGCCTCTTCGGGCGGCTTCAAGGCTCGCGCTCCGGCGGCGAGCGCCTGGGCGAAGGTCTCGTCGACCGCCTCGCGGCTGCGGCAGTTGTGCGCCAGCGTGACCCTCGCGAAGCCGGGTGCGGCGACGGGGATGCGCGCGTCCTCGGCCAGGAGGTGGTGCGGATAGAGCGCGAAGGCCAGGCCGTTCAGCTGGAAGAACACCACGTCGCCCTGGCTGGCCGCGGACGGCCGCCAGCCGAGCGCCTCGTAGAAGGCGCGGCTCGCCTCCAGCGACGCGACGCCGAGCGTCACCAGCGACAGGCGCTGTTCCATCAGGCGGCCTCCTCCGTCACGCCGGCCATCAGCAGCCCGAGCTGGCGCAGGAAATCCTTGTCCTCGGCGGCGCGCGGCGGCGGGCGCCGGGTGCCGGTCAGCCGACCGCCGCACATCACGAGCACGACGTCGCCGAGCGCCAGCACCTCGTCGAGCTCGACCGAGACGACGAGGATCGCCTTGCCCTCGTCGCGCAGGGCGACGAGCCGGCGGTGGATGAACTCGATGGCGCCGATGTCGACGCCACGCGTCGGCTGGCCGGCCAGCACCACCTTGGGTTCGCGCTCCATCTCGCGCGCCAGCACGATCTTCTGCTGGTTGCCGCCGGAGAAGCTGGCGGTCTTGAGCCGGCACGCGGGCGGGCGGATGTCGTAGGCCGCCATCTTGCGTGCCATGTCGGCCATGATCGCCTTGCGGCTGAGGAAAGGCCCAAGGCCCAGGCTCGCCTCGCGGTGGATGCCGAGGATCGCGCTCTCGCAGGCCTCGAAGCTCGTCACCAGGCCGAGACGGTGACGGTCTTCCGGGACGTGGACCAGGCCGAGCGCGCCCATCCTCCTGGGCTCACGGTCCTCGGCCGCGACCGCGACGCCGTCGATGAGGATCTCGCCGCCCGCGATGGGCCGCATGCCGGCGAGGGCCTCGAGCAGTTCGGACTGGCCGTTGCCGGCAACGCCCGCGAGGCCGGCGATCTCGCCCGCCCGGATCGTGAAGGAGACATCGTCGACGACCGCGAGCCCGTCGGAATCGCGCACCGTGAGGTTGCGGACCTCGAGCCGCGGCGCCCCGGGCCGGGCCTCGTCCTTGGCGACGGTCAGCGACACGCGGCGGCCGACCATGGCATCGGCGAGGGCGGTGGGGGAGGTGGCGGCCGTGTCGAGCGTCTCGACGATTTCGCCGCGGCGCATCACCGAGACGCGGTCCGTCACCGCCATGATCTCGCGCAGCTTGTGGGTGATGAGGATGACGGTCTTGCCCTCGCCCTTGAGCCGGCGCAGCATGACGAACAGGCCGTCGGCCTCGGTCGGCGTCAGCACGGCGGTCGGCTCGTCGAGGATCAGCACGGTGGCGCCGCGCAGCAGCGCCTTCACGATCTCGACCCGCTGCCGCAGGCCGACTGGCAGGTCGCCGACCTGCGCATCCGGGTCGACGCCGAGGCCGTAGTCGCGGGCGAGCGCGTCGAGCTTGCGGCGCACCGCGCCGGCACCCTTGCCGAGCAGCGGGCCGCCCTCGGCGCCGAGCATGACGTTCTCGAGCACGCTTAGCGTGTCGACCAGCATGAAATGCTGATGCACCATGCCGATGCCGAGCCCGATGCTGTCGCGCGACGAGGCGATCTTGACAGGCTTGCCGCCGACCCGGATCTCGCCGCCGTCGGCTTCGTAGAAGCCGTAGACGATCGACATCAGCGTCGACTTGCCGGCCCCGTTCTCGCCGACGATGCCGTGGATCGACCCGGGCATCACGGCCAGGCTGACGTCCCGGTTGGCGTGGACGGCGCCGAATCTCTTCTCGATGCCGATGAGTTCGAGGGCAGGGATCATGGGCGCGAGCCTACGATGGCGGGACGCGCCGATAAAGCCCCAAGCCTGATCAGCTGGGCTGATGGGGCTCCACTTAAAAGCGCGAGCACGTTCATCGGTTTAGGATCGCAAGCGATCCGATCCAAACCGATCGTGCTCTGAGCAAAGCTCGCGCCGCCTACTTTCGCGCGTGGGCCTTCTTGCGCTCGGCCTTGGCGGCCTTGCGCTCGGCCTTGGCGGCGGCCTCGACCACGAATTTGGCGCGCAGCGTCGCCGCCCGGGCCTGGGTGAGGCGTGTGGCGCAGAAGCCGTGCCGTCCCTCGCCCGCGTAATCCCGGCAGATCTCCTCGCGAATCGAGGAGAAGCCGGCCTGTTCGCGCGCATAGTCCGAGATGGTCGGCCGGTCGCGCGTCGTGGTCAGCAGAAGCTTGAAATCGGTCCGCACCGCGGCCTCGGCCTGGGCGCGGGCGTGCTCGATCGCTTTCACCTGCGCCGGGCCGATGGCGCCGGCCTGCGGTCCCCAGAGCCCGGCGGGATTGACCCGGCACGTCCTGTCGGGAAAATCACAGGAGGGCGGGTCGCCGACCGCCAGCACGGCGCCCTCGAGCACGTCGAAGACGATGGGGCAGGCCGGCAGCTCGATCTTGATGCGCGAGACGCCGTTCGGCTTGCCGAGGTCGGTGCTGCCGAGCGGCACCCCGGGAATCTCGACCTGGCAGTCCCCGGTCCCGTTCGGGGGCCGCGTGCCGCTGAGCAGCAGGCGCGAGACCTGCAGGGCCTTGTCCTTCTCGGCGAAGGTGATCTGGCTCTTGCGGCCGTTGAGGAACAGCGTCTGCCCGGCGAGGCTCAGCGGAGCGGGGGTGACGGCGGGGGCGGGGGTGCGCGCAGCGTCCCGCGCGGGGGCGCGCGACCTCGATCTCCTCGGCGAGCCCGTCGGCGGGCTGACCTGCGTCCCGGCCGGCGTCGGGGCCACGGCGCCGGGCAGCACCATCTGGGCAGCCGCCGGAGCCGTCGGCACGACGCCCGCCAGCGTCGCGGCCACGAGGATGATGCGGATCGAGGGGAGGCGCATGGCTGTTCGATCTGGTTCGGCCGTTCCAGCCGGAAAACCCGACGCTCTTAGCACCTCGGCTGCCGGTCGAAGGTGGCAATTTGCCCACAGAAAGCCATCATCGTTCGACGGCTGCGCGGGTCCGGGAGGTCCCTCGGAGCCGTGCATCCGGCCGGGCCGTGCGGGTCGCAGCGGCGACAAGGCGGCCGGCATGAGGCGGCGCCCGTGGGTTGCGGGAGTGTCGCAAATCGTTTGCATCCGTATCGCCGACGCATTCACGGATCCGCGGCGGCAGAAGGCCCGCTGCGCTTTCGTTCACCCTCCGGTGCGCGCCTCGGCGTCGCGCAGGCGCTGGGCATAGACGTTGATGACCAGGGCGGCCAGCAGGATCAACCCGCGGATGAGGATCTTGAGGAAGGAATCGATCTGGATGTGGTCGAGGCCGTTGTTGAGCACGCCGAGCACGAAGAGACCGACGATGGTGTTGCCGATGCCGCCCCGGCCGCCGAAGAGGCTGGTGCCGCCGACCACCACGGCCGCGATCGAGTCGAGCAGGTAGGTATCGAACTCGTTCTGCTGGGCGCTGCCGAAATGCGCCACCCCGACCATGCCGGCGACGCCCGAGCAGACGGCGGAGATGATCAGCACGGCGTTGAGGATCGTCTTGACGCTGACGCCGGAATATTCGGCCGCCTCGCGGTTGCCGCCGACCATGTAGACGTAGCGGCCGAAGCGCGTGTAGCCGAGCACGACATGCGCGACGAGCAGAAAGACGGCGAGCAGCAGCACGATCCAGGGCACGCCGTGGATCGAGCCCGAGCCGAGGGTCGTGACGAGCGAGGGCACCGCATAGGCGATCTGGCCGCGCACCAGCAGGGCCGAAATGCCGGCCCCGATCTGCATCATGGCGAGCGTCATGATGAAGGAGGGGATGCCGATCAGCGTCAGCCCCAGCGCATTGACGAGCCCGAGCGCCGCGCAGGCGAGCAGGCCGAGCAGGATGGCCACGGCGCCCGGCAGCGGCAGGTTGGCGATGTTCACATAGGTGTCCTGCGCGGTGAAGTAGGCCACGACGATGCCGGTGGCATTGGCGATGGCGGCCACCGACAGGTCGATCTCGCCGCACAGGATCACGAAGGTCAGGCCGACCGCCATGATCCCGGTGACGGAGATCTGCGTCAGGATATTGGCGAGGTTGTCGAGCGTGGCGAACGAGGAGCTCGCCAAGGTGAAGAAGACCACGAGGCACAGCAGCGTCGCGAAGGGTGCGATGTTGCGCATCTGGTTGCGCACCCATGCGCTGGTGCGCCCTGGCGTTGCCGCGCTGCGCTGCTCGACCGGAACTGCCACGTCTGTCGTCCTCCTCAGGCTGCCGCCAGCAGCTGGTCCTTGGTGACGCCGCCGTCCGCGAATTCGCGCACGATTTCGCCCTTCTTCATGATCAGGATGCGGTCGGCGAGCGAGAGCACCGTCTCGGGCTCGGTCGACATCACGACCACGGCGAGCCCTTCGTCGCGCAGCCGCCGGACGATGCGCACGACGTCGTCCTTGGCGCCGACGTCCATGCCGCGCGTCGGCTCGCTCAAGATCAGCACGTCGGGCGGAAAGCTCAGCCATTTGGCCAGCGCCACCTTCTGCTGATTGCCGCCCGAAAGCGCGCCGAGGCGCGCCTCGACGTTGGATGGCCGGATGCCGAGCGCCGCGACCTGTGCCGAGGCAAGCTCGCGCTCCCGTCCCGGGCGCAGCCAGAGCTTCGCGATGCGGCCCAGGATGGCGATCGAGGCGTTCTTGTACACCGGCTCCTGGCCGAACAGCATGGCCCGGCGGCTCTCCGGAACGAAGGCGATACCGGCCTGATGGGCGGCGGTGGTATTGCGCAGCCGGCGGGGCCGGCCGGCGACGGTCAGCGTCCCGCTGTCGGGAACGATCTTGCCGAAGAGCGCGCGCGCGAGCTCGATCTGTCCGCAGCCCATGAAGCCGTAGATGCCGAGGATCTCGCCCTTGCGGATGTCGAGCGTCACGTCCCTGAAGGTGCGGCCCATGGTCAGGCCTTGCGCCTGCATGGCGACAGGCGCGCCGGGCTTGGCCGCGAGCGGAATCTCGCTGGTGTAGCTCTCCTCGAGGTCGGCGTGGCCGCGACCGATCATCTGCTCGATCACCCAGGCCTTGTCGATCGCCGCGACCGCGCTCGTGGCGACATGGCGGCCGTTGCGGAACACCGTGACCGAGTCCGAGATGCGCAGGATGTCGTCGAGGAAATGCGAGATGAAGATGATGCTGCGGCCGGCCTCGCGCAGGCGGCGGAGCACGGTGAAGAGCAGCTCCACCTCGGGCGGCGACAGCGCGGAGGTCGGCTCGTCGAGGATGATGATGCGGGCGCCCGAGAAGACGACGCGGGCGATCTCGATCAATTGCTGCAGGCCGATCGGCAGGGCGCCGATGCGCTGGCGGGGATCGACGTCGAGGCCGAGGTCGGCGAGCTGGCGGCGCGCCTCGGACCGCATGCGGCGCCAAGCCACGAGTCCGCCGGTGCCGGTCGGCTGCTTGCCGAGGAAGACGTTCTCGGCCACCGTGAGGTCGGGGACCGTCGAGAGTTCCTGATGCACCATGCCGATACCGGCGGCGATGGCCTCGCGCGGCGTTCGGAAGCTGACGTCGCGCCCCTCGATCGTCATGCGGCCGCTTCCGGGCGCATGGACGCCCGCGATGATCTTCATCAGCGTCGACTTGCCGGCCCCGTTCTCACCGACGAGGCCGTGGATCTCGCCGGCCCGCAGCATGAAATCGACGCCGCGCAGCGCCTGCACGCCGCCGAAACTCTTGCTGACGTCCACCATTTCGAGGGCGGGCGGGGATGGATCGGGCATGGACGGGACTCTGAGTGTCAGGCGTCCCTCTCCCGACGGGGGAAGGTCCGCGAAGCGGGGATGAGGGGTCATATCCGGAGAGCACCCTCATCCGTCCGCCGCTTCGCGACGGACGCCTTCTCCCGCCGAGCGGGAGAAGGAAAGACGGCCCTCAGATCAGGAAATGCGCTTCCATCCATTGCAGGCCGGGCGCGTTCTCCTTGGTCACGACCGGGCCGTCCGCGACGATGTTCTTGGGAATGCCGGGGCCGGTCTTCTCGCCGCCCATGACCGCCGCCACGCCGGCGACGACCGACCAGCCGTGGATGCGGCAGGACGGGTTTCGCACCGTCGCATGCATCCTCCCCTCGACCACGGCCTGGAGCGCCGGGGGCATGGCGTCGCAGCCGCCGATGAGGATGTTGGTGCGATTATGCGCCTTCATGACGTTGTAGGCGGCGAGCGCCATGTCGTCGTTGTGGAAATAGGCGGCATCGATCTGAGGATACTTGGTCAGGTAGGTTTCCCAGAGCCGCGCCGTCTTCGACACGTCCCAGTCGGCCGGCTGGGTGTCGAGCACCTCCATGCCGGGATTGGCCTTGATCACCGATTCGAACCCGCGCGTCCGCCCTTGCGCGCCGGTGTGGCCGAGGGCGCCTTGCGTCATGATGATCTTGCCCTTGCCGCCGAGCGCCGAGACGAGCGCCTGGGTGACGGAGGACCCCATGAACTCGTTGTTCGGGGCGATGAAGGCGTGGACGTCGATGGTCTCGAGCGGCGCGATCAGCGTATCCATGTCCATGACCGGGATGCCGGCGTCGATCAGCTTCTTCACCGGCTGGGTCAGCGTGCCGATGCCGAAGGCCTGCATGGCCACGAAGTCCCATTTCTGCGAGGCCATGTTGTCGATGGCGGCGCGCTGCTTGACGGCGTCGAGCTCGCCGTCGAACCAGGTCACCTCGACGTTGAACAGCTTGCCCCAATATTCGGCGGCCTGCTTGCCCTGGGCGCACCAGGTGGCCTGCAGGCCGGCATTGGAGAAGGCGGCCTTGAGCGGCTTCGACGACCGTTCGGTGGCCTTGGCGGCTTCCTGCGCGATGGCGGGGTCGAGCCCGGCGCTGAGCAGCATGGCGGCACCTGCCGACAAGGCCGTGGTCCGCATGAAATCGCGCCGCGAGCGCTGCGGCATATCCTCGATATCGGACATCAAGATTCCTCCCTGCGCCCGGCCGTTTTGGCCTGGACTGAAGCTCACGGGCTCTCTCGCTGCCCACGCAGCATCACCCGGCGGATCGCCCGCATCCGAGAGTTAAGACGATTGCGGTGCGCCCGGCAATGGACAATCGGCACCGGCCGGGAACCGTCCGGCGCAAAAGTCAGGCCTGCGCCTGCGCCGCGGCGCCCCCGAGCGCCTCGATCTGGGCGAGCAGGCGGGAGAAATCGACAGGCTTCGGATGGTAGTCGTTGCAGCCCGCCGCGATCGCCTTCTCGCGGTCGCCCGACATGGCATGCGCCGTCAGCGCGATGATCGGCACGTGCGCGGTCGCGGCATCCGCCTTGATCATGCTGGCCGCGGTCCAGCCGTCGATGATCGGCAGGTTCATGTCGAGCAGGATGATGTCCGGCGCCTCGGCCTTGGCCTTGTCGACCCCCTCCTGCCCGTCGGTCGCCAGCACCACGTCGAAGCCGCGACGACGAAGCCGCCGGGACAGGAAGTCCCAGATCTCCTCGTGATCTTCCACCAACAGGATCCGCATCACATCCTCTCCGGGTCGCGCACTCATTTATCCGGGGGAATCAGCGCCCGCAACTCATGAGCAAGGTCGGACAGACGGATACTCCCCTTGGATATGACGCGGTCCGCTTTCTGGTCAAGATCGGCCCGCTCTTCCGGCGTCACGTCCTTGGCGGTCAGCACCACGACCGGCACGAGGCCGCCGTCCGGCCGTTGCCGCAGCCGGCGCAGGAAATCGAAGCCGTCCATCACCGGCATCATCAGGTCGAGCAGGATGAGGCCCGGCGGCCCGCTGCGCGCCAGTTCGTCGAGCGCCTCGCGGCCGTTGGCGGCCTCGGTGACCGACCAGCCTTCGCGCGACAGCATGAACCGCAGGCGCTGGCGCGCGTCGGCGTCGTCGTCGATCAGCATCACCGTGCTGCCCTCCTTGTGCGGATGCAGCCGGTCCATGATCGCCTTCAGGCGGTCCCATTCGATAGGCTTGACCAGATAGTCGGTCGCGCCGAGCGCGAAGCCGAGGCCCTTCTCGTTGACGACCGAAACCATGATCACCGGGGTCGCGGCGAGATCGGGGTCCGAGCGCAGGGCATGCAGCACCGACCAGCCGTCCATGCGCGGCATCTCGACGTCGAGCAGGATGGCGCGCGGGCGCAGGCTGCGCGCCATCGAGAGGCCCGTCTGGCCATCGGCGGCGGTGGAGGCCGCGAAACCCTCGCGAATGAGGAAGCGGCTCAGAAGGTCGCGGGCGGCGGGATCGTCGTCGACGACGAGGACGCGGTTCCCGCCATCGGAGCGCCCCTCGGTCTCGGCGGCCCCGGGCTGCGCCGGGGCCGTATCGTCCGCGACCGCCTCCGGCGGCAGTTCAGCCGCGACGGTGAGCCGGAAGGTCGAGCCCTCGCCCTCACGGCTTTCGACCGCGATGCCGCCGCCGAGCCTTTCCGCGAAAGCCTTGGTGATGGCGAGGCCGAGCCCGGTGCCGCCGAACTGGCGCGTCGTCGATTCGTCGGCCTGGCTGAAGCGCTGGAACAGGCGCGCCACCTGCTCGGGCGTCATGCCGATGCCGCTGTCGCCGACCTCGAACACCATGTCCTCGGCGAGGCGACGTACCCGCAGGGTTATGGTGCCGTTCTCCGTGAACTTGGCGGCGTTGCCGATCAGGTTCATCAGGCACTGGCGGATCTTGAGGTCGTCCGAGCGCATGCGCCCGAGGTCGGGCCCGAGGTCGAGGTCGAGCCGGTTGCCCTTCTTCTCGACGAGCGCGCCGACCTGTTCGGCGATGTCCTCGACGAGCGGCGTGGTCTCGAACCATTCGCTCGACACGGTCATCCGCCCCGCCTCGATCTTCGAGAGGTCGAGCACGTCGTTGATGAGCCCGAGCAGATGGCGCGCGCTGCCCTCGATCTTGGCGACATCGCCGAGGAGCTGGCTCTGCCCGAGATCCTCGATCTCCTCGGCCAGCATCTCGCTGTAGCCGATGACGGCCGAGAGCGGCGTGCGCAGCTCGTGGCTCATGTTGGCGATGAACTGGCTCTTGGCCGTATTGGCCGCCTCGGCGGCATCGCGCGCGGCTTCGAGGTCCTGCGCGACGCGCTTGCGCTCGGTGATGTCGGTGTTGAAGCCGACCCATTCCCCGATGCTCCCGTCGGCCTCGAGGATCGGCGCGGCGCGCGCCTCGGCGAAGCGCCATTCGCCGTCGCGGCGGCGGATGCGATAGTCGATCTCGAAGGCCGAGCCGCCGCGCAACGCCTCGCGCCAGGCCTCGGCGACCCGGTCCCGGTCCTCGTCGTGAATTACATCGAGCCAGCCCCAGCCGCCGTATTGTTCCTCGGTCTGCCCCGTGTAGGCGCGCCAGGTCGGTAGCGGCGGGATGAGCCGGCCGTCGGCGGAGGCGAGCCAGATCACGTCCGCCGAGGCGTCGATCATGGTGCGGAAGCGAAGTTCGCTGCGCCGCATCGCGGCTGTGGCCTCGCGCTGCTCGGTGACGTCCGTGTTGGTGCCGAACCAGCGCATGATGCGGCCATCGGCGGCGCGCTGCGGCTCGGCGCGGGATAGAAACCATCGATAGGACCCGTCGCGGCCGCGCAACGGAAAGGTGTCTTCCCAGTCGTCGCCGCCCGCGAAGGCGGCATCGTAGCGCTCGACGACGCGGGCGACGTGATCGGGGTGATGGACCTTGCTCCAGCCCCGGCCCTGCATCTCGGCCAGCGTGGTTCCGGTGTAGTCGTACCAGCGTTTGTTGTACCAGAAGATGGAGCCGGACGGGTCGGCCATCCAGGCGAGCTGCGGGATCGTATTGGCCAGACGCTCGAAATCGGCCGGTGCGGCGCTCTGCGGCGGCATGGGGCTGCTCGGCACGTCGTTCATCCTGGCTCCTCTCGCGGATGTCCGGTGGGGCGGCGCCCAACGGTCCCTGCGGGGTCCCCTCGGGACCGGCGTTCGGCATGATTCTTAATGTAGGGGCGATCAGTCGCAGGAGAAGGGAGACCTCCCGCCGCGGTTGCCGGGCAGCGTCGGTTTCGAACCATCTATATCGCTTTTGCGACAGTCGCCTTCCGTCCGTGGCGACGCCGCGGCCTCACGTCATCTGGCGATTCGCGCAGCACCGCCTGAGAGAACCGCTTCACCCCACGGAGGCGGCCGGCGTCGCGCGGTCCATCACCTGGCGGCCGAAGAGGCTTGCGACGAGGTCGGCGAGCGCCATGGCGCTGCGCCCTCGCTCGTCGAGGAACGGGTTGAGCTCGACCACGTCGAGCGAGCCGACGAGGCTCGAATCGTGCAGCATCTCCGCGATCAGATGGGCCTCGCGATATGTCGCGCCGCCCGGCACCGTCGTGCCGACCCCCGGCGCCAAGGCCGGGTCGAGGAAGTCGACGTCGAGGCTGACGTGCAGCAGCCCGTTCCTCGCCTTGACGCTCTCGAGGATGCGCCGGAGCGGCACCGCGACGCCATATTCGTCGATGAGGCGCATGTCGACGACGTCGACGCCGCGCGCCTGGAGCAGCGCCCGCTCGCCGCGATCGACCGACCGAATGCCGAAGAGATGGACATTCGAGGGAGGGATCGGGACATGGCCGGGCGCGAAGATCACGTCGAGGCCCGCCTCGCCGCATAGCGCCGCGAGCGGCATGCCGTGCATGTTGCCGGACGGGCTGGTCTCGGGCGTGTTGAAGTCGGCATGCGCGTCGAGCCAGAGCACGAAAAGCTCGCGGCCGATGGCGCGGCAATGGCGCGCCACGCCATCGACCGAGCCCATCGACAGGCTGTGGTCGCCGCCGAGCACGACCGGCACCTGCCCGTCGCCGAGCAGCCCCTCGACGCGCGCGCTCAGCGCCCGCGTCCAGTCGATGATCTCGGCCATGTTGCGCAACCGTGGATCCTCCCCGACCGCCGCTTTCATTGAGCGGCCCGGATCGATGTCGCCGTGATCGGTGACCTCGTGGCCGAGATCCGCGAGGTCGGCGACGAGGCCCGCGGTGCGCAGCGCCGCCGGCCCCATCAGGCAGCCGCCCTGGCTGGTGCCGGCCTCGACCGGCACGCCGAGGAGGCCGAGGTGGCGGCTCGGGGGGGAGAGAGAAGATCGGTCCATGCGCGCCATCCCGTCGCCTGGGCCGCCCGATGGATGGGCCGCCGCGCCAAACCTCTATGATGCCGCCGCCGCGAAGAACAGCCGCCGCTTGGTAGTGTCCTAATTTGATTTGACCAACTTGGTCGGTGTCGGGTAGAGCCACAATTATCAAGAGGCACCAGCGAGCGGACTTCGATCCGTTCGTATTGCAGCGGTAGCTCGACTGGATAGAGCGCCCTTTTCGCAAAGGGGAGGTTGGGGGTTCGAATCCCCCGCGCTCCCCTTGCCATCATCAAACAGATGTCCGCTCGACCAAATCGTGCAGCGACCATAGCCGATCGCTGACCCCAGCCGCCATGGCTGGCGTAACCCGGTGCTTCGAATGGATGCGCACGAAGTTGTAATGCGCGAAGTGGACCGCGACCGCTGCCTGAAGGTTCTCGACCTTTTTGCTGAACGCGTTCGTGAGTCGCGTAAACCGCCTCATGCTCATCCGCATGGTGAGGTTCTGCCGCTCGATGAGGCTTGTCGAAATGTGCTTCGGGTCCGGTGAGCCCTGAAGGGGCTTTCGTTCGGCTCGTACGACGCGCGGCGGGCTATACCGACCCGGTCCGATCGGTTCAGCCTCGTAGAATTTTACGACCTGCCCGTAGTCCACATCCGCGCCGAAGGCTTCCTCAGTTGCTTCTACGTAGGCAGCGAGGGCATCGGACGAAAGCTGGACGCGATTTGCCAGCCGCTCCGAAAGATCGCCCATGAACGCCTTGGCGGTCGGGAGGTCGCGCTTGCCGACGCGATATGCCGGAATGAGCTTGGTGTCGGCATCCATGGCCACGAACGTCCATTGGTCCCCGACGCGCGATTGATCGTCCTCCTTCCTCACCTGCCGCTGCTTCTTGCCCACGTAGGTCCAGATTTCGTCGATCTGAAGCCGCTGGCACGGAAGGTCGCGCATCTCGGCATCCATGATGGCTTCGCAGCCAGTGCCAACCTCGACCAGCAAGCGCATGATCGTGTCGCGGTGGATGCCCGTCATCCGCTCGACTGAGCGGATCGAATTGCCTTCCACGAGGCAGCCGATGGCCTGGGTGCGGCGGTCGAGAGAAAGGCGGTTCATTGGGGTTGTCTCAGTGGATGTGTATATGGTTATATAGACATCAGAACGGTTGTCAATGAGGTCATATACATGGATTTCAGAGAGGCGATCGATGACCTTTGCGAGAAGGTCGGGCATGAGGACGTAGCTCACGCCCTTGGTGTTTCCGTACAAACGGTCAGGCAAGCTCGTATGAACGAAGACGCAGTGGCACACCGAAATCCTCCATCCGGATGGGAGGAAGCTGTGGCTCAAGTTGCGAGAGAACGAATGGAACACTATCAAAGATTGATAAGCGCTCTCGACCGCAGGAAAACCACCCAAGCCTAATCGAGCGAAAGTCGTGAGGTTTCAATGTCTTCCGAGATGCGGCCGCAGGCCCCTAGAGTGCTCACAACGCGCAAGCTCGTTCTCCGGTCGCGGGTGCGGCAAAGCGATGATACAGCGGAGACCGATCTTGCCGAGCGTGAACAAGAGGGGCGGGCCAGCTATACAGCGAGCCTTATTACCCAAGGAAAGCACCGATTCTATACGCTCTCCATGCCGAGTGACATGCTGGCGCAAACGTGCATGGTCGAACCTCGAAACGAAGACCCTGAATTAGGATTTCAACGCTCGCTCGATAGAAAACGGGCGGAGGATATTGCCAATTACATTGACAATGGCCCTGGTACGATACCAAGTTCAATAGTGCTCTCAGCACAAGAAGATGCTGGGCTTCAGTATGTACGCCCGAATAGGACTTTGAGCTTCAACAAACATCCTAGATCTTTCTTGATACTGGACGGACAGCATCGGGTTTATGGCTTTCGTCTTGCGACGTCTAAGTTAAGGGTCCCCGTTATTATTTACAATGGTCTCAGCAGAACTGAGGAATGTCGGATTTTTATCGACATAAACACAAAGCAGCGACCCGTGCCGAATGAACTTCTGTTGGACATTAAGCGCTTGGCTGACAACGAAACGAACGTTGATGCTCTTTTTAGGAATGTATTCGATCTGTTCGAAAAGGAACCTTCCAGTCCTCTCTATGGGCTTCTGTCTGCTTCAGAGAGAAGAAAGGACAAGATATCCCGTGTGACATTTAACGCGGCCATGAAGACGATATACGATTCGTTCAGCGGAACAGAACCTAGCTATATATTTGAGGTATTGGGTTCATATATTCACGCTTGTGTAGCTGGCCTCAGAGCAAATTCGGATGAAGCTAAGATTACGAACCCCACTCTCTTCAGGGCCTTGATACTACTATTCCCAACCATAGCTGAAAGGGTATCCGACCGTCATTCCGGAGAGTTTAGTGTTGCCAATTTCAACGAAGTTACGGAGCCGTTTTTTTCCAGAGTAAAGAAGGGGGACCTTAGCAAGCCGGGAGCTAGCCTACACAGTTTGCACGATACGTTCAGAAAGGCGCTCCATAGCGGCTTCACAATCGGGCGGGTGCGAAACGCCTGATGTCCGTCTTAGCGGACGCCCTACAACCATATTTTCTTCGGCAAATGTCTATGCTGGAAGGACAAGGGGCTATAAGACATTTCGCTGATGTCCTCACCGAGAGTAGGGTTTCCGCTTATGATCTGGACTTTGATGATGCGTCAGAGCGGATAATAATAGATTTTCGGGAAACAGACTACATTTGCTCGGCGTTGTATGCGGATGCGTCCCGATTTGCGTCAGCATCCTTTCTGAGTATTTCATCTTTATCAAGCGAGGCGGCCGACAGAATAATCGTTCCATGGGTGCTCATAAAGCTGTATTACGCGGCATTCTATGGTGGGCATTGTATACTTAGGTTTATCGGTCATACATGCTCATTTTTAGACTCAACCCACGTTACACGTATAAAGAAGCTGTCTTTTGCGAGCGGCAATCCGCCTAGATTCAGTGTCGATGCCGGGCTCTACCATTGCGTAGTCAATAGCGGTCAAACTGGCTTTGGAATGGTTAAGGCGCGCGGGGCAGTCGGTGGCGCGCATGAGGCTTTTTGGAAGGTGTTTGGAGAAACTCTCAGTCATATGAGTGAGTCAGTGTTGAGTGGCTATCTAGATCTACAAACAGCGAGGCAGGTTTTTGTTCAGCTTGAGCGGCTTAGATCGATACTCCAAGGGGATGGAACGAGATCATACAACTGGCTCAGTATTGTTCGCAATGAAGTTCAGTACAGGCATGAATATGGTGTCTGGCTGCCAGCATCATTGCGGAAAGCGCAGCGAGATGCCATTTGTAGGATGGTGAGTCAATGGCGAAATGATCCGATGAGCATAAGCCTAGATATGTCCGAAGATGAAGCCATTATGAGATTTGTGGCCGCCTGTTCGTTTATCGCTGCCCTGTGCCGCACGCTGGTTTATAGGGCCGCCGAAAGGTCGCAAGCAGGACGTAAGTCGTTTGCTGTAATCCCCCTGAACGTGATGGCAGAGTGCATATAACCATGGAGAAGCAAGACGCTCTCAAAAGTGCGATCGAATCCCAACACGGCGGCAAGGCCACCTTCCGCGAAGTCGTGCCCGTGTCAGAAACCTTCAAGGGCCAGCCCGTATGGGAAGGCGAGGTTCACGTCTTCGATCTCGACGAACACTCTAAGGCCACGCGAGCCTATGCGTGGTCGTCCCCAGTTGAGGGCAGCGATAACCGGCGGTTCTATGCCGTGCTGCACCTGGGGCCGATCCGGTCAGCTCGGGATGCGGTAAGAGCGGCGATCGTGGCGGAGCATCGGGGGCGAAGTGAGAAAGGTGATCTGCATTCCTTCGTCGAGCGACCAATCTGACTTTGTCGCACGGATCAAGGAAAAGGCAGCCAAAGTGGGGTGCTCAGTGCCGACAATCCTCCGAAGGCTAACCAGCGATCCGCACCTCGTTAGGGTGGAGGTGAAGGGAGAAACTCAGGCGGTCCATGAGGTGTGTACCGAGTACGAGGCGCGTAAAATGTTGGGTCTCCCAAAAAAGTGAGTTTTCAAATTAGGACACTACCCGCCGCTTGATCCGCAGAGCCCGGGCGCGCTAACCCCGGGAATGCGACGCGGCCCGACGACGGGCCGCCGGGCGCGTCCCGCACCAGTCGAAGCGCGAGTGAAAGAGGGTGATCATGGCGGCCTTGCGCAACATTCCTGCCGTGTCGGCGGCATCGTGACGGAGCGCGTCCTCGTCACCGGCGTCAGCGGCTTCGTCGGCTCGGCGGTCGCCCGCGCTCTCCTGGCCCAGGGTCACGCCGTGCGGGCGCTTGTGCGGCCGACGAGCCCACGCGGCAACCTCGACGGTCTCGACCTCGAGATCGTCGAGGGCGACATGCGCGACGCGGCCTCGCTCGACCGTGCGCTCCAGGGCGTCGGCCATCTCTTCCACGTTGCCGCCGACTACCGCATCTGGGCGCGGGACCCGGAGGAGATCGTGCGCGCCAACCACGAGGGGACCCGCACCGTGATGGAGGCGGCGCGGCGGGCGGACATCGAGAGGATCGTTCATACGAGCAGCGTCGCGACCCTGGCCCTGCGCCAGGACGGCGTGCCGGTCGACGAGGCCTCGCCCAATGCGCCCGAGACCACGATCGGCGCCTACAAGCGCTCGAAGGTGATGGCGGAGCGGCTGGTCGAGCGCATGGCGGCCGACGGGCTCCCGGCCGTGATCGTCAATCCCTCGACGCCGATCGGTCCGCGCGACATCAAGCCGACGCCGACCGGGCGTATCGTGGTCGAGGCGGCCAACGGCAGGATGCCGGCCTATATCGACACTGGGCTCAACCTGGTCCATGTCGACGACGTGGCGCAAGGGCATCTCCTGGCCTGGCGCCGGGGCCGTGTCGGGGAGCGCTACATCCTCGGTGGGCAGGACGTGAGCCTCGGCGCGATGCTGGGCGAGATCGCCCGGCTCGTCGGCCGCAAGCCGCCGACGATCCAATTGCCGCGCGCGCCGCTCTTTCCGCTCGCGCATGCGGCCGAACTCGTCGCCCGTATCACCGGCAAGGAACCCTTCGTCACGGTCGACGGGCTGAAGATGGCGAAATACCGGATGTTCTTCTCCTCCGCCAAGGCCGAGCGTGACCTCGGCTATCGGGCGCGGCCCTACCAGGAGGCGCTCGCCGACGCCGTCGCCTGGTTCAGGCAGGCCGGCCGGATCCGCTGAAGCGGAACGACGGCGGAGACGAGCCGATTCGGTGTGGTGTCGCTCGCCAACTGTGCTTTAATCGGCCGAACGGCCGCCGCGCCAGATCGAGCGACGACATGGAGGAAATGCGGATGAACGACGTCAAGACGGGCAGGGGCGTCGCCACGCGGCGCGCGGTGTTGGGCTCCGCGGCCGGCCTCATCGGCAGTGCCGTGCTGCCCGGCGGCTGGATCCGCGACGCGGCCGCGGCCGAGACCTATCCGGCGCTCGGCACCTTTCCGGAGGGATCGTCCGGCGACTCCGTTTTCATCGGCATCGCGGTGCCGCGCACCGGCACCTATGCGGTACCGGGCGAGGACGAGCTCAAGGGCTATCAGCTCGCGATCGAGCATCTCAACGCCGGCGACGATTTGATCCGCAAGATCTCGCCCAGCACAACCAAGGGCGTGCTCGGCAAGACGGTCAAGTTCGGCGTCGCCGACAACGAGGCCAAGCCCAATACCGCGGTGCAGGCCCAATCCCGCTTCATCAGCCAGAACAAGGCCGTGATGATCACCGGATCGGTGTCGAGCGCGGTGGCGGTGGCGCTGAACAAGCTCGCCGATCGGGAAAAGGTGATCTACCTGCCCTGCATCAGCGGATCGAACGACACGACCGGCAAGGATTGCGCGCGCTATTCCTTCCGCGAATGTTTCTATGCCTATACGGCGGCCAATGCGATCAGTCCCGTCTTGATCAAGAATATCGGCCGCGACAAGAAGGTCGCCTATCTGACGCCGGACTACACCTACGGCCACACCGTCCACCAGTCGATGGAGGAGTTCTTGAAGCCCGGCGGCTGGACGACGGTGACCAACCAGGTCTGCCCGCTCGGTGCCTCGGACTATTCGGCCTTCCTGCTCAACATCGCCAACAGCGGCGCCGACGTTTTCGTCAACATCAATTTCGGCAACGACGCCGTGCAGTCGATCAAGCAGGCGCAGCAGTTCGGCATTCTGTCCCGGCAGATCCTCGCCGTCCCCTACATCACCCCTTTCCTGGCCCGCGAGGTCGGTCCCGACGTGATGCAAGGCGTCTACGCGGCGACCGATTTCTGGTGGACGCTGCAGGACAAATTCCCGCTGGCCAAGATGTTCGTCGAGGCCTTCGACAAGAAATATGGCTACAAGCCGGAATGGGGCGCCAACGCCGCCTATCTGCAGGTCGCCTTCTGGGCCGAGGCGGTCGAGCGCGCCAAGACCTTCTATCCGCCCGAAGTGATCAAGGCTTATGAGGCGGCGCCGACGCTGCAGTCGACGGTTGGGGAGGTGGCGTTCCGCGCCTCCGACCATCAGCTCGTGCGGCCGGTCGTCATCATCCGCGGCAAGAAGAAGGCCGACATGAAGGGGACCGACGACTATTACGACGTCCTCGAAGTGGTGCCGGGCAAGGATCTGATGCCGAAGCCCGATGTCCTCGGCTGCAAGCTCGGCAGCTATACCTGAGCGGGGCGCCGGGGGCGACCGCATGCTCAGTTGGCCGAACTTCCTCTCCCAGTGCTTCAATGGCCTGGCACTGGGAGCGCTGCTCGCGCTGATCAGTTCCGGGCTGACGATCATCTACGGGACGCTCGGCGTGCTCAACCTCGCCCATGGGGCGATGTTCATGCTCGGCGGCTATATCGGCTACGAGGCCTATGCGGCGACGCAGTCCTATGCGGTCGCCGTGCTGGCGGGTGCGCTCGCCATGGTAGTGGTCGGCGTCGTCGTCGAGCGGGTCATCATCCGCTTCTTCTACGCCCGGCCGCCCGAGGATCAGATCCTCGTCACCTTCGGCCTCGGCATCGTGATCGTCGAGCTGGTGCGGCTCGCCTTCGGCAGCCAGTCGGTGCAGATCCCGCCGCCCGCCTGGGCTTCGGGCGTGACCATCATCGGCTTCCTCATCTATCCGACCTATCGCATCGTGGTGCTCGGCATCGCGGCGGTGGCGCTCGTCGCGCTCTACCTCGTGCTCTACCGCACGCGCCTCGGCATGGTGGTGCGCGCCGGCATCGAGGACAGCGGCATGGTCGACCTGCTCGGCATCAACGTCGACCGGGTCTTCATGCTGGTCTTCGGCATCGGCGCCATGGCGGCGGGATTCGCCGGGATCGTCAACGCGCCGGTGGTGGCGCTGACGCCCGACGTCGGCGACACCATCCTGGTCGAGACTTTCGTCGTGGTGGTGATCGGCGGTGTCGGCTCGTTTCCCGGCGCGGTGCTCGGCGGCTTCATCGCCGGCGAGATCCTGAGCCTCACCTCGATGATCGATCCGAGCTATTCGCAGGTCATGCTCTTCGCCGTCATGACGCTCGTCCTGATCCTGCGGCCGCAAGGGCTCTTCGGCCTCGAGGGACGCGAATGATCGCCCCGACGACCGCCGCGCGACGGTGGCTCCCCGATCTTCTGACCGCGGCCGGGCTGGCGCTCGCACCCTTCGTGCTGCCGGCGCTCGGCGTGCCGCCCGACACCGCCAATCGGGTGGTGGTCTGGGGGCTGTTCGGCATCGGCTTCGATCTGCTGTTCGGCTATACAGGACTCTTGTCCTTCGGCCAGTCGGCCTTCTTCGGCACCGGCGGCTTCACGGCCGCCTATCTGCTGATCAACGGCTACCTGTCGAACGTCCTCCTGGGGCTCGTCGTCGGCACGATCGTCGCGGCGATCGTGGGTGGCCTCGTCGGCCTCATCGCGCTGCGCCGCACCGGCATCTATTTCGCCATGATCACCGTGGCGATCGGGCAGGTCTTCTTCTTTCTGGAGAATTCGCCGCTGGCGGCGCTGACCGGCGGCGAGAACGGCCTGCCGGGCGTCCCGTCGCCGGATTTCAACCTGGGTTTCGTGCATTGGCGGGTGCAGACCGGCTGGTCGATGTACGGCTTCCTCGCCATCTGCTTCTTCGCGGGCATGGTGCTGGCCCGCCGCATCGTCGCCTCCCCGGTCGGGGCCGTGCTCATCGCCATCCGCGACAACCCGGCGAGGACGCAGGCGCTCGGCCATTCGGTCTGGAGCTACAAGCTCACGGCCTTCGTCATCGCGGCCGCCTATGCGGGCCTCGCCGGTGGCCTCCTCGGCGTGCTCCAGGGCTTCATGCCGCCCGATGCCTTCACCTTCGACACGTCCGGGCAACTCGTCATGCAGACGGTGATCGGCGGCGCCGGCACGCTCTTCGGTCCGCTCGCGGGCGCCGCCGTCTGGCTCTTTCTGCAGGATGCCCTGCAAGGCGCGCTCGGGCTCGGCGCCGCCTGGAAGCTGGTGCTCGGCATCATCTTCGTGCTGCTGGTCTGCTTCCTGCGGCGCGGCCTCATCGGCGGCCTGCGCGACCTCGCGGATCTCCAGCGCCGCCGCTTTCCGGTCACGGCGGCGACGCGCGGCTCATCCGCGCCGCCTTCCGCCGCCCCCGCCACGCCCGCCCTCCGGCGCCGGGCCGGCGCGGCAGCCTATAGCGGACCGGTTCTCGAAGCCCGCAACCTGACCAAGCGCTACGGCGGCCTCGTGGCCAACCGCGACATCAGCTTCAGCGTGGCGGAGGGCGAGCTGCGCGGCGTGATCGGTCCCAACGGGGCCGGCAAGAGCACCTTCTTCAAGATGCTGACCTGCGAGGTCGCGCCGACGTCCGGCCGGATCCTGTTCCACGGCCACGACATCACCGGCAAGAACATCGCCACGGTGTGCCAGCTGGGCCTGACCAAGAGCTACCAGGTCAACCAGCTCTTCGGCCGCCTGACGGTGCGCCAGAACATCACCGTCGCGGCGCTGGCCGAGCGGCGCGGTGCGTTCCGGCTCGATCTCCTGCGCCGTCTCGACAGCGTTGCGGGCCTGGCGGCGCAGGTCGATGAGACCCTTTCCCTCGTGAACCTCGGATCCCGCGCCGAGGTGCCGGTGTCGGATCTCGCCTATGGCGAGAAGCGGCGGCTCGAGATCGGGCTGGCGCTCGCCTCCTCGCCCTCGCTGCTGCTGCTCGACGAGCCTCTGGCCGGCATGAGCCCGCGCGAGCGCGCCGAGACGATCCAGCTGCTCAAGGCGATCCGCCGCGGCCGCACACTCGTCGTCGTCGAGCACGACATGGACGCCATGTTCGAGCTGGCGGAGCGCATCACCGTGCTGAACGAAGGGACGTTGCTGGCCGAAGGCACGCCGGCCGAGATCCAGCGCAACGCCTTCGTGCAGGACGCCTACCTGGGCGGGATGGCGGCCGAATGACCCTGCTCGAGATGTCCGGCGTCAACAGCTACTACGGCGACAGCCACATCCTGTTCGACGTTTCGCTCCGGGTCGAGGCGAACGAGGTCGTGGCGCTGCTCGGCCGCAACGGCGCCGGTAAGAGCACGACCCTCAAGACGCTGATGGGCGTGGTCCGGCCGAAGGCGGGTCGCATCGTCTTCGACGGCGAGACGACGACGAGCTTGTCGCCGCACGCCATCGCGACGCGCGGCATGCAGCTCGTCCCGGAGGAGCGGCGCGTCTTCGGCAGCCTCAACGTCGAGGAGAACCTTCGGCTGGCAGCCCTGACGGCGGCGGGCCGGTGGCCGATCGAGCGCATCTGGGCGATGTTTCCGCGTCTCAAGGAGCGCCGGCGCAGCCGCGGCACCGACCTCTCGGGTGGCGAGCAGCAGATGCTCTCGATCGCTCGGGCGCTGATCCGCAATCCGAAGCTGATTCTGCTCGACGAGCCGTTCGAGGGCCTCGCGCCGGTCATCGTGAGAACGTTGGTGGAGATCTGTCGCAAGCTCGCCGAGGCCGGCCAGACCATCGTCATCGTCGAGCAGAACATCACCGCGGCGCTGGGCCTCGCCGACCGCGTCTATCTGATGAACAACGGCCATATCGTCGAGGAGAAGCCCGCGGCCTTCCTGAAAGCTCAGCCGGAGGTGCTGCATCGCTATCTCGGCATCTGACGACTCATGCCTTCCCGCGAGCCGCGACGCACGACCGTTCATCCGGCCGCTTTCTTCTTGCGTTTGTGCGGCTTGGCGCGGACGCCCTTGCGATGCGCCAGGACCTTCGGCAGGCTGCGGATGATGTCGACGACCCCGGCATCGTCGACGAGGTCGGCCGCATCATCGACCCGCAGCCACGCCGCCCGGCGCTGCCCCTTCTCGCGCCAGGAGGCGAGATGGGTTTCGACCTCGAGCACGAAGACTTTGACCTTGCAGAGATCGAACCTGTCGGCAAGGCGCTTCCAGTAGACGAAGCTGCCGATGGGCTTGCGATGCACCGCCCCGATCACCCCCGCCTCCTGCATGGCCTCGATCGCCGCCGCTCGATGATCCTTGCGTCCCTTCATCGGCCAGCCCTTGGGCAGGATGAAGCGTTGCGTCTCGCGGGAGGTGATCAGCAGCACGCGAAGCTCGCCTTCCGCATCGCGGCGGATCGGCAGCGCCGCCACCTGCTTGCGGAGGGCCGGCTTCGGCTTCGCCATGAGAGATCTCCCGATGCGCGACTATGATCCGAAATTAGGGTGGGTGCATGCGGAACCGCATGATCTTTGCGACGCATTCACATAGGTTTGCGACGCCGACGCGGCGGCCGTTTGGTGGCGGCCTGCCTCCGGCGAGACCGGCCGGCGTTCGCGGAGACTGCGTCTTGCTATGCTCCGGTCGACGATGAGGGAAGCATGATTGATCCGCCTGCCGAGGCAGGCCGCCGGAGCATGGATGGGATGCAAGGCCTCGGCCTGGAAGCGGTCCGGAAATCCTATGGCGGCCAGGAGGTCATCAAGGGCGTCGACCTCGACGTCTCGATTGGCGAGTTCGTGGTCATTCTCGGCCCCTCCGGCTGCGGAAAGTCGACGCTGCTGCGGATGATCGCCGGGCTCGAAGACGTCTCTGCCGGGGAGGTCCTGATCGAGGGCCGCGCCGTGACGCATCTGCCGCCGCGCAAGCGGCAATGCGCCATGGTGTTCCAGACCTATGCGCTCTATCCGCATCTCGATGTCGCCGGCAATATCGGCTACCCGCTGCGCATCGCCGGCGTGCCGAAGGCCGAACGGGCGGCCCGCGTCGCCGAGGCGGCCCGCGCGGTCGGTCTCGACGACTTGCTCCGGCGCAAGCCCTCGCAGCTTTCGGGCGGCCAGCGCCAGCGCGTCGCCATGGCGCGCGCCATCATCCGCCATCCGAAGCTGTTCCTCTTCGACGAGCCTCTCTCCAACCTCGACGCCAAGCTCAGGGTGCAGATGCGGGCCGAGATCCGCGCCCTGCATCAGCGGCTCGGCGTGACCTCGATCTTCGTCACACACGACCAGGTCGAGGCCATGACCTTGGCCGACCGCATCGTCGTGATGAACACCGGACGGATCGAGCAGATCGGGCGACCGACGGAGGTCTACGATACGCCGGCCAGCCGCTACGTCGCGGGCTTCGTCGGCGCCCAGCCGATGAGTTTCCTCGCCGCGAGGGTCGCGGAGGACGGGGCGGACGCCGCCGTCGAGGGCCATGGCCGAATCGTCCTGCCGGCGCCGCTGCCGCCGGCCTGGCGCGGTCGTCGCGTGACGCTAGGCCTGCGCGCCGAGGCCGTCGGGATCGCGCCGGTAGGTACGGTGTCGGACCTGACCGGCACCTTCGGCTTCACCGAACAGCTCGGGCCGCACGCGATCCATCATGTCGACGTCGGTGGCGTCGCGGTGCTGGCGCAGAGCGCACCAGGCCTGAGCTGCCCGTCCGGTCCGGTCGGCCTCGTCGCCGATCCGCACGGCCTGCATCTCTTCGATGCCGAGACGGGACGGCGGATTTCGGGCTGATGCCTCCCGCACCTTCTCCGAAGGGCTTGTTCCTCTCCCTCGGCCGATCAGCCCTTGGGGCCGGACATGTTCAGCCTCACGGCCGCGCGAACAAGCGCCTTCAACGCCTCCTCGTCGATCTTGTCAGTCTCGTGGATGTCGATGGCACGCCGGGTGTTGCCATCGAGGCTGGAATTGAAGAGGGCTGACGGGTCGTCGAGCGCGGCGCCCTTGGCGAAGGTCATCTTCACCACGCTCTTGTAGGTCTCGCCGGTGCAGATCAATCCGTCGTGAGACCACACCGGGACCCCTCGCCACTTCCATTCCTCGACCACCTCCGGGTCGGCTTGCTTGATCAATGCGCGGAGCCGGGAGAGCATCTGGCCCCGCCAGTCGCCCAGCTCCCCGATCCTCTCATCGATCATCTGAGATGGAGATTTCCCGTCCTGAGACCCGCTCTTGCTCATGGTGGTTCTTTCCGTTCCCCTGGTTTCCTGGGCCGATCGGTTCATCGTCATGCCGCGTCATTGACTCCGACCTATGCCCCGGTACGCCGCCCTCCGCGCCACCTCATGGTGTAAGGCAGCACGAACAAGTACAGCCCGGTGGACAGGAGCAAGACGAGCGGGAGCAGCGGCAAGAGGCCCACCCAGGCGGCAGGCTGCCCCTGCCGCATCACGACGATGTAGACGATGACGCCCGCCATGAAGGCCATGGACAGCCAGCGGTGGACCTGCCGAACCCACGTGTTCCAATTCAACGGGACCTCCTTCGACGATGAACGGAAGCGGATGCCGACGGACGTCAGTCCGTTCGCGCCAGGACCTGCTCAAGATTTGCGAAGAACTTCTGCCAGCCGTAGTTCGCGCCCTGATAGGCCTGCTGCTGATCCGGCCGGAAGCCCGACTGCTCCATGCGCAAATGAGTCCCGGTGGTCGTCGGAGTCAGGGTCCAGGTCACGACGCTTTCGAGGCCCATAGCGCTCCAAGTATAGGACAGCGCCTTGTTCGGCTCGACCGCCAGGACCTGACAATCGACGGCGCCCCAGTCTCCGCGGAGATTGAAGCGATGGCCAACAACCGGGTCGAAGTCGTTCTTCATGAGCCACTCCTCGATCAGGTGCGGTTGCGTGAGCGCGCGCCAGAGCTTTTCCGGCGGATGAGGTATTTCACGATCGACGACGACGGAGCGCGTTTCGGTCGCGGTGCTGGTCATTGATCCATCCTTTTCAGAAGGTCTTCGAGGTCGTCGAACCGGCTCTGCCAGAAGCCGGTCATCTGGCTTGTCCAGTCGATCAGCGGAGCCAAGGCGTCGAGTTGCGCGCTGTAATGGGTCCGGCGACCTTCGTGGCGGTCGAGCACCAGCCCGGCCTGCTTGAGGACGCCAAGGTGCTTCGAGACGGCCGGTTGCGAGACCCCGGCCCGCGCCGTCAGGGCTCCGACCGTCTGCTCCCCGTCACGGCACAGCCGTTCGAAAATGGCTCGCCGGGTCGGATCGGCGAGCGTCTTGAAGAGCATGTCGTGGCTGTACGGCACCGATCGCATAACCCGTTGGCTATCGATTGGATCAATAACTAATGCGTTATGCGTGAGTCAAGCAAGAACTTCCGCGAAGCGATCGGCGTTGCCTGACCTCATGCCATCAGGGTAACGACCTCGAAGCGCCCCAGGCGATCGAAGGCTGCGCCGGCGCTCCGGACCCGACCTGCTGAGCGCCGAGCTCCAACCGACCGCCTCAATGCATGCCCTTGGTCAGGCCCTGCACGAAGTAGCGGTTGAGCAGGAGGGCGATCAGCACGATCGGCAGCGTCGAGAAATGCGTCAGCGCGCCCATCGTGCCCCACGACACGTCCTTGGTTCCGTAGGCCGAGAGCAGCGCCACCGACAGCGGCTTGGCGCCGACCGTCGTGAGATAGACCGGCGCCAGAAAGTCGTTCCAGGACAGCATGATGCTGAATAGCGCGCTGGCGATGATCCCGGGCATGACGAGCGGCACGGCGACGAACAGGAAGGCGCCGAAGGCGGTGCGGCCGTCGGTCTGCGCCGCCTGCTCGGCCTCGGGCGGCAGCGCCCGGACATAGGAGAAGATCATCCAGACCACGAAGCCGGCGCTGAGCGTGGCATTGATCAGCACCACCGCCCAGACCGTGCCGAGCAGCCCCACGTCGCGCATGATGAGGTAGAAGGGCAGGAGCGTGACGATGCGCGGCATCATGCGCACGGCGAGCAGCGCATAGGCGACGGTGACGGCATGGCGCGAGCGCGAGCGGCCGAGCGCATAGCCGCCGGGGATGCCGATCAGAAGCGCCACGGCCGTCGTCCCGAGGCTGATCTTGAGGCTGTTGCCGACGAGCCGAGGCACGTCGAACAGGCTGAACAGGACGCGGAAATTCTCCAGCGTCGGCACGAAGGCCAGTCGCGGCGGCACGGAGAAGATGTCGCCGGCCGGCTTGTAGGCGGTGGTCGCGAGCCAGACCAGCGGCAGCAGGAACACCACGACCGCAAGGAGGAGGGCGAACCGCGCGGCGGCGGTGCCGAGAGCGCGGCGGGTCATGGCACGACCTTCCGGTCGGTGCGGCCGATGAGCAGAAAGAAGATCGTGGCGAGGGCGCCGACGAGGGCCAGCATGAAGGCCGCGATGGCGCTGGCCGTGCCGATGTCGAAGAATTCGAGGCCCTGCTTGACGGCGCGGATCATCAGCACTTCGGTCGCGTCGTTGGGACCGCCGGCGGTGGTGACATAGATCGTGTCGAAGATCATCGAGGCATCGATCAGCCGAAGCAGCAGCGCGAGCAGGACGGTCGGCACCATGACGGGCAGGATGACGGTTGTGAAGCGCTGCCAGGGGCTTGCCCCGTCGATTTCCGCCGCTTCGAGGAAGCTCGACGGGATCGCCTTGAGTCCCGCCAGCAGGATCAGCGCCATCAACGGCGTCCACTGCCAGACATCCATGAAGACGATGGTGCCGAGCGCGGTCTCGGGCGTGCCGAGGAAGCCATGCTCGGACGACAGGCCCAGAACGCGCGCCCAATAGCCGAGCGGGCCGTAGTCGGGGGTCAGAAGGCCGCGGAACATCAGGCCGGTGGCGAGCGGCGTCACGGTGACGGGGACCAAAAGCAGCGCCAGGCAGGCGCGGTTGAAGCGGCTGTCGGGCCAGAGCAGCAGCGCGAGCGCGAAGCCGAGCACGAATTCGATCGACACGGCCGCCGCCATGAAGGTCAGCGTGTTGAGGATCGCCCGCGCCGTCGTCGGGTCGGCCCAGAGCTTGGCGTAATTCTCGAAGCCCACGAAGGCGGTGCGGCCCGGCCGCAGCAGGTTGTAGCGATAGAGGCTGTAGTCGAGGCCGATCAGCGCCGGATAGATCGCGAAGACGAGCCCATAGAGGACGACCGGCGCCGTCATGCAGACGAGAAACAGCCGCCGGCGTGCTTCGAGCGGCTCGTTCGACGGGAAAAGCCGCTCGCGCAGGGTCATGCGGCGCGGCGTGGTTTATACCCCTCATCCGCCCAGCCTCTGGCTGGGCACCTTCTCCCGCAAGGGGAGAAGGGGGTGCCTTGTCCTACGACGTTGGCGCCCTTCTCCCCTTGCGGGAGAAGGTGCCCGCAAAGCGGGCGGATGAGGGGTAAAACATCGACCTTCGACACCGTAGGAGCCGTCTCAGAACAACTCTTTGGCCCGCGCCTGGGCGTCGTCGAGCGCGGCCTTGGGATCGGCGTTGCCGGCCAGCACCGAGTTCACCGCGGTGCCGAGGATGTCCTGGATCTCGGGATATTCGGCGATGCGCGGACGATAGTCGCCGTTGGCGTGCTGGAACGAGGTGTCGATCACCGGCAGGAAGGGGAATTTCGCCAGGAGCTCGGGGTCGTGCAGCGTGCTCTTGCGGATGAAGCCGCCCGAGCCGAGCAGGGCCTGCGCCTTCTGGCCTTCGGCGCCGCACAGATATTTGATGACCTTCCAGGCCGCCTCCTGGCGGTCCGTGGAGATATCCTTGTTGATCGACAGGCCCCAGCCGCCGAGGCCGTACTGCTCCTTCACGCCTGCGCCCGGAGGCGCCTCGGTCATGGCGAACTTGCCGACGATCTTCGACTTGTCCGGGTCACCGTAGCTCGATGCGCCGACCGACCAGGTCTGCATGGTCGCCGCGATCCCCTGGCGGAAGGCCTCCTCGCGTCCGCCCCAATCGTAATCGACCGCGCCGGGTGGCGCCGCCTTGTCGAACAGCGCCTTGTAGAGCGTGAGGCTCTTGATGTTGGCGGGCGAATTCAGTGCCGGCTTGCCGCTCGCGTCGAGGATCGAGCCACCGAGCTGGGCATTGTACTGCATCCAGTCCTGCGCCACCGCCGGACCCTTCTGGCCGTTGGCGACCCAGCCATATTGGCCCTCGGCTCGGTCGGTCAGCTTTTCGGCATCCGCCTGCAGGTCCTGCAGCGTGGCGGGTGGCGTCAGGCCCGCGGCCTTGAACAGGTCGGTGCGATAGACCAGCACATTGGCATAGCCCGAGAACGGGAAGGCGACCTGCTTGCCGTTGTAGTTGCCGAGCGTCTTGAGGATGGCCGGATAGATGTCGTCGAGCTGCAGCTCCGCCGCGTCGCGCTTCATCAGCTCGTCGAGCGGCACGACATGGCCGCCCTCGGCATATTGGCCGGCCTGGACGATATCCATCGTGACGAGGTCGTAGGCCTTGGTCCCGCCGACGAAATCGGCCGTCGTCTTGGTCATGAGCTCGCCGTAGCTCATGATATCGACCTTGAGATTGACCCCGGTCTTGGCGTGGATCTGATCGGCGAGCCTGCTCACGGCGGCGCCGAAGGGATCGTTCATCGAGGCCATGGTCAGGGTCATGCCCTCGGCCCGGGCGCCCGACGCGAGACCGAGCACGAGAACCGTCGCCGACAGGGCACGACCAAGACGGAATGGACGGACCATGGACATGGCGCTTCCCTCGGGATGTGACCGGCCAGGGCGCTTGCCGGGCCGCTTGCGCGCACGCTCCGTGCCACTCACAATCAGCCTCGCACGAAACCGGGCATTGTCAAACGTTCGATCGCAGGCCGACGATGCGATCCGAGGCCGGAGGAGGCGGGTATGAGCGCGCAGGCCGCAACGGCGATCGATGACCGCGGCAGCGCCCGCGCGGCGGCCGATGCGCTGATCGCCGAGACGCAGGCGCGCAGCGCCGAATTCCCGCACCTGCTGGCGAACCATCTGCCCATGGTGATCGAGATCATGGCGCGGCTCGGCGGCTCGGCCGACCGGCTGCACGCCTATGCGCGGATGTACACGGCGACCAACAAGGTGCCGCCCCTTGCGGCGCCGGTCGCGCCGATCGCCGTGGAGGATTGGCAGGGACATCTCGGCGACCGCAGCCGCGAGACGGACTACCGCCGCTTCTTCGAGGCGGAGGTGCGCCGCCTCGGCTGGCGGGAGGCCGTCCGACGCACCGTGCCGATCCTGGCACCGGGAATCGGTGCCAGCGCACTGCATGGGCTGATGCGCCTTGCCTACGGGGTGATGCGGGGCGACGAGGCCGAGATCGGCATCGCGCTCGGCTATTGGGCGGCGACCTTCCTGCCTCTGCCGCAGCCTGAGGGCATCGTGGCCGACCTCGACGATCCGCTGGCGGTGCTGCTCGAGATGCGCGAGCGGCCGGCGTTCCAAGGCGTGCAGGCGGAGTCGGACCTGCTTTGGCACTGGATCCGGGCGGTCGGGCGCGACCCGGCCCTGCCGCCGCTCGTGGGCCGGCTCCGCATCGGCCCGCAGACGCTCGACCGCATCGCCGAGGCCTCGCTCGCGCTCTATGCCAGCACGATGAGTTTCGAAGCCCTGCATGCGCTCACGGGCGCCCACTGGCTGCGCCAGATCGTGCCGTATCTCGACGATCCGCGGCCGCTCGTCCGCAACTTCTGGCAGGTGATCATGGCGGTCTACCCGAAGATCGGTATGCCGCAGCCGGTGCCTGCGGCGATGCTCGACGCCTGGCGCGGTCTCGACGTGCCGGACGATGCCGCGATCGCCGCGGCAGCGGTGGCCTCGGACGACGAGCACGACCCGAGCCTCGTCTTCTCGGCGCTCGAGGAATTCGCCCGCACGGGCGACCCCCTCTACCGCGTCGTGGCGGCGCGCCGGGTCGGCCTGCTGCCGTCGTGACACGCGGCGCGACCTGCGGCTGGTCGGCAGCCCGCGCTCAAGTCCGAGCATCCGCTCGCACTGGCGCCGTCACCCGAAATCGGACAGCAGGCGCTCGGCCATGTCCATGGCCCCCAAGGTATAGGCCGCGCCGAGCTCCCGGGCGACCGGCACCTCCGGATGCGAGGCGATCCAGGCGACCAGCAGGAAGCGCCGCATCGCGATGAAGACCGGCATCTCGTCCGCCTCCTCCTGCGGCAGCGCGCGAACGGTCCGATAGCCTTCGATCCAGGCGTCGCGCAGCGCCTCGACGATCGGCTCATGCTCGAAGAAGCTGACGGCGGCGGCGAAGTCGTAGAGCCGCCAGCAGAACCCGCAGTCGTCGAAATCGATGACGCGCAGGTGCGCTCCGTCGACCAAGAGGTTGGCGAGCCTGAGGTCGGCGTGGATCAGCCCAAAGCGCTCCGGCGTTCGGCCGAAGCGGTCGAGCCGCGCGCCGATCAGGTCGAGCGCCCGGCCGAGCAGCGCCCGGCCGGCGGCGTCGAGCCCGACGCCGGCGCGCCAGTCCCCCCAGAGCGGCCGCGGGCCGAACATCGCGTCGAAGTCCCAGGTCTTGCGGCGGAAGCGCTCGGGGGGCGTCCAGCGCTCCGTATGTCTGTGCATGCGCGCCGTCAGCGTCCCGAGGATTTTGAACCAGCCGGGCAGGTCGGCGTCGGGGGCAGGCTCGGCACCCGGCGCGAACGCGAAGGCGACGGCATGGCGGGGCGGCAATCCCGAGGGCGAGACCAGGATCTGCAGATAGTCGCCGTCGCGGCCGGGCAGGGGCGCCGGAGTTTCGACGATCGCCTCGCGCCGCAAGGCCTCGATCCAGGCGATCTCGGAGCGGATCTCCTCGGCCGCATGGTAGTTCAGCCGATGGACGCGAAGCGCGACCGCGCGTCCGCCCCGGGCATCGTCGACCCGGAAGGTGGCGTTCTCCGACACGTTGAGGAGCGCGACATCGGCCTCGGGCGGCAGCCCCCAGGCCGGCAGGGCGGCGCGGATCGCCGTCGTGAGATGGGCCAGCGCTTCGTCGCCGAATTCGACGGCCATCTCATGTCACCAGTCGATGCGGGGGTTTGGAGGCCGTGAGGGCGACGCCCCGCGGCGACGGGATGCTGGACTCCGCGCCCGCGCCCGTCAATGACAGGATCGCGAGACGCGCATCCTTTCCGATGTCGCCCCGCCGCTGGTGGCATTCGGCTATGACCGAGCCCGGAAACGTGTGATGGTCGGCGCTGTTCGCTCGTCCCCTTGTGCGGAGCCCTGTCGTAGCGATGGATATCGACGACGCCCCGACGATCTCGGGTGTGAGCATTCGCTTGCGGCTGGCGCGGCAGACGCGCGGCCTGACGCTGAAGGCGCTGGCGGACGCCGCCGGATGTTCGGAAAGCCTGCTCTCCAAGATCGAGAACGGCAAGGCGTCGCCCTCGCTCCCGATGCTGCACCGCCTGGTGCAGGCGCTCGACACCAACATCGGCTGGATGTTCGAGGAGAACCACGGCGAGGAAGGCATCATCTTCCGCGACGGCTCGCGGCCCATCATCACGCTCGACCCGCTCCGCCGGGGCGAAGGCATCAGCCTCGAGCGCGTCATCCCCTATTCGGCCGGCCACCTGCTGCAATGCAACATCCACCATATCGAGGTCGGCGGCGAGAGCGCCGGACCGATCCAGCATGCCGGCGAGGAGGTCGGCTACGTGCTGCGTGGCCGCATCGAACTGATCCTCGACGGGCGTACGTTCATCCTGTCGCAGGGCGACTCGTTCGTCTTCGGCTCGGACGTGCCGCACGCCTATCGCAACCTGGGCGGCGAGCCGGCCAGCATCTTCTGGGTCAACACCCCGCCGACGTTCTGATCAAACGAGATCGACCGTCATTGACAGCCATTCAAGTAACTTGAATGATCCTCGCCGGGCGGCCTACCGGGATCCGCTCATGGCTGACGGAGGGAACGATGAAGCGATCCACCACGATGCGGCTGAGCGGCGCCGTCCTGGCGCTCGGCCTGGCCGGGCTTTGCGCGACGGGGGCCGAGGCCTCCACCTTCGCGCTGGTGACCATCAACCAGCAGGCCCTGTTCTTCAACCAGATCAACGACGGCGCCAAGAAGGCGGCGGACGCGGCGGGCGACAAGCTCGTCATCTTCAATGCCAACAACGTTCCGAGCGCGCAGAACGACGCGATCGACAACTACATCACCCAGAAGGTCGACGGCATCGTGCTGGTCGCCATCGACGTCAATGGCGTCAAGCCGGCGATCACGGCCGCCAAGAAGGCCGGCATCCCGGTCATCGCGGTCGACGCGCAGATCCCGAACGGCGACAATGCCGCCTTCGTCGGCGTCGACAATGCCAAGGCCGGCGAGGAGATCGGCACGTTCTTCGCCGATTACGTCAAGAAGGACATGGGCGGCAAGGCCAAGGTCGGCATCGTCGGCGCGCTCAATTCCTTTATCCAGAACCAGCGGCTCGACGGCTTCAAGAAGACCGCCACGGGCGGCGGCGTGACCTTCGCCGACACGGTCGACGGCCAGAACGTCCAGGATGTCGCGCTCTCGGCCTCCGAGAACCTGATGACCGCCAATCCCAGCATGAACGCCATCTATGCCACCGGCGAGCCGGCGCTGATCGGGGCCGTCTCGGCCGTCGACACCGCCGGCAAGAAGGATCAGGTCAAGGTCTTCGGCTGGGACCTGACCGCCCAGGCCATCAAGGGAATCGACGAGGGTTGGGTCATAGCCGTCGTGCAGCAGGACCCCTATACCGAGGGCAAGACCGCGATCGAGTCGCTGGCGACGCTCAAGAAAGGCGGCAAGGTCGATCCCGTCATGCACGTGCCGGTGACGATCGTCACCAAGGCAAACGTCGACAAGTATCGGGCCATGTTCAAGTAAGGTCGGGGCCATGGAGGCGGCGAGAGGCGAGGCACCCCCCAGGGTCCGCATGCGCGGCATCTCCAAGCGCTACGGCACGATCCAGACGCTGTCCGACGTCGCGCTCGACCTCGCGCCCGGCGAGGTTCTGGGCCTCGTCGGCGACAACGGGGCCGGCAAGTCGACGCTGAGCAAGGTCCTGTCGGGAGCAGTGGTGCCCGACAGCGGCACCATCGAGATCGACGGCATGCGGGTCGATTTCCTGACGCCGGCCGATGCGCGCGCCCATCACGTCGAGATGGTCTACCAGGATCTGTCGCTCTGCGACACAGTGGATGTGGCGGGCAACCTGTTTCTCGGCCGCGAGCCGCGACGGCGCATCCTCGGCATACCGTTCCTCGACAAGCGGCGCATGCGGGCGGATGCCGTCGCCATGCTGACCCGGCTCGGCATCTCGGTGCCCGACATCGATGTCCATGTCGAGAACCTGTCGGGCGGGCAGCGGCAGTCGATCGCCATCGGCCGCGCGGCCTCGTTCGAGCCCAAGGTGCTGATCATGGACGAACCCACCGCCGCCCTGGCGGTGGCCGAGGTCGAGGCCGTGCTGGAGCTGATCCGCGCGGTCAGCCAGCGCGGCGTCAGCGTCATCCTGATCACCCATCGGCTGCAGGACCTGTTCCTGGTCTGCGACCGTATCCAGGTGATGTACGAGGGCCGGGCTATCGCGGAACGGCGCATCGAGGAGACCGGCATCGAGGAGGTCGTCGACCTGATCGTCGGGCGCAAGTTCAGCGCGCGTTCGGCCGCCGGCAACCGGACGGAGACGCGGCCGTGAGCGCGCCGGTCGAGGCCTCGACGCCCGCGGCACCGGGCCGGCTGCGGCCGCGGAGCCTCAAGGACCGCTTCCTGGCCAACGGCAGCGTCGGCTCCATCGCGCTGTTCTTCCTGGCCGTCATCGTGCTGTTCTCCTTCACGAGCGAGGATTTCCTCACCCTCCCCAACATCCTGAACATCCTGCGCCAGTCCGCGCCGCTCCTGACCGTGGCGGTGGCCATGACGCTGGTGATCACCACGGGCGGCATCGACCTCTCGGTCGGCTCCATCCTGGCGCTGATCAGCGCGCTCTGTGCCATCCTGATCCATGCCGGCATGCCGTGGATCCTCGCCGCCGGCCTCATGCTCGTCCTCGGCGGGCTGATTGGCGCCTTGCAGGGCTTCTTCGTGGCCTACGAGGGGGTCCCGGCCTTCATCGTCACCCTGGCGGGCTTGAGCATCATCCGGGGCGTCGCCCTGCTGATGACCGGCGGCTATTCGATTCCCATTTCGTCGAGCCTGCTCTTCGTCGACCTCGGCCGCGGCTGGCTGCTCGGCGTCCCGCTGCCGGCGCTGATCGCCCTCGCGGTCGTGATCCTCGGCTTCGTCACCTTCAACCAGACGCCCTTCGGCCGCTACGTGACGGGCATCGGCGCCAATGCCGAGGCGGTACGCCGGGCGGGGGTCAACACGCGCGCGGTCACGCTGTTCGTCTACGTGCTGTCGGGCGTGACGGCGGCGCTGGCCGGCCTGGTGCTGGCGGCCCGCCTCGGCAGCGGCTCCTCCAATGCCGGGCAGGGGTTCGAGCTCGACGTCATCGCCGCCGTGGTGCTCGGCGGCACGAGCCTCTTCGGCGGACGCGGCACCATGGTCGGGACGGTGCTCGGCGCCCTGACGGTCGCGGTGATCGGCAACGGCCTGATCCTGGCGCATCTGTCGCCGTTCCTGACCCCCATCGTCACCGGCGCGATCATCCTGATCGCGATCTGGATGAACTTCCGCATCTTCCGCGGCTCGGTCCGCAAGCGCTGAGGCGAGACGACATGCAACAGGCGGGCAGGCATCCGATCGGAGTCCGGAGCGGCACGGTGATGACGGTGCTCGGTCCGATTCCGAAGGAGAGCATGGGCGTGACCCTGATGCACGAGCATATCCTGCTCGATGCGTCGAAGCTCTGGACATGCCCCTGCCGGGCCTCGGAGATGGCTTTGGCCGAGGCGCCGGTGAGCATGGAGAACATCGGCGACCTGCGGATGAATCCGTTCTTGAGCCGCGACAATTGCTTCCTGCTCGACGTCAACCTGGCGGTGGGCGAGCTCGGCCGCTTCACCGAGCTCGGCGGCGACACGGTGGTCGATCCCACCAATTTCGGCATCGGGCGCGATCCCGCGGCGCTGCAGCGCATCGCCCGCCGCACGCGCCTCAACATCGTCATGGGCTCGGGCTTCTATCTCGAACCGTCCCACCCCGACTGGTTCACCCGGATGGACCTCGACGAGGCGACGGCCTTCATCGTCGCGGACGTGGGCGGGGGCGCAGCGCAGCCCGAGGTGATGGCCGGCATCATCGGCGAGATCGGCGTCAGCAAGGGCTTCACGGAGGCGGAGCGCAAATCGCTGCGGGCGGCGGCCCGCGCCTCGCGCCTGACCGGCGTGCCGCTCTCCATCCACCTGCCGGGCTGGGAGCGGCTGGCCCACGAGGTCCTCGATATCGTCGAAGGCGAGGGGGCGGACCTCGACCACACCGTGCTCTGCCACATGAACCCGAGCCACGACGACCTGGACTACCAGATGGCGCTCGCCCGGCGCGGCGCCTTCCTCGAATATGACATGATCGGCATGGACTATTACTATGCCGACCAGGACGCCCAGTCGCCGTCCGACGAGGAGAACGCCCGTGCCATCCGCGCCCTCATCGACAAGGGCTTCGGCGAGCGGGTCCTGATGTCCCAGGACGTCTTCCTGAAGATCATGCTGACCCGCTACGGCGGCTTCGGCTACGGCTATATCCTCAAGCATTTCGTGCCGCGCCTGAAGCGCCATGGTCTCGGGGCCGAGGAGATCGATCTGATGCTGAAGCGGAACCCCGTGCGGGTCTTCTCGGCCTCGTGATCTCCTCCGATCCATGACGATCCACGTCGTCGGCAACCTCTGCATCGATACCACGCTCGGGGTCGAGCGCTTTCCGGCTCCAGGGGAGACCCTGGTGGCGACGTCGAGCCGCTCGGGCCTCGGCGGCAAGGGCCTGAATCAGGCGGTCGCCGCGGCCCGCACCGGCGCCCCCGTCACGCTTCGGGCTCCCGTCGGCATCGCCGACCGCGAGAGGCTGATCGTCGACCTGGCCGGGGAGCGCGGCCTCATCCTGCGGCTCGCCGCCACCGCATTGCCGACCGACGCGTCGGTCATCCTGGTGCGGCCCGACGGCGAGAACGTGATCGTCTCCACCACGGCTGCCGCGCGTCTCTTCGACCCCTTGGCCGAGACCGATCTGCGCCACGCCATCGCCGCGGGCGACACGCTGCTGATGCAAGGCAACCTGCCGGCCGAGACCACCCGGGCCTGCCTCGCCGAGGCGCGGCGGCGTGGCGCCGTGACGGTGCTGAACCCGAGCCCCTTGTGGAGTGCTGGCGGCCCGATCTGGTCGGACGTCGATTGGCTCGTCCTCAACGAAGGAGAGCTGCGGGCCATCAGTGGTGACGCGGAGGTCGAGACGGGCGCGGTCGCGGTGCTCGTGTGGGGCGCCGGTGCCGTGGTGGTCACGCGCGGAGCGCGGGGCGTGCTTTGCCTCGCGGGGCCTGACAGGATCGAGATCGAGGCCCCGGCCGCAGTGGCACGCGACACGTCAGGAGCCGGGGATGTGTTCTGCGGCGTGCTCGTTGGGCTGCTCGCGAGCGGCCATGCGAAGGTCGAGGCCCTGGCGCGGGCGACGGCTGCGGCCTCCCTCTCGGTCACGCGGCCCGGCGCGCTGGCCTCCTGCCCGTCCGCCGAAGAAATGGTCGCGCTGCCATCACCTGTTCACCACCGGAGAGTCCGATGACCGCTTCGCCCATCTCGTCGACGTCCGGCAATGCCATCGAGGCCTTGTTCGGTCGTCCCAAGGCGCTGATCGGCGTCGTGCACCTCATGCCCCTGCCGGGCGCGCCGCGCTACGAGGATGGCGGCGTCGAGGCCATCTATGCGCGCGCGCTGTCCGATGCCCGTGCCTATCTCGACGGCGGCTGCGACGGCGTGATGGTCGAGAACCACGGCGACATCCCCTTCGCCAAGCCCGGCGCCATCGGGCCGGAGGTCGCGGCCCATATGGCGGTCGCGGCCGACCGCATCCGCGGCGCGCTCGGCAAGCCGCTCGGCATCAACGTGCTGGCGAATGCGCCCATTCCGGCGCTGGCCATCGCCTCGGCGTCGGGCGCCGGCTTCATCCGGGTCAACCAATGGGCCAATGCCTATGTGGCCAACGAAGGCCTGCTCGACGGCGAGGCCGCGCACGCCATGCGCTACCGGGCCAATCTCCGCGCCAAGGGAGTGCGGATCTTCGCCGATGCCGATGTGAAGCACGGCGCCCACGCGATAACGGGCGACCGTCCGGTCGAGGAGCTGGTGCGCGACCTCGTCTTCTTCGACGCCGATGCGATCATCGCGACGGGGCAGAGGACGGGCCACACGGCCGACCTCGACTATGTCCGGCGCATCAAGGAGGCCTCCCACCTGCCGACGCTCGTCGGCAGTGGCGTCACGACCGACAATGTCGCGGCCATCCTCGGCATCGTCGACGGCGTGATCGTCGCCTCGTCGTTGAAGCAGGACGGGGTCTGGTGGAACCCGGTCGATCCGGCGCGCGTGCGGCGCTTCGTGGCGGCCGCCCGGCCGTCCCTGGCGGGATAGCGAACGCGAGCACCCCGCTTGCCTGACATCCTGCGCGAGAGCCGTTGCCGTCAGTTCGTCTCCGACACGACCCGTTCGAAGGTCCTGTCCATGGCGCCGGTCCGGCTGATCAGCCAGGGGAAATGGCCGTAGCGGAACGAGAGCTGTTCGTCGGCGACCGCAGGCGGCCGGTGCATGACGAGGAACTCGTAGATCGCCGAGGCGAGGCCCGCGCGATCGGCGCCGGCCGCGCAATGGAGGAGCAGCGGCTTCGGCGCGGTCTTCAGAGCGTCGACGAGCTTGGCCAGCGTCGCCGGGTCCGGCTCGTGGCTGTCCGAGAGGCCGATGCTGACATAGCGTGCGCCAGCGTCATGCACCGCCTTCGCCTCCGCGTCGTACCATCCTTCGCCGGGGTCGTTGCCGCGCAAGTTGAGCACGGTCTTGATGTGGTGCTCGTCGATCAGGGCCACGAGCTTGTCGGCTCCGAGCTGGGCGGACCGAAAGACGCCGGGCTCGATCTCGTGGATGTTGCCGGTGATCCGCAGATAGCCGGCCCATCCGCCGCAGGCGGCGCCCAGGGCGACGACGGCGATCACGGCCGTCCCGATGCTGCGCCGTGCCCGCGCGAAGAGCCAGGTCGTGCCCATCGTCTCAGCCCTCTCCGCGCCGTCGTTCGCCGACGGCCTCGCGCAGCGCGTTGAGGCGGTCGAGCGTCGCCAGCGCCTCGCCGCCGAACGCCGAGGCGAGGCCGAGGACGATCGCCTCGATGGCGACGAGCGTCGCGCCATGCAGGGCGACCTGCCCCGCCCGTCCGCGCGCGGCCACCAGGACGACATCGGCCAGGGACCCGAGCTTGTGCTTCGGATCGCTGGTCAGCAGCACCGTCGGAAGGCCGAGCCGCCGGGCCTCGGAAAAGACCGTCAGGACTTCGCGATAGGGCCGGCCATAGCTCAAGGCCAGGAGCGCATCTCCGGGGCGCAGGTCGAGCAGCTGGTCCGCCAGCATGCGGCCCGTCCGATCGAGGATCAGCGTGCGGCGACCCGTGCGGCCGAGCGGCACGGCCGCATAATGCGCCAGGGCGGCCGAGGGTCCGATGCCGAAGATCGCGATCCGCCCGGCGCCGTGCAGGAGGGACACCGCTGTGGCGATCCGCCCCTTCGCCTCCGGCGTAGCGAGGCCCACCAGCGCCTCCCGATGCGCGTCGAGCACGACGTCGACCGCCTTGGCGGCGCTCTCGCCGACCTCCGCCAGCGTATGGCGCATGTCGTCCGCCGGGGTGGCGGGGCGGTCGATCGAGGCGGCGAGCGCCTGCTTCAGACCGGCCAAGCCGGTGAAGCCGAGGCTTTGGGCGGCGCGCACCACCGTCGCGTCGGACGTTCCGACCTGGGCGGCGATCTCCATGGCGGAGCTCGCCAGCGCCGTGGCGCGATTGTCGTCGATGAACCGGATGACGCGCCGCGCCGCGGGCGCGAGATCGGGCATCTTCCTGCCGACGCGGTCGCGAAAATCAACGGCTTCGGTCAGGGCGGTTGCCTCTCGGATTCACGACGGGCTTTGTAGCGGCGTAGTGAAATCTTGACAAGTGTGAATGACTGCAGTCTTTGCTACGGCGCGATTTCACGGGAGCATGACGCGGATGAGCATCAGCTGGGCCCACGCCGGGCCGTCCCTCCTGGCCGCTTTCCTGGCCTCGCTGGTCGAATGCGCGGAGGCTTTGACGGTGGTCCTCGCGGTCGGCAGCACACGCAGCTGGCGTGGCGCGCTGACCGGGACGGCGGCTGCTCTCGTCGTCCTCCTGGCCATAGTCGCAGCCCTCGGCCCCGCGCTGGCCCGCGTTCCTCTCGATGTGTTGCAGATGGGCGTCGGCACATTGCTGCTGCTGTTCGGCATGCGATGGCTGCGCAAGGCCGTGCTGCGCTCGGCCGGGATTCTCCCGCTGCACGACGAAGCGGCCGCTTTCGCCAAGCAGTCGGCGACGTTGCGGGATGCAGGGGCGGTCGGCCCTGGGCTCGACCGGGTGGCGGTCGGCACCGCCTTCAACATCGTCATGCTGGAGGGCATCGAGGTGGTGTTCATCGTGCTCGCCATCGGTACCGGCGGCCCGGGCCTGCTGCTCCCGGCGAGCCTCGGGGCCCTGGCGGCGCTGGTCGTCGTGGTAGCCCTCGGCTTCGCGGTGCATCGGCCGCTCGCCTCGATTCCCGAAAACACGCTGAAATTCGGCGTCGGCGTGTTGCTGGCCGCCTTCGGCACCTTCTGGGTGGGGGAGGGGATCGGCGTCGGTTGGCCGGGTGCCGACTGGTCGCTTCTCGGGCTGGTCGCCGGCTATCTCGCGACCGCGCTGGTGGCGGTCAGGCTCTGCGTCGCGAATGGCCGCCGTCTCGCCCGATCGAGCCCGTGAGGAGGCAACCCATGTCGCGCTTCGTCGGTCTGTTGCGGGAGGCCTATGGGCTCATCGTCGACGACGCCACGCTGGCGGCTGCGATCCTGGCGTGGATCGCCGTGGTCTGGCTGCTCGACCGGGGCGGCGCCCTGGCGCCGGCATGGGGCGGCATCGTCCTGTTCGTCGGGTTGGCCCTGATCGTGATCGAGAACGCCGTCCGTCGCGCCCGCAGCGGGTGAGATTGTGCTGATCCGAGGCGATCCTTCGGCCGCCCCTCGGGGTGAAGATGCGCGAGCGAGCCGATGTCGTCTTGCTCGACGGCGCGCCGGCATTCGTCGAGAATGGTGAAGCGAGCGCTGTCGTTCGGTCAGGGAACACGCCGCCCGGCGCGGCAGCCGGGCTCGTCCGCTGGAGAGTGTATACGAAAGAATTTGAAACTGGGCATGCTCGCCGCCGGCTATGTTGCGTCGTCCTCGGCTCACGCCGAAGCAGCGGTTGCACCAGCCTCTGCGGCGATCGCGTGAGCCTGGCGGGAAGCGAACAACCGGGGAGGAACGGCCATGGCCAGGATGAAGGCGATCGAGGCAGCGGTTCGGGTGCTGGAGGCGGAGGGCGTGAGCGTCGCCTTCGGCGTGCCCGGCGCCGCCATCAACCCGCTCTACGCAGCCCTGAAGAGCCGCGGCACGATCCGCCACGTCCTGGCCCGTCACGTCGAGGGTGCCTCGCACATGGCCGAGGGCTATACGCGCGCCAGGGCCGGCAATATCGGGGTCTGCATCGGCACGTCGGGGCCGGCCGGCACCGACATGATCACCGGGCTCTATTCGGCCCTGGCCGATTCGATCCCGATCCTTTGCATCACGGGTCAGGCACCGCGGGCAAAACTCTACAAGGAGGACTTCCAGGCGGTGGACATCGAGTCGATCTCGAAGCCCGTCACCAAATGGTCGGTCTGCGTGCGCGAGCCGGCGCTCGTGCCGCGCGTCTTCCAGCAGGCCTTCCACCTGATGCGCTCGGGCCGTCCCGGCCCCGTGCTGATCGACCTGCCGATCGACGTGCAGATGGCCGAGATCGAGTTCGACGTCGAGACCTATGCGCCGCTGGCGGTCTACAAGCCTGCCGCCACCCGCAAGCAGGCCGAGAAGGCGCTCGCCCTGCTGAATGCCGCCGAGCGGCCGCTGATCGTGGCGGGCGGCGGCATCATCAACGCGGATGCGAGCGACCTCCTCGTCGAATTCGCCGAACTCGTCGGCGTGCCGGTGATCCCGACGCTAATGGGCTGGGGCACGATCCCGGACGACCACCCGCTGATGGCCGGCATGGTCGGGCTGCAGACGAGCCACCGCTACGGCAACGCCACCTTCCTCGAGTCGGACTTCGTCCTCGGCATCGGCAACCGCTGGGCCAACCGCCACACCGGCTCAGTCGAGACCTATACCAAGGGCCGCAGCTTCGTGCATGTCGACATCGAGCCGACGCAGATCGGCCGGGTCTTCGGCCCCGACCTCGGTATCGTGTCGGACGCCGGCGCGGCGCTCGAACTCTTCGTCACCGTGGCGGCCGAAATGAAGCGGGCCGGCACGCTGAAGGACCGCTCGGCCTGGGCCGGCTCCTGCCTGCACCGCAAGAAGAACATGCTGCGCAAGAGCCATTTCGACGCGGTGCCGCTGAAGCCCCAGCGGGTCTACCAGGAGATGAACGAGGTCTTCGACCGGGAGACCTGCTACGTCACGACGATCGGCCTGTCGCAGATCGCCGGCGCGCAGTTCCTGCACGTCTACAAGCCGCGCAACTGGATCAACTGCGGCCAGGCCGGCCCCTTGGGCTGGACGCTGCCGGCGGCGCTCGGCGTGCGCGCCGCCGACCCCGACCGCAAGATCGTGGCGCTCTCGGGCGACTACGATTTCCAGTTCATGATCGAGGAACTGGCGGTCGGGGCGCAGCACAAGCTGCCCTATCTCCATGTGGTGGTGAACAATTCCTACCTCGGGCTGATCCGCCAGTCGCAGCGCGGCTTCGGCATGGATTTCGAGGTCTCCCTCGCCTTCGACAACATCAATGCGGCGCCCGAGGGCGACGCCGTGCCGGGCTACGGCGTCGACCATGTAGCGGTGGCCGAGGGGCTCGGCTGCAAGGCAATCCGGGTCAAGAGCCCCAACGAGTTCAAGGAGGCCTTCCGCCGCGCCGAGGATCTGATGCGCGAGCACCAGGTGCCGGTGGTGCTGGAGTTCATCCTGGAGCGCGTCACCAATATCTCGATGGGCACCGAGGTCGACGGCGTCAACGAGTTCGAGGAGATCCTCTGCCTCGATCCGTCCCTGTCGCTCAAGCGGAGCCAGGATCTCGAGCCGCAGCCCAAGCTCGCGGCCGCCCGCTGATCGCAGGGAAGACCCATGCCCAAGCTCGCCGCCAACCTCACCATGCTCTACACCGAGCACGGCTTCCTCGACCGCTTCGCCGCCGCCAGAACCGACGGGTTCGACGCCGTCGAGTTCATGTTCCCCTACGATTTCCCCAAGGACCAGGTCGCCGCGGCGCTAAAGGACAGCGGCCAGACGCTCGTGCTGCATAACCTGCCGGCCGGTGACTGGGCCAAGGGCGAGCGCGGCATCGCGGTCCTGCCCGAACGACGGGACGAGTTCCGCGCGGGCGTGTCGCTCGCCATCGACTATGCCCATGCGCTCGGTTGCACCATGCTCAACTGCCTGGTCGGGCTGACGCCGAAGGGGGTCGAGGCCGGCACGGTGCGCGAGACGCTTCTCGACAACCTGCGCTTCGCCGCTTCCGAACTGAAGGCCGCCGACATCAAGCTGCTTGTGGAGCCGGTGAACGCCTTCGATATCCCGAGCTTCCACCTCGACACGGTCGAGAAGGCCGTGGCGCTGATGGACGAGATCGGTGCGCCAAACCTCTTCCTGCAATACGACATCTACCACCGGCAGCGCTCGGGCGGCGAGCTCCTCGCCACCTGGCGCCGACACAAGGACCGCATCGCTCATATCCAGCTCGCCGACAATCCGGGCCGCAACGAACCCGGCACCGGCGAGATCAACTATCCGGCGATCTTCGCGGCGCTCGACCAGGAGGGCTATGCGGGGGTCATCGGCTGCGAGTACAAGCCCCGCGCCGGCACTTCGGCTGGGCTGGAATGGGCCAAGGGATTGCTGCACGGGTAGCGGATAAAGGAATAAACCCCTCATCCGTCATGGCTTCGCCATGACACCTTCTCCCGCAAGGAGAGAAGGGGAGCCTCTCCTGCGAGACTGGCGGCCTTCTCCCCTTGCGGGAGAAGGTGCCCGCGAAGCGGGCGGATGAGGGGAGACCACCGCTCGACAACGGGACCGAAGACAAGGACCACGATCATGAAGGTTGGATTCATCGGGCTCGGCATCATGGGCGCGCCCATGGCGGGCCATCTCAAGACGGGCGGCCATCAGGTCTTCGGCATGAGCCGGTCCGGGGTCCCGAAGGCCCTGGCGGAGGCCGGCATCGAGCCTTGCGACACGCCCAAGGCGGTGGCCGAGCGGGCCGACATCATCATCACCATGGTGCCCGACACGCCCGACGTCGAGCGCGTGCTCTTCGGCGAGAACGGCGTCGCCGAGGGCCTCGGCCGCCGCAAGACGGTGGTCGACATGAGCTCGATCTCGCCCTCGGCCACCAAGGCTTTCGCCGAGAAGATCGCCAAGCTCGGCGGCGACTATCTCGACGCGCCGGTGTCTGGCGGGGAGGTCGGCGCCAAGGCCGCGAGCCTGTCGATCATGGTCGGCGGATCGCAGGCGGCCTTCGACCGCGTCAAACCCCTGTTCGAGCTGATGGGCAAGAACATCACGCTGGTCGGCGGCGTCGGCGACGGCCAGACCACCAAGGTGGCGAACCAGATCGTCGTGGCCCTGACCATCGAGGCGGTGGCCGAGGGGCTGCTCTTCGCCTCCAAGGCCGGCGCCGATCCCGCCAAGGTGCGTCAGGCGCTGATGGGCGGCCTCGCCACCTCGCGCATCCTCGAGGTCCATGGCGAGCGGATGATCAAGCGCACCTTCGACCCCGGCTTCCGCATCGAACTGCACCAGAAGGACCTGAACCTCGCGCTGACCAACGCACGCGAACTCGGCCTCGGCCTGCCCGGCACCGCCAATGCGCAGACCCTGTTCAGCGCCTGCGTGGGCCATGGCGGCAAGGCCTGGGACCATTCGGCCCTGGTGCGGGCTCTCGAAGCGCTGAACGATCACGAGATCGGCAAGGCCTCCTGACCGCCATGGGACCAGAGGATCCACGCGCGCTGCTGCGCGCCATGTTCGACGCCGCGGTCGCCGCGGCCTCGCCCATGGTGCGCATTCCGGCCGTCCTGCCGCCGAAGCCGAAGGGCCGCACGATCGTCGTCGGCGCCGGCAAGGCCTCGGCCGAGATGGCGCGCGCCGTCGAGCTCGCCTGGGACGGCCCGCTCGAAGGTCTGGTCGTCACCCGCGACGGTCACGCGGCGCCGTGCCGGCATATCGAGATTGTCGAAGCCTCCCATCCGGTGCCCGACGCCCGCGGGGCGGCGGCGGCCCGGCGCATCCTCGATCGCGTCTCGGGCCTCAGCGAAGACGACCTCGTCATCGCGCTGATCTCCGGCGGCGGCTCGGCGCTGTTGACCCTGCCGGCCGAGGGACTGAGCCTCGCCGACAAGCAGGCCGTCAACGCGGCGTTGCTGAGGTGCGGCGCGCCGATCGGCGAGATGAATATGGTGCGCAAGCATCTCTCGGCCATCAAGGGCGGTCGGCTCGCCGCGGCGGCCCATCCGGCGAGGGTCGTGACGCTGGTCATCTCCGACGTGCCCAACGACGATCTCTCGGCCATCGCCTCGGGTCCCACCGTCGCCGACCCGTCGAGCTTCGCGCAGGCTCGCGACATCCTGCGCCGCCATGGCATCACCGAGCCGCGCGCCGCCCTCGAGCATCTCGAGCGGGCCGCAGAGGAGACGCCGAAGCCTGGCGATCCGCGCCTCGTGCACGCCGAGACCATCCTCATCGCCACGCCGCAGATGTCGCTCGAAGCGGCGGCCGAGGTGGCGCGCGCCGCCGGCGTCACGCCGCTGATCCTCGGCGACGCGATCGAGGGCGAGGCGCGCGAGGTCGGCCGCGTCATGGCCGGCATCGCCCGGCAGGCCGCGCGCCATGGTCAACCGGCAGCACCGCCCTGCGTCCTGGTCTCGGGCGGCGAGACGACGGTGACGATGCGCGGCCGAGGTCGCGGCGGCCGCAATGTCGAATTCCTGCTCGCCCTCGGCGTGGCGCTCGATGGCTTGCCGAGCGCTTACGCCATCGCCGGCGACACCGACGGCGTCGACGGCGCCGAGGAGGTGGCAGGCGCGATCCTCACCCCCGACACGCTCGCTCGCGCTGCGGCGCGCGGCATCGACGCTAGGGCGAGCCTCGCCGACAATGATGCCCACGCTTACTTCGAGGCGCTCGGCGACCAGGTGATCACCGGGCCGACGCGCACCAATGTCAACGACTTCCGCGCCATCCTGGTCCTAAGTGAGGAAGCGGGCGCGTCGCGTTCGTCTGCCTCGCCGAATACTCTCTTTGAAGACAAACGATCCTCGTGCTGAGGAGGTCCGCCAGGACCGTCTCGAAGCACGGCTAACGCTTGCCGTCCTTCGACCCGGCCGCGCAGCCAAGTCTACGCAGCCAGCGTGAACTTGGCTGCGCCGGCTCAGGCTGAGGAGAAACGAGTCTCCAAACAACTGCTTAGAGTCGAAAGTTCGATGACCGATCTCAGCTTCGCAGCCCGCTCGAAACCCAACGATCGAACCGCCCGCGTCATGGCGCGGCTCGACGAGCTCGCCACGCTGTCGAGTGACGGCGAGGCTCTGACCCGCCTTTACCTGACGCCGGAGCACAAGGCGGCCGCCCTGAAGGTGATGGGCTGGATGGAAGACGCCGGCATGGCGGCATCCCTCGACGCCGTCGGCAACGTGGTCGGCCGCTACGCAGGCTCCGCGCCGGACGCCGGGACGCTGATCCTCGGCTCGCATATCGACACGGTGCGCGATGCCGGCCGTTACGACGGCAATTTCGGCGTCGTCGCGGCGATCGAGGCCGTGGCCGAGCTTCACGCCCGCCAAGAGCGCCTTGCTGTCGCCATCGAGATCATCGCCTTCGGCGACGAGGAGGGCGTGCGCTTCCCGGTCACGCTGTCGGGGTCGCGGGCCGTCGCCGGCACCTTCGACCCCGCCGCCCTCGACGTGACCGACGACGCCGGCATCAGCCTGCGCGCGGCGCTCGATGCCTTCGGCGGCGATCCGCGCGCCATCGCGGCGATCGGGCGGCGCAAGGCAGACATCCTCGGCTATGTGGAAGCTCATATCGAACAGGGACCGGTGCTGGAGGCCGAGGGGCTGCCGGTCGGCATCGTCACCGCAATCGCCGGAGCGAGTCGATTCAAGGTCGAGGTCGAGGGCGTCGCCGGCCATGCCGGCACGGTGCCGATGCGCCTGCGCCGCGACGCGCTGGCCGCCGCGGCCGAGATGATCTCGACGGTGGAGCGGACGGCGCTCGACGCGCCCGACCTCGTCGCCACCGTCGGCCGGATCGAGGTTCAGCCGGGCGCCGTCAACGTCATCCCGGCGCGGGCCGGTTTCACCGTCGATCTGCGCAGCCCGAGCGACGCGGTGCGCCGGCATGCCCTCGGCGCGCTGCATGCGACCTTCGCGGACATCGCCGCGCGCCGCGGCGTCTCGGTCGCCGTCGTCCCCTTCTACGACGAGGCTGCCGCGCCCTGCGCGCCACCTTTGCAGCAAGCGCTCGAGGCGGCCGTCCAGGCGGAAGGCATCAGGCCGCTGTGCCTGCCGAGCGGCGCCGGCCATGACGGCCTTGCGATGATCGCGCTCTGCCCCATCGCCATGCTGTTCGTGCGCTGCGCCGGCGGCATCAGCCACAATCCGGCGGAATCGATCGCCGCCGAGGACGCCGAAACCGCGGTGCGCGTCCTCGTCGCTTTCCTGAGGCGGCTCGACCGCACGACCCTTTCGACGAGGACACCATGACCACGACGCTCCCTCCCGCCGCCAAGGCGGAGGCGGTCCACGCCTACCTCGACCGGCAGCGCGAGGCGCAGGCGCGCTTCCTCGCCGAGCTCGTGAAAGTGCCCTCCGACAATCCGTCCGGCGATTGCGACGCCCATGCGGCGCGCACCGCCGAGCTTCTCGAAGGCTTGGGCTTCGAGGTCGAGCGCCATGCGGTTCCGGTGGAGAAGGTCCGGCAGAACGGCATGGTCAGCGCCACCAACCTCATCGTGCGCCGCCGTTTCGGCGAGGGCCCGGTCATCGCGCTCAACGCCCATGGCGACGTCGTGCCGCCCGGCGACGGCTGGACGCGCGATCCCTATGGCGCCGAGGTGGTGGATGGCTGGATGTACGGCCGCGGCGCCGCCGTCTCGAAATCCGATATCGCCACCTACGCTTTCGCCTTGAAGGCGCTCGAGGAGGCGGCCCGGCCGACGCGCGGGACAGTCGAGCTCCACGTCACCTATGACGAGGAAGCGGGCGGCGAGATCGGTCCCGGCCTCATCCTCGGCGAAGGCCTGTCTAAGCCCGACCTGGCGCTCGGTGCCGGCTTCTCCTATGCGGTCGTCAACGCCCATAACGGCTGCCTGCATCTCGAAGTGGAGGTCAACGGCCGTTCGGCGCACGCCGCCATGCCCTTCACAGGCGTCGACGCGCTCGAAGCTGCGACCGCGATCCTGTCGGCGCTCTATGCCTGGCGCAAGGGGCTCGCCGGGCACGTCTCGGCGACGCCCGGGATCGGCAGCCCGCAGCTCACCGTCGGGCTGATCAAGGGCGGCATCAACACCAATGTGGTGCCCGACCGCGTCACGTTCCGGCTCGACCGCCGCATGATCCCGGAGGAGAATCCGGCCGAGGTCGAGCGCGAGCTCCGCGCCGTCATCGACGAGGCCGCCAAGGCGTCGCCGAAGGCGCGGGTCGAGATCCGGCGCATCCTGCTGGCCGAGCCGCTGGTGCCGCTGCCGGGCGGCGAGCGGATGACCGAGATCCTCTGCGGTCACGCCTCGCGCGTCATGGGCGAGACCATCGCGGCCAAGGGCGTGCCGCTCTATACCGATGCCCGGCACTATGCGGCGGCTGGCGTGCCGACGGTGCTCTATGGCGCCGGGCCGCATACGATCGAGGAGGCCAATGCACATCGGGCCGACGAGCGGCTGCCGCTCGACGACCTGCGCAAGGCGACCGAGGTCGTGGCGCTGACGCTCGCCGATCTATTGAGTTA
>DATBEH010000044.1:0-38322 GCA_036276175.1 Lichenihabitans sp.
GCACCGTGTCGGGCACCGTCTCGCGGATGGTGACGCCGGTGATGCGCGACACGACGTCCGACAGGCTTTCGAGATGCTGGATGTTGACCGCCGTCCAGACGTCGATACCGGCGCGCAGCAGCTCCTCGACGTCCTGGTAGCGCTTCGGATGGCGGCTGTCGGGCGCGTTGGTATGGGCCAGCTCGTCGAGGACCAGCAGGCTCGGCTTCTTCGCCAGCGCCGCGTCGAGGTCGAAGTCCTCGACCTCGCGGCCCTGGTAGAGCTGCTTGCGCCGCGGCAGGATCTCGAGGCCCCCGATCAGCGCCTCGGTCTCGACGCGGCCGTGCGTCTCGACGAGGCCGACGAGGACGGACGTACCCTCGCGCACCCGCTGCTGCGCGGCCGAGAGCATCGCATAGGTCTTGCCGACGCCAGGCGCCGCCCCGAGGAAGATCTTCAGCCGGCCGCGCCCCTCCTCGCCGGCGACGGCGAGCAGCGCGTCGGGGTCGGGGCGGTTGTCGCGGGGCTTCACGCCATGGTCCAGGATGATCTCTCAGCCGCGCGGCGAACGCGCCATGACACGTGGCTCTCGGGTGTTTACGTCAAAGGAGGAGCAAGGGAATAGGGCATGAAAACGCCGGGCGTACCTGCCGGAAAGTCCTTGACGTTGCGTGTTATCAATACAAATCCGCGAGCGTTCGCGGAAGCCCATATAACGGCGTCTGGAAGTTTGATCCGATGCATACGGCGCAGCTCTACTGCCCGTTCTGCTATATCCGTATCGAGGTCGACAATCTCGAACTCGCCCAGGAAATCGCGGGTTGCATGTCTCGTAGCGGCGGTCGTGCCCACCATGACCTCGATCCACGAAATGATGCTGATCGCTTTGCTCGTGACACGAACGATTTCGGCTCGTGCTTGCGGAACAGCATTGAGGTAGTCGATCAATATATTGGTATCGAACAGCGCCTTCACCAATCTCCCCGGATCCGAGCCTGATAATCGAGGCCGTCGATCTCACGATCACCCCACAGGCCAAAGCCTGCAGTTACGTCACCGTCAATTTGCCGCTCGATGTAGAAATCGATGGCCTTGCGTATGATCGCTTCCCGCGACCGATCTTCCCGTCGCGCGATCTTATCCAGAGCCTGAATCTGACCGTCTTCGATCTCAACCAGCGTCTTCATGTAACCTCCAACCATCAATCTAGCGGCAAGAATTGCTAGCACAATCCGGTCAGAAGAGGAATTTTGGCGACTCGCCGTCGATCAGCCCGCCTGATGCATCGCCGGAGTGGCGGCGTCGAGATCGAGGTTGAGCTCGAGCACGTTGACGCGCGGCTCGCCGAAGATGCCCGCGACGCGGCCGCTGACATGGGCCGCAACGAGTGCCCTCACCCTGTCCTCGGGCAGGCTGCGGGCCTGGGCGATGCGCGGAACCTGCAGCATGGCGAAGGCCGGCGAAATGTCGGGGTCGAGGCCGGATGCCGACGTCGTCACCGCGTCGGCCGGCACGGCGTCCGTCGAGCCGGCCCGCAGGGTCGCGACGTCGCCCTTCACCCGGTCGATCAGCTTCTGCGACGTGGGACCGAGGTTCGAGCCCGACGAGTTGGCCGCGTTATAGGGCGCGTCGACCGTCCTGGTCGAGTCCTTGGGGTCGGGTGCGCTGGTGGCCGAGGGGCGGCCGTGGAAATAGCGGTCCGCGATGAAACTCTGCCCGATCAGGCGCGAGCCGACGACCGCACCGTCGCGCAGGATCAGGCTGCCGTCGGCCGGGCCCTTGAGCGCCACCTGGGCGATGCCGGTGATGGCGAGCGGATAGGCGAGGCCCGTCAGGGCGGTGAACAAGACGATCATGACGATCGCCGGGCGCAGATGCGACAGCATGCGGGATCTCGATTATGGGCCGGCGCGGCCCCCGACCTTCTGTGCCGCGGCGCGCCATCAACGGTCCATGCGGGCTCTCGCGGGTCCGCATAAACGATGCGTAAACGCCGTCCGCATCGGCGCCGGTCGCTTACAAGCGTTTAGGACATTGCGGTTAAGCTCGCGTCCGATCGACCATGACAAGTGGACCCGCCCATGCCCTCCCCGCAATACCGGCTCGTGACCCGCAGCGACTTCGACGGCCTCGTCTGCGGCATGCTGCTGCGCGAGGCCGAGCTCATCGACGAGATCAAGTTCGTCCATCCGAAGGACATGCAGGACGGCCTGGTGCCGATCTCCGAGCGCGACATCATCACCAACCTGCCCTACGTGGCCGGCTGCTATCTCGCCTTCGACCACCATTCGAGCGAGGTGAAGCGGGGTCGCGGCGACCCAAGGACCAATCACGTCATCGACGCCAATGCCCCATCGGCGGCACGCGTGGTCTACGATTACTACGGCGGCCGCCAGGCCTTCCCCAAGCTCGGCCGTGATTTGATGGCCGCCGTCGATAAAGCCGACTCGGCCCGCTTCGAGCCCGGCGAGATCCTCGACCCGCAAGGCTGGGTGCTGCTCAATTTCCTGATGGATTCGCGCACCGGGCTCGGACGCTTCCGCAGCTTCCGCATCTCGAACTACGAGCTGATGATGCAGCTCATCGACCGCTGCCGGCACCTCACGGTCGAGGAGGTCCTCGAGCTGCCGGACGTGCGCGAACGGATCGACCTCTACCGGGCGCATCGCGAACCCTTCGAGGCGCAGCTCAGGCGCTGCGCCAAGGCGCACGGCAAGCTGGTCGAACTCGACCTCAGGGGCGAAGAGACCATCTACGCGGGCAACCGCTTCATGATCTACGCGCTGTTCCCGCGGTGCGACATCTCCATGCATGTCATGTGGGGGCTCAAGCGGCAGAACACCGTCTTCGCCGTCGGCAAGTCGATCCTCGACCGCGGCTCCAAGGTCGACGTCGGGGCGGTGTGCCTCGGCTACGGCGGGGGCGGCCACAAGGCCGCCGGCACCTGCCAGGTCGTCAACGATCGCGCCGACGAGGTCCGGATGCAGCTGATCGGCGTCCTCAATCCGGGATCGGACGGTCAGGCCTGACGGTCGGCGCGCGTTTCAGGCGTTTGCGAATACGCGCGCAAAAATCGCGTCGACATGTTTGGTGTGGTAGCCGAGGTCGAACAGCGGCTCGATTTTTTCGGCCGGCAGGATGGCGGTGACCTCCGGATCGGCCTTCAGGAAGGCCAGGAAATCGCCTTCGCCGCGCCAGACCCGCATGGCGTTGCGTTGCACCAAGCCATAAGCCTCCTCGCGCGAGGCGCCCGCCTGGGTCAGGGCCAGCAGCACCCGCTGCGAGTGGACGAGGCCGCCGAGGCGGTCGAGGTTGCGGCGCATGTTGTCCGGATAGACCAAAAGCTTGTCGATCACCCCGGTCAGCCGGTGGAGCGCGAAATCGAGCGTGATCGTCGCGTCCGGCCCGATCATGCGTTCGACCGAGGAATGCGAGATGTCGCGCTCGTGCCAGAGCGCCACGTTCTCGAGCGCCGGCACCACCATGCCGCGCACGAGGCGCGCGAGGCCGGTCAGGTTCTCGGTCAGCACCGGGTTGCGCTTGTGCGGCATGGCCGAGGAGCCCTTCTGGCCCTCGGCGAAGAATTCCTCGGCCTCCAGCACCTCGGTGCGCTGCAGGTGGCGGATCTCGATGGCCAGCCGCTCGACCGAGGAGGCCACGACCCCGAGCGTCGCGAAGAACATGGCGTGGCGGTCGCGCGGGATGATCTGGGTCGAGATCGGCTCCGGCACCAGCCCCAGCCTCTCGGCCACATGCGCCTCGACGCGCGGGTCGATATTGGCGAAGGTGCCGACAGCGCCCGACAGCGCGCAGGTGGCGATCTCGGCCCGCGCCGCGACGAGCCGCGCCCGGCACCGCTCGAACTCAGCATAGGCATAGGCGAGCTTCAGCCCGAAGGTGACGGGCTCGGCATGGATGCCGTGCGAGCGGCCGATGGTCGGGGTGAGCCTGTGCTCGACGGCGCGGCGCTTCAGCGCGGCAAGCAGCGCGTCGGTATCGGCGACCAGGATGTCGCAGGCCCGGGAGAGCTGCACCGCGAGGCAGGTGTCGAGCACGTCGGACGAGGTGAGCCCCAAGTGGACGAAGCGCGCCTGGGGGCCGACGAGCTCCGCCAGATGCGTCAGGAAAGCGATGACGTCGTGCTTGGTCTCGCGCTCGATGGCGTCGATCCGCGCGACGTCGAAGACCGCGTCCCGTCCCTTGGCCCACAGCGTGCGCGCCGCCTCCTGCGGGATGACGCCGAGCTCGGCCAAGGCGTCGCACGCGTGCGCCTCGATCTCGAACCAGATGCGGAAGCGCGTCGCAGGCTCCCAGATCGCGACCATGGCGGGGCGGGAATAGCGCGGGATCATGCGTCGGGCTCCGGGACGGGGATCTTTGCCTGTCTCCATACGGCGCGCGGGCGCGCGACGCTATGGAAAGGGATGGTGGCCGGAGCGGAGACATCGGGTCGCGCCATACCCGGGCTTCAGCGGGTCGCCAATATCCGGTCATTGGCGCGCGTCCAGGTCGACGGTGACTGCCGACCATACGCACGAGGTGCGGCAGGTTTCGGCTGAGAGCATAGCTCGGCTTTTCGTATACCACCCCACCAACGCGCCTCGTGAGTTCGCGCTCAACCGTGCTCACCCGCACTGATGAGATCTCTTGCGCTCGGCGCTCTTCCATCTGACATGGATCCGCGCGGAGGTTTAAACATGAAGATGCGGCTGGACAGGATTGAAATCAGGAATTTCAAGCGCATCGAGGCGCTCACCATCGACCTCAATCCGGTGACCGCACTCGTTGGAGGCAACACCAGCGGGAAAAGTAGCGCGCTTCAGGCGGCGCAGCTGGGCGTCTCTATATTGCAGGCCGCCCGGCGTCGCCTCCGCAATGATGGAACCGCCGAATTTGCGAGCACCGTCGCGAATGATGCCGTGCTGTTCCGGCCTACGGAACATCTGCTCGACCTGAGACGCGGCGACGCTGCCACCCAGAACCTCGGCTATTCCTTCGCCTACTTCGGCGTGGACATAGAAACCGGCATCGAGAAGACCGTTAGGGTCGAAATCAAGCGCGGGAAGAACGCCAACATCGCCATCACTCGGGGCGGTGATGAGGACTTTGCAGCCGTGCTGGCCAACGCCGATCACCCGTTCTCGATCCTCTCGCCAGGCCTTTCAGGCATTCCGATGCGGGAAGAGTGGAAGACGAAGGGCGCCATGGACGCTGCCGTCATGCACGGTGACGCCAATATGTACCTGCGAACCGTTTTGGACCATCTATTCACCCGCGATCTCGACGAGGCCGCTAAGGTCGCCTGGAGGAGCCAGCGCGACATCCTGCGCCTGCCCGAATGCGGGTGGCGGACGTTCTGCGCGCTGCTCGACCGATGCTATCCAGGTGCGCGCGTTATCGTGAGACACGACCAGCGTCGCGACCGATACGTTTCGGTGGACGTGGAGATTGGCGGGAGCTGGGTAACGCTCGACATGGCCTCTACGGGCGTGCTGCAAGTCGTCCAGATTCTCGCCTACGCCTGCTTCTACAATCCGCCCTTGCTCCTCCTGGACGAACCGGATGCGCATCTCCACGCCGACAGCCAGTCGCGCCTCTATGAGGCGCTCCGGGGAATCGCGGCGGAGACGCAGACGAGGATCCTGTTCGCGAGCCATTCACCCCAGCTTATCCAGCTCCTTATGTATGACCCCCACGCGGCTGTCATGTGGATGAGTGACGGAGCACAGGTGTCGGTCGACGAGACGAATCGCCCTGCCATCCCCATCTTGATGATTTTAGGCGCTCTATCGGCAGGTGCCGAAGCGTTCGATCCCGCCCGAAGCACGGTCGTCTTGACCGAGGACAAGCTGACGCGGCCGGTGCTGGCCCTTGCGAAGGCCAACGGCGCCCCCAGCAACGTGGCCGTGCTGTCCTACAACGGATGCGGAAACCTCGCGGCGGCTCGGCTCCTCGCGAACATGATTACCGACATACGGCCCGACGTCAGGGTGATCATTCACCGGGACAGGGACTTTCGGACCGAACCGGAGATGAACTTCGAGATCGCAACCGCTTTCAACGAACGGCTTAGGAACGGTGTCCAGCGCGTAATGGAGCTGTTCACGCCATTGAACGACGTGGAACACTCGTTCGCAAAGCCCGATCATCTAAGACATGCCTTCGCTGGACGGCTGGCAGCGGAAATCGTGGATGCGGTCGTCAACGACGCCATCGCGTTCAAGCGCGACGAGTTAGTGAACGCGGCCCGTGTCGCACGAACCCAAGTGGAAAGCACACTCTACGCAAGTCCCCGTAAGCGCGGAAAGCCGGAGTGGTTAGCCTCCGCTATGCCAGACAAGGCCCCGAACGTTTCGGCTTTCCTTCCGCCAAATGGATTGACTGCCGTCGATTTTGGTTCCTGCCACGGAAAGAGGCTCATGGATAAGATCAGGCCGGCGCTGCACCATCATGTTGGCGGCGCGACGCAGGATGTGGACAATACGGTGTTCTCCGATTCCGATCACCTCATCGATGAAGCCTGGAAAAGCGCTTTCATGCCGTGACGGTCACGTAGTCACGTTCGCCGCCACCACATAAAGCTGTTCAGTGAACAGGGTCAACGGCGGGCATGCCGGCTTCCCCTTGTTCTGTAACCTGTCCAGCTGACGGACAAACCTGGGAGCGGACATTGCCAACGCCCGCAATGGGTCAATGTCGGTCACAAGCTCGATGCTCGGCCGAGCGCTCATCGCGGCTCAAGTCTCGCGATAGAAGGTCGTTTCGCGAGCGCGAATCCGGCTTGATCACGCGCGGCGGGCACGACAAACCGCGCCCCCGTCACACCGTCCTATACGTCCGGTCCAGATAGGCGAGCGCGGTGCCGTCGCCGCTGCCGAAGACCGCCAGCACCTCGCCGATCAGCACGTCGTGGGTCGCGATGCGGCGAACGTCGGTCAGGCGGCAGTCGAACCCTGCGATGGCGGTTTCGAGCATCGGGGCGCCGGTGACGAGCGTGCCCCAACGGCCCCGCTCGAAGCGCCGATGCTGCGGCAGCTCGGTCCGCCCGGCGAAGGTGGCGGCGATCTCCTCGTCGCCGGGACCGAGCGTATTGATGCAGAAGACGCCATTCTTGATCAATCGGGCGGCGGAGGCGCTGGAGCCGTTGAGGCAGACGAGCACGGTCGGCGGCCTGTCGGAGACCGAGGTCACGGCGCTCGCGGTCATGCCGGCGCGGCCGTGCGCGCCGTCGGAGGTCACCACATGGACCGCCGTCACGACCCGGCGCATGGCGTCGCGGAAGGCTGTGCCCGTATCGGGCGACCCCGCATAGCCGATCCGCGTCATCGCCTCCATCGGCTCGTCGCGCAGGGCGAGGGCGGCACTGTGGTGGATAGTCATAACGCTCCCGCTGCCGGGCCGGTTCGCGATCGACCCTCGACAGCCTGCATTATGGGCTCGTTCGGGCGGCTTTTCCATCGCCCGCGCGGCCAGGCGCGCCGCAAGTTGCGAGTATACATAACGCCTCATCACAATTCCGTCGAAACGCCCCCTGCGCCCCGTTGCTCCCGGGCATGGAGCTTGCTAGCCTCGCGAATAATAACATTACTGCCGGCGCCGTGTGATCGGCAGCAGGGAACAGGCGCGCCCATGGAATTCCTCCAGACCTTGATCAGCGGCCTGACGCTCGGCTCCATCTACGGGCTCATCGCCATCGGCTACACCATGGTGTTCGGCATCATCGGCATGGTCAATTTCGCTCATGGCGACGTGTTCATGCTGTCGGCCGTCGTGGCGCTGATGGTCTTCCTCATCCTGACGCAGCTGCTCGGGATCACCTCGATCGTCCTCGCCTTCGCGATCGTGCTCGTCGCCGCCATGGCGATCACCTCGCTGTGGAACTGGGCGATCGAACGGGTCGCCTACCGACCCTTGCGCGGCTCGTTCCGGCTGGCGCCGCTGATCTCGGCGATCGGCATGTCGATCTTCCTGTCGAACTTCGTCCAGGTCGTGCAGGGGCCGCGCAACAAGACCATCCCGCCGATGTTCGAGGACGTGATCCATATCGGAGGCCAGAGCGGCGCGACCATTTCCTACAAGCAGATCCTCATCATGGCGACGACGGCGGTGCTGCTGTCGGGCTTCTGGTATCTGGTGCAGCGGACCTCGCTCGGTCGCGCCCAGCGTGCCTGCGAGCAGGACAGGCGGATGGCGGCGTTGCTCGGCATCGACGTCGACCAGACCATCTCGCTCACCTTCGTGATCGGCGCCGCCCTCGCGGCCGTCGCCGGCGTGCTCTATCTCAGCTATTATGGCGTCGTCGCCTTCTCGGACGGTTTCGTCCCCGGCGTGAAGGCCTTCACGGCCGCGGTGCTGGGCGGCATCGGCTCGCTGCCCGGGGCGGTGCTCGGCGGCCTGACGATCGGGTTGATCGAGGTCTTCTGGGCCCGCTACATCTCGTCCGACTACAAGGACGTCGCCGCCTTCTCGATCCTGGCCATCACGCTGATCTTCATGCCGAGCGGCCTGCTCGGCCGGCCCGAGATCGAGAAGGTCTGATCCGATGCGGATGGACGCCACCAAGCCCGTCGTCACGGGTCCGGTCGACCCCGGCCTCGATATTGCCGCGGCGACGAAGTCGGCGGGCTTCGCCGCCCTGGTGACCCTGGGCTTGTCGTTCCCGCTCCTGGCCTTCGACACCCATACCGACTTCTCCAACACGCTCGTGGTGGTGCCGCGATGGTCCTGGGCGATCTGGGCCGCCGTGATCGTCTTCGCGGCGCGGTTCGCCGGGCTCCTGCTCCATGCACGGCCCAAGCCCGCAGCGCGGCCGCAGCAGCTTCGCGTGCCGTCGCGCAGCGAAACCTTCCTCAAGACCAACATCTCGCTCTTCGCGCTCGCCGTGCTTCTCGTCTTCCCGCTGGTGACGCTCGGCGCCCTCGGCCCGGGCGGCTCGCTCAAGTGGATCAACAACTACGGCATCCAGATCCTCATCTATGTGATGCTCGGCTGGGGCCTCAATATCGTGGTCGGCCTCGCGGGCCTGCTCGACCTCGGCTACGTGGCCTTCTATGCCGTCGGCGCCTATTCCTATGCTTTGCTGTCGACCACGTTCGGATGGTCGTTCTGGATCTGCCTGCCCATCGCCGGCATCCTCTCGGCCTTCTGGGGCGTCATCCTCGGCTTTCCGGTGCTGCGGCTGCGCGGCGACTACCTCGCCATCGTCACCCTGGCGTTCGGCGAGATCATCCGCATCGTCCTCATCAACTGGACCGATCTCACCAACGGCTATGCCGGCATCTCGTCCATCCCGCACGTCACCTTCTTCGGCATCCCCTTCACCGACGACGACGACGGCTTCGCCCATGTCTTCGGGCTGCAGTTCTCGCCGATCTACCGCACCATCTTCCTGTTCTACCTGATCCTCGGCCTGGCGCTGTTGACCAATTTCGTCACGCTGCGGTTGCGCCGTCTGCCGATCGGGCGCGCCTGGGAGGCCTTGCGCGAGGACGAGATCGCCTGCCGGTCGCTCGGCATCAACACGGTCAACACCAAGCTCACCGCCTTCGCGCTCGGCGCCATGTTCGGCGGCTTCGCCGGCTCCTTCTTCGCGGTGCGCCAGAGCTTCGTCAGCCCCGAGAGCTTCACCTTCATCGAATCCGCGACCATCCTCTCCATCGTGGTGCTCGGCGGCATGGGCTCGCAGATCGGCGTCGCCATCGCGGCCTTCATCCTGATCGGCGGCACCGAGATCCTGCGCGAGCTCGACTTCCTCAAGCTCGTGTTCGGGCGGGATTTCGATCCGGTCCAATACCGCATGCTGATCTTCGGTTTCGGCATGGTGGTGATGATGATCTGGAAGCCGCGCGGCATCATCGCGACGCGCGAACCCTCGATCTTCCTCAAGGAGCGCAAGACCATATCGGGCGATCTCGTCAAGGAAGGGCACGGCTGATGCGCTGGCAGACCGACCCGCTGCTCGTCGTCGAGCATCTGACCATGCGCTTCGGCGGGCTGCTGGCCGTCAACGCGCTGTCGTTCCAGGTCGGGCGCGGCGACATCACGGCGCTGATCGGACCCAACGGGGCGGGCAAGACGACGGTGTTCAACTGCGTCACCGGTTTCTACAAGCCGACCGAGGGCCGGCTGGCGCTCGCCCGCAAGGGGGTGGCGGCGGCAGGCGACGTGATGGCGTTGACGCGATCGGGCGCCCGGCACGGGCATGGCCTGAAGGGCGACCTGTTCCTGCTCGAGCGCATGCCGGACCACGAGATCGCCCGCAAGGCCAAGGTGGCGCGCACCTTCCAGAACATCCGCCTGTTCACCGGCATGACGGTGCTCGAGAACCTGCTCATCGCCCAGCACAATCCGTTGATGCTCGCCTCCGGCATGACCTTCCTCGGCGTGCTCGGCATCGGCGGCTACAAGGCCAAGGAACGCGAGGCGGTCGAGAAGGCGAAGTTCTGGCTGGAGCAGATCGGACTCATCGGGCGGGCCGACGATCCGGCGGGCGATCTGCCCTACGGCGACCAGCGACGGCTCGAGATCGCCCGCGCCATGTGCACGGACCCGGTGCTGCTCTGCCTCGACGAGCCGGCCGCGGGCCTCAACCCGCGCGAGTCGCTCGAGCTCAACAACCTGCTGCGGCTGATCCGCGAGCACCACGGCACCTCCGTGCTGCTGATCGAGCACGACATGTCGGTCGTCATGTCGATCTCCGATCACGTCATCGTGCTCGACTACGGCACCAAGATCGCCGACGGCACGCCGTCCGACGTGCGCAACGACAGCAAGGTCATCGCCGCCTATCTGGGCGTCGCCGACGAAGAGGTCGAAGAGGTCGAGGCGGAGATCGGCGCATGACCCTGATGCCCGAATCCGTGGTCGAGCGGACGGCCGCCGTGAAGGCGCCGCTCCTGGCGATCCGCGGCGTGAAGACCTTCTACGGCAAGATCATCGCGCTGAAGGGCGTCGACCTCGACGTCAACGAGGGCGAGATCGTCACGCTGATCGGCGCCAATGGCGCCGGCAAGTCGACGCTGATGATGACGATCTTCGGCAATCCGCGGGCTCGCGAGGGCACGGTCTCCTTCGACGGCCGCGAGATCACCCGGCTGCCGACGCATGAGATCGCCCGGCTGTCGATCGCCCAGTCGCCCGAGGGCCGGCGCATCTTCCCGCGCATGACGGTGTTCGAGAACCTGCAGATGGGCGCCTCGATCAACAATTTCGCCCATTTCGACCAGGATATCGAGCGCGTCTTCGCCATGTTCCCGCGGCTCAAGGAGCGCGTCGCGCAGCGCGGGGGAACGCTGTCGGGCGGCGAGCAGCAGATGCTCGCCATCGCCCGCGCGCTGATGAGCCGGCCGCGCCTGCTGCTGCTCGACGAGCCTTCGCTGGGCCTGGCTCCCCTCGTCGTCAAGCAGATCTTCGACGTCATCCGCGAGCTCAACAAGACGGAAGGGCTCACCGTCTTCCTGGTCGAGCAGAACGCCTTCCATGCGCTGAAGCTCGCCGACCGCGGCTATGTGATGATCAACGGCCTCATCACCATGTCGGGCACCGGCAAGGAGCTGCTCAGCAAACCCGAGGTGCGGGCCGCCTATCTCGAGGGAGGGCATTGATGGGCGGGTACCTTTACGCCGACGGCTCCGCCAGCCTCGCCGCCTTCATCGTCTTCACCCTGATCCTGGGCTGGCTCGGCGGCTGGGCGACGGGGCGAGCCTTCGCGTCGACCTGGCGGTCTCCGCTCACGCTGATCCCGGCGGTCATCGCCCTCGCGGCGGCAGTGCGTTTCCTGCACTATGCCATCGCCGGCGATGATCTCGGCTCGATCTACTACTACCTCGTCTCGCTCCTCGTGGTGACGGTCGGTGCGTCCTACGGCTTCGTCGCGTTCCGGGCCGGCCAGATGTCGCGGCAATATTCATGGATCTTCGCTCGGTCCGGCTCTCTCAGGTGGCGCGATGCGGCTTGACCGGCTGGTGTAAAGGTTAATTGGGATTTAACGTGACAAGAGCGCCGGGTCGCATCAGGATCCGCCCCCGGAGCGGTCCGGGGACGACGGATCCGGCGAGACCAGGGAGAAATTGCGGCATTCGGGCCCGCCACCGCGGGCCGGGTGCCGCGAGGGCCGACGAGGCCGAGGTTCAGGAAGGGAAGCAGGCATCATGAAACAGTTGAGACTGACGGGCTTTGTTCTGGCGGCGGGCCTCGCCTTTTCGGGCGCCGCGCATGCGGCCGACTTCAAGCTCGGCGTCGCCGGCCCCATCACCGGCGCCAATGCGGCTTTCGGCGCGCAGCTGCAGAATGGCACCCAGATGGCGGTCGACGACCTGAACGCCAAGGGCGGCATCCTGGGCGAGAAGATCACGCTCGACGTCGGCGACGATCAGTCCGATCCCAAGCAGGGCGTCTCGGTCGCCAACAAGTTCGTCGGCGACGGCGTCAAATACGTCGTGGGCCACTTCAATTCCGGCGTGACGATTCCGGCCTCCGACGTCTACCAGGAGAACGGCATCCTGATGATCACGCCCTCGGCGACCAACCCGCTGCTGACCGAGAAGGGCAAGTGGAACGTGTTCCGCACCTGCGGCCGCGACGACCAGCAAGGCATGGTGGCCGCCAAATACATCGAGGACAACCTCAAGGGCAAGAAGATCGCCATCCTCCACGACAAGACGACCTATGGCAAAGGCCTCGCCGATGCCACCATGGCGAACCTCGCCAAGGGCGGCATCAAGCCGGTGCTCTACGAAGGCGTGAACGCGGGCGAAAAGGACTATTCGGCGGTCGTGTCCAAGGTGAAGGCCTCCGGCGCCGACATCGTCTATTGGGGTGGCCTGCATCCGGAAGGCGGCCTGATCCGCCGACAGATGACCGACCAGGGCGTCACCGCCACGATGATGTCGGGTGACGGCATCACCGACAACGAGTTCGCCGCCATCGCCGGTCCCGGCGCGGAAGGCACGCTGATGACCTTCGGCCCCGACCCGCGCAAGAAGCCGACGGCGGCGGACGTGGTGAAGGAGTTCAAGGCCAAGAACTTCGACCCGCAGGCCTATACGCTCTACAGCTATGCCGCCGTGCAGGTGATGGCGCAGGCGGCCGAGGCCGCCAAGTCGGTCGAGCCCAAGAAGATGGCGGAGAAGATGCACTCCGGCATGAAGTTCCATACCGTGCTGGGCGACCTCTCCTTCGACAAGAAGGGCGACCTGACCAAGGCCGACTACGTCATGTATACCTGGAAGAAGCAGCCCGACGGCAAGATCACCTACGTCGAGAACGACTGATCTTCAGCCGATGAGCCAAGGAAAGGCCCGCCTGTTCGGCGGGCCTTTTCGTTGTCGCGGAGCTTCCGGCTGAATGACTCGTCGACGGATCGGGCCGCGGCTATTTTCGTCCCAGCGGACGCGTGGGCCGCGTGCGCGGCCGATGTGCCTCGCGGGTCGTCAGCCGCGGCGGCAACCGAGCTGCTCGGGGACGTGATCATTCATGATGTCGCCTGCCGGCCTGCTCGTCGGCGAGCGATGCGATGCGGCAGCCGGCCCGCGCCGGCGACCCTCAGAACTTCTCCATCCACGGCCGCAATTCGACCTCGAACGACCAGGCGTTGCGCGGCTGGCGGAGGATGTCGACATAGGTCTGGGCGATGCCGTCCGGGTCGAGCGTCGCATCGTCATGGTCGGGGCGGGTATCGCTGCGCACCGCGCCGTCGACGACGATGTGAGCGACGTGGATGTTCCGGGGGCCGAGTTCGCGCGCCGCGCTCTGCGCCAGGCCGCGCAGCGCGAACTTGCCCATGGCGAAGGGCGCGGAGAGGGCGAACCCCTTGACCCCCGCCGTCGCTCCCGTGAGCAGGATGGCGCCGCGCCCCTGCCGCAGCATGCGCCGTGCCGCCTGCTGGACGCTCAGGAAGGCGCCGAAGGCCGAGACATCCATGCTCCGGCGAACCTCGTCCGGATCGAGGTCGGCGATCGGGCCGCGCACCCGCCCGCTGGCATTGTAGACGACGACATCCGGCTCCCCGAGCCTGCGGTCGGCATCCTCGAAGAGCTGCGCCACGGAAGCCGCGTCGGCGGCATCCGCCGTGAAGGTCTCGGCCTTGGTCTCGGCCGCCAGTGCGGCGAGCCGCTCAGGGTTGCGGCTCGCGAGGCCGACCCTGAGGCCCGCGCGTGAGAAGCGGCGGGCCACGGCGGCGCTGATGCCGGGGCCGGCACCGACGATCAAGGCCGCGCGATAGGGGGTCTCGCTCATGATGTCATCCTTGAAAAGTTGCGACCATCGTCAGCCGAGGCGGGTCAGGCCGGGGAAGGCTTCGATCAGCCAGAAGGACAGGCTCTGCATGCCGCCCGTCAGAAAGGCGATGCCCGTCGCGACGAGCAACACCCCGGCGACCTTCTCGACCGTGCCGAAATGCATCTTGAACCGCTTGAGGAAGCTCGTGAACGCCCCCATCGCCACCGCCGCGGCGACGAAAGGCAGGCCTAGGCCGGCCGAATAGGCGGCGAGCAGGCCCGCGCCGCGCGCCACGGTGGCTTCCGACCCCGCCACCGCCAGGATGGCGGCGAGGATCGGGCCGATGCAGGGCGTCCAGCCGAAGGCGAAGGCGAGGCCCATGACGTAGGCGCTCCACAGGCCCGGAGGCCGCTCCACGTCGACGCGCGCCTGCCGGTAGAGGAGGCCGAGGCGGAACACGCCGATGAAATGCAGCCCCATGACCATGATCGCGAGCCCAGCCACGACCGACAGCGGCTCGTTGAAGCGACGCAGCAGAGTCCCGAAGGCCGAGGCCGTCGCGCCGAGCGCCACGAACACGGTCGTGAAGCCGGCGACGAAGAGCAGGCTCGCGAGAAGCGCGTCGCGCCGGGTGCGTCCTGCATCGCCGCTCTGCAGCTCCTCCAGCGTGCTGCCGGCCAGGAAGCACAGATAGGGCGGAACGAGCGGCAGGACGCAGGGGCTGAGGAAGGACAGGAGCCCGGCGATGACCGCGGCGGGGAGGGAAACGTCGCTCGACATGGCCTCTCTTAGCGCATGATATCGAAAACCCGTGCCGGCGTGCCGGCATCATGCTCTAGCCGAAGCCGTGCGCCCGGGGAAGCTCTCGGCCCCGGCGTGACACAGGAGCGACACCGCGCCGCTTTTTGTCGCGCAAGCCGACCTTTTTCATCCTTCGCCCCGCACGGCACGCCGCGATCCGGGTTATGTAATCGGTGAACAGGTCGGCATGCGCCGCAGGAGATCAAGGTGCGAACATCCATTCTGGCAATGGCGGCCGCCCTCGCCGTGAGCCTCGCCGCTCCGGCGGCCCGCGCCAACCCGGATATTCCCTACTACAAGCTGAACTACGCCGACTACGACTACACCTATCAATGGGAAGTCGACAAGGCGCGCCGCTACCCCTTCTTCTACTGGGACGGCCAGGCCTATTGCCGCTACCGGTCGGGCTGGCAAGGCGCCGGCGCCTATCATGTGGGGACGCGCTACAAGCGCGGCTTCGGCTGGGATGGCGGCTATCCCTGGCAGGGCCCCGGCACGCCGGCCGATCACGATGACGACAAGGCCTTCGCGGACTACCGCGCCGACTATGCGCAGAAGTTCGAGCATGCGGGCGTCTGCGGGCCTCGCCGCCACTATCGCCGGCATGGGGTCGTGCTGCGCCGCAAGGATTGACGGGCGGCCCGGATGGCGGGGCGCAACCTCATCACCGATGTGGCGGGGCTCAAGGTCGGCCACGCCCATGATCAAGCGCTGGCCTCGGGCACGACGGTCGTCGTCTTCGACCGGCCGGCGGTGGCCTCGATCGCCATCCATGGCGGTGCGCCCGGCGTCCGCGACACCGCCCTCCTCGAACCCGAGATGACGGTCGAGGCCATCGATGCCCTGGTGCTCTCCGGCGGCTCGGCCTTCGGGCTCGACGCCATGGGCGGGGTGCAGGCGGCGTTGGCCGAGGCGGGCCGCGGCTTCGAGGTGGGGCGGGTGCGCGTGCCCCTTGCCCCCGGTGCGGTGCTGTTCGATCTCGCCAACGGCGGCGACAAGGCCTGGGGGCGCCGCGCGCCCTACTGGGACCTCGGCTATGCGGCGGCGCAGGCCGCGGCGACGGATTTCGCCCTGGGGAGCGTCGGCGCCGGGCTCGGCGCCACGACGGCCAACCTCAAGGGCGGGCTCGGCTCGGCCAGCGCCGCGACCTCTCGCGGCTATCGGATCGGCGCGATCGTCGCCGTCAACGCGCTCGGACAGGCGACGGTCGGGGACGGGCCGCATTTCTGGGCCGCGCCCTACGAGCAGGGCCAGGAGTTCGGCGGCCTCGGCCTGCCCGCCCCATGGCCGGCCGAGGCGCTGCGCCTGCGCACCAAGCTCGATGCGCATCCCGAGGCGAGCGCGCCGACCGCGACCACGATCGCCATCGTAGCGACCGACGCGCCGCTGACCAAGGCGCAGTGCAAGCGGCTCGCCGTCATGGCCCAGGGCGGCCTCGCCATGGCGGTGCGACCGGCCCATGCGGCGCTCGATGGCGACACCGTCTTCGCCGCCGCGACCGGGCGAGCGGAGCGCGACCCCGACATGCGTGACCTGACCGAGATCGGGGCGCTCGCGGCGGACTGCCTCGCCCGTGCGGTGGCGCGCGGCGTCCATGCGGCCGAGCCTCTGCGCCTCGCCGGCGCCCTGCCCTGCTGGCGCGACCTCGCCGGCCGGTGAGGGAACCCTTCAGCGGCGCTTAACGCGCGCCGGCTATGCTGGGGCTGGAACGCGCGGAGGGGTCGGCATGGATTTCCGGTTCGGGCTGCTCCGCCTCGGCCTCATGACCATGCTGCTGTGGCCGTGCGGCGCGCAAGCGAGCCCGGCCGGTGAGCCGTTGCCACCGAATGCCTTTGCGCCGCCGATCCTCGATGGCGTCGCCCGACGCGCGGAACCCGCCACGCCCGGCCTCCAAAGCTATCGCTTCGAGGGTGGCCGGGACTGGCCGGCCCTGAGGTTCCATGCGGCAACGCCGCTCGATTGGCGCCGCGCCGGTGCGTTGGCGTTCGACGTCGAGAACCCATCCGACACGCCCTTCCCGCTGCTGCTGCGTCTCGACGACGACTTCAAGGCCGACGGTGGCGATCGATCGCTGACCGGCACGACGGTGCTCGCGCCCCATGCGCGCGTCACGCTGGTCCTGCCGCTCGATCCCGACGCGCCGACCGGCATGCGAGGGCGGCCGCCCGGCCGCGTGGCGCTCGAGCCCGGCGACCAGCTCGTCGGCGAGAGCCGCGGCTCCGTCGACCTCGGCCATATCGTGGCGCTGCATGTCTCGGGCACGCGCCTGACGGACGATCACACGCTCCTGATCGGGCCGCCGATGCTGCGCCCGGCCGGCGAGCCGCCATCCCGCCCGGCACCGCTCGCCGACGTCTTCGGACAGTGGACGCAGGGCACGTGGCCGGAGAACGTCAGCTCGATCGCGGACTTGCGCGCGAAGCTGGCGACGGCGACCGCGCAGACGCGCCGCCTGGCGCGCACCCTCGTTCCCACTGCCGATGCCTATGGCGGGGTCGATGCATCGGTGAGGCTGCCCGCGACGGGCTTCTTCCGCACCGCCAAGGTCGGCGGGCGCTGGGCGCTGATCACGCCGGCCGGCCATCGCTTCTTCTCGCTCGGCGTCGACAGCGTCGCGACCTCGAACCCGACGATCGTCGGCGGCCGGGCGCAGCTCTTCACCGGCCTCACGTCGGCGGAGGCTCGCGACCCCGCCGCCACCATCGATGTCGGCGAGGCCAATCTCGAACGCGGGCTCGGCGCGGGCTGGCGCGAGCGCTGGCCCGGAGAGGTTCTGGGCCGCCTCAAGGCGTGGGGCTTCAACACGCTCGGCAACTGGAGCGACCCCGGCCTCGCGCGCGACGCCCACATGGCCTATGTCAGCTTCACCGATGTCGAGGGCGACAGCGCCATGGTGCCGATGAGCGGCGGCCGCAGCCTCGCCGATCCCTTCGACCCGCGATTCGCCGCGGTGGCGGATGCGATCGCCGCCACCATGACGGCCGGCACGCGCGACGATCCCTATCTGATCGGCTATTTCTCCGGCAATGAGCTCCCTTGGGGCCGGCCGGACCGGCCGGACGACGGCATCGCGGCGCATGTGATGGCGCTTGGGGCAGCGAGCCCCGCCAAGCGCGCGCTGGTGGACGGGTTGCGCGGCCGGTACGGCACGGTCGAGGCGCTGGCCGCAGCCTACGGTCTGGCGGTCCCCGTCGGCTGGGACACGATGCTGTCGCAGCCCTTCGCCTGGCCGATGCCACCGACCGAGGCGGCACGCCGCGACATGGCCGGTTTCGGCGGCCGCTTCGCCGACCTCTACTTCGAGACCGTCCGCGCGGCGCTCAAGCGCCACGATCCGAACCATCTCTACCTCGGCACGCGGCTCGCCGCTTATCCGCCCGAGGTGATGGCGGCCTGCGCGCGCTGGTGCGACGTGATCAGCCTCAACCTCTATGCTCGGACGCCCGAGGCCGAAGCCGCGGCTTGGCGCAGCCTCGACCGGCCGGTGCTGATCGGCGAGTTCCATTTCGGCTCGACCGACCGGGGCTCCTTCTGGCCCGGCATGGTCGCGGTCGAGACCGAGGCGGCACGCGGGCCCGCCTATGCGGCCTATGTGGCGGCGGCGGTCGCGGACCCGGCCATCGTCGGCGTTCACTGGTACCAATATGCCGACGAGCCCTTGACCGGGCGCCCCTACGACGGGGAGAACGGCCATATCGGGCTCGTCGCCGTGACCGACATTCCCTTCGCGGGCTTCGTCGAGGCGGTGGCGACGGCGAACCGCGCGGCCCTCGAGGTCTTCGCCGGTCAGGGCCGGCCGGCGGCGGCGGCCGAACGGCTGGGGCTTCGCGGCACGCAATAGATCACGATGATCTTGGATCCAGTCGATCAAAAATCATGAACATGATCGATTTCAGTACGATAGACCATGATGTTTTCCGAAAGCCCGTGCCGACCTTTCGGCATCATGCTCCAGCGAGGATGGCGGCGATGCAGAAGTGGCATATCCCGCTGATCGTCATGATGGCGATCACCGTCGTCTACCTCGTCTACGTCTATTCGATGGTGCCGTCCTCGACCGTTCCGCACCCCTGACCGGAAAGGTTCGTCACCGGCGCCGTGCCGTGACCATCCGCAGCGCCTCGGCGAAGGCCGCCTCCGCGTCGAGCGAGGTCGTGTCGAGCATCTCGGCGTCGACGGCGGGTTTCAGCGGCGCCGCGGCACGCGACGAGTCGCGCTCGTCGCGCTTGCGGATGTCGAGCAGCACCGCGGCGAAGTCCGCCGCCTCGCCGGCCCTGGCCAGTTCGAGCGCCCGGCGCTGCGCCCGGGTGTGCGGAGCGGCCGTGACGAAGATCTTCACGTCGGCCGCGGGGCAGATGACGGTGCCGATATCGCGCCCGTCTAGCACCGCGCCCCCCGGCCGGCCGGCGAAGCGGCGCTGCGCGTCGATCAGCGTCGCCCGAACCTCGGGGAAGGCCGCGACGACCGAGGCGGCCTCGCCCATCTGCCGGCCGCGCAACCGCGCTTCGTCGAATTCGGTCAGCGCCAGGCCGCGCGCCGCGGCCACCGCCGCCGGCACCTTGTCGAGCGCCTCCCCGGCATCGAGCAGCGCGCGTGCGGTGGCGCGGTAGAGCAGGCCGGTATCGAGGTGCGGCAAGCCGAAATGAAGGGCGAGCTTGCGCGCCAGCGTACCTTTGCCGGAGGCGGCCGGACCGTCGATGGCGATGATCACCGCGCGCCCTTCATCCGGGCGCCGCGCCGAGCGCGATCATGTCGGCATGGAAGGCCGGATAGCTCGTGGCGATCATCGCGTCGTCGTCGATCGTCATCGGGTGCTCGGAGGCGAGGCCCAGCACCAGAAAGCTCATGGCGATGCGATGGTCGAGATGCGTCTCGACCATGCCGCCGCCCGCCGCCCTGCCCTGCCCTCCCGTCACGACGAGGTCGTCGGCCTCGACGACATGATCGACGCCGGCCGCCGCGAGTCCTGCCGCGACGGCGGCGAGACGGTCGGATTCCTTGACGCGCAATTCGCTCAAGCCCGCCATGCGCGTCGTGCCCGAGGCGAAGGCCGCCGCCACCGCCAGCACCGGATATTCATCGATCATCGAGGGCGCGCGGCCGGCCGGCACGTCGACGCCCCGCAGGGCGGCGGCCCGCACCCTGAGGTCCGCGACGTCCTCGCCGCCTTCGCGGCGCCGGCCGATCTCCTCGATCGAGGCGCCCATCTCCCTCAGCGTGGTGATGAGGCCGATGCGCAGCGGGTTCATCATCACGTTCTCGACGACGATGTCGGAGCCCGGCACGATCGTCGCCGCCACGATGGCGAAGGCGGCCGAGGACGGATCCGCGGGCACGCTGACCGGCGCGCCGACGAGGGCGGGACGCCCCGTCAGCGTCACCTTGCGTCCGGCCTCGCCGAACGGCTCGACCTCCACCTCGGCGCCGAAGTGGCGCAGCATCTTCTCGGTATGGTCGCGCGAGGCCTCGCTCTCGATCACCACCGTGCGGCCCGGGGCGGCGAGCCCGGCCAGCAGCACCGCCGACTTGATCTGCGCCGAGGCGACCGGCGTGCGGTAGGTGACGGGACGCGGCGTCGCGGTTCCTTCGAGGGTGATCGGGCAGCGGCCGCCGGCCTCTTCGGCGACGACGCGGGCGCCCATGAGGGTCAGCGGATCGAGGATGCGCCGCATCGGCCGCTTGCGCAGGCTGGCATCGCCGTCGAACGTGGCGGTGATGCCTGCCCCGCCGACGACGCCCATCATCAGCCGGGTGCCCGTCCCGGCATTGCCGAAATCGAGCGGCCTTTCGGGCTGTGCGAGGTTGCCGAGCCCGACGCCCGTGATCGTCCAGGCCCCCTCGCCGGTGCGGGTGAGGGTCGCGCCGAGCGCCCGGCAGGCCTCGCCGGTCCGCAGCACGTCCTCGCCCTCGAGCAGCCCGCGAACGCGCGTCTCGCCGCGGCTCAGCAGGCCCAGGATGAAGGCACGGTGCGACATCGATTTGTCGCCCGGCGGCCGCAGGCGCCCGGCGAGCGGTCCCGATCGTCTCGCCGTGCAAGGACTCGGAGGGGCGGCATGGGGCTCTGACGACATGCGGAAAGATCCGGCCTTTTCAACGGGGAGGTCGCCGGGCTCGTAACACGCCCGTGCCGGGCCTGTCATGTCGCGCGCCTTTCATCCCGCATTTGCCATTGACGGGGCGGGCCGGCCCCCTTAACGGGTCGCACCACTCTTTCAAAATTTTTGACGACGGGCGCCGCGTCGCGCCGACCGGGGAAAAGCTGTGTCACGACCCGAATTAGGCGGAAAGCGCCAGTGCCAGACCTGCGGCGCGAAATTCTTCGATCTCAACCGGGATCCGATCATCTGCCCGAAATGCGGCGCGACCTTCCAGGCGCTCCCGGTAGCCAGGACACCGACCCGGCCCAGCCCCGCCGCCGCGCGCGACGAGGTCGAGGCCGATCCGGCCGGCGTCGAGCTCGTCTCGCTCGAGGATGCCGAGGCGGCCGACAAGCCTGCGGCCGTCGCCGAGGACGACATCGAAGTCGACGACACGCCGGCCGACGACGCCACCTTCCTCGAGGAGGAGGAGGAGGCTGACGACAACGTGTCGGACCTGATCGACGGCGACATCGAGGATGACGAAGAAGGTTGAGCGGCAACGCGGCTTCGGCTGCCCTTCGGGACGCCCCCTCGACGGCTTCGGCATAATGTGATCCGCTGCGTCGTCGCCTCCCGGTCGCCCGGTGGCGGGCGGAGCTGGATCCTGTTCGAACGAGGCTCGACGTGAGACCGATCATTCTCGCCGCTGTCGTCAGCGTTCTGGTGCCGGGGTTAGGCACCCCCGCCTCGGCGAAGGTGCTCGACCGGGTTCCCGAATCGGTCAAGACGCTGGCCGTCGCGGCCTATACGGTGCGCTACTGTCCCTCGCTCAAGGTCGACGCCGACGTCGAGCGCGACTGGCTGCGTTTCGTCGGCTACGACCTCGACCGGCCGGATCGTTCCGAATACGAGATCCGCGCCGTTCAGCTGCAGATCAATGCCTACGAGCGCGACTCGACCATGACGTGCGCCGGCATCTATCTGGCCTATGGGCCGATGGGCTCGGTGGTCAACGGCATGGTCGACCGCGCCTTCTTCCTCAACGGCATGATCGACCTCTATTGACGCCGGACCTGGCTGCGGTGCGCTCGATCAGCGGGCGAAGAGCTCGAGGCTGAGCCCGACGAGGCAACCCGCGATCGTGCCGATCACCATGAGGACGAGGAGGGGAGGCCGGACGATTCGCATCCCGGAACTATGTGTCGACACGCTCCCGCCGGCCACGGATCGGGAGTTGAAAGCACGGAGCGACAAAACCTGCCGGGTCGCGCGAACCCGACGTTGGACCTAATTTTGTGATAATCGCGCCCCGCTTTGTCGCTTTCCCGCGCGCCGGCGAGGCGCTAAGGCGAGCACAGTGGCGCTCGCGTCCCTCCCTTCACATCAGCGTCCCATGGCCGACAAGAACCATATCCTGACCCTGTCCTGCGAGGATCGTCCGCGCATCGTCGCGACCGTGACGGGCCGCCTGGCCGATCTCGGCGGCAACATCGCCGAAAGCTCCCAGTTCTGGGACCGGTCGACAAACCGCTTCTTCCTGCGCATCCATTTCACCGCGCCCGAGAGCGTGACCCAGGACGCGGTCCGTCAGGCGCTGGGGCCGGCGGTGCAGCGCTTCTCGATGCGGATGGACCTCTATGATGGCGACCGGCGCCCGCGCATCGTCGTGATGGTGTCGAAATTCGACCATTGCTTCGAGCATCTGCTCTACCAGATCCGCGTCGGCTGGCTGAAGGCGGATGTCGTGGCGGTCGTCTCGAACCACGAGGCGGCCCGCGCGTCGGCAGACGCGGCAGGCTTGCCCTATCATTGCTGGACGGTCAGCAAGGAGAACAAGGCCGAGCAGGAGCAGCGGGTGCTCGATCTCGTCGACGAGACGGGCGCCGAGCTCGTCGTCCTCGCCCGCTACATGCAGGTGCTCTCCGACAATTTCTCGACGGCGCTGTTCGGGCGGATCATCAACATCCACCATTCCTTCCTGCCGAGCTTCAAGGGAGCCAAGCCCTACCACCAGGCCTACGAGCGGGGCGTCAAGATCATCGGCGCCACCGCCCATTACGTGACGGCGGACCTCGACGAGGGGCCGATCATCGAGCAGGAGATCGAACGGGTGAATCATTCGCTCTCGGGCGACGACCTCGTGGCGGTCGGCCGCGACGTCGAGTCGCGCGTCCTGGCGCGGGGCGTCAAGATGCACCTCGAACGGCGGGTCTTCCTCAACGGCCGCAAGACGGTCGTCTTCTCGTGACGGCGGAACGGATCGACGGCAAGGCGATCGCCGCCGAGGTGACCACGCGCGTCAAGAATGCGGCCGCCGCGCTCCGGACCAGAACCGGGCAGGCGCCGGGGCTCGCGGTGGTGCTCGTCGGCGACGATCCGGCGAGCCGGGTCTACGTGACCAACAAGAGCCGCACCGCCAAGGCCTGCGGCTTCGAGTCGGTGCAGATCGACCTCCCGGCCGACACGCCTCAGGCGGCGCTGCTCGGCCATGTGGCGGCCCTGAATGCCGACCCGACCATCCACGGCATCCTGGTGCAGCTGCCGCTGCCCAAGGGCCTCGATGCCGGGGCGATCATCAAGGCGATCGATCCCGACAAGGATGCGGACGGCCTCCACCCGATCAATGTCGGACGGCTCGGCATGGGCGCGATCGAGGACGCCTTCGTGCCTTGCACGCCAGCCGGCAGCATGGTGCTGCTGCGACGGGCCGTCCGAGGCTCCCTCGCGGGCAGGCATGCGGTGGTGGTGGGGCGCTCGAACCTCGTCGGCAAGCCGATCGCGCAATTGCTGCTTGCCGCCGACTGCACGGTGACGGTCGCCCATTCGCGCACCGTCGACCTGCCGGGACTGTGCCGCACCGCCGACATCCTGGTTGCGGCGGTTGGCCGCCCCGAGATGGTCCGCGGCGATTGGATCAAGCGCGGCGCCATCGTCATCGACGTCGGCATCAACCGGGTCGCGGGTTCGGAAGGCGGGACGCGGCTCGTCGGCGACGTCGCTACGGCGGAGGCGGCGGAGGTGGCTGCGGCCGTCACCCCCGTGCCGGGCGGCGTCGGGCCGATGACCATCGCCATGCTGCTCGCCAACACGCTCCGCTCGGCCTATCGGCACGCCGAGATCGAGCCACCGGATGTGCTGCACAGCGATGCCGGCATGACGGCCTGATCGCCCACGCTCACGCGCCGATAAGCCCACCAACGAGCCGGCTGCCCAGCCAGACCACGGCTCCCACCTCGACCATGCCGATCATCGCGATGATCAGCAGGAAAGCCCTCTCGGTGATCGTCAGGCGGGAATTGTCGTTCGCCACGTCGCTCTGCATCGCGGTCCCCATCGCGAGAGGCGGCCACAACGCGTTTGGCCGTCGTCCCCTCTACAACCTCGAGGATTGATCGCCGGTTCGGTCCGGTCGTCAAATTTTCTGCACGGTGGGGATGCCGACGATCCGACGACGACGATCCCGCGACGATCGGCCCCATGTCGATCGGCTTCTGGGGCTTGTGATCTCCGTCCGAGGACCGTCTTGAACCGCGCCGGGTTCGGGCGGCGCCGGGCGAAACTTTCACGGAAGGCGCCCGTTCAGGTGAAACCGGTTCCGTTTCGCGTGCCGGATGAGGAGATCGTCATGGCTGCCACGGAAAAGACGCTCAACGACGCATTCTATGAGACGCTGAAGGACGTCTACTACGCCGAGAAGCAGATTGTCCGGGTCCTCGGAAAATCGGCGAAGGCGGCAAGGTCGAACGACTTGAAGCAGGCCTTGGAGACGCATCGCGAGGAGAGCACGCATCATGTCGAGAGGCTCGAGCAGGTCTTCGAGAGCATCGGAAAGACAGCGCGCGCCAAGACCTGCGAGGCCATGAAGGGCATCACCACCGAGATCGAGGAGGACCTCGAGGATTTCGGCGAGACCTCGGCGGGGGATGCCGTGCTCATCGGTGGGGCACAAGCCGTCGAACATTATGAGATCGCCCGCTATGGCACGCTCAAGACCTGGGCCAAGCAGCTCGGCATGACCGAGGCGGTCCGCCTTCTCGACGAAACGCTGGAGGAGGAGAAGAAGACGGATGCGAAGCTGACCAAGATCGCCGAAACGATGGCCAATCCCAAGGCGGGCGGGTCGCAGACCAAGGCGGCATAGCGGCCTGCGCGGGCGGAAGACATGTCGCGGGCCTCGAGGGACGATGCTCGCCATTTGCGGCTGCCCGGTCGCCGAGCCGCCGAAGGAATGTCGTGCCAGGCGACGTCGCTTTCGACTGCGGCGACGATTTGGCTTTGCGGACAGGCGGCTGAGGGAGCGAGACGATGGCAGACTACACCTTGGCGGTCGGCACACGCGACCCGCATGGCTTCTCGGCCGCGACCGAGCAGGATGCGATCCGCTATGCGGCCGGATACATCGAGAGCCGCCATGCCGAGGATCTCGAACGCAACCCGCAAGAGGTTGTGACGCTGCTCGGCGAGGCCGGCCTCGTGACGCGGCCGAGCGAGCGCATCGACGAATTCGTCAAGCGTCTGCCCGGAACGCATCCCGGCATCGATCCTGCGACGATCCAGCCGGGCGACGCCAACACGCCTGACTGCAACGGCGATTGACCGAAAGCGACCCTCGACGGCAGTCTGAACGGTCTCGCGCCGATCCAATCGTCCAGATCGGCGCAAGGTCTTGAGCTTCAGCAATACCCGCCTCAACAATGATTCAGCACATTTGCCTTTCGGTATACGGCACGATCGGTCGAAACTTTCGTAGACGCGTCAAGTTTTTCTTGCGCCAGCCCTGCGGCGAGGCTTTCTTTTCACGAGGATGTCATGAACAGAACGGCAATTCTTGCGACGAGCGTCACCGCGCTGCTCGTCGCCTCCCCTGCTCTCAGCGTCGCAGCACCGAGTCCGCAGGATTTCATCAAGGATGCGATCCAGGGCGACAATTCGGAGATCATGCTGGGCCAGCTGGCTCAGCAGAAGGGCGGCAGCGACAAGGTGAAGAGCTTCGGCCAAATGCTGGTCGACGATCATACCAAGGCCAAGCAGGAGGCGAGCGACGTCGCGGGCAAGCTCGGCGTTCAGCCGCCGACCGATCCCACGCAGGAGGCCAAGGACGAGAACACCAAGCTGTCCAAGATGTCGGGCGCCGATTTCGACAAGGAGTTCGCGGCCTACATGGTCAAGGACCATCTCAAGGACATCGCGGAGTTCCAGGATGAAGCCAAGGCCGACCAGGGGCCGGCCGGCCAGCTCGCGGGCAAGACCGTGCCCACGCTGCAGAAGCACCTGCAGGTCGCGCAATCGCTCACGGCGTCCGACAATTCGACGAACGCCCCGCCGGTCTCCGGATTCCTGGACAAGGAAGGGCCGGAGCTTTGGCGTGGCTCGAAGCTCGATGGTGTCGCGATCTACGGGCCGGACAACAAGAAGGTCGGCGGCATCACCGACGTTCTGATGGATCACGAGGGCAAGGCGACCTATGTCGTCATCGGGGTCGGCGGCTTCCTCGGCATCGGCCAGAAGGACGTGGCCATTCCGTTCGCGCAGGTGAAATTCACCGACGAGCCCGTCAACCCGCCGGCGGCGGCTCCCGCGCCTGCGACGCAGGGAACGTCGGGCGGCATGGCCCCGGGTGGAACGACCACCCTCGGCACACCTGCGGGCACCGTGGCACCCGCCGGCGCTCCCGCGGCACCCGGCGCCGCCATGCCGGCGAACACCGCGCCGGCGGCGGACCGCACCACGACCTATCCCGACCACGGCATGATCAGCCTGACGGCGGATCAGCTCAAGGCGGCGCCGACCTTCGAGTTCGCCAAATAATCGCCACGCGATCCGTCGCCTGGCCGCCGCGGGAACCCGCGGCGGTCCGTCCGGATTTTCCAAGGCGAGGTCCGAGGCACGTCAGCCGGACACAGCGGCAAAGGGAACAGGACGGTTTTTCCGGCTTCCCGTCCTGGCCAACGAAACGGCAGCCGAGCCCTTACTCCGCTTGCCTCGGACCTCGAACCCGTCGGCGCGAGCACCACGCGGGTGCATCCGATCGGAGAGTTCGTCACGCCGCCACCCGCATCAGCCCTACCGTCTCCCTGAGCTGCAGGATGCTCATCATCAGCCGGTTGACGATCTCGGATTCCTTGGTCGTGGCGCGCACGTTGAGGCCGTAGGCGACCTGGATGTCGATGCTGTCCGCGCTCAATTTGGCGATGACGACCGAGGTTCGCTCCGGTGCCGCTTCCGGAATGGTCGCGATCAGCGACCTGATCCCGCCCATCATCGCCTCGACCTGGTCGGCGGAGGCGCCATAGGGCAACGGCACCGTAGCGCTGTTCATGTGGAAGCGGCGCGTGCCCAGGTTGTTGACGGTCGCATCCGACAATTTGCCGTTCGGCACGATGACCAGGCTGTCGTCCGCGGTCCTGATGCGGGTCGAGCGGATGCCGACATGCTCGACCGTCCCCTTCGTGTCGCCGCTCGCGATCCAATCGCCGCGCCGGAACGGCCGGTCGATCGCCAGGACGCCGGCGCCGAAGACGTTCGACAGCGTCTCGCGCGACGCGAAGGCGACCGCCAGGCCGCCGATCGACAGGCTGGCGAGCAGACCTTCGTAGGGGAGCGACAGCGCCATCGCGATATAGGTCAGACCCATCGCCACCAGCACCAGCTTCAGCGCGCCCACCGCGAGCGACACGATGATATTGTCCATCGTGAGACTCCTGGTGGCCGCCCCGGAAAAGAAGGCCTCGACGATCCAGTCGAGCAGCAGCCAGCCGAGCAGCATGACCGAGATGGCGAGCAGGACGCCGCTCGTCCCGATCGAAATCCGTCCGGCCAGGTCCGGCAGGCCCACCGCCGGCATCAGTGCCTTGTAGGCGAGGCAGGTGAATGTCCCCCACAGCGCCCAACGATAGATGCTCCGTTGCGCCGTGCCTCGCATGCGCGGAACGGTCCGCCCGGCCATGAACAGGACGAGCCGCATCGCTATGAAGCCGATGACCAGCGCCAGCACGATGTTCAGGCCCCAGCCGATCGCCTGCCAAAGCTCCAGCGATCCCACCTGCGCGAGCAACGGAGGCGCCATGTCGCGGATGATCTTGCGCACCGTGAAGAACCGGGAGGGTGGCGCCGGCAGGGTGTTGCGCTTGAGAACCGGCATGTCCTCGACGGCGACATAGAGCGCGCGCGCCGTCGCGGCGGTTTCCGCGGTGAACTGCCAGGTCGCGCCCTCGCCCGTTCCACGCGGGGCGATGACGGCTCGCCCGGCCGGATGGCTGAACACCACGAAAGGATCGGTGCTGGCCGGATCGTCCGAAATCTCCTGCGGCTCGACGAGCCCGACCCGGTTCAGCATGCCGTTGAGATATTGCGCGACGAGATTGCCCTGGTAGTGGCGGACCGCCTCGGGAAGCTCCGACAGGTCGATGCTCGCAAGCGCTTGCGCCTCGCCGCCTTCGTCCCACGTGTAGAAGGACCGGACGAAGGCCCGCATGGCGTCACGCGCGCTCCGGCGGAGCTTGTAGGCCTCGGGGCTCGGAAAGCGGCCGCCGGAGCGGGCCAGCAGCGCCTTCTTCCCCGCGTCCAGCGTCGCCTGGTCGGGCATGACGAGCGACCAGAGATCGCTCTTGCGGACGAAATGGACCGGGAAGGCCGCCCCCGTCCCGGCCTGCGTCAAGGTCAGATCGACGGCGCTGTCGGTCGTGGTGCGGTCGGGGATGGCGGGCAGCGCAAAGGTCGCCTGGTCGATCAGATCGAACAGGATCAGGGCCCGATCCATTTTCTGTTCGGCCGGCATCGAGGCTCCGGCATCGCCGAAATCGATGACGGCAACCGCCCGGCTCATCTCGTCGGGCGCGTCGTAGCGGGCCGCATTGCCGGCGTCGAGCAGCGTCCGCATCACCTCGCGCGGGCCTCTCTGGTCCGGGGCGCGCTGATCGGCGATGCTCTTGGACAGCCGCCCGCCCGTCCACCATTCGCCGCTCGCGTAGCGCCCCACGAAGGCATTGCCGTCCGACGAGAGCACGAAGGTGATCCCGCCGGACCGCGTGCCCTGGATCCACTTGCCCTTCAGCATGCTGCCGGTCACCTGGCCTTCGATCTTGCCGTCGAGCGACGCATAGGTTCCCGAGACCTTGTCGCCGTCCTGCGTCAGATCCATCCGCGCGCCGCCCTGCCGCCATCGCGTGTCCCATATGCCGGTCCAGCTCGGGGTGGCCGCAACGGCGGGCAAGGCGAGCAGGCAGACGAGCAGCGAGAGGATGAGACGCATTGATGCTCCTGGCGCTCGAGACGCGCGAAGAATGCGGGGCGGTCGTCGCGGCGGCGACCCACGCTGAGCCGGGCGGCCGGAATGGCGAATCGTCGCGCACCTTACGGATGAAACCGGCGAGGCGGAAGACGCGGCGCGCCGGGGGCGAGTGGGATCGAGCGCCTTCAGTTCGGCGCCGATCGCTCGGAACGCCTCGTCCTTCGCAGACAATGTAGCGGTCGGTTCCGGGATCGTGGCGCATCGGACGGGTCAGGCGGCCCAGTTGCTCGAGATCGCAGTCGCTCCAGGTCCTCAATTCGGCGAGCGGGTGCTTGGCGAGGGCCTCGGGCATGCAGCGCCGGCTCGTCAGCTCCCACAGGGGCCGCCTTGACCCGTTCTCGCAGAACTCGAAGGGATGGATGCTCGGCCGACTAGCCCATGAGCAGGAGACGCACATGAAGCCATGCGGCCTGGTCTGCCGTGCCAGCGTCTCGATCGCCATCGGCGACGACAATTCTCTACCGAAGACGCGGCTGATGCTCCCGAGCGATCCTTAGCCGCCCGCCGGCCCCCCGTCGTCGACCATATGCTCGTCTGCCACGTGCTTGTCCTTTCCGCCCGCGCCGGAGCATGTTCGGCTGTCGCCGAACTGCTCCAGCTTCGAACTGCGAGCAGCTTCATCGGGATGGACTCGCAATGCGATTCCATCCGATCCGATATTGCTCCAGGGCGTCATCGAGCGATCGGCCCCATGCGCGGAACGCCGGCCGTGAGACGTCTGCTCGAAGAGCGCCGCTTGTCGCCGAAGGAGTCGCCATGGACATGCCGTTGCACCCCACCTGGCCGGACATTCTGCTTCGGCTTCTCCTGACGGTGATCGCCGGCGCCGTGATCGGGTTCAACCGCGAAGCCCGCGGCCACGCGGCGGGGCTGCGAACGACCATCCTGGTCGGTCTGGCGGCCGCGGTGGCGATGATCCAGGCCAACCTCCTGCTCTCCGTGGGCGGCAAGGCGGCCGATTCTTTCGGGACCTTGGACCTGATGCGGATGCCGCTCGGCATCCTCACGGGCGTCGGCTTCATCGGCGGCGGCGTGATCTTGAAGAAGGGAAGTTCGGTCACCGGCGTCACCACGGCCGCCACGCTTTGGATCGTCACGGCGATCAGCTTGTGTTTCGGCGGTGGCCAGCTGCTGCTGGGGGTCGCGGCGACCGTTGTGGGGTTCGTCGTGCTCTGGGCCGTCAAGCGCGTCGATCTGCGCATCCCTCGCCGCCATCGCGCCCTGCTGGAGATTCGCGACGAAGGTTCCACTCCTCCGCCCGAGCTCGACAGCCTGCTCGCGCCTCTCGGCTACCGGGCGCGCTTCGTCCGGCAAACCGAGCGCGACGACATGTCATCCGCCCGGAGTACCTTCGAGGTGACATGGAGCCAACCCGAGGCGGAGCCGCCCCGCCTCGACATCCTGACCGTGGTCGGCCGGCGCTACCGCGTCGTCTCCTTCACGATGCAGGGCGAGGCGGACGGCTGACCCGTTCCGGCCCGCAACGGAAGGGCTCACTGCTCGAACGGCGCCGCGTCGGCGCTCTTGAAGGCAAGACCGTGCCCCAGCCGCGACAGGTCGGGACGGATCGTGCCGCCGCGAGCGATGGGCGCGCCATCGAACAGCATCTGCTCGATCCGGACATGGTCGTGGAACCACTCGAGGTGGCGCAGACGCGGCGCCGCGCAGGCGGCATGCAGATGGATGGCCGGCGCGCAATGGCCGCTGAGATCGACGTGGTGCGCATCGCACAGCGCCGCCACGCGCAGGAACCCGGTGACGCCGCCGCAGCGGGTCAGGTCGGCCTGCTGGCAGTCGACCGCCCCGGCGCCCAGCATCGCGGCGACATCGTCCGGATGGAAGGCGTATTCGCCAGCCGCAATGTCCATACCCGGCGGCCCCCGGCGTCGCACCAGCGCGAGGCCGGGCAGATCATCGGAGGTCACCGGCTCCTCGAACCAGCGCACGTCCTGCGCGACGAAGCGATGGGCGAAGGCCAGAGCGTGCTTGGCCGAGAATGCACCATTGGCATCCACGAACAGCTGCGCGTCGCCGATCGCCGCCTTGGCCACCGACACGCGATGCGGATCGCGGCCCGGATCGCTGCCGATCTTCATCTTGACGGCCGCGCAGCCGTCCCGCTCCACCCAGCCGCGAAGCTGCGCCCGCAGGTCGTCATCGGTGTAGGTCGTGAAGCCGCCCGAGCCGTAGACCGGGACGGCGTCCCGCGCCCGTCCGAGCAGGAGGGCCAGCGGCAGGCCCAGAAGCTTGGCCTTGAGGTCCCACAGAGCGGCGTCGAGCGCCGATATGGCGGTGGCGGCCAGCCCCGAGCGGCCGAGGTTGCGGACCGCGATCTGCATCGCGGTCCAGGCGCGCGGCGGATCGAGCGCATCGATTCCGGCGACCGTCTTGGCCAGCGTCCTGTCGATCAGCCCGGCGACCGACGCATCCGCGTAGGTGTAGCCGAGCCCCGTCGATCCGCCGCCCTCGACCTCGACGAGGATCAGCGTCGTCGCGTCCCACGCAAAGGTGCCGTCGGCCTCGGGCTTGTCGGTGGGGATCTTGAAGGCCCTGGTGCGGATCGCGCCGAGAGGGGCGTCCGGGCGGCTCACGACGGCGCCCCGGATCCGTAGGCAACGAAGCCGGCATCCCGAGCCGGGACGTGTTCTCTGATGGTGTCACGACTGGTCATGATCATGGGTCCGCAGGATGGAAACGCGGCAGTTCAAGGGACGTTCGGAGCCTCTGCCATCTCAGTTCGCTCGTTTCAGCTGCTCGCGCATCGACGCCACCTCGGACGCCGACACGGCGGGCGCCTGGTTGCCCCAGGCATTACGGATATAGGTCAGCACCGCGGCCACTTGGCCATTGTCGAGGCGCCAGCCATAGGACGGCATGGCGGCCCCGGTCGGCGCGGCCTGCGTCGACACGCTCTTGGCGCCGTCGAGCACGACGCGGATCAGGCTTGTCGGGTCGCGCTGCTGCACCGCCGGAACCCTGGCCAGCGTCGGGAACAACCCCGTCACGCCGGCGCCGCCGCGTCCGTGGCAGGCGGCGCAGCTGTTGCCGTAGATAGCGGCGCCGGCCCGCATGGCGGGCGTGTCGGACGCGACCGGCGGAGCGCCGTCACCCTGGCCCGGCTGGCCCTTCAGGTAGACCGCGATGGCGCGGAGGTCGTCTTCGCTCATCCGGGACGACGACAGATCCACCTCCTCGGCCATCGGCCCGGACGCCGCCGCCTGCCGGTTGTGGCCTGTCCTGAGATATTGGACGACGTCCTCGATCGACCAGGAACCGAGGCCGCGTCTCGCGTCGCCGGTGATGTTCGGCGCGGTCCAACGCTGGATGACGGCACCCTGATAGGCCTCCGCCGTCTTGTCGCCGCCCAGCATCGTCTTCGGCGTGTGGCAGGCGCCGCAATGCCCCGGACCTTCCACCAGATAGGCGCCGCGGTTGTAAGTCGCGTCGCGGCTCGGGTCCGGCATGTAGCGTCCGTCACGGAAGTACAGCAGGTTCCAGGCCCGCATGCCGACGCGGATGTTCAGCGGAAACGGCAGCGTATCGGACACGACCGCGTTGTGCACCGGCTTCAACGTGCCGAGGTAGACCTTGATGGCATCGACGTCGCGACGGGTCATCTCGGTGAAATGGGGATAGGGCATGGCCGGGTAGATCATGTGCCCGTCCCTGCCGAACCCCTTCTGAAGTGCGTCGGCGAAGTCGTCGTCGGTCCAGGCGCCGATGCCGGTCTCGCGATCGGGCGTGATGTTGGACGACACGACGGCCCCGAAGGGCGTCTCGATCGGCCGTCCGCCCGCGAAGGGCTCGCCGCCATGCGGGTCGGTGTGGCAGGCCGCGCAATCGGCCACGACGGTCATGTATCGGCCGTATTCTATCTCCCCGAAGCTCTGCTGGGTGCCATGGCTCGTGGCGACGGGGCCGCTGGGCCGCTTCGGATCGGTCGCGTAGATCGCCGCCGCGATGGCGCCAGCGCCGACAAGGACCGCGATCGCGAGGACGAGGAAGACCTTGCGCATCGGCGACCCTACGTCTGCACCAGGGGGCCGGGGCGCTTCAGGTACTGCGACGTGATGGCCTCGAGCGTCCAATAGGCCAGCGCCGCGACCGTACCGGTGGGATTGTAGCCGGCGTTCTGCGGAAAGCTCGACGCGCCGATCACGAACAGGTTCGAGACGTCCCAGCTCTGCTGGTAGCGGTTCACCGCGGAGGTATTGGGGTCGGTCCCCATGACGGCGCCGCCGCACAGGTGAGAGGTCTGGTAGTCGGCGACGTTGTAATGGCCGGTGCGAGGCAGCTTGTCGACCTGGCGCGCGCCCATGGCCTTGAGGATCTCGGCGTAGCGATCCGTGAGATAGGCGCTCATCCGGTGCTCGTTCTCGTGGAAATCCATGGTCATGCGCATGAGCGGCCGCCCGAACCGGTCGCTGTAGGTCGGATCGAGGTCGAGGAACACGTCGTCGTAGGCGTAGAAGCTCGCATGTACCCCGGAGCCGGCATAGACGGACGAGTTGTAGTTCTCCTTGACGGCCGCCTTCCATTTGGCGCCCCAGGTCGGCGTGCCGGCCGGCACCGGCGTGGTCTCGATCGGCCGGCCGTTGGTTTGGACCTGGCCCAGATAGCCGCCGCCCACGAAGCCGAGCGGGCCGTGGTCGAAATTGTCGCCGTTGAAGTCGTCGATGCACATGCCGATCGCGCCGGACGCGATGAACGGGTTGAAGCGATGCGTCTTGGGGTCGAAGAAGGCCTGGGCGGTCGAGACCACCTGGTGGGTGAAGTTGCGGCCGATCGTGCCCTGCTTGGTGGCCGGGTCGTAGATCCTGCCCACCCCGGACAGCATGAGCATCTGCACGTTGAAAGGCGTGAAGGCGCAGCTGAGCACGAGGTCGGCCGGCTGCTCCCACTCCTCGCCATCGGTATCGACGAAGACCACGCCCGTGGCCCGTTTGCCCGTCTTGTCGAGCAGGATGCGCAGCACCTCGCAATTGTCGCGGGCCGCGACGTTCGGCAGCCGCATCAATGCGGGAAGGATGGTGGTCTGCGGACTGGCCTTGGAATAATTGCCGCAGCCGAACCATTCGCAATGACCGCAGAACGTGCAGGGGCCGAGCGTCACGCCGAGCGGGTTGGTGTAGGCTTGGGACATGTTGCCGGACGGCTGCGGAAAGGCCTGGTGGCCGAGCTCGCCCGCAGCCTTGGCGAACAGCGTCGCGCTGAAAGGCTGCTTCTGGGCGGGCGTCGGATAGGGCCGCGAGCGCGGCCCCTCGAACGGATTGCCGCCGGGCTGGATCGCGCCTTTCAGGTTGCCGGCCGTCCCCGCCGTGCCGCACAGATATTCGAAGCGGTCGTAATGCGGCTCCAGCTCGTCGTAGGTGACCCCCCAGTCCTGGATGGTCATGCCCTTGGGAATGAAGGTGGCGCCGTAACGCTCGGTGAGATGGCTCTTCAGCACGAAGTCGCTCGGCAGGAAGCGCCAGGTCTCGGCATTCCAGTGCAGGCCGCCGCCGCCGACGCCGTTGCCCAGCATGAAGGCGCCCCAGTCGCGGATCGGCAGGGCGGTCTGTCTGGCGTCGTTGCGGAACGTCAGGGTCATCTGGGCCGGGCGCAGGAACAGCTCGTGCCGGATGTGATAGCGCAGCTCGTCGGGCGCGTAGGCGGGCGAGAAATCGCTGGCCGTGTCGCGCCATGGGCCCCGCTCGATGGCGATCACGTCGAGCCCGGCCTCGGCCAGGCCGTGGGCCATGATCGCGCCCGTCCAGCCGAGACCGATGATCGCGACGTCCTTGTGCGGCAGCTTGCGCAAGTCAGGATCCCTCAGCGGCTAGGACCGGCGCTCGGCGACGGGCTCCATCATCGGCCGTCGGACACGCCGGACGGGCGGCCCGGCGACCATAGCGGCGCCTCCGTTATGCCGATCGGCGGGTGCGGATAGGGTTCGTTGTGCCGGTCGATCCAGTCGGAATGATCGTAGCGGGCGCCCGGAAACCCCAGCATCTTCCATCCCGCCATGTCGTGGTTGCCGCCGTAGAGGGGATCGGCGAAGAATCCCTCGCGCGTGTTCTTGAGCAGCATCGTCCAGAAGGCCTTGGTATCGATGTCCTCGATCGGCAGGGTGCCGGCCTCGATCGCTCCCACCACGGCATCCTGGTCGGCGGCAGCCAGGTCGACGAAGGCATGGCCGTCGAACTTCTGCTTTGAATAGGCGTCGACGGCACGGATCGCCGCGCGATATTGCGCCGCGGGATCGAAGCGCGACTGGGAACCCTGCTCCTTGGTGCCCGTCAGGAAGGGCCCGCTGGCGTAGCGTCCTTCGGCGCGGCCGAAAGGACCGGCCAATTGCCGGTCGATGAAGACCGCGCAGCCGATATCCTTGCCGCCCGGCGCCTCGGGGTCGGGCGGGATGATGCGATCCACGATGGCCTCGACGGTGCGACCCTCCGCCGGCGTGAAGAAGTGCCAGGGGCCGGACAGCACGGGTCTCGGCGGCGCCCCGGCCGCAGGCGCCCATGGGATGGCGCCCTGGACGGTTCTGGCACGCGCCGCCATGGTCCCGAACATCACGAGAGCGGTGCCCGACAGGAGCTCGCGCCGGTTGACATTCCGCATGAAACCTCGCGACCGGTCGCTTTGGCGGGCCGGCGACGGAACGGCCGCCCGATTGCGTAGCGCTAACGTCGAAGGATCGGCCGGTTGTTCCATGGGCGGCGAGACATCTCCACTCCCGGGCCGCGAGCGGACGCGACCCCGACCAACGGCCCGGCGATCGCCCGTCGCCGCAGGAACCAAGGATCTCCACGGGGAGGCCGAAGGGCACCTGGCCCAACTTGAATTCGCAACGCTGGCGAAGATGGATGGCCGGTTGACGAGCGGGCCGCGCATCGTGCTTAGTCGGACCGTGACGCCGATCGACGTCTCGGCCAGGATGTCAGCTTGGCCGCATGCGGGTGTGGTGGAATTGGTAGACGCGCCGGATTCAAAATCCGGTTCCGCAAGGAGTGTCGGTTCGAGCCCGACCACCCGCACCACTTAAGTACGCCGTAGCGATGACCCCTCTTGTAGCAATGTTTCATGTTAACGATCCGTGTAGCTGGTGATCTCGCTCCTCAGCACGTTCCGATAAGCCGGGCGCGGCTCTTGGACGCCACGCGCTTCCTTGATCGAAAGCCACTCCGCACTGTTGGTAGACGCCTGCAGCACGCGACGGCGAGGCGGTTGAACTCGGCTGCGCCCCAATCGTCACGGCGCTTCGCCAGCCGCTCGGGTGCGAAGAAGGCCGGGCGTGGCCTCCTGGTTGGCACCGCACCATGGTTGTCCGCGATGCGTCAGGCCGACAACGATGCTGCGATCCAGCCCCCGGCAAGCCGCTCGTGCACGCTCGCGTACGGCCGCGTTGCCGGCCAAGTCCACGAACGTCGCGGCGCTTACATCGTTGCGGTCCAGTGCGTCGTAGGGAATGACTTGGCAATAGAGACGAAGGGGCGCGCACGAATCAGTTCTGGTGTCCGCGCTTTCGCCAAGCTTTTGGGCGAGCGGTAATCGCTTTATTCGATTAAAGAAGGCAGTGTAACTAGCAAAATGCTGGGCACGATCTGGTCCAGCGTAATCTCGGCGAAGCGCGCAGCGAACAGCGCTTCGGCTGCTGCCAGGGTATCCGCCACAACTGTATTGACGCTTTTCTCGATCAGGCAGTCGCCTCGCTCAAGGCGGTTGCCAATCGCGAACAGTTTGGGTCGGCCGAGGGCATCGTAAACAGCAAGTAGGGTGATGTCGCGTAGCGGTCGCGCGAGCTGCCACCCGCCGCCATGTCCTTTTTCCGAGCGCACCAACCCCGCTTCGCGCAGACCTGCCATTGTGCGGCGGAAGACCGCGGGGTTGGTGCCCATGCTCCGCGCGAGCACGTCAGAAGTCAGCGGCCCCTCGACCTGGTTCATGTGCAGGAGGACGTGGAGCACGTCCGAGAGGCGGGTATCGCGGCTCATCCCCTATTTATTAGCGCCTCGATCGTTGACTTGACACCGCACCAACCGTATCTCTGCAAGATACATGAGTTAGAGCGATCATGTCCAGCGATCGACCATACGACGCAATTATCATGGGGGGCAGTTTCGCGGGCCTGTCGGCTGCGCTCTACCTCGTTCGGGCACGACGAACGGTGCTGGTGCTCGATACCGCTGCGCCGCGCAACCGCTTCGCCGCTTCCTCCCACGGCTTCTTCGGACATGACGGCGCCGATCCCCGCACCATGCTCGCGACCATGCGCGAGCAGATCGCCGCCTATCCATCGGTGACCTTCCGGAGTCAGGCCGCAGCGGATGCGAAGCGGGCGGACAGCGGGTTCGCGGTCACGCTGGCGAACGGCGACGTCGTAACGGGCGCGCGCCTGCTGCTCGCGCATGGCGTCACTGACATCCTGCCAGCGCTACCCGGCCTAGCCGAGCGCTGGGGTCATTCGGTGCTCCATTGCCCCTACTGTCACGGCTACGAGGTCAGCGGACACCAACTCGGTGTGCTCAACCTGTCGCCGATGTCGATCCACCAGGCCGCGCTGATCGCCGAGTGGGGACCGACGACGTTCTTCCTCGACGGCGGCGAGATTGAGCAGGCCGCGGCCGCCGACCTGACCCGGCGCGGCATCGTCATCGAGCCCTCAAAGGTAGATCGACTGGCGGGCGAAGGATCGGGCCTGTCCGCGGTCTGGCTCGCCGATGGCCGCGAACGGCCGCTGGACGCGCTATTCATCGGTCCGCCCTTCCGGCTCAGCAGCGACCTCGCCGAACGGCTCGGCTGCGCCCTCGAAGATGGCATGCTCGGCCCGAGCATCGTGGTCGACGAGATGAAGGCGACCAGCGTCGCCGGCGTCTACGCCGCCGGCGACATCACCCGCATGGCGGCAACCGTCACCTTCGCCTGCGCCGACGGCGTGACGGCCGCGCTCGCGATCCACCGATCCCTCGTCTT
>DATBEH010000045.1:0-9126 GCA_036276175.1 Lichenihabitans sp.
GTCGATCTCCAGATCGAAGACGTCGATGCCGGCGAACTTCTTGAACAGCACCGCCTTGCCTTCCATCACTGGCTTGCCGGCCAAGGGCCCGATATTACCAAGGCCGAGGACGGCGGTGCCGTTGGAGATCACGGCGACCAGGTTGCCCCGCGCGGTCAGCTCACGCGCCGCGCCGGGGTCGGCGACGATGGCCTCGCAGGCGGCGGCCACGCCGGGCGAATAGGCCAGCGCCAGGTCCCGCTGGGTGGCCATTCGCTTGGTCGGCTCGACGGCGAGCTTGCCGGGCTTCGGATAGCGGTGGTAGTCGAGCGCCGCCTTGACGAAATCCTCGTCCAACGCTGTAGCCTCCTCAGTGCAGCCTCGGCATGTGTAAGCAGCAGAGCTGTGAATGCCTCATCCCTAATGTTGCGGGCCGAAACCGTCCAGCTTATGTTGCCGGATCAAAGATGAGGCCCCCAGCGCGATGCCAAGGGCCTCTATTTTTGGAAATCTGTCACCCTAAAAACGTGTTTCAATCCACGCTCTGAGGAATGCCATATCGCCACTCCCGAAAGCGACGCGTTGGAGGCCACAGTTCGAGCAACAGCACCAAAGATCCAAATTCCAATCGAAACCGGAAACGAGGTCTTCTGCGACGGCTCATGTGAGTGCCCTCCAACCAGCACAGCAAGCCATATATGAACTGGCGTTTCAACCTAACAACGTGAAGTCAGATGAGTTTTGCGCATTTTTCGAGCCGCCTGCTCGTGCGCGATGACGTCGTGGTTCTTCAGCGTCACGCCGGTGAGCCCGTGCTTTCGGCAAAGCCGGTCGAGTTCGGCGGCCCGGACGGCGACATTGTCCGGGGCCGAGGCCGTGCCCTCGCGGACGGAGACGCGCACGGCGTTCCCGGAGCTCGCGGCGAAGACGACGCCCCCCGCGCTGAGGCGCAGATACCAGTCCCAGTCCCAGTAGATCGTCAGGCTTTCGTCGTAGAGGCCGAACCTCTCGTGCAGCGCGCGCGCATATCCGACGCCGGGGACGAGCAGCGTATTGTCCTGGCGGATCGAGGCGGGATCGCAGCGCGCGTCGAGGGCGATCTCCTCGAGCACGGCGCCCTCCGGCCCCTCCCGGACGATCCGCCCGGACGCGTAGGCCAGCCCGGCGCCGCGGGAAAGCTCCGCCGCGAGGCCGGCCAGATGATCGTCGGCGGCCCACCAGTCGTCGTCGTCGAGGAAGGCGATCCAGCGGCCCCGAGCGCTCCGGACCCCGAGATTGCGGGCCGGCACCTGCCCGGCACCCCCGGTCCTCAGGATCTCGACCTCGCGGCCGGCGAGCCGGCGCGCCGCCTCCGCCCCCTCGCCTGCCCCGTCGTCGACGACCAGGATATCGAAGCCGACATGGCGCTGCGCCAGGGCCGAGTGGAGCGCGCGGGCCAGGAGTTCGGGACGGTTTCGCGTCGGGATGACGACGCTGAAGCGCGCGTCTTCGCTCACGGCTCCTCCTCTCGCGCCGGCAAGGACATCAATCCATGATGATGGTGGCAGCGGCCTCGCCCGACATCTCCGGACCGCGCCGGTCGACGAGCGGGCGCTGCTCGAGCATCGCGAGGAAGAACCAGGCGACGATCAGGCCCAGATCGGCGGCCCCGAAGACCCAGCGGAACACATGCGCGAGATGGGTGGCGTCGGCACCGCGGATCAGCGCCTCCATGTCATGCGTACTGCCGCCCATGCCGGAGAGCACGATCGTGCCGAACGCGGCTACGATGAGCGCGCCGCCGAGCGATCGGAAGAAATTCATGCTGGCGGTCGCGGTCCCGAGCTGGTGCATCGGAACGGTGTTCTGGATGGTGATGGTCGAGAGCGGCAGAATGGTGCCGAGTCCGAGGCTGATCAGCAGGAACAGGGCCTCCATGGCCCACAGCGGCAGATGGCGTCCTTCGAGCGAGAGCGCCGCGCAGGCGAGGACGCTGACGCCCATCATGATGAGCGGCAGCACCTTGTAATGCTTGAAATAGGTCATCGAGCGGCCCGAGATCGTCGCTCCGGTCACCGTGCCGAGCATCAGCGGGATCAGGGCGACGCCCGACTGGCTGGCCGTGAGCCCGACGACCCCTTCGAGGAAGATCGGCATGTAGATCGTCAGGCCGATGAAGGTGCCCATGGCGAAGCAGGCCGCGAGCGTGGCGCTGTAGATTACGCGGTCGGCCAGGACCGAGACCGGGATCAGCGGCTCGGGCGCGCGCAGCAGGCGCAGCACGAACAGTCCCCAGACCAGGGCCGAGCCGACGAGCAGCGACACGACCGGCACCGAAGCCCAGGGGTAGCGTTGGCCGCCCCAGCTCAGGGCCAGGAGAAGGCTCGTCGATGCCACGACGAGCGACGCGGCGCCCGGATAGTCGAGCCTGTGCGGGCGCTCGTAGCGCGGCAGGAGCTTCAGCTTGCCGGCGGTCATGATGAAGGCCGCGATACCGATCGGCAGGTTGATCCAGAAGATCAGCGACCAGTGGAAATGCTCGGCCAGCACGCCGCCGAGTAGCGGTCCCGCCAGCGACGAGGTCACGAAGACGCTGGCGATGTAGACCTGGTAGCGCGCCCGCTCCTTCGGGGACATGATGTCGCCGATGATCGTCTGGGCGAGCGAGATCAACCCTCCCCCGCCGACACCCTGCAGCCCGCGGGCCAGGGCCAGCATCACCATGCTCGGGGCGAGCGCGCAGGCGACCGAGCCGAGGACGAAGGCCACGATGGCGAAGAGCAGGGTGATTCGCCGGCCATGGATGTCGCTGAGCTTGCCGTAGAGCGGCGTCACCGCCGTCGACGCGAGGAGATAGGCCGTGACGATCCAGGGCAGGTTGTCGGCGTCGCCGAGATCGCGGCCTATGGTCGGCATCGCGGTCGCCACGATGGTCTGGTCGAGGGCCGCCAGCAACATGGCCATCATCAGGCCGACGACGATGGAACGGACTTCGGCCGGGCTGAGGCGACGGCCGGCGGCGAGGCCGACAGGAGGGGCGTTCACGGGGCCGCCGGGGAATGATCGAGCATGGCCGGGTTATGTGCCCTCTGCGCCCCCGCCGCAAGGCCGCGGTGCCGATCGTCAGATCCCGACCGGTCCGACCGCGGGGAGCTTGAGCCCCGGGCGCCGGAGGTCGAGCCCGATGACGCCGCCGAGGATGTTGATCTCGATACCCTCGACCCAGGCCAGGGTGACGCCGGCATAGCCGCCGAAGGTCACCCGAACGCCCGTGCGCGAGGGCGTCAGCGCCAGGATCCGGCCGTCGAGCGGGAAGTCCCTGCCGATGGCGTTCGACGGCAACGTGACGCCGGCTTCGGGCACGGCGGCGAGCACGGCGGCGACGAACGTGTTCGAATTCGGCCCCGGCCAGGCCCTGTAATCGCCGCGATGGCGATAGCGATAGGTCTCGATCGCCGCGCGCATGCGCCCGATCATCGCCGTCGCCCTTTCTCCATCGGCCGCGAAGACGCTCTGCGGCGCCTCGCCGAACCATCGGCCATCGGGTGGGAAGCCGTTGATGCGGATCGGATCGCCCCAGGCGGTCAGGTCGTAGCGCTCGTAGGCGGGAGCATCCTGGTCCTTGAGCACGATCCAGCAATGTACGGCGAAGATGCCGCGCCAGCTCACCGTGCGGGCCGCGTAGATGCGGACCGCCGCCGCGTGGTGACGATCCGGCGGTTCCAGCAAGCCGGCGCTCGACCGGTCGGCCCCGGCCCAGTCGAAGGCTGGGGACCGCCAGTAGACGGCGGCCCGGACCACGATAGGCATGATGAAGAGGGTGAGAAAGCAGGCGGGCAGAACGAGAAGGCGCATCGGGGCCGATGGAAGGACGCGGGTCGAGTCGTGATGTGGGATGACGGGCTCCTTTCTTGAAGAGGCGAGCGACGATGATCGCGTCGGCCCCGCGCCACCCGTTGACGGCGCGCCACACCGCTCCCACCTCTGGGCTGCCGCTTGCCGCGGCGAAGGAGTCTGGCCATGGCCTATTCCACCGTCGGTCCTGAATATTACGCCCCGTCCCGGTCCACCGCCGACCGCCTCAAGCGGCTGAAGCGGCTGGCCTGGATGGTCGACGGTGCCTTCCGCCTGCCCGGCACGAGGTTCCGCTTCGGACTGAACAGCCTCATCGGTCTGACGCCGGCGGCCGGCGACGCCCTGCTCGCGGCGATCTCGCTCTACATCGTCTACGAAGCGCATCGGCTCGGGGTGCCGCGCGAGAAGCTCGGCCGCATGATCACCAATGTCGGAATCGAGGCCGCTGCCGGTGCCGTGCCGATCGTGGGCGACCTCTTCGACATGGGCTTCAAGGCAAACCTGCGCAACCTCGCCATCATCGAGGAACATCTCGGGGCCGGCGCGGCCGCCCGCTTCTGAACAACCCCCTCACGCCAGGACTTTGATCCGGCTGCCGGGGCGCAGCCGCGGCAAGAGGCGGAGCATCGCCGCCCTGTCGATCGCCACGCAGCCCGCGGTCGGGCGCCGGTCAGGTGCCGTCAGGTGGAAGAAGATGGCGCTGCCGCGGCCCCGGGCCGGACGCCGAAGATTGTAGTCGAGGACCACGACGACGTCGTAGAGACCGTCGACGCGCCACAGATCCTCGTGCCCGACCCGGCAAGGCAGCGTGACGGGGCGGTTATATAGTCTGGAACCGGGATCGTCGCACCAGCCGTCCTGCGGCCGCGTCATCCGCATCGGCAGGCCGGCCCGCCTCCTCGCGATCCTGTCGCCACGCCATCGCACCTCGATCACCGTCCAGGTCCCGACCGGCGTGGCGCCGTCGCCCTCACGTTTGGCGCGGATCGTGCCGCCCCGGCCAAGCGCGCAGGGAACGACCCGGGTGCCCCAAATCAGCTTGCCGTGCGTCTTGGATCCGGCGATTCGGGAGACGAGGATCGGGCTTTCAGCCGCGAGAGACGTGGATGGCGCAAAGTTCCGTCCACCGGGATGCTTGCGCCGCAGCGTTTCTTTGCGCACTTTGCTGTCCGGGGTTCGATAGCGTGGTTTGCCGCCCGCCTTGCCCCGAGGCGACCGCCGCCGAGGCCCGGACCCTCCGGTCCGGCATAGCGGCGGCAAGCGCGCCGCGACTCGACGCGTCGCCGCGGCAGCCGGTTGCGGAAGCAAGATTATGGTTCATGCCCGCCGGATCCTGATCGTCGACGATGATATCGATCTCAGGGCCACGTTGGCTGAGCAATTGACGATCGAGGAGGAATTTTCGGCGAGCGCCGTGCCGAATGCCGGCGAAGCGCTCGATGCCGTGCGCGAGCAACGCCCGGAACTGGTGATCATGAATACCGCGCTGCCCGACATGGACGGCAAGGACGTGGTGCGGCTGATGCGGGCCGGCGGGTTCAACAACCCCATCATCATGTTGACCGGCCAACAATCCGATTCGGACGTGGTGCTCGGTCTCGAGGCGGGCGCCAACGATTGTGTCAGCAAGCCGTTCCGCTTCGCGGTGCTGCTGGCGCGGATCAGAGCCCAGCTTCGCCAGCACGAGGGTACCGAGGATGCGTCGCTCCAGATCGGCGGCTACACCTTCAAGCCGAGCGCCAAATACCTGTTCGACGATACCGGAGCCAAGCTCCGGCTGACCGAGAAGGAGACGGCGATCCTGCGTTTTCTCTACCGCGCCGGGCCGCAGGTCGTCTCGCGAGACGTGCTGCTGCGCGAGGTCTGGGGCTACAATGCCAACGTCACAACCCATACGCTCGAGACCCATATCTATCGGCTGCGGCAGAAGATCGAGGCCGATCCCGCCAACGCCCAGCTGCTCGTCACCGAGCCCGGCGGCTACAGGCTTATGACGTGACGCCTCGTCCCCGACCGCGGAGACCGATGTCGCTCGACAAGGATATCGGGCGCCTTGCCGCCGTGCCGCTGTTCGCCGGGATGGAGCATGACGCGCTGCGCCTGATGGCCTTCGCGGCGGAGCGTGCCACCCTCGAGGCCGGCGCGGTCATCTTCAGCGCGGGCGACGTGGCCGAGGGTGGCGTGGTCGTCGTCTCCGGGATGGTCGAGCTCGTCCGTCCCTCGGAGGGCGACGCCGCGCCACGCACGGTCGGGCCGGGATCGCTCCTCGGAGAACATGCGCTGCTCGCCGAGACGACGCGACCGGTCACGGCGCGGGCGCAGACCGGCGTCACCCTGTTCAAGATCCCTCGCACGCTCTTCACCCGGGTGCTCGAGGAATATCCGGCCAACGCCATCACGATCCGCCGGCGATGGGCGGCGCAGCTCGGCGCCCGCCTCAAAGGGCCGGCGGCATAGTCCGGGGTCGGGTCAGACCATGAGCTCGACCGTCGCCGGAACGTGGTCCGAGGGCCTGTCCCAGCCGCGCGCCTCCTTCAGCACGGCGACCTCGCCGAGCGTGCCGGCGAGGTCCGGACTGAGCCATATATGGTCGAGACGCCGTCCCTTGTCGGCCGCCGCCCAGTCGGGCGACCTGTAGCTCCACCAGGTATAGAGCTTCTCCGCCGGCGGCACGTGCTCGCGCATGGCGTCGACCCAACCGCCCGCCGCCTGGACGCGACCGAGGCCCTCGACCTCGACCGGCGTATGGCTGACGACCTTGAGGAGCGCCTTGTGGCTCCAGACATCCGATTCGAGCGGCGCGATATTGAGGTCGCCGACGATGATCGCCCGCTCGGGCTTGAGCCCGAATTCGCTCGGACCTCGCGCCATCCGATCGATGAAGTCGAGCTTGTGGGCGAATTTCGGGTTGGTGTCGGGGTCGGGCTCGTCGCCGCCGGCCGGGACGTAGAAATTGTGGATGATCACGCCCGCCGCCGCGCCCGCCGCGGCGCCGAGCGTCACCGCCAGATGGCGCGCATGACCGTGCCGGCAGAACGGCGTGCGGTCGACGGCCGCGAACGGGAAGCGCGAGAGGATCGCCACCCCGTGATAGCCCTTCTGTCCGAAGATCTCGATGTGGTCGTAGCCCATCTCCCGCAAGGCCGAGAACGGGAACTCCGCGTCGCGGCACTTGGTCTCCTGCAGGCAGAGCACGTCCGGCACGCCACGCGCCAGGAACTGCTGGACGAGAGGCAGCCTGAGGCGGACGGAATTGATGTTCCAAGTGGCGACGGTCAGGGGCAAGGGGGGCGGCTCATGTAAGGCGGCGCGGCCACGTCATCGGGCGCGGCTCCGGCCGATGTCCCGCCGACGAGAGCCGGAAGGTCCTCGATCGCCGCCGCGGACGACGGCTCACTTGCGCGAGTTGAGCATGCGCTCCGTGTTGATCTGGAACAGCGCCGGATCGGGCTTCGTGTTGAGGTCGATGTTGGAGAGCGACACCACGGTCTCGTAGCCCTGCGGGTCGGTCACGGTCCACTGGCGCAGCGCGAAGGGCTTCTCGTCGAAGGTCAGGCGGAGCTTCGATGTCCCGCCGAAGGTCGACTTGTCCTCGATATCGATCGACACGCCACCCGCGCCGTCGGTTTCCAGGTCCAGGATTTTCGTGTCGCGGTTGAGGTCGATCGAATCGTTGAGGAGGAACTTCAACGGCGTTTGCCCGATGAAGTAGAGGTCCTGCGTATGCAGCTTGCGATCGATGATGGCGACGGAGGTGCCGTCGGCGATGATGTCGAGCGTGGCGGGTGGTGCATAGGCGAATCGCATCCGTCCGGGCCGCTGCACGAAGAGCTTGCCGTCGGTGCGGCGTCCATCGCCCCCGATCTGCACGAAATCCGCGATCATCGTGCCGGCATTGTTGAAATAGCTGTTGGCCTGGTCGATCACCGCCTGCGCGTCGATCGGCGCCGCGGGTTTGGCTCCCTTGGCGGACAGGAGCTGCAGCGGAGCCTTTTCGGCCCGGGCGGGTGCCACGGCCAGGACGGCAAGCATGAACGCGATCGAGATCGGACGAAACATTCGCGGTTTCCGGAGACGATGTGCATGCCCGATAGGCATCCGGTATGGCTTAAGTGAGACGACGGACTGGGGATCCTAAGGATCGAGCACCCTGAAGGCTACGACTTTCGCCACTCATTCGTCGTCGGCCATGTCGAAGGCGCCGCGCTCGACGCCTCCGCCGACCAGGATCTCGCGCTTGCCGGCGTGATTCGCCGGCGCCACGACGCCCTCCCGCTCCATCCGCTCGACCAGGGACGCCGCCTTGTTGTAGCCGACCTGAAGCCGGCGCTGGATATAGGAGGTCGAGCATTTCTTGTCGCGCAGCACGATGGCGACGGCGCGGTCGTAGAGATCGCCGCCCTCCGGGTCGCCTCCGTCCAAGAGGGCGGCGCCATCCTCCGCCGGGTCGCTCTCCGCGTCGACATCCTGGGTGATCGCGTCGAGATAATCCGGGCGCCCCTGCGTCTTGAGATGCGCCACCACCGTCTCGACCTCGCCGTCCGACACGAAGGGGCCGTGCACGCGATTGATGCGCCCGCCGCCCGCCATGTAGAGCATGTCGCCCTGGCCGAGGAGCTGCTCCGCCCCCTGCTCGCCGAGGATCGTGCGCGAATCGATCTTCGAGGTCACCTGGAACGAGATGCGGGTCGGGAAATTGGCCTTGATGGTGCCGGTGATGACGTCGACCGAGGGACGCTGCGTCGCCATGATGAGGTGGATGCCGGCGGCCCGTGCCATCTGGGCCAGGCGCTGGATGGCGCCCTCGATATCCTTGCCGGCGACCATCATCAGGTCGGCCATCTCGTCGACGATCACCACGATATAGGGAAGCGGGGAAAGCTCCATCGCTTCCTGCTCGTAGACGGCCTCGCCCGTCGCCTTGTCGTAGCCCGTCTGCACCGTGCGGGTGATGGTCTCGCCCTTCGCGTCGGCGTCGTTCACCCGGGCATTGAAGCCGTCGATGTTGCGCACGCCGACCTTGGACATCTTCTTGTACCGGTCCTCCATCTCGCGCACCGCCCATTTCAAGGCGACGACGGCCTTCTTCGGGTCGGTGACGACGGGAGTCAGCAGATGCGGAATGCCGTCATAGGCGGAGAGCTCGAGCATCTTGGGGTCGATCATGATCAGCCGGCACTGGTCGGGGCGCAGGCGGTAGAGGATCGACAGGATCATGGTGTTGATGGCGACCGACTTGCCCGAGCCGGTGGTGCCGGCGACGAGCAGGTGCGGCATGCGGGCGAGGTCGACGATCACCTCCTCGCCGCCGAT
>DATBEH010000046.1:0-71919 GCA_036276175.1 Lichenihabitans sp.
AGTATTTCATCCGCCATCAAGGACCAACACACGGAGGCAAATGCCAACCGGACCGCGATCATTACGACTGTGATGGCCGTGGGTTTTGCGTTGGGGGCTTGCTGGTCGCGGTCGTGACGTATGGTGACGCGATTTTCAGTCGAGGGATGTCTGTGCGTGACGTGGTCCATTCGGCGGTGGAGGAACTCGCGACCAAACAATCCAAGGCGCAATGACTGTATGGCGCCTCAACCCCCGGTCACGCTCATCATCCGGTCGACGCGGGGGCGCGCCGTCAGCCGGTCGGTGACGAAGTCGTGGCCCTTGGGCTTACGCGAGATCGCCTCGGTGATCGCGTCGTCGAGCGCCTGCGGGCCGTCGGGCGAGCGTAGCGCGGCGCGCAGGTCGGCCGCATCGTTCTGGCCGAGGCACATGTAGAGCATGCCGGTGCAGGTCACGCGCACGCGGTTGCAGGATTCGCAGAAATTGTGGGTGAGGGGCGTGATGAAACCGACACGGCCGCCCGTCTCGTCGACACGGACGTAGCGGGCCGGGCCGCCGGTCGACAGGGCAAGCGGGGTCAGCGAATAGCGTCGAGCGAGAGTCTCGCGCACGTCGGCCAGGGACAGATACTGGTCCGAGCGGTCGCCACCTTCCTCGCCGAGCGGCATCACCTCGATGAAGGTGATGTCCATTCGGCCCAAATGAGCCCAGGCCACCATGTCGCCCAGCTCGTCCTCGTTGACGCCCTTCAGCGCCACGACGTTGATCTTGACGTCGAGCCCGGCCTCCTTCGCCGCCGCGATGCCCTCCATGACCTTGCCGAAATCGCCCCAACGGGTGATCACGCCGAACTTGGCGGGGTCGAGCGTGTCGAGCGAGACGTTGATCCGCCGCACGCCGCATGCCGCGAGCTCGTCGGCGAAGCGGGCGAGCTGCGAGCCGTTGGTGGTCAGCGTCAGCTCGTCGAGCTCGCCCGACGCAAGATGGCGTCCGAGACCGCGGATCAGGCTCATGACGTCGCGCCGCACCAGCGGCTCGCCGCCGGTCAGCCGCAGCTTTCGGGTGCCGCGCGCGATGAAGGCCGTACAGAGCCGGTCGAGCTCCTCCAGCGTCAGGAGGTCGCGCTTCGGAAGAAACTGCATCTTCTCCGGCATGCAATAGACGCAGCGAAAATCACAACGGTCCGTCACCGACACCCTGAGATAGGTGATGGCACGACCGAAGGGATCGATCAGCGGGGCAGGAGAGGCGGCCTTGAAGCCGTCCGAGCGTAGCGACAACATGGGATCAATATAAGGCGTCGAGGCCGTCGGCGGTAGTCATGTGTAGTCCGCAGCCGTGGTCTCGTCGCGCCGCTCCGGCGCTGCCAGCGCGTTGATCAGGACCGTCAGCGCCACCGTGACGATCACGTTGGCTCCGAGCGCCCAGACCGCCACGTAGCCCGGAACAGAGAGTCCAAGGAAATGAAGATCATAGGGCGCGTTCTTGAAGTCAGCCTGCACGAAGACCGCCGTGCCGAAGCCCATGCCGACGGCCCAGCCGGCCAGGAGCGCCCAGGAATTGAGCCAGCGCGTATAGAGCCCGATCAGCACGGCCGGCAGGGTCTGGATGATCCAGATTCCGCCGAGCAGTTGCAGCGTGATGGCGAAATCCGTGTTGATCCCCAGGATGAAATAGAGTGCCCCGAACTTGACCACGAGCGAGACCAGCTTGGCCATGCGGGCCTCCTGCGCCTCGCTGGCGCGTGGATTGATGAATTCGAGGTGGACGTTGCGGGTCCATAAATTCGCGGCGGCGATCGACATGATGGCGGCGGGCACCAAGGCCCCGATGCCGATCGCCGCGAAGGCGAAGCCCGCGAACCAGTCCGGAAACATGTGCAGGATCAGCGCCGGCACCGCGAAATTGTTCTTGTAGCGGGCAAACAGCGCCGCGAATTCGGGCATCGTCTTGACGCCGGCCGCGATGGCGACGAAGCCGAGCAGCGTCAGGAAGGCCAGCACCAGCGAATAGGCGGGCAGCAGCGCCGAATTGCGCCGGATGACGTCACGGCTCGACGAGGACAGCACCGCCGTGATGGCGTGCGGATACATGAATAGCGCCGCGGCGGAGCCGAGCGCCAGCGTCGCATAGAAACTGTAGCTGCCGGTCGAGCCGGCCGGCGGGGGCTTGAGGATCAGGCTGTCGGGCGGCACCTTGGAGAACACGCCCGAGACGCCGCCGTAGCGCGCGAAGACCATAGTGATGGCGGCGCCGATCGTTATATAGATCATCAGATCCTTGACGACGGCGATGGCCGCCGGGGCGCGCAGGCCTGACGTATAGGTGAACGCCGCCAGGATCACGAAGGCGATGATCAGCGGCAGATCGCCGGTCCAGCCCTGCATGTCGATCCCGAGCCCGGCGATGACGACTTCGAGGCCGGTCAGCTGGAGCGCGATATAGGGCATGGTGGCGGCGATGCCGGTCAGCGCGACGGCGAGCGCCAGCCAGCGGTTGCCGAAACGCCCGCGGACGAAGTCGGCCGAGGTTATGTAGCCATGGGCCCGGCACACCGACCATAGGCGCGGGAAGACCACGAAGGTGATCGGATAAATCAGCGTGGTGTAGGGGACGGCGAAGAAAGCGATGGCTCCGGCCCCGAAGGCGAGGGCCGGCACGGCGATGAACGTATAGGCCGTGTAGATGTCGCCGCCGATCAGGAACCAGGTGACGAGCGTGCCGAAGGTGCCGCCGCCGAGGCCCCATTCGTGCAATTGACCGAGATCCCCGCGCCTCCAATATGCGGCGGCGAAGCCGAGGATCGTGACGATTCCGAAGCATAGGACGAAGACCGATAGGGCGACCCAGTTGACCGGCATGGCCATCTCGCTGTTGTCGAGGGGATGGTCAGCGGGTGACCGCGTAGACGAAGGCCGTGAGGATGGCGGTGAGGATCACCCAGCCGATCTGGTAGGCATAGAAGAAGGGAAAGCCGAGGATGACGGGGTCGACCGAATTGTAGAAGGGCACCCACATCAACGCCGGATAGGGGATGAGCAGCAGGAGGAACCAGGGCGAAAAGGCCCGACGTCGCCCGGTCCGGTCGATCCGCTGGCTCACCTGTTCGCTCCCCCGAAAATTTCCGCCATTGTATAAGGGGTCGAGCGCGAGTGACAATCCGCCGCGCGCCGGGTCATCCTCTTTTCGGGTTGGGAGTTCCATGGCAACGGAGCATTGGCCGACCGAGCTTCGCCTCAGGCAGGGCGGACGCGTGCTGGCCGCATCGTTCGAGGATGCGGTCTTCGATCTCGAGGCCGAGTATCTGCGGGTGTCGAGCCCCAGCGCCGAGGTGAAGGGTCATTCCCCGGCGGAGCGAAAGACGGTCGGCGGCAAGCGCGGGGTCGGCATCAGCGCCGTGGAGCCGGTGGGAAACTATGCCGTGAGGCTCGTCTTCGACGACGGACACGACACCGGCCTCTACACCTGGGCCTATCTCTACGAGCTCGGGACCGACAAGGCCGCGAAATGGGAGGCCTATCTGGCCGATCTCGAGCGCAAGGGCCTGTCGCGCGAGCAGCCGGGAGAGCGCTAGCTCCACAGAATGCGAAAAGCCGGGCTGGGCCCGGCTTTTCGGCTGGGGCTCGATGCCGGTCAGCGCTGGACGACCGCGACGGTACCGACCTTCACCCGGTCGTAGAGGTCGACCACGTCGTCGTTGGTCATGCGGATGCAGCCCGAGGAGACGGCCTGACCGATCGAATCGGGTTCGTTCGAGCCGTGGATCCGGTACATGGTGCCGCCGAGATACATGGCGCGAGCGCCGAGCGGGTTCTCGATGCCTCCGGCCATGTGGCGCGGCAGGTCGGGGCGGCGCTTGATCATCTCGGGCGGCGGCGTCCAGTCCGGCCATTCCTTCTTGGCCACGACCTTCTTGGTGCCGGACCATTCGAAGCCCGGCCGGCCGACGCCGACGCCGTATTTGACCGCTTGGTGATCGGGGAGCACGTAGTACAGGCGCTTCTCCTCGGTCGAGATGACGATGGTGCCCGGTCCATAGGTCCCGCTGTAGGCGACGACCTCGCGGGGAATGGCCGAGGCCAGCGGGCGTGTCTCAGGGGCCGGCTGACCGTAGGACACCTGGCCGTTGCCTGCGGTGGGATCGACGGCGGGCGGGGGCGCGGTGGGGACCGGGGCGCTGGCGGCCGAAGCCGGCTGGACCGCCGCCACCTCGGCGCCGCGGTTGGTGCCGTGCCGCTCGAAATATTTGGTGTACTGCTCGGTGAAGAACAGGCCTTCATAAGCCTTGGCCGGCGTCGTCGCCGTGGGGGCGGCGAGCACCAGCCCGGATAATCCGGTCAAGACGATGGCGTGACGACGCATCGAGTGCCTCTTGGAAAGATGATCCCGCACAGGTGAACGGGCGACGGTTTTTTGCCACCGCAGGGTTAACATTCTGCCATGAGTCTGCCATGGAGTAATCACGTTCGTCGACGGTGGAGGCCCGCGCCACATGATCGGACCGAGGCGTTGCACGGCGGTGACAGTCGGGATCGCCTGAGGAACGGTTCGACTGTCGCCGAACGGCTCCGCTCTCAAAAGGCGAGCGGTTTCATCGGGATGGATTCGCGGAGCGATCCCATTAGGCCCGATACCGGCCCGGCGATCGAGATGGGGCCGCACGGCCGGCGCACTACTTAGGAAAATACCGATTCAAGATCGAGGTAAGACGCAGCCCTTTCAGTCCGGCCGGAGGCGGCAGCGAATTGACCTCTCGTTCTGAGGCTGCCTCCGTGAGTTCGGCAATCCTACTCTCATGAGTCATGATGAGGGCTTCGCGTTCGGCGCAAAGCGTAGCTCGTTCGGCCGACTCGCGGGCTATTGCGCGGATCGTCGTCTCCAGTAAGCGTTCGCGCTCTTCGGCTCCCTCGGCTAGAGCGGACCAGGAACCACCTGTCGGTCTATCAGCGTGCTTACGGAGAATGATGATGTGCTCCGAGAGTAGGCCCCGTTCCAAAGACAGGTCTTCCACGGCGTAGTGTACACCTACATCGTTTGATAGGAACTCGAAGGCATCCTTGAAGACGCCCAACTCGAAGGCATGCTGATGAAGTTCCTGCGTGTTGTTCTGCAGCATGCGATCTACGAAGCTCCGGTTCTTGTCGATCATGCCTTGGGCTGTGTCGTCCAGAAACCAGAGGTCATTTCGCCAGAGATAATCTAGTACACGCGCGAGTTCGTCGCGGTCGAGGATGCCTGGATTTTCCCACGCCCAAGCCATAGCAAGAGAATGTTCATCGGCATTTGTGCGCCGGCTTACACGAAAATCATCTATCAGATGATTGAGCGTCACCCTCCGGCGTGGGCGATCGGGACAATACTCAGGGACCGGGTAGGCCAGAAAGAGGATGCCTCCAGGCCTAAGGGCACGATGCCACGACGCAAGAGCGCCCAAGGGGTTTACAATGTGCTCTATGACATGATTGCCGATGATGAAGTCCTGCGAGCCGTCGGGGACAGGAAGATCGGCGCCGGAAAGCACAAGGTCGACCGATTGGATGCCCTTCAACGTCGGATATGCGCATTTTAGCTCATCGGTTGAGAGGCGATCCGCATATCTCACTCTCGCCTTGGCGGCTACAACCTCCATAGGACTATCAAGGGCGCCTATCTCAATACCGTCGCCGATCAGGTAGTGGCTCAGAGATTTGCGATTGCTCAGAATTGACAGCATCGGAAATACCCCTCTGGCGGCGCGCGAAGGCGTAGCAAGTTGCCCTCGCGGGGCCTACGCGGCTCGCTTCCTATACGGACCACGCTTGACTGGCTTCACGGCTTCCGCCGCTTCGACCAACGCCACGACGTCGCCGCTCTCCCATAGCCTATCCGAGACGCCCGCCGCCATCGCAGGCGACATGCGCAGCGTCTTGTGGATCGGACGAAGTTGTAATGGATCGAGAACAGCGCGATCGAATGGGCGTGGTTCTGGACCTTCCTTGAAAAGGCGTTCGTCAGTCGCGTGAACCGTGCGGCGCTCAGATGTCAGGCTTGCGGCCCGAGCCTTGCCACCCCTTTCTCCCCTCGACGGCCGAGTGCCACGGCAGCGGCATCCTTTCCGTCACCGCTCTGCGTGGCCCCATCCTCAACCTCGCCCGTCGCGATAGCGACGATGAGCTTGGCGAGTTGCGCGGGATCGCGGGGGCGCTTGGGCCGTTTCGTGGCGGCGTTGGTCATGCCGGGAGTGTGGGAGGTTGCGCCCGCGCGTCGAGCCCGTCAGATTTCAAAACCACCCACTACCGGCTGCACGACCGTGTTGACTTGAGTAGGGGCCGCCCGCTATTGCCTGGATCGACGGCTGGGCGCGTAGCTCAGCGGGAGAGCACGCCCTTCACACGGGCGGGGTCACAGGTTCAATCCCTGTCGCGCCCACCAGCCGTCTCGGTTGATTTATATGTCAACCTAGCCGCATCGGCATGCGGCCGTCTCGGATGGATCGCGCGCCGGTATGCCGAAACGACGGCATGGCTTTTAGAGCGACATCACGCCCCGGTCCCGCGGGGGTCTATGCACGCGACATCGTCGGCGGCTGCCTGCGTGCGGCATGGAAGGCAAGCTCGATCGAGATCCAACGGTGTCTCGCCCCGGCGGTCCTACTTCAACAGGAGAGAGATGTCGGCGGCGGTCTGATCGAACATCGGCAACGCCGCGGCACCCAATGTCGCATGGCCGAGCCCGACCCGGGCTTTCAGCAGTCGCGCCGTATCGGGCGCGGCGGCGACCGAAACGCGCGCGGGCAGGGGCTCGATGGTCGCGACGAGCGCATCGAGGATCGCCTGCGGTACGGTGCCACCGATGAACACGACATTCGGATCGAGGACGTTCTCGATCGAGACGATGGCCTCGCGCAGCATCCGGGCCGCGCTCGTGATCCACGATGTCATAGCCGGGTTGCGCCGCTCCAGCGCCGCCTCGAGCACATGGGGGTCGGCCATGCACGACGATCCCAGGACCTGCCGCCGCGCCGCCGAGAGCGATGCGTAGACCTCCAGGCAGCCCCGCCGCCCGCAGGGACAGGCCGGTCCATCGATATCGACCACCATATGGCCGAGCTCCCCGGCCATTCCGCCGGCGCCCCGGTAGGAAACCGGATGAGCGATCAAGCCCGCTATGCTCCGCTGTTCGAGCCGCTCGCCATCGGGCCGAAGACGCTGCGCAACCGCTTCATCCAGGTGCCGCAGTGCACCGGCGCGGGCTGGCGCTACCCTGGGGCCAATGCGGCGCACCGGGAGCTGAAGGCGGAAGGCGGGTGGGCGGCGGTCTGCACGGAATCCTGTTCCATCCACCCGGAAGTCGATCAGACGGTCAGCACCGTGCAGAGCCTGTGGGACGCGGGCGACGTCATCAACCACCGGCACATGACCGACAGCGTCCACCGCTGGGGGGCGCTGGCGGGCGTCGAGCTCTTTCATGCCGGCGGGCTCAGCGACAACCTGATGACCCGGAGCGTGCCGACCTGCTACCACCAGGCCCAGTCGGCGACGAACCCCTACGTCTACGGTCTCGAGGCAACGACGGAGGAGCTCGAGCGCGTCGTGCTGATGCATGTCGAGGCGGCTAGGCGCGCCGTCCAGGCCGGCTTCGACATCATCTACGTGCATGGCACGCATGGCACGCTGCCGGTGCAGATGCTGTCCCGCCACCTCAATCGGCGCATCGACAAATACGGCGGCAGCTTCGAGAACCGGGCCCGATGTCGCCGCCATCTTCGATCCGGCCGCCATCGTGTTCGCCGGCGGCATGCTGGCCGCCAATCCGCGCGCCGCGGCATGGCTCGCCGAGGCCTTCGCGTCCTCCCGCGCCGAGGCCGGGGCGCGTGGTAGGATCGAGATCGTTCACGCCTTCGCGGGCCAGGATGTCGGCCTCGTCGGTGCCGCCGCCCTCCTGCTCGCGCCGCGAATGCTCGCGCGGCGAGCCGCGCGGGGGGCGGTCGAGACCGCGCGGTGCTGACGGTGGCGATTCAGTGGCTTTCGCGCGGGACGGCCGCCCCGCGGCAGCCGCGCAGAAAATCGAAGTCGGCGCCTGTGTCGGCGCCGAGCACGTGGGTACGATAGAGCTGCCGATAACCGCCCGCATCGTCCGGCGCAGGTGGCGTCCAGGCAGCGCGGCGTGCCTCGATCACCTCGGGCTGAACGTCGAGGTGGAGGCGTCGCCGGTCGACGTCGAGCTCGATCATGTCGCCGCTCTCGACCAGCGCCAGCGGTCCGCCGGCCGCAGCCTCGGGCGCCACATGCAGGACGACGGTGCCGTAGGCGGTCCCGCTCATGCGCGCATCCGACAGCCGCACCATGTCACGGACACCGAGGGCGAGAAGCTTTCTCGGCAGCGCCATGTTGCCGACCTCGGCCATGCCGGGATAGCCCTTCGGTCCGCAGTTTCGCAGGACCATGACGCTGTCCGCTTCGATGTCGAGCGCGGGATCGTCGATCCGAGCCTTGTAGTCGTCGATGTCGTCGAACACCACGGCGCGGCCGCGGTGGTGCATCAGCGCCGGCGAGGCGGCCGACGGCTTGATCACGGCGCCGCCCGGGGCGAGGTTGCCGCGAAGCACGGCGATGCCGCCGTGCGGGGTCAGCGGGTTCGCCCTCGGCCGGATCACCTCGTCGTTGAACACGACGGCGTCGCGAAGGCTCGCACCGACCGTCTCGCCCGTCACCGTCGGCGCGTCGAGGTCGAGCAGGTCGGCGATGCGCGTCATCAGCGCGGGCACGCCGCCGGCATAGCAGAAGTCTTCCATCAGGAAGCGGCCGGACGGCATGAGATCGAGCAGGCACGGTACGTCGCGCCCGAGCCGGTCCCAGTCGTCGAGCGACAGCGGAACGCCGATGCGGCCGGCGATGGCCAGCAGGTGAATGACAGCGTTGGTCGAACCGCCGACCGCGCCGTTGACCCGGATGGCGTTGGCGAAGGCCGCGGGGGTCAGGATGCGCGACATCCGCAGATCCTCGTGCACGAGGCCGACGGCCCGTCGTCCGACGAGGTGCGCCAAGCGGACGCGTCCGGCGTCGACGGCGGGAAGTGCGGCGTTGCCGGGCAGCGCCAGGCCGAGCGCTTCGACCATCGTGGCCATGGTCGAGGCCGTCCCCATCGTCATGCAATGCCCCGCCGAGCGCGACATCCCGTTCTCGGCCGCCATGAAGTCGCGCATCGAGAGGGTGCCAGCGCGGACGTCCTCGGATAGTTTCCAGACGTCCGTGCCCGAGCCGATGATCCGCCCGCGGTCGTGCCCGTTCAGCATGGGGCCGCCGGACAGCACGATCGCGGGCAAGTCGCAGCTCGCGGCACCCATCACCAGCGACGGCGTGGTCTTGTCGCAGCCGCAGAGCAGGACGACCCCGTCCATGGGATTGCCCCGGATCGCCTCCTCGACGTCCATGGCCGCGAGGTTGCGGAACATCATGGCGGTGGGGCGGAGGTTCGACTCGCCGCAGGAGAAGGCGGGGAATTCCAGCGGAAAGCCGCCGGCCTCGTAGACGCCGCGCTTCACATGCTCGACGAGGCCGCGGAAGTGGGTGTTGCACGGCGTGAAGTCGGAGGCGGTATTGCAGATCCCGATGACCGGGCGGCCGTCGAACATCTCGTTGGGATGTCCCTGGTTCTTCATCCAGCTGCGGTGAATGAAACCGTCCTTGTCGAACCCTCCGAACCAGGCTTGCGAGCGGCGTTTGACGGTGGCTGGCATGTCAATGGTCCGTATTCGTGAAGGTGCCGAGGGCCTTCGCGTGTCGCGCCACGCAGGCGAGGCCGAAGGCGGTCGGACGCAGGGCCGGCGCGCGGTCGTGGACCGGGAGGCCTACGCGCGCCGCGAACAGCCGCTTGCCGTAGCAGATCAGTGTCTCGATCGACTGCATGACGAAGCTGATCGAGGGCGCGGCCGCGGCGTGCAGCGCGGCAGCCGAGGCGGTATCTCCCGCCGTGAAGGCGCGCATGGCGCGTACGGCGTGGTCGATGGCGTCGGGTGCAAGGATGAAACCGCTGGCGCCGGCCTCCAGGACGTCGGGAAGCTCGAGCCCGCCGCGTCCGTTGAGCACCGCCAACCGTCCGCCCGTGCGCTCGATGAGCGCCGCCACCTCGATGGCCGATCCCTCGGTCTTGATGACGCGCATCGCGGGATGGCGGGCGAGCAGGCTGGCGATGTCGTCGGCGGTCAGGCCCCGCCCGAGATATTGCGGCGCGTTCTGGATCGCGCAGGGGAGCGCCGTCTCGCCCATCACGCGGGAGAAGACGTCGAGGTACTCGCCGGCCGCGAAAGAGCCGACGGGCGGCGGCTGAAGGATCAACCAGTCCGCGCCGGCGCGTTCGGCCGCGCGGACCATCGCCACCTGCTCGGCCACCGACGAGCCGAGGATGGTGATGCCGAGCGGTCTGCGGGCCGCCACGTCCTCGGCCGTCCAGTCCATCACCTGCCGGCGCTCGTCGACCGTCAGCTTCCCGACCTCGGTCGCGAGGCCGAGCGCCGTGATGCCGGAGACGCCGGCCGCCAGGCAGGCTTTCACCTGAGCCCGCATGGCCTGCCGGTCGAGGCGTTCGGACGCATCGAAGAAGGCGTAGAGGACGGCGTGGATGCCGCGCAGGTCCGGACCGGCTTCGGTCACTTGATCGCTCCCAATGTGAGGCCGCGAACGAGCTGGCGCTGGAACACGAAGATGAAGGCGAGAACCGGTGCGAGCATGACGACCGCCGACGCGGTGAGCCCGCCCCAGTCGATCTGCTGATAGCCGACGAAATTGTAGAGCCCGACCGGCACGGTGCGGATGCGGTCGCCGAGCACGAGGGTGAAGAGGAACTCGTTCCAGGAGAACAGGAAGGCGAGGATCGCGACGGCCGCGATGCCGGGCATGGCGAGCGGCAGGCAGACCTGCCGGAAGGCCTGGAGCGCCGTCGCGCCATCCATGAAGGCGGTTTCCTCGAGCTCGCCCGGCAGGTCCTCGAAGAAGCCCTTCATCAGCCAGGTGACGATCGACAGGTTGAGCGCCACATGGGCGACGATCAGGCCGACATAGGTGCCGATCAGCCCGGTGCGGACATAGAGAACGAAGAAGGGGATCAGCATGGCGACCGGCGGCGTCATGCGGGTCGAGAGGATCCAGAATCCGAAATCCGCGTTGCCGCGGAAGCGATAGCGCGCGATCACGTAGGCCGTCGGGACACCCAGGGCCAGGGCCGGGCCAAGGCGGTGGAGCCCAGCGCCACCACGAGCGAATTGGCGAGGTAGCCCCAGACGTCGCCGTTCCGCAGGACCGTCTGGTAATTGTCCCAGACCGGCGTGAACAGGAATCGCGGCGGGCGGGCGATCACGTCGACCTGCTGCTTCAGGCTCATCGTCACGAGCCAGTAGACCGGAAACAGGCACCACACGGCGAAAAGCCAGAGCACGAGACGTCGGCCCCAGGGACTGGCCATGCGCGCGAGACGCCGCGCCGGCGAAAGAGCCCCAATGGTCATCGGCCTGTCGCCTCTGGCGTGCACGGAGGCGCTCATAGCGCCGCCTTGGGACGGAATAGGTCGGCGCGGCGCAGCAGCGCCTGGCTCGCGACGATCGTGAAGACCAGCATCACGATTGCCAGCGCCGCGGCGTAGCCCATCGACAGGAACTCGATCCCATTCTTGTAGGCGAGCAGATTCAGCGTGCGGGTCGCGATGCCGGGGCCGCCGCCGGTCAGCACGAAGATGATGTCGAACGTCTTGAACGCATCGATGGTCCGGAAGACCACGGCCACGACGAGATAGGGAAACAGCAGCGGTAGCGTGTGGTGGAAGAAGATCCTGCAGGGACCGGCGCCGTCCATGGCGGCGGCTTCCAGCGGCTCCTCGTCCATGGCGGAGAGGCCGCCGGCCGCGATCAGCAGGATGAAGGGCGTCCACTGCCACGTATCCACGAGGATCAGCGAGACGAGCGCCATGCCGGGCGTTCCCAGCCAGTCGACCGGATGCATCCCCACGAGGCGCAGCAGGTAGTTGAAGACGCCGAGGCTCGGGTTCAGCATGATGCGAAACGTGAAGACGGCCGCGACCGGCGTAATCGCCAAGGGCATGAGGTAGATCAGCCGGAGGGCAGGGACCGCGCGCGTCTCGTGATGCAGCAAGGCGGCGATGCCGACCCCGAGGACCAGCTCGGCCGCGACGGCCGCCACCGTGAACTCGACCGTCACGCGGACCGCGTTCTGAAACTCGGCGCTGGTGAACAGCCGGACGTAGTTGGCGAGGCCCGTGAAGGCGATGGCGTTCGGCGCGGTCAGCGAATAGTCGGTGAACGAGAACGCGACGCTGATCGCGAACGGGATGATCGTCAGCCCGATCAGCAGTATGGTCGCAGGCGCCAGCATCAGGACGACGAAGCGCGTCCGCTCCCGTTTCGCCGAGGATGCGACCGGGCGTCTGCGAGCCGTCATTCGCAACATCCGGACACGGCGGAGCCTAGCCGAGCGCCCGCTTGATGGTCGCTGTCGCCTCGCCCAGCGCGGTCGCCGTATCCTTGGCGCCGGTGGCGCTCTCGTTCACGGCGATCGCCAGGGCGTCGAGGATCTGCGGCGCTTTCGGGTGAAACCAGGTCGCCTTGAACAGGGCGCCGTCGCCGGCCTTGAGGCTGTTCAGCGCGGCGGTGGCCGCATCGGCCCCGAACCGATCCTTGAAGGCGCTCGACGCCCAGGCGGAGGCCCGCGGCGTCGCGAGTCCGCTCGCGGCGGTCAGCATGCAGGTCGGCTTCGAGTTGACCCATTGCAGGAACAGGAAGGCCGCCTCCTTGTTCTGCGATTTCGAATTGATGCCGGCCGTCCAGTGCCACATGTTCGGCTTGACCGGCTTGTCGCCGGCCTTGGGCATCATGCCATAGGCCGCGTGGCCCGCGACCTGGCTCTTCTTGGGATCGGCGATGTCGGTGGCGAAGTTGCTGCTGTCGCAGCCCATCGCCAGCGCCCCGCTCATGAAGTCGTTGAGACACTCGGTCCATTGGTAGCTGCTGATGCCGACGGGGCCCGCCTCGCGCAGCAGCTTGCCGTACATGTCGACGCCGGCGATCGCTTCGGGCCTGTCGAGCGCGACCTGTCCGTCGAGGCCGATGATCGCACCCCCGTAGGAGAAGATGAAGCCGCCGACCGGCCAGGTGCTGTCGCCCGTCGACTTCGCCCGCAGCGCGATTCCGGCGACGTCCTCCGTCTTGAGGGCCTTGGCGGCGGCAAGAAGGTCGTCCATCGTGGCCGGAATCCCGAGGCCCTTGCGGTCCAGCATGGTCTTGTTCATGAACAGGATCTCGGACTCGGCCGTGATCGCCATCAGATATTGCTTGCCGTCCGACCATGTCTGGAATTCACGCGCCGACGAGAACAGGTCGTCGGCCTCCCACCAAGCGGGATCCATCAGGGCCTTGTTCGCCATCATGGCATCGAGCGGCTCGAGCCAGCCAGCCTGGATCGCCTGACCCACCGCCCACACCATGTAGACGTCCGGCGTCGGGCTCGATGCGCCGAGCTTCACGGGCAATTGGGCGGTGTATTCGGTCTCCGACTGGGGCTGCAGCTCGACCTCGATCCCGGTCAGTCGGGTGAAGTGGGGCAGGATCGGCGTGATCGCATTGGTCCAGGGATGCTGCTCGGCGCCGAGCACGATTTTCTTCCCCTTCTGCTGCATCCAATCGATCTTGGCGGCCGTCCATTGCGGCTTGATCTCATCGAAGACATCCGCGGCCCAGAGGGGAACGCCGCTGAGTCCCAGGAGACCGGCCGACGACAGGACGGTGGTGGCACGCAGCAGGCTGCGCCGGTCGATCGGGAGATGCAGGCCGCCACATCCGGTCGGGCCTTGCTGATGAGCCATCGTTGCCTCCCATGAAGCCCGCCGCAGGTGGGCCGGGTCGCTTTTCGCGTCCCGCTCGGCCGTCCCGGCTAAGTAGGATTTGACGACGACAAAAGTGGGACTTAATCCAGAGAAATGTCAAGCTGCTGAACGACGCCTGACATGCGAGGAGGATCCGCCGTGGCCGAAGTGACGTTGCGAGGGGTCGAGAAGCGCTGGGGCGGTTTCACGGCCGTGCGGCATCTCGACCTCGACGTGGCCGATGGCGAGTTCCTCGTGCTGCTCGGGCCTTCGGGCTGCGGCAAGACCACGACCATGCGGATGATCGCGGGGCTCGAACCGCTGTCGGCGGGAGACATCCTGATCGGCGGACACCGGGTCAATGACCGGCCGGCGCGCGACCGCGACATCGCCATGGTCTTCCAGAACTACGGTCTCTATCCGCATTTCACGGTGGCCGAGAACATCGGATATCCCCTGCGCACCCGGAACACGCCGCCGGCCGAGCGGGCGGCCCGGGTGGCTGCGGCGGCGGCGAAGGTCGACCTCTCGGGGCTCCTCGAGCGGCGGCCGAAGGCGCTCTCGGGCGGTCAGCGCCAGCGCGTGGCTCTGGCCCGTGCCATCGTGCGCGAGCCGAATCTTTTCCTTATGGACGAGCCGCTGTCCAACCTCGATGCGATCCTGCGCGTCTCCATGCGGGCCGAGCTCAAGCACCTGCACCACGAGTTGGGGACGACGACGATCTACGTGACCCACGACCAGATCGAGGCCATGACCCTCGCCAGCCGCGTCGCGGTCATGAACAAGGGGGTCATCGAGCAGCTCGGGCCACCGCAGGAGATCTATGAGGAGCCGGACAATTTGTTCGTTGCCCGCTTCATCGGGACGCCGCCGATGAACCTGATCCGTGGCCGGGTCGCCGGGGGTGCCTTCGTGAACGACGCGACGCGGATCGAGGGCCTGCTCGACGCTCATGCCGGCGAGGTGGTGCTGGGGATCCGACCCGATCGCGTCTTTCTCGCCGGTGCCGGCGAGGGCGATCTGCAGGGCCGGGTGTTCTCGGTCGAGTACACCGGCTCTGGACTTCAGGTCACGGTGAAGGCGGGGGCGACGCAGGTCACCGTGCTGGCCGACCTGACGGCGCGTCCGTCGATCGACGAGGCCATCGGGGTTCGTTTCGAACGGTCTAGGATCTACGCGTTCGACGCCGACAGCGGTCGTCGGCTGCGCATCGACACCGCGCGGGAGGGCCGGACATGACCTACGACTACATCGTCGCCGGCGGCGGGTCGTCGGCCTGCGTCGCCGCGAGCCGCCTCGTCCGCGACCATGGTGCGCGTGTCCTGCTCATCGAACGCGGCCCGGCGACCTTCTCGTGGCTGATGCGTCTGCCGGCCGGCTACATGAAGTTCCTGGCCCGCGACACCTATCTCGAGATGCACAAGGCGGTGCCGCAGCCGCAGCTCGGAGGGCGGGCGCCGATCGTTCCTCAGGCGAAGGTCTTGGGCGGCGGTTCCTCGGTCAATGCCATGGTCTACATGCGCGGGCAGCGCGAGGATTACGACGGGTGGGACGCGTTCCTGGGCGGCGCCTCGGGCTGGTCCTACGACGACATGCTCCCGGTGTTCCGGAAGATGGAGGGCAACGAGCGTCTCAACGACGCCTATCACGGCGCCTTCGGCCCGCTCCAAGTGTCCGACCCCGGCCACATCGCGGCCATGTCGCGCGCGTTCATGCTGGCGGTGCAGGCCAAGGGCCTCCCCTACAACACCGACTTCAACGGCGCGACCCAGCGCGGCGTCGGTCCCATGCAGAACACCTTCGGACGCGGTCGCTCGGGACGGCTGGAGCGATGCGACGCCGTCCGCGCCTTCCTGTCCGGGGTGATCGGGAACCCGTTGCTCACCGTCGTGACGGATGCCCTCGTCGTCCGGATCGTCGTCGAGGGCGGGCGCGCGGTCGGCGTCGAATACCGCAAGAGCGGCCGGGCCGTGGTCGCAAGGGCCGAGCGAGAGGTGCTGGTCGCGGCCGGCACGTACAATACGGCGAAGCTGCTCATGCTGTCGGGTATCGGGCCGGCCGACCACATCCGCCGCCATGGCATCGGCGTGGTCGCCGATCTTCCGGGCGTGGGGCAGAACCTGCAGGATCACCACGAGGTTCCGGTCATCGCCGCCACGAACACGCGCGCCGCCGGCTATTTCGGCGAGGACCGGGGTTGGCGCATGATTCGCAACGGGTTGCAATATTTCGCCTTCGGCACCGGCCCGGTCACGACCATCGGGGTCGACTGCTGCGCCTTCTACGATCCCGACGGCGGGACGCGGCCGACGATCCAGCTCTATTGCGCCCCCATCGTCTACCTCGACCGGGACGTCACCGACGAGAAGGCGACGCATGGGGTCACCTTCACCTCCTGCCTGCTGCGTCCCAAGGCGCGCGGCAGCGTCGCCCTGCGCTCCGCCGACCCGAGGGACAAGCCCCTCGTGGACTCGCGGTTCTTCGGCCACCCGGACGATCTGCGCTTGACGATCGCGTCCATGCGCTTCGCGCGCGAGCTGCTGGCGACCAGGCCCGTGGCCGACCTGATCGACCACGAGATGCTGCCGGGTGGCGATGCCCGGACCGACGATGCTCTCCAGGCCTTCTGCGGCAAGACCGTCAAGACGAACTACCATCCCGTCGGAACGGCCCGGATGGGACCGGACGGGGATCCGCTCGCCGTCCTCGACACGCATCTGCGTGTCCGGGGCGTCGACGGGCTGCGGGTGATCGATTGTTCGGCCATGCCGATGATCCCATCCGGCAACACCAATGCGCCCGCGCTCGCGATGGGGGCGCGTGCCGCATCGCTGATCATGAACGGCCGGCCGGCGGGCGCGGCAGCCTCGCGGGCTGCCACCTCTTGAGGGGCACGCCACGTCATCGCGCCGGAACGCTGCTGCAGCGCACGGTCGAGGCGATCGGACGCGCCATCGTCAACGGCGCCTACGAACCTCGCTCCATCCTTCCCGTCGAAGACGCGCTCGCCGCGCAGTTCGCGGTCGGCCGCAACGTGATCCGGGAAGCGATCAAGATCCTCGGCGAGAAGCATCTGCTGCGAACGGAGCGCCGCACCGGGACGACGGTGCTGCCGGGAGCGGAGTGGAACTTTCTCGACCAGGAGGTGATCGCCTGGACGCTGGAGAACGATCATGCCCGCGATCGGATCATCGACGAGCTCGCCACCTTGCGTGCCATCGTCGAACCGGAGGTGGCGGCGCTCGCGGCCCGATCGGCGAGCGCCACACAGGTTTTGCGCCTGTTCGAGGCTGTCGAACGGATGGAAAGCGCCTCCGCCGAGATCGCGACGGTCGAGGCCGACATCGCGTTCCACGAGCGCCTGTTCGAGGCGACCGGGAATCGCCTCTTGTTCAGTCTCATGCGGACGGTGGCGGCGGTTCTGCACGCCAATTTCGAGCTCTCGATCCGGGTCAAGCAGGATATCCCGCAGTTCCTCTCCGAGCACAGGGCGCTGGCGGAGGCCGTCCGCCTCGGCAACGCCGCGCGAGCACGGGCGATCATGCGCGACCTTCTCGTCAACAATGCCCGGCACGTCGCCATGATGCGGTCGTTGGACAAGCGTGCGGTCGGACAGACCCCAGACGACCGGGACGGAGTCCGCCTCCTGTAAGCAGGGCGCCGCGGGCCGATCGTCCCGCCCCTTTCAGGGCGCCGGCGCGCGCCAGTTGCGCGAGCGGTAGCGCGAGGTCGCCGCTCGCGAGGCGGGCGCCAGATGCCGTCGGCGAGGGCTGGCAGCAATGGCGCGGTCGACCATTTCGAGATCTTGCAATTTGATCACGGTTTGTTCTAAGCTTCCGTCTTGTGGCGAATGAGGTCGCATGCCGCCGTCAGCGTGGGCATATGCAACAAGCACTCGGATTTTATGAAAGTTTGCCTGCCAGGCCTCGGCGGCCAGAGCGGTTGTTCTTCGGCCTGCTTCTGGATACGGCAGCAGCCAATCGTGTAGAGCTGTTCAGAAAGCAGTTCCTCTACAAAAACCATCTGGAGGAAAAGCCGATCAAGGCAGATCGTCTGCACGTCTCGCTGCATCATATTGGCGATTACGAACGCTTACGAAGCAAGTTCATCTATGCGGCGAGGCAGGCCGGCCAGGCCGTGTCGATGCGCCCATTCGCGACCACCTTCCGTTTCATCGCAAGCTTCGAAGGTGCTCCGGCGGTCGGCGGAAGACGAAAGCGGCCGCTGGTTTTGCTCGGCGAGAGCGACGCGCTCCTGGAGTTCCATAAGACCCTCGGCGCCGCCATGAGGAAATGCGGCTTGCCGGCTGCCGAGAGTTTTACGCCGCACATGACATTGTCTTACGGTCAAACGCCGATCTCCCTGCAAGCGATCGCGCCGATCCGCTGTTCCTTCAGCGAATTCGTGCTGATCCACAGCGAGGTAGGGCTCGGGCACTACAACATGGTCGACCGTTGGTCATCGGGCGGGTGAGCCGGACGCTCCGAGGGAACACTGCGCGACGACCGCCGGTGGCATCCGTCCCGCGCCGAGGTTCAGCGGCGCGGGGGCCGCCGCTCACGCATGGAAGGTGAAGTCGTTCTTGTGCTGCCGCAGATCGGCGAGGCTAAAGCCGACGACGGTGATCGTATCATGGGGATCCAGGTGCAGGGTGGTGTCGCCGGCCGCATTCGTCGTGGCGTGATTGAGGATGGCGCCGAGCCGCGTCGCGGCGCCCACGGCAGGCTGATCGTGTCGTGATGCGGTCCGCCGACCACGAAGGATGTGATCGTGTCCTGCCCGAAATGCGGTGTGAACACGAAAGTGTTGCCGCCGCCCGTCGGATGAAATGTGTCGTTCCGGATCGAGGCGAGCGTCTGCCCCGGCACGAGGCCCTGCACCGTCTGGTGCCCGTCCTTGTAGTAGACGTCCTCCTCGATCGGGATGCCGGCGGCGTCGTAGGTGTCCACATAGGCGAAGTAGAGCGTCGTCGCGAAGGTCGTGCCGCCGCTGTAGAGCGTGCAGAAGCCGCCGTCGGGCAGGGGCGTGTTCACGCTCCGCATCTCCAGTCGACCGTGACGGGTTCGTTCGTCGTGGCACGGAGGGTGACGACCTTGCCCGCATTGAGGTGGGTTGCGTTGCCGGTCATCGTCGCGGCGACGGACGTGATGGTCGCCGCGGGCTGGCCCACCGTATGGGTCGAGCCCATCTGGGCCTGGCTCTGGTTCAGCAGCACCGAGACCGTGTTGTCGTTCCGGTTCGCGGTGACGAGATCGGGCCGGCCGTCGCCGTTGACGTCGACCAGGGCGACGGATTGCGAATAGGCCCCGCTCGCGACCGTGAAGGGTGTCTCGAACGTGCCGTCGCCGTTGCCGATCGCGACCGAGACTTCGCTGCCGAAGGGGTCGGTCGCGACGATGTCGGGAATGCCGTCGCCGTTGACGTCGCCGACGGTCACCGAGACGGGAACCGAATAAGCGCTGGATACGAGCGGGACGGCAGGTTCCGCCGTGAAGCCGCCGCTGCCGTTGCCGAGATAGACGCCCACCGTGTGGGTGCCGGCATTGGCGACCACGAGGTCGGTCTTGCCGTCGCCGTTGAGATCCCCGATGACGACCGTATAGGGGTTCGATCCGGGCCCCGTGTTCAGGATGCTCAGCGGGCCGAGACTGCCGTTGTACGTGTTGTAGAACTGGACACGATCATTGCCGCCGTCGGCGACGATGATGGTCGGAAAACCGTTTCCGGTGACATCCGCCGTCGTGATGCCGATCGGGATGAAGACGTAGCCTTGTGCGGAGCCTTCTCCGATGGTCCCGTTGTTCTGGAACGTGCCGTCGCCGTTGCCGAGATGGACTTCGAGCTCGCTGTTGCTGATGTCGCCGAAGATCAGGTTCTGGTTGCCGTCGCCGTTGAAATCCGCCACGGCCACGCCGTAGGGGCTGTTGCCGGTGGCGACCGTTGGCCCGGCTGTGAAGGTGCCGTCGCCATTGCCAAATTCGACTTTCGACGTCCCGCCGGTTGCCACGAAATCCAGCTTGCCGTCGTTGTTGAAATCACCCACGGCGACGGCGGCCGGAGATCCGTCGAGACCGGTTACGGTCGGCTCGGCGGTGAAAGTGCCGCCGCCATTGCCGAGGAAAACCGAAACGGAGCCGCTGGCCCGATTGGCCACCAGAAGGTCCGGTCTATCGTCGCCATTCAGATCGGCAACCTCCACGAAGGAGGGCTGGCTGGTTCCCGTGGTGATGGGCGTTCCGTTGAAGAAGGCGCCGCCGGGAAGGCCATTGTTGGCGAGGTCGCGGACCGGCGCCGAGCCCAGGAGGTCGAGGCGCAGCGTCCAGGCGCCCGGGCCCGTCGCCACGGTGACCGTATAGGCGGCACCGTTCGATCCCTGAACCGGCGTCACGCCGGTGATCTGCGCACTGCCCAGCGTCCCGGTCGTCGCGAGCGAGAAATCCGAGGCGCTCACGCCTTTCACGGGTTCGGAGAAGGTGACCTTGTAGTGGACGACGCTGGCCAGAGGGTCCTGACTGTCGAGGTTCGTGATGCCGAGCAGGGTCGGCGAGGTCGTGTCGACCGACAGATTGAGGTCGCTCGTCACGGCCGTCGACAGGCCGTTGATCGCGCCTCCGTTCAGTGACAAGCCGGTCACGGCGAGATCGGTGGTGTCCTGTCCTTCGTTGGATTGCACCGCATAGATGAAGACCAGCTGGCTCCAATCCAATTCCATCGGCCCTTTTCGACAGCGCGGTCCTCGATCGCCGGGAGCGAGCCGACATCTGGCGGAACGCGATGGGGCAGTTCTACGAATTCGGCGGGGTGGCCGACTATATCAAGTCACGTCGCCTGGCTCGCGCGCATTTCATCTTGGGCAATCCGAGCGGGCGGCTCGGCATCTCGGGAATCGCGCGGATGTGCGGGTTTCAGAACGACGCCCATTTCAGCCGCTCGGTTCGGCAGGCCTATGGCTACACGCCGGGCGACGCCAGGGCGAACGGCTCCGCGACCCCGGCCAGACCCCGGCCTCAGGCCGGAATCCGCACCGAAGAAGCGGTCTTCATGGAGTGGATCCGCAGCCTACGTCGTTGACCTTTCAGGCCCGTCTCAGGGCAGCAGAAGGACAGGCCGGAGGCGATTGCCCTGTCAGTCCCCCGTCCCGGGGTTCGGCGAGAAATAGGCGTCGAACTTGCCGGGCTTGCCGTCGAACTCCTTGCCGTCCGCGGGACCTTCCCGCTTGACCGAGATGTTGGGCCAGCTCTTGGCATATTCGGCGTTGAGCGAAAGCCACTTTTCAAGGCCCGATTCCGTATCGGGCTTGATCGCCTCCGCCGGGCATTCCGGCTCGCAGACGCCGCAATCGATGCATTCGTCGGGATGGATCACGAGCATGTTGTCGCCCTCGTAGAAGCAGTCCACGGGACAGACCTCGACGCAATCCATATACTTGCACTTGATGCAGTTCTCGACGACGACGTAGGTCATATCCTGTCCTTTGGCGCGGGGCTTGCATGCCGCTCTGCATCACTCGGGCCGCGCGCGCTGAGCGCTGAAGCCTCCTGCTACCGGCTTTGCCGGGACGGTGCAAGCCCAGGGCGTCGCATGGCCGATGCGGTCAGTCCTGTGCGCGCTCAGCCGCGGCCTCCGAGATGTCGTCGAACAGCAGCCGGGCCTCGGGGTAGGGGCCGCGGCGGGTCCCCGGCGCCAGGACCTTGAGCACGCGAACCTGGCGCTCCAGCGCCACCGTGAGAACGTCGCCCGGCTTCACGACCTTCGCAGGGCTGTCGACCCTCACCGAATTGATCCGCACGAAGCCGCCCTCGACGAGCCGCGCCGCCAGCGTGCGCGATTTCGCGACCCGCGCGAACCACAGCCATTTGTCGACGCGCTGCCGCGCGCCGAGGTCGGCATCGTCAGCCATGACGGCCGGGGAGGGAGGTCACGGTTCTTTTTTGCGCTCCATTTCGAGCTTGAGCGCCATCAGCTTGGCGAACGGCGAATTGGGGTCGGGCGGCCGGTCGCGCGACGGCCGCGCTTCCGTCGAGAACTGCTGCGGACGGGCGTCGCCGCGCCCACCTTCGTTCCTGCGGTCTTCGCCGCGCCGGTGCTCGAAGCGAGCCTTCCCGTCGCCGTTGCGCTGCGGACGCCCACCTTCTTTCCGGCCATGCTGTTCCGGCTGCGTCCCCCGTGCGGCGGCGGGCTCGCCGTCGGGCCGCTCCGGGCGAGGATGGTCGCGGCGTGGCGCCGGTCCCTGCGCGCCGCCGGGGTGGCGGCCGCGCGCGTGCGACGGGCGCCGGTCGTCGCGACGATGCTCGGCTGCCCTGGGCTCGCCTGAACCGGCCTGGGCGCCCGGGCCTGCTCCCGCCTGCGCCTCGGCGCGCTGCGGCCGCGGCCGTGCGCGGTCCGGCCGGCGTTGGGCATGATGGTGCGTGCGATGAGGACGCCACACCTCGATCAGCACCGGTTCGGCCGGGGCCTCCGGTTCGGGCGGCTCTTGCGCATCGGATGGGGCGTCGGACCGGGTGGCGGCCTCGGGCTCGGTGACCGCGAGCGGCTGGTCGCCGGGCGCCGCTTCGCCGGCGGAGCCTGGTCCCACGACGCTTTCCGTAGAAGGACGCAAGACCTCCGCTCCGGAAGAGCCTTCCGGTCCGGCGGCGGCTTCCGCATGCTCTTCGGGGCCGGTGTGGGGTTCGGCGCTCGGCTCGATGGCGGCTTCAGGCTCGGCGGTGGCGGGCGGCGTGTCGACAGGCTCGGCTTCGTCGGCGGAATGTGGTTCGGCGGCGCCTTCAATCACGGGGTTCAAGTCCTCCGCCCCGGACGAGCCCTCCGGTCCGGCGGCGGCTTCCGCATGCCCTTCGGGGCCGGGATGAGATTCGGCGCTCGGCGGGGCTCCCGTGCCCAATTCGACGGCAAGCTGGTGGGCGTCGTCGGCCTCGGGGAGGGCGACATCCACCCCCGTCTCGGGGGCGCTCCCCGGAAGCCCATCCTCGGCTTCCACCGCGTCGGCCGTGGTCGCCGGCGGTCCTTCGGTCGGGCCGTCCGTCCGCGGTCCTGGATCGGGTATGGCATCATCGGCGGCAGCGGGCGGCGCCGCGTCCATCGCGGCACCTGGCTCGACATGCGGCCTCAGCGGTTCCGTCGGCGCGACGGGAAGCAGCGGCACCGTGATGGCCGGCCCCGGCCGGCGATCGACCACATAGCCGAGCGCCTTGAGGATCGAGCCGAAATCCTCGCCCGAGCAGCCGGCGAGCGAGGTCATCGACACGGTGGTGACGAAGCCGTCGTTGTCGGCGGCGCCCGGCGGCGGCGCGCCGGGCGTCGTGCCCGGCCGGTAGGCGATGGCCGGGCGGATCAGGTCGGCGAGCCGTTCGAGGATATCGACGCGCACGGCGCGGGCGCCGCAGACCCGGAAGCCCGCGGCCCGGTAAAGGCCTTTCGGAACCGTCTGGTCGGCCGGGAACGAGGTGCGGCCCGACGCGGCGAGGTGCGGCACCTCGTCGAGACCCTTGACGATCTCGACCCCGCCGTGGCGCAAGGCCCAGAGCTGGGCCGCCAGGGCACGGGGGGCCGGCTTGATCAGCCCCGGCACATAGATGTGATAGGCCCCGAATCGCAGCCCGAGCTTGCGCAGCATGCCGCGCGAGGCCTGGTCGAGGCTTTTCATCTGCTCGGCGACGCGCGAGCGTTCCAGCACCCCGAGCTCCTCGGCGACCTGAAAGGCGATGCCGCGCGAAACACCGTCGAGGCCCTCGCCGGTTTCGAGATCGAGCAGCGCGCCGAGATGCTTCTTGACATGCTGGGCGAGCCACAGGTCGAGGCGGCGCTGCACGGTTTCGAGCGCCGTGCCGGTCAAATGCTCATCGGCGATCACCCGAGCCCGCGGCGTCAGGAGCTTGTCGCCGGCGGCGATCTTGGCCACCGGGTCGCCGAGCCAGCGGATGGTCCCGTCGTTGGCCAGCGCGAAGCTCTCGTCGACCGCCGCGCTGAAGCGTTCGGCCCGCGCCTCGATCTCCCCGGCGAGGGCCTTGAGAGCCGCAACGTTGAGCGTGCGCGCCGCCTCGCCCGCGGCCTGCGGGTCGGGCGTGAACCGGAACCCGTGCAGCTGGCCGACATGCTGGCCTTCCACCATCACGTCGCCGCCGGTCGTGATCTCCGCTTCCAACATGGCATTCTCTCTCAACCGGCGCATCAGGACGCTCGTCCGCCGGTCGACGAAACGCTGCGCCAGCCGCTCGTGCAAAGCATCCGACAGTCTGTCCTCTAGCTGACGCGTGACGCCCTGCCAATGCTCCGGATCGCCGAGCCAGTCCGGCCGGTTGGCGATATAGGTCAGGGTCCGCACCTGGGAGATGCGCGCCGAAAGCGTGTCGATGTCTCCGTCGGTGCGGTCGGCGGCCGCGAGCTGGGTCGAAAACCAAGTGTCCGGGACCCGGCCCGCGCGCACCACGAAGCCGAAGAGGGTGAGCGCCATCTCGGCATGAGCAGCGGGCGAGAGCTTGCGGTAGTCCGGGACCTGGCAGGTCTCCCAGAGGCGCTGCACGTCGGCCCTGGTCTTGGCGGCGCGGCGGACGGCGGCATCGCGCGCGGCGATCTCGAGCACCATGAGGTCGATGCCGAGCGGCGCGCGTGTCAGGCCCGGCACGTCGGGCAGCCGGTCGAGCGAATGCTGCAGATCCTCGATGCTCGAAAAATCGAGGTCGCTGTTGCGCCACTGCAGCACCGTCAGCGGATCGAAGCGATGGTCCTCGAGCGCCTCGACGAGCTCCGGCTCCATCGGCGGGCAGCGGCCGGTGGTGCCGAACGTGCCGTCCTTCAGATGGCGCCCGGCCCGCCCGGCGATCTGCCCCATCTCGGCCGGCGTCAGGCGGCGATACTGCCAGCCGTCGAACTTGCGCTCGCCCGCGAAGGCGACGTGGTCGAGATCGAGGTTCAGCCCCATGCCAATGGCGTCGGTGGCGACGAGATAGTCGACGTCCCCGTTCTGGTAGAGCGCGACCTGCGCGTTGCGGGTGCGCGGCGAAAGCGCACCGAGCACCACCGCAGCGCCGCCGCGCTGCCGGCGGATGAGCTCGGCGATGGCGTAGACTTCCTCGGCCGAGAAGGCGACGATGGCCGAGCGGTGCGGCAGGCGCGAGAGCTTCCGCTCCCCCGCGAAGCTCAGCGTCGAGAGGCGGGGCCGCGACACGATGCCGACGCCGGGCAGGAGTTGCTCGACGACGCGCCGCATCGTCATGGCGCCGATGATCAGCGTCTCGTCACGGCCCCGACGGTTGAGCAGCCGGTCGGTGAACACATGGCCGCGGTCGAGATCGGCGGCGAGCTGGATCTCGTCGATCGCCACGAAGGCGACATCGAGGTCGCGCGGCATGGCCTCGACCGTCGCCACCCAATAGCGCGGGTTCTTCGGCTTGATCTTCTCTTCGCCGGTGATCAGCGCAACCTCGGGCGCCCCCACCTTCTCGACCACCCGGCCATAGACCTCGCGGGCCAGGAGGCGCAACGGCAGGCCGATGATGCCCGAACGGTGGGACAGCATGCGCTCGATGGCGAAATGCGTCTTGCCGGTGTTGGTCGGGCCGAGGACCGCGAGCACGCCTGCGCTTCTGGCCCGGTCAGTCTCGTCCGAGCTCGGCGCGCCCTGGGAAAACGTCATGGAGCGGCGCGAACCTCGGCTCTGGATCGAACATCACGTCGGCGCCCGGCGGAGGATGACGTCTCCACGAGTGCGCTGCCGCGAGATTTGGGCCGCGACCACGCGGATTGCAAGCGAGGTCCTGCCGGCGACAGCCGTTTGATCGGAGTCTCTGCGCCGATACTCACATCAGCCAGTGGACGCTTCTTCTGGTGAGGCGCAAGGTCGCGGTCTTCGATAAGGAGACGAGGCGATGCCACAGTTTGTCATCGAGCGAGAAATGCCGGGCGTCGGCAAGCTCAGCGCCGAAGCGCTGAAGGGAGCGTCCCAAGGATCTTGCAATGTTCTTCGAGATCTCGGCCCGGACATCCAATGGGTGCACAGCTACGTGACGGACGACAAGATCTACTGCGTCTACCGTGCACCGAACGCCGAACTCATACGCGAGCACGCCAAGACGGCGGGATTCCCGGCCAACAGCGTTGCCCAGGTCCGGGCAACGATCGATCCGACGACAGCCGAATAGGACTCACGTCGTTCGCGACGCGTGATCGGCGGGCCTATCGGGTGCCGGCGGAGGCCGTGACGTCCGGCTCGGTCTTGAAGCTCGTGGCCTCGACCACCGTCGTGCCGATCATCGACAGGACCGAGATGCGGTAGGGCACGACGTAGCGGGTGCCGGCGAGCGGCGCGAGCCAGACGCTCATCTCCTTGTTGTCCATCATGAACTTGGTCGCCGGCCGGTCCGGCCGGTGGCCCGCGTGGGGCCTGTAGCGCGCCGAGCAGACGGCGACCGGTCCTTTGTAGCCCGGCCCGTCCACCTCGCGGGTTCCGCTGAACGCCAGGACGACATCGAACCGCACCCCGCCGTCGAAGAGCGGCAGAGTGCGGTTGCAGGTGGCGGGTCCGACCGTGTCGCCCTCGCCCGAGACCGGCATGAAGAAGGAGCTCAGCGGATCGAGGATATTGCGCTTGTCGGCTTCGGTCAGCGGCACCCGGTCGGGCTTCTGTTCGTAAGGCGGCGTGATCTCGATTCCGGTGGCCGCTCCCCTGGCTTCCGACATGCGGATCGTGAGCATGGCGTTGCGGTTAGCGGCCGTGGCCGCGAACGCCGCCGGCACCGTGCGGCCATCGACGACGCTGCCCGACGAGGTCGCCGCCCCCTTGGAATTGACGATGACTCCGGCGAGGCCCGTGAGCTTGCCGACGGCCTCGAGCCGGTAGCTCTTCGGGCCAAGGGTTCCGATGACCGCGGCGGTGCCGATCGGCAGGCCGATGAGGCTGATGCCGTATCGGATCTCGATGCGCTGCAGCGGGCCGGCGCCCGGCTTGGCCGAGGCGGCCGCGGCGGCGGGCGCGACCGCAACCAGCAGCATGAGGGAGGCGAGGCCGGCCCGGACCGGTGAGGACTTCTGCATGATCAATCCAAGACTGAGCGCCGGTTCGCGTCACGTGTGGACGCGAATCGGACCGTTTCAAGACGAATAGCCTCCGCCGAGGGCGCGGCATAGAGCCTGTCTGCGCTCGGCATCGCGCTCGACGCCGCCCTTGCAAGGCGTGCCGGCTTTCCATACTTGCGCACGGAGAGTCCGCAGGCGAGCGGGCCTTCAGCCCGGCGGCGCTCGCGAGGTTTTCCATGCATCACGGTCAGGAGCCGCAGTCTCCTTTTCATGCCACGACGATCCTGCTCGTCAAGAAGGGCGGCTTGACCGTGATCGGCGGCGACGGCCAGGTCAGCTTCGGGCAGACGGTGATCAAGTCGACCGCCCGCAAGGTGCGCCGCCTCGCCAAGGGGACGGTCATCGCGGGCTTCGCCGGCGCCACGGCCGATGCCTTCACGCTGTTCGAGCGGCTCGAAGGCAAGCTCGAGCAGTTCCCGGGCCAGCTCATGCGCGCCTCCGTCGAGCTCGCCAAGGATTGGCGCACCGATCGCTACCTGCGGCGCCTCGAGGCCATGATGCTCGTGGCGGACAAGGCGACCGCCCTGGTGCTGAGCGGCACCGGCGACGTTCTGGAGCCCGAATCGACCCCGCACGGCTGCGCCATGGCGATCGGGTCGGGCGGCAATTATGCGCTTGCCGCCGCCCGCGCCCTGCTCGACCTGGACCTCGCGCCCGAAGCCATCGTGCGCCGGGGCATGGGCATCGCGGCCGAGATCTGCGTCTATACCAACAACAACCTCGTCATCGAGACGATCGGCGAGGCGTGAGCCGCGCCGTGCGCCGGACGATTGCAGGACGACCAGAATGACGGATTTTTCCCCGCGTGAGATCGTGTCCGAGCTCGACCGCAACATCATCGGTCAGAAGGATGCGAAGCGGGCCGTCGCCATCGCGCTGCGCAACCGCTGGCGCCGGTTGCAGCTCACCGGACAGATGCGCGACGAAGTGCTGCCGAAGAACATCCTGATGATCGGCCCCACCGGTTGCGGCAAGACCGAGATCTCGCGCCGTCTCGCCAAGCTCGCCAGGGCGCCCTTCCTCAAGGTCGAGGCGACCAAGTTCACCGAGGTCGGCTATGTCGGGCGCGACGTCGAGCAGATCGTGCGCGATCTCGTCGAGATCAGCATCGGCCTCGTCAAGGACGCCAAGCGCAAGGACGTCGAGGCCAAGGCCCAGATCGCCGCCGAGGAGCGCATCCTCGACGCGCTGGTCGGCTCCAATGCCTCGCCGGCGACGCGCGACAGCTTCCGCCGCAAGCTCCGGGCGAGCGAGCTCGACGACAAGGAGATCGAGATCGAGGTCGCCCAATCCGGTCCCACCATGCCGATGATGGAACTGCCCAACATGCCGGGCGCCTCGATCGGCGCCATCTCGATCGGCGACATCTTCGGCAAGGCCATGGGCGGGCGCACCAAGACACGGCGCGTCACCGTGGCCGAGGCGCATGCGCCGCTGCTGCATGAGGAGAGCGAGAAGCTGCTCGACCCCGATCAGGTGGTGCAGCTGGCTTTGCACGAGGTCGAGAACAACGGCATCGTCTTCCTCGACGAGATCGACAAGATCTGCGCCCGGGAAGGGCGCGGCAGCGGCGGCGAGATCTCCCGCGAGGGCGTGCAGCGCGACCTCCTGCCACTGATCGAGGGGACGACCGTGCCGACCAAGCACGGACCGGTGAAGACCGATCACATCCTGTTCATCGCCTCGGGCGCCTTCCACCTGTCGAAGCCCTCGGACCTGCTGCCGGAGCTGCAGGGGCGGCTACCGATCCGCGTCGAGCTCGCGCCTCTCACCGAGGAGGATTTCCGCCGCATCCTAACGGAGACCGAGGCCTCCATCGTCAAGCAATATGTGGCGCTGATGCGCACCGAGGGGCTTGAGCTCGTGTTCAGCCCGGACGCCATCGACGAGCTTGCGCGTGTCGCCGTCGAAGTGAATTCGACGGTCGAGAACATCGGGGCGCGGCGCCTGCAGACCGTGATGGAACGGGTGCTCGACGACGTAAGCTTCACGGCCTCGGACCGTTCGGGGGAGACGGTCACGATCGACCGGGATTTCGTCAACCGGAACGTCGGCGACCTCGCCAAGAACGCCGATCTGTCGCGGTTCATCTTGTGACGGCCTGACATCGAGTTTAAGGGCCAGCTCCAGACAACGGGTGGCCGGCCGCCGTCTTGCGGTAAAGCCACCGGCGCTCGGGTGGGGACATCGGCCTTTCATGCATGTGCGCTGCCTGCCGTCCACCGATGCGTTGGCCTACGCGAGGCGGCTGCGAGACCGGCCCTGTCTGGCCCTGCTCGACAGCGCCATGCGACATGAGGCGCTGGGCCGCTATTCCTTCGTGGCCTGCGATCCCTTCGGGCTGTTCGAGGTGCGCGAGGGACGGGCGCTCTGGAATGGGGAGATGCTCGAAGGTCAGCCGCTCGCCGCGTTGCGCGACGTGCTGGCGCGCTACCGGCAAGAGGTTCGGAACGACCTGCCGCCATTTCAGGGCGGTGCCTTGGGCTATGTCGGATACGAGTTCGGCAGCGTTCTGGAGAGCGTGCCGTGCCTCGGCGAGGGCGGCGACGTCCCGCAGCTACGGCTCGGTTTCTACGATGTCGTGGTCGCCATCGACCATGGTCAGGACCGTGCCTGGCTCGTTTCGACCGGCTGGCCCGAGCAGGACCCCGCCAGACGCATCGACCGGGCCGCCCGACGGTCCGATGAGGTCGCGCACTGGCTCGATGGTTCGGATCGACGCCTGTCGCCGCGTGACGACGCCGCAAAACCCTCGGCCTCCTGGCGATCCAACTTCGATCGCTCCGGCTATGAGGCGGCCGTCGCCCGGGTCAGAGACCTCATCCTCGACGGTGACGTCTTTCAGGCCAATATCGCCCAGCATTTCCGGGCGGCCTGTCCGGCCTCGGTCGATCCGCTGGCGTTCTACGAGCGGCTGCGGGCCGTCAACGCGGCGCCGTTCGCGGCCTTTCTCGATTTCGGCGACCTGGTCGTCGCCTCGAGCTCGCCGGAACGCTTCCTCAAGGTGGAAGGCATCCGGGTCGAGACGCGGCCGATCAAGGGAACTGCGCGCCGCAGCGGCGATCCGGACGAGGATGCGCGAGCGCTCGAGGCGCTGCTGGCGTCCGACAAGGACAAGGCCGAGAACGTCATGATCGTGGATCTGCTGCGCAACGACCTGTCGCGCGTGTGCAGGCCACACACAGTCGAGGTGCCGGTTCTATGTGGTCCCGAATCCTACGCCTCCGTGCACCATCTCGTCTCCGTGGTGACGGGCGAACTCGCGCCCGGCAAGGACGCGCTCGATCTCCTGGCGGCCGCCTTTCCGGGCGGCTCGGTCACCGGTGCTCCGAAGGTGCGGGCCATGGAGATCATCGCCGAGATCGAACAGATCCCGCGCGGGATCTATTGCGGCGCCATCGGCTATATCGGCTTCGACGGCGCCATGGATACCAACATCGCCATCCGGACGGTGACGTTCCGCGATGGTGAGGCCAGCGTCCATGCGGGCGGGGGCATCACGCTGTTGTCCGACCCCGGGGCCGAATACGAGGAGACGCTGGCCAAGGTGGGGCGCATCTTCGCGGCTTTCGAGACCGCGCGCGAGGAACCGGCAGCGTGATCCTCGTGATCGACAATTACGATTCCTTCGTATTCAACGTCGCGCGCTATCTGGCCGAGCTCGACGCCGAACCCCTCGTCGTCCGCAACGACCGCCTGTCGGTGGACGAGGCTGCCGCGATGACGCCGGAGGCCATCGTGATCTCGCCCGGGCCGTGCTCCCCGGCCGAAGCCGGCATTTCCACCGCCCTGGTGCGCGGCCTCTCGGGGCGCGTGCCCGTTCTGGGGATCTGCCTCGGGCATCAGTGCATCGGGGCGGCATTCGGCGCACCGGTGGGGCGGGCGCGGCGGCCCATGCACGGCCGCCGCTCGGCCGTGCGCCACCACGGCGAAACCTTGTTCGACGGATTGCCGACTCCCCTCGGCGTGGGGCGATACCATTCGCTCGTGGTCGACCTCGCCGATGATGCCCGGGGCGTGCTGACGCCAATCGCCTGGTCGGAAGACGACGAGGTGATGGCGCTGGCGCATCGTCGGCATCCGACGTTCGGCGTCCAGTTCCATCCCGAATCCGTTCTGACCGATGGCGGCCATCGGTTGCTTTCCAATTTCCTCGGGCTCGCGGAGAGATTTTGGCGTGATCTGGCATAACGGCGCCCTGCGCGAGGGTACGACGATCGCGCTCGATGCGGGCGATCGCGGTCTCCTCCTCGGAGATGGGCTGTTCGAAACCGTCGCGGTCTTCAACCGCACGCCGTTTCGGCTCGCCGACCACTGGGACCGGATGAGCCTGGCCGCCGACAGGCTCGGCATCCCGCTGGATCGTGCGGTGCTGGACCGCGCGACCTCGGCGCTGGTGAGCGGGTCGGCCGACGACCACGGAGTTCTCCGGATCACCGTGACCCGGGGGGCGGGACCGCGCGGCCTCGCGCCGGCGTCCGATATGACGCCGACAGTCCTGGCGACGCTCGCGCCGTGGCGGCCCGACATGGCCTTCCGCTCGGTCGCGCTTGCAACCTCGAGCATCCGGCGCAACAGCGGGTCGCCCCTGTCGCGCATCAAATCGCTGGGCTACCTCGATAACGTGCTTGCCTTGAGGGAAGCCCTCGACCTCGGGGCCGACGACGCCTTGCTGCTCAACGAGGCAGGATCCGTCGCCTGCTCGAGCGCGGCCAATGTCTTCGTGGTAAGCGGGGTACGTCTCCTGACGCCGCCGATCGAAGACGGCGTGCTTCCGGGCATCACCCGCGCCCTGGTGCTGCGGCACGCCGCCGAGCTTGGCTTGTCGGCGGCGGAGACTACCCTGACGCCCGCGGATCTTCGAAGCGCGGACGCGGCCTTCCTGACCAACAGCGTGCGCCTTCTCGATCGGGTGCGGCGGCTCGATGCGAGCGATCTTGGCGAGAGGGATACCGAAATCGTCGAGGCGGTGTCGCGGCTCATTGCCGATGCGGTGCGGCGCGAGACCGGCTTCGGTCTGCGACCCTTTCGCTGATCTGCGGCATTGCGATGACACAAAGCGATCGCCGAGCCCATGCGCGCCCTCTTGCAGAAGGAGGTCGCCTGCGTCGAGCGTGCCCGCCCGAGATGCGGCTTGAGTCTAATGCCAGGGCGCGGGCCGCGGCCGTCGGACGAACGACCGGGGCGCCGAGGATGGCATTTCCGGCCCCACGATATCCGCGCCATCTGTGCAACCGTGCACCTATAGGGAGACTCTCGGCTGATCAGGCCGCGAGCGACCGCGCCTTGTCGAGCACGGGGAGCAATTCTTCCGGATCGGGTCGGCGCGTATAGTCCGGGTTCACCTCGGCGTAGAGGACAAGGCCGTCCTGGCCGATGACGAAGCGGGCCGGCATCGGCAAGGTCCAGCTGTCGTCGCCGTTGACCACCGCGAGGTCGTTCTTGAAGACAGTCTTGTAGAGATCGATCAGGTGATCCGGCAGCTTGAAGCGCAGGCCGAAGGCGGCGGCGACGTCGTTGCGCGGATCCGACAGGATCGGAAAGCTCACCCTGTTCTCGCGTTGCGACCGGCGGCTGTTCGGCGCGGTCTGAGGGGAGATCGCCACCAGCGTCGCGCCACGTTCCGCGAGCTTCGGCAGCGCCGCCTCGATCGCCTGGAGGTCCATGTTGCAGTAGGGACACCAGATGCCGCGGTAGAAGGTCACGATCAGCGGGCCTCGGGCCAGCAAGTCCTGTGACGAGACCTCGTGGCCGTCGGGGTCTTGCAAGGCGAAGTCCGGCGCCCGGTCGCCGACCCGAAGGGCCTTGCCGGGAGCGCCCGAGGCGATCAGCTCCGCGGTGGCCCGATGCATCGGGTCATGGATCCACGCGGGCGCGTTGTAGGGTGGCCCGCCGGCCTCGAAGTTGGTACGGAACGCATCGAGCTTGTCTTGAAGCGACATGGGTTGGGCTCCTGGAGAGGCGGTGGTCACCGTTGCCCAGGAGATGGCTCATTCGTGCGTACCCGATAATACGTCTTCAGCGAAGAACATCTATAGCTTGGACGGATGAGTGACCGCCTTCAGGAGCTGATCGTCTTCGCCCGCACCGCCGAGACCGGGAGCTTCTCGCGCGCCGCCCGGGAACTGGGTCTGTCGCAGCCGTCCGTCTCGCGGATCATCGGCGAGCTCGAGGCGCGGCTCGGCGTGAAGCTGCTGCTGCGGACCACCCGGCGCGTGACGCCGACCGATGCGGGCCTCGCCTTTCTCGACCGGGCCAAGCGGATCGCCCATGACCTCGAAGATGCGGAGGACGCCGCGCGAGGCGTCGACAGCCTGCGTGGCCTGATCCGCATCGCCCTGTCGGTGACCTTCGGGGTCCGCGAGATGATCCCGCGGCTGAAACCCTTCCTGGATCGGCACCCGCAACTCCGCCTCGACCTCGTCATGTCCGACGACCGCCACGACCTCGTCGCCGAAGGCGTCGACCTGGCGATCCGCCTCGGAGACCTCGACGCATCGGGGTTCGGCAGCCGACGGCTCGCGACCGCGCAACGGCTGATCATCGCCAGCCGCGCCTATCTGGCGGCACGCGGCACGCCCGCCTCGCCGGCGGAGCTCGCCGCCCACGATTGCGTCTTCGGTCCCGGCCTTGCCGCGCGCCAGCACTGGATTTTCCGGCGCGACGGGGTCCAGGTGACGGTCGAGACCGGCGGACGCATCAACGTCAATTCCGGCGAGGGCATGATGGCTTGCGTGCGGGCAGGGCTCGGTATTGCCATGGCCTCCGAATGGATGTGCCGGGCGGACCTCGCCTCCGGCGCCGTGATCCGGATTCTGGAGGCCTACGAACTGGCGCCCATCGCCGTCCATGCGGTCTATCCGGCGGGTCCTCGCCCGTCCGCCAAGGTGCGGGCGCTTGTCGATTATCTGAGCGCCGACCTTGTCTCATGAATCGGTCCCGCCCACTACCACGGGAGCCAGAGTCGTGCGTCGAAGCGGAAGGATCGTCGCCCGACGGTCAGGACCCTGCCAGCATCGGGATGGAGCGGGTTGAGCAGGCGGTTGCGTGCCTCCGGCACGATCGCCGAGGGGACCTCAAGAACCGCGCTCCGCCGCGCGGCGAGCCACTCGTTGCCGAAGGCGAGCGGATCCGCAGGCAAGACTTCTACGGTCTCGAGACCTGCGGCGTCGAGATCGATTTCGATCAGGACGTAGTCGTCGGGCAGCACGTCCCAGGACAAATCGAGATGGACGCGCACTTCGAGAACCGCGAGCGCCGCCGAAGCCGCGGCATAGACCAGCGGCCGGCCAGGGGAGTTCCAGCGACCGCCGTGCAGTCGGGCACCCTCGCCCGAGAGGTCCGCGAAGGGCTCGCGGCAGATCCGCCATGCCCGCATCAGGTGGCGAGACCATAGTCGATGCGACTGAGTAGATCCTCCACCACGCGGCTACCCGCGGTCGTGTCGAGAAGGCTGATCGGCGTTTCTCCGTCGAGCGCCGTCGTCGGCCGCCTCAGCCACCGGGCCGCCTTTCCGCGCGAGCCGAACGTCCTTTCGGCTGCGATGACGATCCCGGCGACGCGCAACAGCCGGTCGGACTGGTTCGGCGTCAAAACGCCGATCTTCCGGCGATGGCTCAGGGTCTTGCGGGGCAGAATGATGCGATCGATCTCCGTGAGGCTCAAGCGCCCCGTATCGACGAGATCTTGTAGTTGCGTGACGGGCAATCCTTGTCGCGTCGCCCGGATGGCGGCCTTCTGATCGCCGGAAAGGGGCAGCAGCGACGGGCTACCCCTCTCCTCGCCCAGCGGTTCGGATGTCATGACGATCCCTTTGGCGATATGCCTTTCGCAGCTAGGTATATGGCCGTTACGAAAAGTCGAGCCCAAAGTCGCTTGATGATCTCCGCTCGTTTCGCGTAAGCAGCCCCGAACCTTCATTACGCGCGGTCGATGACTTGAAACCGGGGAAAGACCTCATGCGTCCCGCCACGGTCTCGGCTTCAGACCCGCATTCGTTGCCAACCGATTCCCCCCGCCCCGAAGGCTCGTGGATCCAGCCGCTCTCGACCGGCATCCTGGCGGCTCTCGTCGGCTTTGCCAGCACCTTCGCGATCCTGCTCGAAGCCTTCCGGGCGGTCGGCGCGACGCCGGCCGAGGCGGCCTCGGGCTTGCTCGCCATCTCGGTCGTGCAGGGCCTGCTGACGCTCGTCTTCAGCCTTCGATGGCGCATGCCGATCTCGATCGTCTGGTCGACGCCGGGTGCGGCGCTGATGATCGCGACCGGCCTCCCGGCCGGCGGCTATCCGGCGGCGGTCGGCGCGATCGTGGCCGCGGCGGTGCTGATCATCGTGGCCGGCCTTTGGAAGCCGTTCGGCCGGGCCGCCGGGGCCATCCCGAAGTCGCTCGCCGGCGCCATGCTGGCCGGCATCCTGTTCGAGCTCTGCCTGGCGCCCGTCAAGGCCATGGCCGCGATGCCCCTCACCGTCGCGCCCATCGTCATCGCCTGGGCGCTCGGCTGGCGCTTCGCCCGTCTTTACGCGGTTCCGATCGCGCTCGTCGTCACCGCCGTGATCGTGGTCTTCGTGACCAAGCTTCCGCCGGATGCGCTCGGCCATGCGGCGCCGGCGCTCCTGTTCACGCCTCCGGCGCTGAACTGGTCGACCCTCGGCAGCCTCGGCGTGCCCCTGTTCATCGTCACCATGGCGTCGCAGAACGTGCCGGGCCTGGCGGTGCTGCGCGCCAACCGTTACGATCCCGACATCGGCAAGATCTTCGTCGGCACCGGCCTCGGCTCGATCGTCACGGGACTTTTCGGCGGCCATCTCACCAACCTCGCCGCCATCACGGCGGCGCTCTGCGCCGGGCCGGACGCACATGCGGATCCGGCCAAGCGCTATTGGGCGACGGTGGTGACGGGCCTCGTCTACATCGTGCTCGGACTCGGGGCCGGTGTCGCGGCCGTGCTGGTGACGGCCTCGCCGCCTCTCCTGATCGAGGCGGTGGCGGGTCTGGCGCTCATCGGCAGTTTCGGCGGCGCCATGGCGGGCGCCCTCGCCGACGAGCGGGCCCGCGTTCCGGCCGTCGTGACCTTCATGACGGCGGCGTCGGGCGTCGCTTTCTTCGGCATCGGCTCGGCCTTCTGGGGCCTGCTCGCCGGAGGCCTCCTGATGGGGCTCGACCCTCTACGGCGCTGAGGTCGGCCGAACCGCGGCCAAAAGGTAGTTGACGGCGGTGTCGGGCGAGGTCGTCCAGCGGTCGCGCAGGATGTCGTAGACGAGCCCCTGGCGCTCGATCACCTTGAGACCGGCGGCCCGCACCGGCATGGCCAGCTCTTCGGGCGTCAGGAACTGCTGCCAGCGATGCGTGCCGCGCGGCAGCCAGCGCAACACATATTCCGCCCCGACGATGGCCAGGGCGAAGCTCTTGGCGGTGCGGTTCAGCGTAGAGAGCACCAGCAGCCCGCCCGGCCGGACCAGCAGGCAGGCCATGCGCACGAAATCATCGGGCTGCGGGACGTGTTCGACGACCTCCATGGCGAGCACGACGTCGAAGGTTTCGCCCGCGGCGACCAGGGCCTCGGCGGTCTCGGCCCGGTAGTCGACCTCGACGTCGAGCGCCTGTGCATGGCGGATCGCGACCGCGATATTGTTCGGCGCTGGGTCGATTCCAGTTACCATGGCGCCGAGGCGCGCCAGCGGTTCCGAGAGAAGGCCGCCGCCGCAGCCGATGTCGAGGAGCCGGAGTCCGCCGAGCGGCCGCGCCGCATCGCGACCGGCGCGGGCGAAGTGCCGTCCCATGAGGTCGCGCAGATAGCGGATCCGCGTCGGGTTGAGCTTGTGCAGCGGCGCCATGGCGCCTTTCGGCTCCCACCACTCGTCGCCGAGCCGATCGAAGCGGGCGACGTCCCCGGCGTCGATCGTGGCGCCTCCCACGAGGCTGCTGCGTCCGGCCTCTGCGCTTCTCAACGGATGCCCTCGCGCGCTGCATGATCCGTCATGTGATCCCCCGGCGTTGACATGCTCGACCGCCCCCGTCATCTATACGCCCGCTCCGATGCGGGGGCGAGGCCCGGCGCGTCACAGGTATCGGCGTTGACGTCGCGGGCGCCGCAACCCCGGCCCGTCCCGTCTCTCCGGTCCGAACTCCGATGGCTCGTCTCGTCCTGAAATTCGGCGGCACATCCGTCGCCAGCCTCGACCGGATTCGCGCCTCCGCTCTTCATGTCAGGCGCGAGATCGACGCCGGGCACGAAGTCGCGGTCGTGGTCTCGGCCATGGCGGGCAAGACCAACGAGCTCGTCGCCTGGTGCAGCGAGGCCGCACCTTTGCACGATGCGCGCGAATATGATGCGGTGGTCGCGTCGGGGGAGCTCGTCACCGCGGGCCTGATGGCCATCGTACTGCAGGGCATGGGCATTGGCGCCCGCTCCTGGCAGGGCTGGCAGATCCCGCTGCTCACGAGCGACCGGCACGGGTCGGCGCGCATCCAGGCGATCGACGCCTCCGAGATCGTCCGCCGCTTCGGCGAAAGTCGGGAGGTGGCGGTCGTCGCCGGCTTCCAGGGCTTCAACGCCGCCTCGGGCCGGGTCACGACGCTCGGCCGGGGCGGTTCGGACACGAGCGCCGTGGCGGTCGCGGCCGCCGTCGGCGCCGACCGCTGCGACATCTACACCGACGTCGACGGCGTCTACACGACCGACCCTCGCATCGTGCCGAAAGCCCGCCGGCTCGATCGCATCACCTTCGAGGAGATGCTCGAGATGGCGTCGCTCGGCGCCAAGGTCCTGCAGGTGCGCTCGGTCGAAGTGGCGATGAACCACAACGTCAAGGTGTTCGTCCGCTCGTCCTTCGACGACCCGGCGGACCCGAAGCCCGGGACGCTGATCTGTGGCGAGGAAGACATCATGGAACAACAGGTCGTCACCGGTATCGCCTTCTCCAAGGACGAGGCCCAGCTCACCTTGCGCCGCGTCGCCGACAAGCCCGGCGTCGCCGCCTCGATCTTCGTGCCGCTGGCGGAGGCCGGCATCAACGTCGACATGATCATCCAGGTCGTGTCCGACGACACCACGACGACCGATCTCACCTTCACGGTGCCGGCGGCCGATTTCGAGCGGGCCCGTGCGATCCTGGTCGGCGCGCGGGATTCGATCGCCTATGGCGAGCTGCAGGGCACCAGCGACGTCGTCAAGGTCTCGGCCATCGGCATCGGCATGCGTAGCCACGCCGGCGTCGCGGCGCGCGCCTTCAAGGCGCTGGCCGAGAAGGGAATCAATATCCGGGCGATCACCACCTCCGAGATCAAGTTCTCGGTGCTGATCGATTCGGCCTATACCGAGCTCGCGGTGCGCACGCTGCACGCGCTCTACGGGCTCGACCGGGCCTGAACCGGCGCCTCGTGCCAGCGCAATCGGGTGAAGCTTCCTCGCTCGCGCGGGGAGCACACGCCGTGCTTCCTTCACCCGATCGCCCTGCGCCTCGTGCGGGATTGTCTTGCCGTGAAGACCGGTGAACGGCTATACCGGACAGGAGGATTTGGGGCGCCTGCGCCTTCGCCCAAGGCGGAGCGTCTCGGCGTGGTTTCACGCAAGCTTTGAGGATGGCTATGCGTGGCTCTCTGGCCGGCCCGCGCCTGCTGCTACGTCGGCTCCGCGAAGTCATGGCCGAGCAGATCGGCGCGCAGGACCGTCTCGACAAGATCGTCGTGCAGATCGCCTCCAACATGGTGGCCGAGGTCTGCTCGGTCTATGTCCTCCACGCCGAAGGGCACCTCGAACTCTACGCCACCGAAGGCCTCAAGCACGAGGCCGTGCATCTGACCACCATGCACAAGGGCGAGGGGCTGGTCGGTCTCATCGCCTCGAGCGCCGAGCCCCTGGCGCTGCCGGACGCGCAATCCCATCCTGCCTTCTCCTACCGGCCCGAGACCGGCGAGGAAGTCTATCTGTCTTTCCTCGGCGTGCCGATCCTGCGCGGCGGCAACACGCTCGGCGTGCTCGTCGTGCAGAACCGCGCCCGGCGGCTGTATTCCGAGGAAGAAGTCGAGGCGATGCAGACGACGGCCATGCTGCTGGCCGAGATGATCGCCGGGGGCGAGCTGCAGGCGCTGCTGCCGGGCCCCGCCGTGCTGCGCCAGCCGCTCGCGCTCAAGGGCGTGACCATCATCGAAGGGGTCGGGCTCGGTCATGTGGTGCTGCATGAGCCGCGCGTCGTCGTCACGCGCCTCGTCGCCGAGAACGTCGATGCCGAGGCGGCGCGCCTCGACGAGGCCATCGCCGCGCTGCAGGAATCGGTCGACAGGCTCGTCGATCGCGGCGAGGAGGCCGGACCCGGCGAGCACCGCGAGGTGCTGCAGGCTTTCCGCATGTTCGCGCACGATCGCGGCTGGTTCCGGCGCCTGCGCGAGGCGGTCATGTCGGGCCTCACGGCGGAGGCGGCGGTCGAGCGGGTGCAGAGCGACCTGCGGGCCAAGATGCTCCGCCAGACCGATCCCTACCTGCGCGATCGCCTGCACGACCTCGACGAGCTCGCCAACCGGCTGCTGCACCAGCTGACCGGCCAGGCGATGGTGGCCTCGCACGACCTGCTGCCCGAGAATGCCGTGATCGTGGCCCGCTCGATGGGTCCGGCGGCGTTGCTCGAATATGATCGGGCGCGGCTGCGCGGTCTCGTCCTCGAGGATGGCGGCCTCGGCAGCCACGTGGCCATCGTGGCCCGGGCGCTCGGCATCGCGGCCGTCGGCGATGTCGCCAATATCTCGAATCTCGTCGAGCCCGGCGATGCCATCATCGTCGACGGCTCGCTCGGCCAGGTCCAGGTGCGCCCGACGAGCGACGTCGAGGCGGCCTATGCCGAGAAGGCGCGGCTCGGCGCGCGTCGGCAGGAGCAGTACCGTAAGCTGCGCGACGCGCCGGCCATCACGCTCGACGGTGTCGAAATCGGCCTGCACATGAACGCCGGGCTGCTGCTCGACCTACCGCATGTGGTCGAGACGGGGGCGGCCTCGATCGGCCTGTTTCGCACCGAACTGCTGTTCATGGTGGCGCCGCGCTTCCCGCGCGTCGGACAGCAATATGCGCTCTACAAGAGCGTCATGGAGGCGGTGCGCGATCGGCCCGTGACGTTCCGCACGCTCGATATCGGCGGCGACAAAATCCTCCCCTACATGACCCGGCTCGACGAAGAGAATCCGGCGCTCGGCTGGCGTGCGATCCGCATCGGGCTCGACCGGCCGGGCCTCCTGCGCTCGCAGGTTCGCGCGCTGCTGCGCGCCGGCGCCGGCCGCGAGATGCGCATCATGTTCCCGATGGTTGCGGCCGTGTCGGAATTCGATGCCGCCAAGGCGATCGTCGCCCGCGAGGTCGACTATCTCGCCCGGCACGACCATCCGATGCCGACCGGCATCAAGCTCGGCGCCATGGTGGAGGTGCCCTCGCTCCTCTGGCAACTCGACGAACTGGCCCAGCGCGCGGATTTCCTGTCGGTCGGCTCGAACGACCTGATGCAATATCTCTACGCGGTCGACCGGGACAACAAGCGCGTTTCGGCCCGCTTCGATCCTCTCGCGGCACCCATGCTTCGCGCCCTGCGGAGCATCGCCGCGGTCGGCCAGAGCAGGGGCGTGCCGGTGACGCTTTGCGGCGAGCTCGGCGGCAAGCCGCTGGCGGCGCTCGCCCTCGTCGGCCTCGGCTACCGCAACCTGTCCATGTCTCCCTCCTCGATCGGCCCCGTCAAGGCGACCGTCATGGCGCTCGACGCCGGCGAGGTGACGCGCTACGTCGAGGAGCTGCTGGCCGTCGGCGACGGCGCCATCTCGCTGCAAGAGCCGCTCATGCGCTACGCCGAAGCGCACGACATCCCGGTGTAGCTCAGGGCATGGCGCGCAGGCTGGCGCGTCGCAGCGGGGCCTCCTCGGTCATGATGTTGCGGCTCTTGAACTCCGGCGGGCTCACGAAGGTGAGGTATTCCAGGACCGCCGGATCGCGGCTCTCCGTCGTGAACCAGAGCTCGGCCAGATAACGCTCCGGCTCCCCCATCCAGCGCGGCGGCTCGACGCGCGTCCAGCGCTTGTAGAGATATTCGGCGATACCTCCCATGAGCGCATCAAGCTGGGCGTCCTTCGTGCGATCCGGCGCACGGGCCAGCATGGCGATCCGGGCCGTGACGTCCGGTGCCGTATAGAAGGCCTGCAGGAAGTCGCCGAGCGCCGTTGACCAGGGCTCACCCTGCTGGATACGCTGCCCGGCTTCATGGATCGTAGCGGGGCGCATCGCGAGTCCGTGCCATCTCGCTCGGGGCGAGGTGTTTCAGGAGGAACCTTTGCCGATCGCTGTCCTTTGCGGAATTCGGGAAATATCTGGCGAGCACGGCGATCGCTTGATCGGGCGTTCGGATCTTCAGCAGCGTCATGGGGCTGTAGATGTCGTCGGCTTCGATCTGGCCTTTCACGGGATCCAACAACCGCATGGCCTCGAGCTTGAGCGCCAACATGTACTCCGATGTCGGCACGAGGATGATTAGTCCAGGCGGCCCCCCGCCCCGGGGAAATGTCCCGAATTCGAGGTGGTCGGCCGCGCGCGTCGCCGCCGGGCTCAAATGAAACGTGACCGCGTCGTTGAGCCAGTCCTCGGACCAGCCGTTGCGGTTCGCGATACCCTCACAGACCCCGCTGAGCCAGAGCGGCCATGGTCGTGGCAGTTCCGCGATGTCGACGTCCTCGGTGGAAAAACGGAAATTGCCGGCGAGCATCAACGCCGCTCCGCCATAGACCGCCATCTCCAGCCGAACGCCGTTCTCGACTGCAGCTGTTCCGATCGCGTCAAAGGCCTCGAGAAGCAGGGTCCTGTCGAACGATTTCGTCATATGCCGGGATGGGTCTCCGTCCTGCAGTCCAGCCGAGGAGCATAGTCGGGACACCTCGTCCGAGGAAGTCGGTAAGCCGGCGTCCGGCACCGAATCGCTGTCTCTTGGATCCCATTCTTGCTAGTGAGTTCGTCCGCTGGCTGCCCAATTGGTTTACGGTTCCCGTCATGCTGCCCCATGCCAAGCTCGATCTCATCCTGCGCCGCCACGAGGAGATTTCGGCCCGTCTCGGCGAGGGGCCGGCGGATGCCGCGACCTTCGTGGCGCTGTCGCGCGAGCTCGCCGAGACCGACGACTTGGTCGAGGCTATCCGGGCCTACCGGACCGGCCGGACGGAGCTCGACGGGATCGAGGCCATGCTGGCCGAGCCGGCGCTCGAGCCCGGCATGCGCGAATTGGCCGAGGAGGAACGCGCCGGCGCACAGAAGACCATCGAGGAGTTCGAACAGCGCATCCGTTTCGCGCTCCTGCCGAAGGACGTGGCCGATGCCAAGAGCGCCATCCTCGAGATCCGCGCGGGGACCGGCGGCGACGAAGCGGCGCTGTTCGCCGGCGACCTGTTTCGCATGTATTCGCGCTACGCCGATCTGCATCGCTGGAAGGTCGAGGTGCTCTCGGCCAGCGAGGGCACGGCCGGCGGCTACAAGGAGATCATCGCCGAGATCTCCGGAACCGGGGTCTTCGCCCGGCTGAAATTCGAGAGCGGCGTGCACCGCGTGCAGCGCGTCCCCGATACGGAGACGCAGGGACGGATCCATACCTCGGCCGCGACCGTGGCGGTGCTGCCCGAGGCCGGTGAGGTCGATGTGGCGATCAACGAGGCGGACCTCAAGATCGATACCATGCGGGCGCAGGGTGCCGGCGGCCAGCACGTCAACAAGACCGAATCGGCGATCCGTATTACTCATCTGCCGACCAATACCGTCATCTTCGTACAGGACGAGCGGTCGCAGCACAAGAACCGCGCCCGTGCCATGGCGCTGCTCCGCTCGCGGCTCTACGACATGGAGCGCCAGAAGCTCGACGCCGAGCGCTCGGCCGACCGCAAGTCGCAGGTCGGTTCGGGCGACCGTTCGGAGCGGGTCCGCACCTATAATTTTCCACAAGGACGGCTGACCGACCATCGCATCAACCTGACGCTCTACAAGCTCGACAAGATCGTGATCGGCGAGGCGCTCGACGAGGTTATCGACGCGCTCACGACCGAGCACCAGGCCGCCCAGCTCGCGGCGGCGGAGGGGTAAGGCGCCGCCCGCCATCTTGAGATTGCGTTCGTTCGTATTATGTTCCAGCCTTGATGCTTGAACCCATGGTTGTCGGCCTTCGGCTCCTCGTCGACCGCTTTCTCTCGCCAATCGGCATGATCCGGCTCGTCCACGACGACCGGGCCCTGCGGGCGCTCGAGTTCCATGACCGCGATGACCGGTTGCATCGGCTGCTGCGCTGCCATTACGGCACTTATCGCCTCGAAGAGGCCAAGGCACCCGGGTCGTTCAGGCTGGCGCTGGAGGCCTATTTCGCCGGCGATCTTCACGCCATAGACGATCTTCCCGTCGAGACCGGAGGCACGCCGTTCCAGAAGGAGGTGTGGCGGGCGCTGCGCGAGATTCCGGCGGGTGAGACGATCAGCTACGGGGCGCAGGCGCAGCGCATCGGGAAACCGAAGGCGGTCCGCGCCGTGGGGCTCGCCAACGGGTCGAATCCGGTCGGCATCGTCGTACCCTGCCACCGCGTCATCGGGGCCAACGGCAGCCTCACCGGCTATGGCGGTGGCCTGCCGCGCAAGCGGTGGCTCCTGGCGCACGAGCGACGTGCGGCCGAGCCGTCGCTGTTCGATGCGCTGAGCGACTGAGCCTTTCGCCTCTCACGGCTTCGGGAAACGCGACCGGCGCGACGACAGCTGGGTGACGTTGTTGATCGTCCGCGGCTCGGCCTCCGCGGCCTTGCGGCGCCGGATGATGGCCGCATTGAGCTCGCCGCCGTAGACGAAGATGCTCGACAGGGCATAGAGGAAGACGAGCGCGATCATCACCGAGGCCAGGCCGCCGTAGGTCGTGACGTAGTTGCGGGCGTAATCGGCGAGATAGAAGCCGAAGAGCCAGCTGAACACCAGCGACAGGACGACGGTGAGCGCAATCCCGGGCGCGATCTGCAAGAAGGTGCGGCGCTCGGCCGGCAGCCACTTGTGGGCGATCACGAGGGACAGGACGAGGATCAGCGAGACGAGACCGAAGCGGGCGGCCGTCACCATGTTGCCGAGCGGGGCAGCCTCGGGCGCATAGGTCACGATGGCGGTCCAGATCAACGGGGCCAGCACCACCAGGAAGGCCAGCGCCAGCAGCGCCAGGGCGCCGACCAGCACATAGGCGATCGATTCCAGTCGTAACAGCCACCAGGTGCGGCGCTCGCGCACCCCATAGGCGCGGTTCAGCCCGATGCGGAAGGCCTCGACGCCGCTCGACGAGAAATAGACCGCGAGAAACGCGCCGATCGTCAGCAGGCTGCCGTGCGGCGTCGTCAGCACGTTGTGGATCTCGGTGGCGATGGGCGCGGCCACCTGCCGCGGCCAGACATCGAAGATGAGCGAGGTCGCGGCCTCGGCCAGGTTACCCGAGCCGATGAAGCCGGCGACGGCCGTGACGAAGATCAGGAACGGGAACAGCGACGTCAGCGTCGACATCGCCAGGTGGCTCGCGATCGCCCAGCCGTCGTCTTCCGCCAGCCGATAGAAGGCGTCGACCATGACCTCGATGACCGCCCTCGTCCGCCGCATGACCCCGCCGCCTCGCCCAAAACCTCTGGGCCGCCAAATCCTGCAACACCCGCCGACCGGCGCCGGTTCGGCCGCCGGCGACGGGTCTTAGATCACGATGATCGCAGGCCGAATCAACCCGAAATCATCGTGATCGATAGCGATGCACGCATGATGTCAACCAAAGCCGGTGCCGACCTTTCGGCAGCATGCCCCGGGGCGGCGGGCGACGGCTCTCGACGGCACATCAGGGGTCCGCCTGCATGAGCCGCCGCGCTGCGGCGCGGGCTTCCTCGGTGACCCTGGCACCGGCCAGCATGCGGGCGATCTCCTCGCGTCGCGACTCGGGTTCGAGCAGGGTGACCCGCGTCGCCACACGGTCTTCGCCCTGCAGTGCCGTCTTGGTGATTCGCATGTGGTTGGCCGAGCGCGCCGCGACCTGGGGCGCATGGGTCACGGCCAGAACCTGAACGCGTTCCGAGAGGCGAGCCAGGCGGGCCCCGATCGCATCGGCCACCGCGCCCCCGACGCCCGTATCGATCTCGTCGAAAACCAGCGTCGGCGCCGAGCCGCGGTCGGCGAGCGAAACCTTCAGGGCCAGCATGAAGCGGGAGAGCTCGCCGCCGGACGCCACCTTGTTGAGCGGCCCGGGCCGAGTGCCCGGATTGGTCGCGACCCAAAACTCGACCCGGTCGATGCCGTCCGGGCCACCGGCCGTTGCGTCGCTGTCGATCTCGGTGAGGAAGCGGGCGCGGTCGAGCTTCAACGGCGCGAGCTCCTTGTTCACCGCCGCGTCGAGCTTGCCCGCGCCGGCCTTTCTTGCGCGCGACAGTGCCTCGGCGGCCGTCCTGTAGGCGGCCTCCGCTGCGGCCGCCGCGGCCGCGAGTTCGGCCAATCGCGTCTCGCCGGCGTCGAGCGCCGCGAGTTGGCCGGCGAAACTGTCGACGAGCGCCGGCAGATCGTCCGCGCCCGTGCCATGCTTGCGGGCCGCCGCTCGCAGCGCGAACAGGCGTTCTTCGACGGTTTCGAGCTCGCGCGGATCGAACGCCGCCTGCTTGAGGGCGCCCTCGACGGCGGTTCTCGCCTGGTCGAGGGCGACGAGCGCCGCATCGAGCGCCTTGAGAGAGGGCTCGATCAGCGCCGGAGCCTGCATGGCCCGCCGCTCGAGGCGGCGCATCAGGGCCGCAAGCGTCGGCACCGGGGAGCCGTCGCCGCCGAGTCCCTCGGCCGCCTCGTTCAAGTCGCCGGCGACCTTCTCGGCCTGCATCATCCCGCTGCGGCGCTCGGCCAGTTCGGTCTCCTCGCCCCGCTGTGGCTTGAGGGCGACGAGCTCCTGGTGGACGTGGCGGAGGAAATCGGCGTCCTCCCTGGCCGTGCGCAAGCGCAAATCCTCTTCGGCGAAACGACGATCGGCCTCGCGCCGTGCCGCGAAAGCCTCGCGCACCGTCTTCACGAGCCCGTCGAGGCTTGCGTAGGCGTCGAGCAGCGCCCGGTGCGCGGCCGGATCGAGCAGCGCGCGGTCCGCGTGCTGGCCGTGAATCTCGACGAGACGGCGGCTCAACTCGCGCAGCGTCTGGGCGCTCACCGGCGCGTCGTTGAGGTAGGCCCGCGTCCGGCCGTCGGAGAGCTGGATGCGCCGCAGGATGAGATTGCCTTCCGGCTCGACCCCTTGCTCACGGGCGTAGGCCCAGGCCGGATGATCGAGCGGGATATCGAAGACGGCGGTCACCTGGCCCTGCGTCTCGCCCTGGCGAACGACGAGCCCGTCGCCGCGCCCGCCGAGCGCCAGCGCGAGGGCGTCGAGGAGGATGGACTTGCCTGCCCCCGTCTCGCCCGTCAGGGCAGTCAGGCCGGATCCGAAGTCGAGAACCAGGCGGTCGACGAGGACGATGTCCCGGATGGTGAGCTGGGCCAGCATGATGACCGCCCATATGCCATAGTGCCGGGACGAAGCTGAAGCTCGCAATGCGCCTCAGGCCCGAAAAACCGCTTGTTGCGGCCGCGCCCGAGCGTCAGGTCAGGCTGTGGAAGACCTTGGAGATCCACGAGGCCGGGTCCTCGTGCGGCTCGAGGCCGTTGCCCTGCAGGAGGTTGAAGGCGTCCTTGTACCACGGGCTGTCGGGGAAGTTGTGGCCCAGCACCGCGGCCGCCGTCTGCGCCTCGTTGGTGATGCCGAGGCCCATATAAGCCTCGGTCAACCGTTCGAGCGCCTCTTCGGCATGGCGGGTCGTCTGGTATTTGGACAGCACTTCGCGGAAGCGGTTTATCGCCGCCACATAGTTCTTGCGCGTCAGGTAGAAGCGGCCGACCGACATCTCCTTGCCGGCGAGCTGGTCGCGGGTGACCTGGATCTTGAACTTGGCATCGTCGGCATATTCCGAGGTCGGATATTTGGCGACGATCTGGCCGAACACTTCGAGCGCCTTGGCGGACTCGTCCTGATCCCGCGAGATATCCGGGATCTGATTGTAATAGGACATGCCCATCAGATAGAGCGCATAGGGCGCGTCCGGCGTCTGCGGGTAGAGACCGTAATAGCGCTTCGCCGAGGCGATCGCCGCATCGTAGTCACCGCCTTGATACTGGGCGAATGTCGTCATCATCAGGCCCTTGCGGGACCATTCGGTGAACGGATACTGCTTGTCGAGCTCGCCGAACTTCTTGGCGGCGCCGGAACTGTCCTTCTTCTGCAGGCGAGCCAGGCCCTGGTCGTAGATGTCGCTGGCTGGCATCTCGGGCAGGATCTTGGTCTCGTACTTCGGGCCCGAGCCGAAAGGATTGATCGAGTCGAGTTCCGAGCACCCCGACAGGCCCAGTGCCAGAAGGGCCGCGACCGGAATGAGGCGTCCGACGTTTCTCAACCTGCTACCATCCATCGAAGGGTCTCGAGTTGCCGACATCGGGATCAGACACCGGGTTGCTGTCGAGGATCACCCCGCAGCCCCGGGGACATAAGGCTCCGAGCCGGTCGAATTGTGGCATAAACCGGAAGGTTCCACCCTATGACGACGTCCGGGAGCCGATTCGGGCGGATTTCGGAGCGCTGCTGCCTTTCCGCAACACGGATGCCGCGGCTCGGTCGCCGCGCGGATCTCGGGCCGACAGGATCAGTTGACCTCTGTCGCATAGGCCGGAAAGGCCGGCAGCGCGAAATCCGGATAGAAGCCGGCCTCGACAGGCAAAGCCTCTTCGACGAAAGCGAACGCCTTCTGATCGGCGAAGAGCGCCTTCAAGACCAGGACATTCATCTTATGGCCGGGACAGAAGGCCCGGTAGCTGCCGATGAGCGGTGCGCCGGCCAGGGCGAGGTCGCCGATCGCATCCAAGATCTTATGGGAGACGAATTCATCCGAGGATCGCAACCCTTCCGGGTTGAGGACGCGCTCGGCGTCGACGGCCACCGAATTTTCGAGCGACGAGCCGAGGGCGAAGCCCAGTTCCCACAACCGCTTGACATCGCTGAGAAGTCCGAAGGTGCGTGCGTGCGAGATCTCGTGCCTGAACGCGGTGGGAGTCAGGTCCACGCATTTGCGTTGCCGCCCGATCGCGGCCGCCGGAAAATCGATCTCGACATCGAGGTGGAAGCCGTGCGGGGCCGGCAGCAGTTCGGAGAAGGAGCGCCCGTGCTCGACACGAACGGGCTTGAGCACCTTGAGATAACGACGGCCGACCGGCAAGGACCTCAGTCCGACCTTGTCGATGGCCGCGACGAAGACCGCCGCCGACCCGTCGAGGATCGGCATCTCGGGGCCGTCGACCTCGATGGTCACATTATCGACGCCGAGGCCCGCGAGGGCAGCCATCAAATGTTCGACGGTCGAGACCGAACCCTTGGTGGTGTCCCCGAGGACCGTGCAGAGGTCGGTTGCGGAAACGCGCGACCACTCCGCCTCGATGGCACGATTGCCGCCATCCGGCAGGCCGGTGCGCAGGAACGTGATGCCGCTGTCGGCATGAGCGGGACGCAAGACGACTCGGACCGGGGCATTGGAGTGGACGCCGTTTCCGGACAGGACGGCGGCTTTGCGCAGGGTCGTCTGTCTTGCGAACTTCATTCACCCCGCTCCACGCATCCCGCCGGCCGACAGGGCAACGATTGCCCCGATGCGCCGTGATTCGATCGCTTTATCGCCGCGAACCGAGCAACCGTGCATCCCCCGATTGAGGTCGCACCGGGCCCCGGAAGGGCGTGGCGAGAATCGACTACGGTAACCAAACTACGCGGATGAGATGCCGGCGCCAAATCACGCTTTCTTACGTTCTGTTACAATGATTTCCTACGCTCGTTTGAAAAGCATCACCGGACAAAGATGGGCGTTTTCAAATAAATGCCGGCGCGGGCTCAGACGAGCCAACGCCGGCGTTAGGAGCGAGGGGCGGCGCGCCGATCAATTGGATTGACGGCGCAGGAACGCGGGGATCTCCAACTGGTCGTCCTCGAAGTTGCGCGCCGGCGGAAGGGCCCGTCCGTGCTGGTCGGCCGTGGCGTGCGCATGCCTGGCCGGAGCCGGCGCGGGAGGACGCTTGCCATATTCGGCCTGGGTCGGACTCGGCCCTGGCGCGCGGACCTGCTGAGGCGTGTAGTGCTGGGGCGGTGCGGGGATCGGCGGCTGCGGTCGCTGGGGGACCGCGGCGACCGGGCGCGGCGCGGCGGCGACCTCCTCCTGACGGCTCATGCCGAACGAGGCGAGCCGTTCGAGCAGGGTGCGGCGCTTGGTGTCGCCCTGCGCCTGATCGGCCGGCACGGGTTCGCCGCGCTGCGCACGGATCTGGTTCTGCACCGGCAACGGCAGGTCCTCGATCTGTGGCATGCGGTTCCGCTGCGTCTGCAACGGAGCCGGCGGAATGAAGGGGCCGTGATCCTGGTAGTCGGGGCGCGCCGTCTCGACGACGGCGGGCGGAGCGAAGGAGGCGGTCTTGGGCGCCGCGATCGCGGTGATCTCGACATCGCTGGCGACGGGGGCGGGAGCCGACACCGCATAGGCGGCCGGGACAAAGCTCTGCTGAGCCGCGGCGGCGGCCGGTTCGTGGGCCTCGGGCTGGAGCATCGGACGAGCGGCCGCTTCGGCCTGCCGGGCGGCACTCTGGGCGCGCAGCTTCTGGGTCACGTCGGCGATACGCGCCTCGCTCGCTCCGGGCTCCTTGGCGCCGAGCGGCTGGTCGATCCCGGTCGCCACCACCGACACGCGCACGATCCCGTCGAGGTTCGAATCGAAGGTCGCCCCGAGGATGATGTTGGCGTCCTCGTCGACTTCCTGACGGATGCGGCTCGCCGCCTCGTCGACCTCGTAGAGCGTGAGGTCGTTGCCGCCGGTGATCGAGATCAGGAGGCCGCGGGCGCCCTTCATCGACACTTCGTCCAGCAGCGGGTTGGCGATCGCGGCCTCGGCCGCCAGGATGGCCCGCTTGTCGCCGGAGGCTTCGCCGGTGCCCATCATGGCCTTGCCCATCTCGCGCATGATGGCGCGGACGTCGGCGAAATCGAGGTTGATCAGGCCTTCCTTGACCATCAGGTCGGTGATGCAGGCGACGCCCGAATAGAGCACCTGGTCCGCCATGGCGAAGGCGTCGGCGAAGGTGGTCTTCTCGTTGGCGACGCGGAACAGGTTCTGGTTCGGGATGCAGATGAGGGTGTCGACCGCCTTCTGCAATTCGCCGATGCCGATTTCGGCCACGCGGGCGCGCCGCGCGCCCTCGAACTGGAAGGGCTTGGTGACGACGCCGACGGTCAGGATTCCCATGTCGCGCGCCGTCCGGGCGATGACCGGGGCGGCGCCCGTGCCGGTGCCGCCGCCCATGCCGGCAGTCACGAAGCACATGTGGGCGCCGGCGAGGTGGTCGCGGATCTCCTCGATCGCCTCTTCGGCGGCGGCGCGGCCGACCTCGGGCTGCGAGCCGGCGCCGAGCCCCTCGGTGACCTGCAGGCCCATCTGGATGATCCGCTCGGCCTTGGAGCTGGTCAGCGCCTGGGCGTCGGTATTGGCGACGATGAAATCGACCCCGACGAGGCCGGACACGATCATGTTGTTGACCGCGTTGCCGCCCGCCCCACCCACGCCACACACCATGATGCGAGGCTTCAATTCCCGGAGTTCCGGCATCTTCAGGTTGATCGTCATCGTCTGGCCTCTCGTTCGTTCGAACCGCTCGCGTCGGTCCTGCTTCTTGCGGTTGCGCCGGCCGCCTGCCGTCGCCGCCGCCTTAAAAACTCTCTTTCAGCCAGCGGCTGACGCGCGACATGTAACCATCCGTACCTGTCGCCTGCATTGTGCTCTCGCGGCGCGGCTCGAAATGCTCGACGCTGGCGACCTGGGGATAGATCAGAAGGCCGACCGAGGCCGCGAAGGCGGGGCTCTTGGCCGACTCGGGCAGGCCCTGGATGCCGAGCGGCCGTCCGATGCGGACCTGCGGGGACAGGATGCGCCGCGCCGCCTCCGGCATGCCGGTCAGCAGGCTCGCGCCGCCGGAGAGGACGAGGCGCCGCCCCTGCGCCGGAAAGCCCGCCGCGGCGAGCCGGTCGCGGACGAGCTCGAGGATCTCCTCGACGCGCGGACGGATGATGCGCACCAGATGGGATTTCGGCAGGTGATTCGGCTGGTCGTGCTCGTCGCCGACCTGCGGCACCGCGATGGTCTCGCGCTCGTCGGAGGCCGAGACGATGCAGGTGCCGTGCAGCGTCTTCAGACGCTCGGCGTCGCTGAGCCGCGTCGTCAGCCCGCGGGCGATGTCGGTGGTGACGTGGTTGCCGCCGACCGCCACGGCGTCGACATGGGCCAGGTGGCCGCCGGCGAAGACCCCGACGGAGGTCGTGCCGCCGCCCATGTCGATCAGCGCCACGTCGAGCTCGGCCTCGTCGTCGACGAGCACGGAGAGGCCGGCCGCGTAGGGGGTCGCCACCATGGCCTCGATCGACAGGTGGCAGCGCTCGATGGCGAGGATGAGGTTGCGGGCGGCGGCCGCATCGCAGCCGACGACATGCATGTCGGCCCCGAGCTCGTCGCCGATCATGCCCTTGGGATCTCTGATGCCGCGCGTGCGGTCGAGCGTGAAGCCGGTCGGCAGCGAGTGAAGCACCGCGCGGCCCTGCCGGGCCATGGTGGCGGTCGAGGCCTCCAGCACCCGATGGACGTCGTAGTCCGAGACGGCCTTGCCGCCGACCGCGACCTTGGCGCTGTAATGCTGCGAGGACAGCCGGCCGCCCGTCACGTTGACGATGACGCTCGAGACCTCGACGCCGGCCATGCGCTCGGCCGCGTCGACGGCGAGGCGGATCGCGCTTTCGGCTTCGTCCATGTCGACGACCGCGCCACCCTTGATGCCGCGCGAGCGCTGATGGCCGATGCCCAGGATGCGGCAGCGATGCGTGCGCCCCGGCAGGATCTCGGAGCTCTCCGCCGGCGCCAGCTTGGCGATGAGGCAGGCGATCTTCGAGGTCCCGATGTCGAGCACGCAGAGCAGCGCGCTCTTGCGCGCCGAAAGCGGGCGCATCCGACGCGGCATGAAACGCAGACTCATGCTGGATTCGCCTTCGCTTTGGGCTTCTTCGCCAGCGCCGCGGCGCGCTGTGCGGCGGCATCCTCGGAAAGACGCGTCGTGATGCGGCCGGGAATCCTGAGGTCGACCGAGACCACGTCCTTCTCCAGGATCCTGTACCGAGTCTCGATGTCGGCGAGGCGGGTCATGGCCTCGGCGGCGCCGATCTCGGGCAGGTCGACCTCGATCCCCGAATCCATGCGCAACGTCCAGCGCCGGTCGCCGACCAGGACGCCCGCACGGATCTTGTCTTGGAGGCTGCCGGCGGCCTTCAGCAGCGCCTGGTATTCGTCGAGCCGCGCATTGGCGTCGGCTCCCACCACGAAGGGCAGGGCGTTGAAGCGGTCGTCATGCACCGCGTCGATGGGGACACCGTCCCCGGCGATCAGCGACACCTGGCCCTCGTTCTGCCACAGCGCGACCGGTTCGCGCTCGGTGACGCTGATGCTCAGATCATGCGGGAACAGCTTGGCGATCGTGACGTCTTTGACGAGCGGGATGGCGCGCAGGCGCTCGCGCAAGGCGGCCGGATCGAGCAGTGCCAGCGACAGCTTTGGACTGATGCCGCCGCCGGCGAGGATCTCGCGCGGCGTGAGTTCCTTCAATCCGGAAATGGCGATGGTCCGGATGGAAAAGCCCAGGGCCTTCGCTACGACGTCGCCCGGGGAGCCGTTCTGCGCCACGAAGGTCGCGTATTCGCCGCCCCGAACCGCGCCGAAGAGCCCGACCGCCCCGAACAGCAGCAGGCCGAGCGCGATTCCCCAGCCGGGCCGGGGCGTGCCGATCGTCTCGCTCAGGCCGGCCGCCGGCCTCTGCCGGGATTGGGACGGCGGGGCGGGGGCGATCTTGCCGGAGAGGACCGCGAAAGGGCTGGCGAAGCGAGGGTGCGCCTCGGCGAGAAAGCCGCTGCCGGCTCCCCCTATCGATCGCAGGAGGCGTCCTCCACCATCCATCGCACCAACCCACCGAACGAATACCCGGCATGCGCCGCCATTTCGGGCACCAGCGAGGTCTCGGTCATGCCGGGCTGAGTGTTCACTTCCAGGATGACGAGAGCGCCCGTGCCTTCGGAGCGATCGTCGTACCTGAAATCCGAACGGCTCACCCCGCGGCAGCCGAGCGCCTTGTGGGCCTTCAGCGCCAACTGTTGAACGTTTTGGTAAATATTTTCTTTAAGATTTGCCGGAAGGATGTGGGTCGAACCGCCTTTCGCATATTTCGCGTCGTAGTCGTAAAAGTCGCCGACGTTGGACAGGATGTCGATGACGCCGAGCGGCTGATCGCCCATCACGGCGCAGGTCAGCTCACGACCCGCGACGAAGGTTTCGGCCAGCATCTGATCGCCGAAGGCCCAATCCTCGCGGCCCAGTTCCTGCGGCGGATGGCTGCGACCCTCACGCACGATGATGACGCCGACGGACGAGCCTTCGTTGACGGGCTTGAGCACATAGGGCGGCGGCAGGACGTGGTGTTTCGCCGCCTCGAACCGGCTGACCGTGAGACTATGCGCGACCGGGACGCCGGCCGCCGCCATGACGAGCTTGGCCTTGTCCTTCTGCATGGCCAGCGCCGACGCCAGCACGCCCGAATGGGAATAGGGGATGCGCAGCACCTCCAGAATGCCCTGCACCGTGCCGTCCTCGCCGACCCGGCCGTGCAGCGCGTTGAACGCGACGTCGGGCCTGAGCCGTGCCAGCACGTCGGCGATGTCGCGGCCGACATCGATCCGCGTCACCCGGAACCCCTCGGCCTCGAGCGCCTTGGCGCAGGCCTCGCCCGAGCGCAGCGACACCGCGCGCTCGGCCGACCAGCCACCCATCAGGACTGCGACATGTCTGGTCATCGTGGTCGTCCCGTTCTGTTGGGGGGCACCGCAGGGCGGGACCGATGTCCCGCACGCGCGAGTGGCCGGCGGCAAGGCTCGCCTCGACCTTAAGGATGTTATGGTTTCAGAAAACCTAAATCGGGAGCGCTCAGCCGGCGTTTGCGGCGGCCTGCCGTTCCGGCAGGTTTACGGTTCCGGCGCGGATCGCCTCGTCCCGCCTGCGGCGCGCGATGGCGGCTTCGCCACCCGCCGTGGCGTTGTAGAGCGCCAGTTCCGCAAACTCCTCCTTCTCCTGAGGGACGATCGCGACATCGCTGTAGGAGGCGCGGTCGGGCGCGTCGCGAACCTCGATCATGATCTTCCTGAAGGCCCAGATCGTCGAGGCATAGCCAAAGGCCTTGCGGATCGTGCTGCCGATCACGCGCGGATAGAAGACGAGCGGACTCTCGATCGGCAGTCCGGGACGCCGATCCCTGCGATACTTCAGGCGCAATGCGCCGCCTTCGAGCGGGTGAAGGTTTTCGTAGGCGATCATCAGGTGGAACCAGAGCAGCGTCGAGAGCAGCGATTTCAGATATTGCAGGCGGTTGACGGCCGCACGCCGCAAGATCGTCCGGATGTGATCCGGCGCGTAATAGGCCGCCCAGGCGCCGCGATAGGCCTCCTCCCATTCTTCGTCCGACATGCGCTCGTGATGCCACACGCGGTGGTTGAGATCATATTTGTTGAGGTCGGGATCCATCCAGACGCTCCTGGCGAGCAGGCCCTGGTGGTCCTCGGAGCCCGGCAGCGGCGTGAGGAAGAAGAACTCCAGAAGATCGAGCGGCAGCTCCCGCTTGATGATCTCGACGTCGCGAAGGATGCTTGCCTTGGTATCCGCCGGAAAGCCGATGATGTAGCCGGCCGCCGTCAGGGCCCCGTGGTCACGCCACTTCTGCAGCATGGCGCGGTATTCGGTGATCTTGTTCTGGCGCTTCTTCGCCGCGATCAGGTTGTCGGGGTTGATGTTCTCGAGCCCGATGAACACCCGGCCAGCGCCGGCGCGCGTCGCCTTCTCGATGAAATTGGGGATCTTGTGGCAGAGCGTGTCGACCTGGATGGTGAAGCCGAACCTGAGGCCCTCGCGCTCGCGCATCGCGATGATGCGGTCGAAGAACGCCTCCCAGTCACGGTTACGGGCGAAATTGTCGTCGGTGATGAAGAAGCGCGTGACGCCTTGCGCATGATTCTCCCGCAAGATCCGCTCGAGGTCGTCGACGGTGCGGAAGCGGCTCTTGCGGCCCTGCACGTTGATGATGGTGCAGAAGGAGCATTGGTAGGGACAGCCCCGACCGAGGTCGAGGCTCGAGAAGGTGCCGGTCGTGCGCCGCACCCGGTTGCGGGCCAGGATCGGCAAGGGCTCGCCTTCCAGCGACGGGAGCGCGTCCATGAAGTTGTGAAGCTTTGCGGGCCGTCCCTCATAGGCGTCGCGCAGCACCTGGTCGAAGCGCCGGTCCTCGGCCTCGCCCGCGAAAAGGATGATGCCGAGGTCCTGCGCCTCGCGGATCTCGGACGGGATCTCGGGCAGCATGGCGAGGCAGCCCGATACGTGAAAGCCCCCGATGCCGACCTGAAGCCCCGCGGCGCGAAGCGGCCGCGCCAGATCCATGGCGCGCGGAAACTGATTCGATTGAACGCCGACGAAGGCGACGAGTCCGCCTCCGTTCGCCCGGCGGAGCAGCCGGATGAGGCGCTCCGGGCGGATGCGGGTGTTGGTCTCGTCGAGCGTATGGATCTCGATGCGGACGCCCGGACCGAGCACCTCGCGCCGGGCCGCGTCCGCGGCGAGACCATTCAGGCACGCGAGCGTGTTGGACGGGATCGCCGAGCGGGCCCACTGGATCGGGTAGCCCTCGTCGTCGTAATGCGACGGCTTGATCAGGACGAGGTGAAAGGTCTTGCCGGTAGAAGGAGACACGCTGCGGGCTCCCGAAAACTACAAATCAAAAATATGGCAACGAACGTAACGCAAATCTCACGGGCTGCAAAGCAGCCGGAATCAGGCGAAAGCGACTTAGCGGCTACTAAGTCGGCTTCGCCGGAATAGACTCACGCGACGCCGATCCGCTTGATCTCCCAGTGCAGGTCGATGCCGCTCGTCTCCAGCACGCGGCGGCGGACCTCTCCGCCGAGATTTTCAATGTCGTCCGCCGTGGCATTGCCGCGGTTGATCAGGAAATTGCAGTGCATGGGCGAGACCTGCGCATCGCCGATCACGAGACCGCGGCAGCCGGCGGCGTCGATGAGCTGCCAGGCCTTGTGGCCCGGCGGGTTCTTGAAGGTCGAGCCGCCGGTCTTCTCGCGGATCGGCTGGGAGTTCTCCCGTGCCGATGTGATGCGATCCATCTCGGCAAGGATCTTTTCGGGCTCGCCGGCGCGGCCCTGGAACCAGGCTTCGGTGAAGATCACCGAGTCCGGAACTTCGCAGTGGCGATAGGCGAAGCCCATCTCGGCGTTGGAAAAGACGCGGAGCGAACCGTCGCGGTCGATGCCGCGCGCCTCGACCAGCACTTCTCTGGTCTCGCCGCCGTGCGCGCCGGCGTTCATGCGCAACGCGCCGCCGATCGAGCCCGGAATGCCGCGGAAGAAGGCGAGTCCGTCGACGCCCGCATCGGCGGCGGCCCGCGCCACCTTGACGTCGGGCACCGCCGTCCCGCAGCGCACCAGATGGTTCGCCTCGGTCTTCACCTCGCCGAAACCGCGGCCAAGCCGCACCACGACGCCCGGCACGCCGCTCGAGCGCACGATCAGGTTCGAGCCGAGACCGATCGGATAGACCGGGACCTCGGGCGGGATGCGGGCCAGCGCATAGGCGAGGTCGGCCTCGTCGGTCGGCACCAGCAGGACTTCCGCAGGACCGCCGACCCGGAACCAGGTGAAAGCCGCCAGGGCTTCGCCGCCGGTCAGCCGTCCGCGCAGACCGGACAGCCGGATCCGAAGATCTCCGAGCAGCGCGCCTGGGTTCACGCGCTCGTGGCCTTCTTCCGTGGCCGGTCGGTGGCGTCTCGGCAGGACGTCTTCTCGGCGCCGCGCAATCCCCGTGACGGCGGCGTCACCACCGTCTGGGCCATGCACCGCATCTGTAGTTCGCGTGCTAGCGCAGCAAAATCATGAACATAGGCGGGATCTTTCGACCAGTCTTCAAGCAGATCCGCAACGCGACTCATCGAACGATCCTTCAAACTCGAACGCGTCATTCACCTGGCATCCCCGGCGGCCAGGTCGCCGGGGAGAGCATAGGCCCATTGCGTGATGCTGCCCGCCCCGAGGCAGACCACGTAGTCGCCGTCGGCGGCGAGCTGGCGCACCAGGCCGGCCAGTGCCGAAGGCGCCTCGAGCCCGACGACATGGCGATGGCCATGCGCCTTGACGGCAGCGACCAGCCCGTCCCGATCGATGCCCTCGATCGGCGCCTCGCCGGCCGAATAGACATCGGCGACGATCACCGCGTCGGCATCGTTGAAACATGAGGCGAAGTCGTTGAACAGAGCATGAAGGCGCGTGTAGCGGTGCGGCTGCATCACGGCGATGACCTTGTGCCGCGTGGAGGCGCGGGCGGCCTTCAATACGGCCGCGATCTCGACCGGATGATGACCGTAATCGTCGAAGATGGCGGCGCCGTTCCATTCACCGGTGCGCGTGAAGCGGCGCTTGACGCCGCCGAACCCCTCGAGCGCCTGGCGGATCGTCTCGATCGGCACTTTCAGCTCCACCGCCACGGCGATCGCGGCGGTGGCGTTCAACGCATTGTGATGGCCGGGCATGGGCATCACCACGTCCTCGATATAGGTCGCGGTGCCGGTCTTCCGGTCACGGATCAGCACGTTGAACCGCGACACCCCGCCGGCCAGGTTGACGTCGAGCAGCCGGACGTCGGCCTGTGGATTCTCGCCATAGGTGATGACGCGCCGGTCCTCGATGCGGCCGACGAGCTCCTGCACGGTCGGATGGTCGAGGCACATGACCGCGAAGCCATAGAAGGGGAGGTTCTCGACGAGGGTGCGGAAGGCCTCCTTGATGGCGTCGAAGGTCTTGAAATGATCGAGGTGCTCCGGGTCGATGTTGGTGATGATGGCTACGTCGGCGGGCAGCTTGAGGAACGTGCCATCGCTCTCGTCGGCCTCCACCACCATCCAGTCGCCTTCGCCGCGCCGCGCATTGGTGCCATAGGCGTTGATGATGCCGCCGTTGATGACGGTCGGGTCGAAGCCCCCGGCGTCGAGCAGGGTGGCGACCAGCGAGGTCGTGGTCGTCTTGCCATGCGTGCCGGCGATGGCCACGCAGGTCTTGAGCCGCATCAGCTCGGCCAGCATCTCGGCGCGGCGCACGACGGGCAGGCGGCGCTCGCGCGCCGCCGCGAGCTCCGGGTTGTCGCGCCGGATGGCGGTCGAGACGACGACGACTTCCGCATCCCCGAGGTTCGCCGCGTCATGGCCGATCGCCACCGCGATGCCCTTGTCGCGCAGGCGCAGCACGTTGGCGCTCTCCGAGGCGTCCGAGCCCTGCACCTTGTAGCCGAGCGTATCGAGCACCTCGGCGATACCGGACATGCCGATGCCGCCGATGCCGACGAAATGAATGGGGCCGAGCTCGCGCGGCAGTTTCATGGGCGCTGACCTTCCGAAGAGCAATGGCCCGCGACGGCGAGGACGAGGTCGGCCAGGCGTTCGGTCGAATCCCAGCGGGCGCTGGAGCGGGCGGCCTGCGCCCGGTGAAACAGGTCGGCCGGCATCGACAGCACGCGGATGAGCTCGACGGCGAGCCAGTCCGGCGTGAAGGCCGACTGGTCGCAGACGACCGCGGAGCCGCTTTCCGCCAGCACCGCCGCATTGGCGGCCTGATCCTGGTCGAGCGCGTGCGGGAAGGGCACGAGGATCGACGCACGGCCGACGGTCGCGAGCTCGCTCACCGTCGAGGCGCCGGCCCGGGCGATGACGAGATGGGCGGCCGCCATGCGGGCCGGCAGATCGGCGAAGAACGGCGCGACCTCGGCCGTGACGCCGAGCCGCGCGTAGGTCTCGCGCACGCGCCGCTCATCCTCGCCGCGCGCCTGCTGAACGACGACGAGGCGCCGGCGCGTCTCCGGATCGAGCTCTTCGATCGCGGCCGGAACCACATCGGCCATGACGCGGGCGCCCTGCGAACCGCCGGTGACGAGGAGGTTCAGCGGGCCGCCCTGTTCTTCGTAAGGCGGGAAGGCCTCGGCCGCGGCGGCGAAGACGGCGGGCCGGACCGGATTGCCCGTATAGGTCGCCTTCGCCCGGATCGCATCCGAGGCCTTGCCGAGCGTCGGAAAGCCGGTGGCAAGCGCCGCCGCGCGGCCGGCCACGAAGCGGTTCGCGCGGCCCAGCACGGCATTCTGCTCGTGCAGCACGACCGGGATGCGGCCGAGCGCGGCGGCCATGACAGGCGGTACCGTAGGATAGCCGCCGAAGCCGACGACGACGCTCGGCCGGATTCGTCGGAGCTTGGCATAGGCCGCGAGCGTGCCGCGTACCAGGGTCGCGGCGGATTTCGCCTTGGCCACGGCCGAGCCGCCGGTCGGCGTCGCGGACGAGACGGCATGGCAGGCGCGTGCCGGGAAGTCCCGGCCGTATTGCAACGCGCGGCTGTCCGTCATCAGCTCGACCGCGATGCCGCGGCCGCCCAGCGCGCGGGCAAGCGCCTCGGCCGGGAACAGGTGGCCGCCGGTGCCGCCCGCGGCGAGGAGGACCGTGCCTCGTGCCGCGTTCACGCCTGTCCCCCGAAGGGAACTGGGTCGACGATGGCGGCGCGCGGGCGCTTGCGGGTGACCGCGACCAGGAACCCCATCGCCAAAGCCAGCGAGATCATCGAGGAGCCGCCGTAGGAGATGAAGGGCAGGGTCATGCCCTTGGCGGGCATGAGATGCAGGTTCACCGCCATGTTGATGCAGCTCTGGATGCCGAAGAGGATGACCAGCCCGGCGGCTGCGAAACGACAGAACGGATCCTCGTTGCGCGAGGCCAGCATCAGCCCGCGCAGCACCACGAAAGCGAACAGCCCGACCAGAACCATACAGAAGATTATGCCGAATTCCTCGCCCGTGACGGCGAATATGAAATCCGTGTGCGCATCGGGCAGCACGCGCTTGACCACGCCTTCGCCCGGACCGCGGCCGAACCAGGAGCCCGAGACGAAGCTCTCGACCGCGGTATCGACCTGGAACGTGTCCGTCGCACCCGGCCCGTTGGCCGGCTCGATGAAATGCAGGATGCGGTCGCGCACATGCGGCACGAGCTTGTAGGCGAGGAAGACGCCCGAGGCGCCGGCGCCGCCGATCCCCGCCACCCAGAACCAATGCAGCCCGGCCATGAAGAACAGAGCCGCCCAGACGAGCGAGATCAGCATGGTCTGGCCGAAGTCGGGCTGCAGGATCAGCGGCACGATGGTCACCGGCAGCAGCACCAGGGCGAGCGTATTGCCCGGCACGTCGCGACGGCGGGCGCCTTCCGAGAAGGCCCAGGCGGCCAGGATCACGAAGGCGGGCTTGATGAATTCCGAGGGCTGAATGCCGAAGATCCAGCGCTTCGCGCCCTTCACCTCGTGGCCGAACATCAGCGCCAGCACGATCAGCGCCATGCCGACCACGAAAACGATCAGCGCCGCCCGGCGCACGTCGCGCGGCGACAGGAAGGAGGTCGCCAGCAGCAGGCAAAGCGAAGGAGCCAGGAACAGCACCTGGTGATGCACGAAATAGAAGGTCGAGAGGCCGAGCCGTTCGGCCACCGGCGGGCTCGCCGCCATGGAGAGCACGATGCCGAGCACGATCAGCAGTCCGAAGGCCGACAACAGCCAGCGGTCCACCGTCCACCACCAGTTGGCGACGACCGATCTTTTGGCGCGCGAGAGCATCGGTTTCTCCTGGATGAGACGGGTCAGCCGTCGAGCGTCTGGACCAGCGCCCGAAAGCGGTCGCCGCGCTCCTCGAAATTCCTGAACTGGTCGAAGGAGGCGCAGGCCGGCGAGAACAGCACGACCTTGTCCTCCGTCGGCGAGGCGCGGGCATCCGCGAAGGCGCTCCGCGTCGCCACCTCGAGCGTGCCGCAGCGCGTCAGCGCCACGCAGCTGCCGAGGGTCGCGGCGAAATCCTCGGTCGCCTGGCCGATCAGGTAGGCGTGCTCGACCATTGGGAAGAAGCGCTTGAGCTCGGCGATGCCGCCGGCCTTGGGAACGCCGCCGAGAATCCAGAACACCCGGCGGAAGGAGAGCAGCGCCTTTTCCGTCGAATCGGCGTTGGTCGCCTTGGAATCGTTGATGAACAGCACGCCGTCCTTATGGCCGACCTCTTCCATCCGATGCGCCAGGCCGGGGAAGGTCTTGAGGCCGCGCTGGATCTGCGCCGGCGTAACGCCGAGCAGCGTCGCGACGCCGGCCGCGAAACAGGCGTTCTGCACATTGTGCATCCCACGCAGACGCCCGAGCCCGTCGATATGGGCGAGCCCATGCTCCTCGCCCTCGTAGGGCCGGAAGGCGATCCAGGAGCCTTCGAGCAGGATGCCGGTCGGCAGCGGCTTGCGGACGGAGACCGGATATTGCCGGCCGCCCTTGCGCCCCGTGGAATGGGCCGCCTGCTCGATCTCCATGGCGCGTTCGAAGACGGCGGCCGAGTGGGGATCGTCGACGCTGACGAGGGAGAAGTCGGCGCCGCGGGTCAGCCGCTCCTTGACGGCCGCGTAGTTCTCCATCGTGCCATGGCGGTCGATGTGGTCAGGGGTCAGGTTGGTCAGCACGCCGATCGTCGGATCGAGGCTCGGAGCGAGGTCGATCTGATAAGAGGAGACCTCGATCACATGGACGCGGCCTGGGGCCGGCGGCGGCAGCGCCAGGATGGCCGTGCCGATGTTGCCGCCCAGGGCGACGTCGCGTCCGGCCTCGCGCAGGATATGGGCCGTCAGAGCGGTCGTGGTCGACTTGCCGTTGGTGCCGGTGATGGCGACGAAGGGCGCGCCGGGGGCCACGCGAGCCCGTTCGCGGCAGAAGAGCTCGATGTCGCCGATGATCTCGACCGAGGCCGCCATGGCCAGCGCCGCCGCCCAATGCGGCTGCGGGTGGGTCAGCGGCACGCCGGGCGTGAGCACCAGCGCGTCGACGCCCCGCCAGTCGATGTCGTGGAGGTCGACGACCGCAAGTCCGAGCTCCGCCGCCTTGGTCCGCGCCGCCGAGGCGTCGTCCCAGGCCAGCACGCTCGCGCCCCCCGCGACGAGCGCCTGGGCGGTGACGAGGCCCGAGCCTCCGAGCCCGAAGAGGGCCAGCCGCTTGCCGGCGCAGGTGGTGACGGGCGTCATGGCTAGCGGACCTTCAGGGTCGAGAGACCGATGAGCGCCAGCACGAAGGCGATGATCCAGAAGCGCACCACGATCTGCGGTTCGGACCAGCCGAGCTGCTCGAAATGGTGATGGATCGGCGCCATGCGGAACACCCGCTTGCCGGTCAGCTTGAAGGACGTCACCTGAACGATCACCGACAAGGCCTCGACCACGAAGAGGCCGCCGACGATGACGAGCACGATCTCGTGCTTGACCGCGACCGCAATCGTGCCGATGAGACCGCCGAGCGCCAGCGACCCCGTGTCGCCCATGAAGATCTGCGCCGGTGGCGCATTGAACCAGAGGAAGCCGACGCCGGCCCCGATGACGGCGCCGCAGACGACCGCCAGCTCGCCCGTCTGCGGCACGTGGTTGATGCCGAGATAGGTGGCGAAGAGCAGGTTGCCGGCGAAATAGGCGATGAGGCCGAAGGTGGCGGTCGCCACCATGACCGGAACGATGGCGAGGCCGTCGAGCCCGTCGGTCAGGTTCACGGCGTTGCCGGCCGCCACGATGATGAAGGCCCCGAAGGCGATGAAGAAGGTGCCGAGGTCGACCACGTAGCCGTTGATGAAGGGCAGGGCGAGGCCGGTGGTGCTGGAGGGACCGACCTTCACCATGGCCCAGCAGGCGACGGCGGCGATCACGGCCTCGATGACGAGCCGCAGGCGCCCGGAGAACCCCTGGTGGGTCTGCTTCGTCACCTTGAGGTAATCGTCGTAGAAGCCGATCATGCCGAAGCCGATGGTCACGAGCAGCACGATCCACACGTAGCGGCTCGCCGGGTTGGCCCAGAGCAGCGTCGAGACGATGAGACCGGAGAGGATCATCAGGCCGCCCATGGTGGGCGTGCCTTTCTTGGTGAGCAGGTGCGATTGCGGGCCGTCGAGACGGATCGGCTGGCCTTTGCCCTGCTTCAGCCGCAGCGCCGCGATGATCGACGGTCCGAAAAAGAAGACGAAGAGGGCGGCGGTCGTCGTCGCGCCGATCGTGCGGAACGTCAGATAGCGGAACAGGTTCAGCGGGCTGAAGTAGCCGGACAGTTCGGTGAGCCAGACGAGCATCGATCCCCTCAAGTCACGGGCGGCGCGCCGCCAAAGCGCTCCTTGAGAGCAGCGACCAACGGACCCATGCGGCTCCCGTTGGAGCCCTTCACCATGACGACGTCGCCGGCCCCGATGGCCTCGGCGAGCGGGTCCTGGATAGCCGCTGCGGTCTCCCCCCACAAGCCTTGGACCTGTGTCGGCAACCGCCTGAACAGACCATGACTGAGAGGTCCCGCGGCGAAGATGAGGTCTATGCCTTGTGCCAGGATGTCCTCGGCGAGCGCCTCGTGCATGGCCGCCGCGTCGGGTCCGAGCTCGAGCATGTCGCCGACGACCGCGATGCGGCGGCCGCCCTGGCCCGGCGAAGCCGTGCCGAGCAGGGAGAGCGCGGCGCGCATCGAGGTCGGATTGGCGTTGTAGCTCTCGTCGATCAGGGTCGCGTCGCCGTCCGGGAGATACAGCGTGCTGCGGGCGCCGCGGCCACGGCCGGGCGCGTAGCGGGCGAGCGAATGCGCCGCGGCGGCGATGTCGATGCCCGCCGCGCTCGCCGCGAGCAGCACGCCGAGAGCATTGACGGCGAGATGACGTCCGGGCGCGCCGAGCCTGAAGGCGACGCGGCGCCCGTGGATGCGGGCCACGATGTCGGAGCCCTCGAAGGAGGTCGCGAGCGACTCGAGCCGCGCGTCCGTGTCGGCATCCTCGCCGAAGCTCCAGATCGTGCCCGCCGGAGAGCTTAGCGCCGCGTCGCGCAGGCGCGCGAAGGTCGGGATGTCGCGGTGGATGATGGCGGTCCCGCCCGCGACCAGCCCCGAAAAGATCTCGGCCTTGGCGTCGGCAATGTCCTCGATGCCTGTGAAATGTTCGAGATGGACGGGCGCGACGGTGGTGACGATGGCGATATCGGGCTGCACCAGCGCCGTCAGCGGCTCGATCTCGCCCGGGTGGTTCATGCCGATCTCGAAAATGCCGAAGGCGGCACTCCGCGGCATGCGGGCGAGCGTCAGCGGCACGCCCCAATGGTTGTTGAAGGAGGCGACCGAGGCGTGGGTCTCGCCGGCATCGCCCATGACGAGGCGCAGCGCATCCTTGGTCGAGGTCTTGCCGACCGAACCGGTGACGGCGACGATCCATGCCGGCGCGCGGGCGCGGGCAGCGGCGCCGAGCCGGCCCAATGCCGCGAGCGTGTCGTGGACGACGTAGAGGCAGGAGGAGCCCGAGAGGGCGGCGGCGTGGTCCTCGTCGACGACCGCGGCGGCGGCGCCGGCCGCGAAGGCCGCCGCGACGAAATCGTGGCCGTCATGGGTGTCGCCGCGGATCGCCACGTAGAGCTCGCCCGGCCGCAGCGTGCGGCTGTCGATCGAGATGCCGGTGACGCCTGCGGGCAAGCGGCCCGCGACACGCGCCTCGAGCGGCGCGACGAGGCCCAAGCCGGACCAGAGGAGGGCGGCCGTCATGCGCCGCGCTCCGCGATGGCCGCGGCGGCGGCCTCGACGTCCGAGAAGGGCAGGGTCGCGGCGCCCACGATCTGGCCGGTCTCGTGGCCTTTGCCGGCGACGACGAGCACGTCGCCCGGCCCGAGCAGGGCGACGCCGGCGCGGATCGCCTCGGCGCGATCGCCGATGTCCTTGGCACGCGGTGCCGCGGCGAGGATCGCGGCGCGGATGGCCGCAGGGTTCTCGCCGCGCGGATTGTCGTCGGTGACGATCACCGTGTCGGCGAGGCGGGAGGCGATTTCCCCCATGATCGGCCGCTTGCCGGGATCGCGATCGCCGCCGCAGCCGAAAACGACGACGAGCCGTCCCGACGCGTAGGGTCGCAGGGTGGCGAGCACGTTTTGGAGCGCGTCGGGCTTGTGGGCATAATCGACGAAGACCGGCGCGCCGCGGCTCTCCCCGACGCGTTGGAGCCGGCCCGGGGCGCCGACGAGACGCGCGAGCGCGCCGAAGACCGCCTGCGGCTCGCTGCCGGTGGCAAGGCACAGGCCCGCTGCGACGAGAGCGTTCGAGATCTGGAAGGCGCCGGCCAACGGCAATCGCAGATCGATCCGCTCATTTCGATGCAAGAGCGAGAGCCGGGTGGCGAAACCCTCCGGCATTGCGGACTCGAGCCGCAGGTCGCGGCCCTTGGCGCCGACCGTGACGACGTCGAGCCCACGCGCCTCGGCGGCGGCAACGACCCTCGGCGCGGCATCCGAATCGGCGTCGATGACCGCCGGCTGACCGGGCGAGAGCAGCGCCTCGAAGAGGCGCAGCTTGGCGGCGAGGTAGTGATCGACGTCGGGATGGTAGTCGAGATGGTCGCGCGACAGGTTGGTGAAGGCCCCGGCCGCAAGCCTCACGGCATCGAGCCGGTGCTGATCGAGGCCGTGAGACGAGGCTTCGAGCGCCACATGGGTGACGCCGTCGTCGGCAAGATCGCGCAAGGTGGCATGCAGCGCCACGGGATCGGGCGTCGTCAGCGAGCCGTAGACCTCGCCGCCCGGCGCGACGACGCCGAGCGTGCCGAGGGAGGCGGCACGCCTTCCCTCGCCAAGCCAGATCTGCCGTACGAAGGCCGCGACGGACGTCTTGCCGCTGGTGCCGGTGACCGCGACGACCGTCGCAGGCTGGCGGCCGGCGAAGCGTGCGGCGGCCTCGGCCAGAGCTGGGCGGACCTGCGCCACCACGGCCAACGCCACGCCCGCGGGGAGATGGGCCGGCGCACTTTCGGCCACGACGGCCGCGGCGCCCTTCGACAGGGCTTCGGGCACGAAGCTCGCGCCGTCGCGCTTCGAGCCGGGCACGGCGAAGAAGGCGTAGCCCGGCCTGACGCCACGGCTATCCGCCGTGAGGCCGAGGACGTCGCGGTCGCGATGCTCGGGCGCGACATGCGCGTCCGGCAGGAGGTCGCCAAGCTTCATCGCAGGACGCTGTCCATGCTGATGCCGAGCCGCGCCACGGAGGGGAACGGCTGCGTCGGCATCGTGTAGTCCGGCGGCATGTCGAGCAAGGGCGCCACCCGCTGCATGATCTTGCCGCAGACCTCGCCCGAATTCCAGGCGGCCGTATGGAAGCCGTAGGTCCCCTCGACGGCCTGCGGCTCATCCATCAGCACGAGGAAGAGGTAGCGCGGCTTGTCGGCCGGGATGATCGACATGAAGGTCGTGAACACCTTGTCCTTGGCATAATGGCCGTGGATGATCTTGTCGGCCGTGCCGGTCTTGCCGCCGGCGAAAAAGCCCGCGACGTTGGCCTTCTTGGCCGAGCCGTCCGTCGCGTTGAGCCGCATCAGGTAGCGCAGCGCCTCGGACGTATCCGGCCGCACGATCCGCTTCGAGTCCGGCCGCACGTCGTCGGTGTCGCGCTTCAGGAAGGTCGGCTTGATCATGTACCCGCCGTTGACCAGCGCGCCGACCGCCATCATGGCCTGGAGCGGCGCCACGTTGATGCCCTGGCCGAAGGCGATGGTCATGGTGTTGAGCTCGCTCCAGTTCCTCGGATAGAGCGGCGCCGCGCTTTCGGGCAGTTCGGTCTGCAGCCGGTCGAGCTGGCCCATCTTGCGCAGGAAGGCCTTGTGGGCGTCGACGCCGACCATCATGGCAATGCGGGCGAAGGCGATGTTCGACGAGAACTTGAACGCCTCGGGCACCGACAGCATGCGGTGCTCGGGATGGAAGTCGTGGATGGTGAAGTGGCCGTAGCGCAGGCTCTCGCGCGCGTCGATCATGCTGCGCAGCGTCACCTTGTTGGCGTCGATCGCCATGGCGGCGGAGATCGCCTTGAAGGTCGAGCCCATCTCGTAGACGCCGACGTTGAGCCGGTTGATGTGATTGGGATCGAGCGCGTCGACCGGATTGTTGGGGTCGTAGTCGGGCAGGGACGCGTAGGCGATCACCTCGCCGGTATTGACGTCGAGCACGGCGGCGGCGCCGGCCTTGGCCTTGTAATGCTCGACGCCCTTGGCGAGCTCGTCGCGCACCGCCTGGGTCGCCCTGAGGTCGATCGACAGCCGGATCGGCTTCAGGTCCTGCGAACTGATGTCGAAGCCGGCCCCCTTCAGGTCGCCGAGCCCCTGGCCGTCGACCCATTTCTCCATCCCGGCGATGCCCTGGTTGTCGAGATTGGTGAAGCCGAGCACATGGGCCGCGATGGGACCGTTGGGATAGATGCGCCGGTTCTCGGGCAGGAAGCCGATCCCCGGCAGGCCGAGGTGATAGACCTCGTTCTGCTGCTTTTCCGTGACGCCGCGCTTGACCCAGACGAAACCCTTGCGCGAGCCGAGCCGGGTGCGCAGTTCGCTCGCGTCGACATCCGGCAGAACGGCGGTGAGCAGTTCCACCGCCTCGTCCTTGTCGATGATGCGGCGCGGTTCGGCGAAGACCGACATGGTCTTGATGTCGGTTGCGAGGATCTCGCCATTGCGGTCCAGAAGATCGGGCCGGGCGCCCGACACGGCGTCCGACGCCGCGCTCTTCAGGCTCCTCGGCGCCTCGTGCGACAGGCCGAGCTTCATCAGCTTGCCGTCGATCAGGCCGAACACGCAGATGAAGGCCGCGGCGATCAGCTTGAGCCGGAAGCCGCTCTTGTCGAGATGGGTGCTCAAGACATCGATGAGAAAGGCCTTGAGCCTGGCGAGCCGCCCCTGCGGCGCCTCGGTCGTCGCATCGGTCATGAGGTCACCTTGCTGACGGCGTCGCGACACTGCCGACCGCATGGCGGTCGGACGGGGTCGCGGTCGGCTCGCCGAGTCCCAGCGCTTCGAGCTTGCGGCCGATCGCATCGGTCTTGGGAGGCGGGGCGGGCAGATCGCCGGCGTCGACGATCTGGTTGAGCGACAACGGCTTCAGTCCGAGGTTCTGTTCGGCCAGGGCCTGCAGCCGCTCGGGCCGCGTCAGGATCGCATATTCGGCCCGGAGCCGCTCGATGCCGTCCTGCTCGGCCCCGATCTGGTGCTTCACCTTGAGGATCTGCTCGGCATAGAGGATCGTCTCGTACTTGATCGAATAGGCGTAGACGGCCGAGCCGATCAGGACCGCGACCGCGACGAGGTTGAGAAGCCGCCACATGGGTTCAGCGCCCCTTTCGCGAGGGCAATGCGGCGAGCCCGTGCAGCGCCGCATCGACGCCATGGGGCGGCGCTTCGGTCCTGATGCCGAACCGCAGCTTGGCCGAGCGGGCGCGCGGATTGCGGGCGATCTCCTCGTCCGTCGGCACGATCGGCTGCCGCCCGTGCAGCGTGAAGCTCGCCTCGGCCTGCGCCGGTTCGCCGGGTAGATGACGCGAGCGGCCCGGTCCCCGTCCGGCGCGGGCCTGGAGGAAGCGCTTGACGATGCGGTCCTCGAGCGAATGGAAGGTGACGACCGCCAGGCGACCACCGGCCCGGAGCACCGCCTCGGCGCCCTCGAGGGCACGCAGCAGCTCCCCCAGCTCGTCGTTGACCGCGATGCGCAGCGCCTGGAACGAGCGCGTCGCCGGATGGATGTCGCCCGGCGCGCCCGGAACGACGCGGGCGATCATCTCGGCGAGCTGCCGCGTCGTCGTGAAGGGGGCGGCGCGACGGTCGTGAACGATGGCACGGGCGATGCGGCGCGAGGCCCGCTCCTCGCCGAAGACATAGAGGATGTCGGCGAGCGCCTCCTCCTCCGTGCCGTTGACGATGTCGGCCGCGCTCGGCCCTTCGCGGCTCATGCGCATGTCGAGCGGGCCGTCGAGGCGGAACGAGAAGCCGCGCGCCGCCTCGTCGAGCTGCATCGAGGAGACGCCGATGTCGAGGACCACGCCATCGAGCCTGCCGAGGTCGAGATCGCGGACGACCTCCGCCAGCATTCCGAAGCGCGCGTGATGCAGGGACAGGCGTGGATCCGCGGCGGCGAGCCCGGCGCCCGCGGCGATGGCCGAGGGATCGCGATCGAGCCCGACGACGCGGATGTCGGGCACGGCAAGCAGGGCGCGGCTGTAGCCGCCGGCGCCGAAGGTCGCGTCGAGATAGACGCCGTGCGGACGCGGCGCGAGCGCCGCGAGGGCCTCCGCGCGGAGCACGGGATCATGCCGGACCGGTCCGCCGGCGGCGAGGATGTCTCCGTCGCCGCGGCCCGACATTAGTCCCGTGCTCCAGGAGTGGGCGGCGACGGTGCGAGCGGCGCCGCTTGTCCGGAGCTGAGCTGTCTTCGCAAGGCGCGCACCCGGTCTCTGGCCTCGTCCAGATGCGCACGAAAACGGCCCGGCTCCCAGATCTGGAACTTGTGTCCCTGTCCCACGAAGGTGACCTCCCCATTCACCGCGAGGCGGCCCTTCATGGCCTCGGTCAGGATGACCCGACCTTCTCCGTCGATCTTCAGGACCTCGCTCTCCCCGTATAGGGTCGCCGCATAGGCATCCCGCTCTTCCGAGTAGGGCGAGAGCGGTGCCAGAAGCGCGTCGATCTCGCCCAGCAGGGCGTTGCCGCCGCAGTCGAGCGCCTCCGAATAGAGCGAGGGGTAGACGTACAGGCCCTCGAAGCCGTCCCGCGCCAGCACGGCCCGGAACGATGCCGGGATCGATACGCGACCCTTGGCGTCCAGCCGGTTGGTGAAGTGCGAGACAAAGCGGTCCAAGATCCTCTTTGCTCCAGGCACACCCGTTCGACACGCGTTCCGCAAACGGTCCTTGCCCCGCCGGACCCAGGACCATTGCGGCCGAACCTGAAACGCCGGCTCTGAACGGGATGATTTGGGATATCATGGGACCTTGTGGGCGTCAATGACGGAACGTGGTCGCGCGCACGGAGCCGACGAGCCTACTAAGCCTTGCTTAGGGTTAAGGGTCCGTTGCAGGGACGAGGGAAATACGAAGGACGCAGATACTCGTCCGGCCGATTCGACGGGGTGGGGCAAAATCCCATGCGCACCTGGCGCGCGGCGAATCGAGAGAGCGCTGCCGGCCGAGGGATCGCGGTGCGCGCCGGACGGCGCGGGTGTCCGCCGCTCCGTCTCGTCGACGGCCGAGATGGATTGGCGCCAGCCGGCCTGTAAGCCGGGTTCTGTAGGGCGCGTGGACCTCGCGGCCTTCGCGCGTGACGGCCATTCCTCTGGGGCGGCGCTCGCGCGCCGTCTCGAGCAATCAACCCGGGCGACGACCCGGAGACAGGCTGGGCCGTCCGGCCAGGCCGGAGAGACCCTGTCGCCCCTATTCGATCTTGCTCCCGGTGGGGCTTGCCATGCCGTCGACGTTGCCGCCGCCGCGGTGCGCTCTTACCGCACCCTTTCACCCTGACCCGGCACCCCGAGGGGGACGGGCGGTCTGCTTTCTGTGGCGCTGTCCCTGGGGTCGCCCCCGCCGGGCGTTATCCGGCACCGTGTCTCCGTGGAGCCCGGACTTTCCTCCGCACCGAAATGCGACGGCCGTCCGGCCGGCTGGCCACACTGGCTTACGGGCTCGGGCGGCGGATGGCAATGGCCCCGACCCGTCGCCTGGAAGCGCGGCGCCTCAGACGAGCACAGGCTGCGCCACCCGGCCGGCCGAGCCGAACGTGCGCAGGTAGCGCGCCACCTCCGACGGGTCACCGATCGCTTTCATGGGATTGTCGGACAGCTTCACCGCCGGCCGGCCTTCGGCCTCGGTGACCTTGCAGACGAGCGAGATCGCCTTCAGCGAGCCGTTCGGGGTCGGAGCGCAGCCGTCGAAATCGTTGGTCAGGTTGGTCCCCCAGCCGAAGCTCATGCGAACCCGGCCGTGGAAGGTCCGATAGGCCTCCTCGATCGTCTCCACATCGAGCGCGTCCGAGAACACGATGAGCTTCTCGCGCGGGTCGCGTCCTTTCGAGCGCCACCAGGCGAGGATCGCTTCGCCGCCCTCGATGGGCGGCGCCGAATCCGGCCGGAAGCCGGTCCAGTCCGCCACCCAGTCCGGCGCCGCGGCGAGGAACGGCGCGGTGCCGAACGTGTCGGGCAGGACGATGAGCAGATTGCCGCCGTAATATCGCTTCCAGTCCTCGAGTACCTTGTACGGGGCGGCGCGAAGCTCGGCCTCGTTGCGCGCCAGCGCGCCGAGCACCATGGGCAGTTCATGCGCGTTGGTGCCGAGCGCCTCGAGGTCGTTGTCCATGGCGAGCAGGACGTTGCTGGTGCCGCTGAAGGCGTTGCCGAGGCCTTCCTTCAGGGCCTCCACGCACCAGCGCTGCCAAAGGAAGGAATGACGCCGCCGCGTCCCGAAATCCGAGATGCGCAGGTCGGGCAGGCCGCGCAGGCGCTCCACCTTGCTCCATAGCTTGGCCTTGGCTCGGGCGTAGACGACATCGAGCGCGAAGCGGCCGAAGGGCTTCAGCGCCGCGCGGGAGCGCATCTCGTTGATGATGGCGAGAGCCGGGATCTCCCACATGGTCACGTCGGCCCAGGATCCGGGGAAGCTCAGGCGAAACTGCCCGTCTTCCTTGCGGAGCTCGTAGGGCGGGAGCCGGTAGTCGGCGAGCCAGTTCAGGAACGCCGGTTCGAAGATATGGGCGCGACCGTAGAAGCTGTTGCCCGCGAGCCAGATCATCTCCTTCTTGGAGACCTTCAACGATCTCGCATGATCCAGCTGGTCGCGCAGCTCGCCCTCGTCGATCTCGTCGGCGAGGCGCACCGCCTGCGAGCGGTTGACCAGCGAGAAGGTCACGTGCGTGTCGGGGTATAGGCCCCAGATCATCTGCAGCATGAGCA
>DATBEH010000047.1:0-46186 GCA_036276175.1 Lichenihabitans sp.
GGTCGCTCCCCGCGCGGGAGCGTGGATCGAAACGCCTCAACGAGGGCGGGGACGCGCGTCTTGAGCGTCGCTCCCCGCACGGCGGTGGGGTATAGTGATGGTGCCTGACATGAGCCAGTTTTGATTGAGGCGGGGCGTCTAGCCATCGGTCCCGCGCAAGTCCCTCATGGGCGCGCAAATACGCAGTCAGCGGAAAGCGATCCCATCTGATCCGATACGGCTCCCGGCAATCGCAAGCAGGCCGGTGATCGGATCCGCCCGGGCATGATCGGCTCCGGATCTCCTGTGCAAATCGAGCACGCGACGTCACGGAAGCCAGTGTCTGCATTGCCACAGGGAGCGACTCGTCGCGGTTTGCCCTCGCCAGGTGGAACAGTCCTCCTTTATCTTGGTTTGAAGGTCGGCTCGTCGTTCGACTCCAAGGGCTCGGCTCCGGCATCGCATGGCTCAGATCTTCTCGTCAGCGGCTGACACGATTGCGCGATGCGTCATCGCCGCCGTCCTGATCCTGCCCGTGACCTTCGTCGGCCTCGCCTATGCGCTCACCCGCTCGCCCTACGTCACCGGCGAGAGCATCGTGGTCACCCAGCCGGTGCCGTTCAGCCACAACCACCATGTCGCCGGCCTCGGCCTCGATTGCCGCTATTGCCACACGGGGGTGGAGAAATCCGCCTTCGCCGGCCTGCCGCCGACCGAGACCTGCATGACCTGCCATTCGCAGGTCTGGACCAACGCGGCGATGCTGGCGCCGGTGCGCGAAAGCCTCGCCGAGGATCTGCCGATCCATTGGCGCCGCGTCAACCGCCTGCCGGACTACGTCTATTTCGACCATTCGATCCACATCGCCAAGGGCGTCGGCTGCACGACCTGCCACGGCCCGGTCGACCATATGCCGCTGATGCGCCAGGCGGCGCCCCTGACCATGGGCTGGTGCCTCGACTGCCACCGCGATCCGGCCAAGACCCTGCGGCCACGCGACGAGATCTTCTCGACCGATTGGCGGCCGCCGCGGGACCAGATGGCGAAGGGGCATGCGCTGCTTCTGGCCTACGGCGTCAAGCCGGATCATCTCGCCGACTGCTCCGTGTGCCACCGATGAGCGCGCCCGACGCCGGCCTGTCGCGCCGCGGCGCGCTGAAGCTGCTTAGCGCCAACATCGCGCTGGTTGCGGCCGGCTGCGGCAAGCCGCCCGAGGAGATCGTGCCTTATGTGCGGATGCCCGAGCGATTGATCCCCGGCATTCCGCTCGAATTCGCGTCGTCGCTCGCGCTCGGCGGCTACGGGCGCGGCGTGCTCTGCACCTCGGTCGAGGGGCGGCCGATCAAGGTCTCGGGCAATCCGTCCCACCCGATGAGCCTCGGCGCGACCGATGTCTTCGCCGAGGCCGCGGTCTTCTCGCTCTATGATCCGGACCGGTCGCAGGCGGTGCGCAAGGGTGGCGAGATCGTCGGCTGGACGGCCTTGCAGGCCGCCGTGATGCCGCATTTCGCCACCTGGGCGGCCTCGAAGGGCGCCGGCCTGCGCGTTCTCACCGGGCCGCTGACCTCGCCGACCGCGCTGCGCCAGATCGGCGAGCTGCGCCAGCGCTATCCGGCCATGCGCTGGCACATGTCGGAGGCGCTCGGCGACGCGGCGGGTCGGGCCGGCGCCATGCTCGCCTTCGGCCGCCCGGTCACGCCCCTGCCGCGCTGGGCGGAGGTCGACGTGCTCGCCTGCTTCGATGCCGATCCGCTCGGGCCCGGACCGGCGCAGCTCCGCAATGCGCGCGGCATCGCGGACCGGCGCCGCGTGCGGGCCGGCACGGCCTCCATGCTGCGGGTCTACGCCGGCGAGAGCGTCCCGACGTTGAGCGGGGCCAATGCCGACCATCGCTTCACCTGGCCGCTCGGCGGGGTCGAGAACGCCCTGATCGGGCTTGCCCGGGCGCTCGGTGCCGACCTCGCCGATCCCAATCTCGCACCGGAGGTTGCCCACGCGGTCGCGGCGGTGGCGGCCGACCTTCAGGCTCATCCGGGGCGCGCCCTGGTGCTCGCCGGGCCGCACCTGCGGCCCGAGCTGCATGGCTTGGCGCATTGGATCAACGGGCGGCTCGGCGCGCCGCTCGACCTATTTGCGCCGTCCGTCCCGGCCGATGCGAGCTCGCTCGACGATCTCGCCCGCGATCTCGCGGCCGGTGCGGTGGACACTCTGCTCGTGGTAGGCTGCAATCCGGCCTACGAGGCGCCCGCGCCGCTCCGCCTGGGCGACGGCATCGCCAAGGCCAAGCTGTCGATCCACCTCGGGCAGATGTTCGACGAGACGGCCGCGGCGTGCCAATGGCACGTGCCCGAATCGCATCCGCTCGAAAGCTGGTCCGACCTGCGCGGCCTCGACGGCACGGCCAGTATCGTGCAGCCGCTGATCCGCCGCCTCTACGGCACGCGCACGCTGCATGCCATGCTGGCGGCGCTCGGCGGCGCCTTCGACGCCGACGACTACGCGCTCGTTCGGGAGACCTGGAAAGCCCAGGCGACCGATTTCGAGCCCTGGTGGCGCGCCGCGCTCGAAGCCGGCACGGTGCCGGGCAGCACCGCCGCGACGCTCGACCTTGCGCCGCCAGCCCCGCCGAAGGTGTCGCCGGCCGCCGAACCGCGCGGCCTGACCCTGTGCCTCGCCCCCGACCCGAGCCTCTGGGACGGCAGCTTCGCCAACAATGCCTGGCTGCAGGAATGCCCCAAGCCCCTGACCAAGGAAGTCTGGGGCAATGCGCTCGGCCTCGGCGCCCAGGATGCGGCGACGCTCGGCGTCGTCGACGGCGATCTCGTCGCGCTCTCCGTCGAGGGACGGACCATCGAGGCGCCGGCGCGCATCGCCTCCGGCCACGCGCCCGGCATGCTGAGCCTGACCTATGGCTACGGCCGATCGCGGGCCGGCACCATCGGGTCCGGCGTCGGCGCCAAAGCGTTCGGGCTCGTCGGGCGGGAAGGCCAGTCGGTGCTCGTCGTCGCCGCGGCGAAAGCGGGAGGCCGCGCGCCCATCCATTCCACGCAGGAGCAGTTCCGGCTCGAGGGCGAGGACCGCGACCTCTATCCCGTCCTTGCCCTCGGCGACATGACGGCGAAGCCTCTCGACTCCCATGACGGTCCGGTGCCGACCATGCTGCCGCCGCATGATTATACGAAGGCGGCGGCCCGCTGGGCCATGGTGATCGACACCGGCGCCTGCATCGGCTGCAACGCCTGCGTCCTCGCCTGCCAGGTCGAGAACAACAGCCCAATCGTCGGCCCCGAGGAGATCGACCGTCATCGCGACATGCACTGGCTGCGCATCGACCGCTACGACCACGACGCGGGCGGCGGCTTCCAGCCCGTGCCCTGCATGCAGTGCGAGACGGCGCCCTGCGAGCCGGTCTGCCCGGTCGCGGCCTCGGTGCACGACAGCGAGGGGCTGAACGTGCAGGTCTACAACCGCTGCATCGGCACGCGCTTCTGCGAGGCCAACTGTCCCTACAAGGTGCGGCGCTTCAACTTCTTCGGCTATGCGACCGACCAGGCCTATGGCGACCTTGATCAGCCGGTGATGCAGGCCCGCTACAACCCCAACGTCACGGTGCGGGGGCGCGGCGTGATGGAGAAATGCACCTATTGCGTCCAGCGCATCTCGGGCGCCCGCCGCGCCGCCGAGAAGGAGAACCGCCCGCTCGGCGACAACGACGTCGTCACCGCATGCCAGTCAGCCTGCCCGGCGCAGGCGATCAGCTTCGGCAACCTCGAGGCGCCCGGCAGCACGGTGGCGGCGCTGCGCCGGGAGCCGCATCACTATGCCCTGCTCGACCACCTCGACACCAAGCCGCGCACCACCTACCTGGCGCGCATCCGCAATCCCAACCCCGATCTCGAGAAGGGCAGCGGATGAGCGCCGTGCCGCATCCGGCCCCGGGCGACGCGGGGCTGCTGCCGCGGGACTTCTCCTACGGCGAGGTGACGCGGGCGGTCTCCGATCCCGTGTTGGTCAAGCGGCGCTGGCGCAACTGGTGGATCGCGCTCGCGGTGACGATGCCCTTCGTCCTCGCCACCCTCGTCGGCCTCGTCGTCGTGCTCGGGGTCGGCGTCGGCACCTGGGGCATCAATTCGACCATCGTCTGGGGCATCGCCATCGCCAACTACGTCTGGTGGATCGGCATCGGCAATGCCGGCACGCTGATCTCCTCGCTCCTCGCGATCACCCGGCAGGACTGGCGCGCCTCGATCAACCGCTTCGCCGAGGCGATGACCCTCTTCGCCGTGTCGATCGCCGGCCTCTTCCCGATCATCCACCTCGGCCGGCCGCAATATTTCTACTGGCTCGCGCCCTATCCCAACACCATGACGCTCTGGCCGCAGTGGCGCAGCGCCCTCGTCTGGGATTTCTGGGCGATCCTGAGCTACCTGATCTTCTCGCTGCTGTTCTGGTACCTCGGCCTGATCCCCGATGCCGCCACCCTGCGCGACCGCGCCACGACGCGCGGCAAGCAGCTCGTGTTCGGGGTGCTGGCGCTCGGCTGGCGCGGCTCGGCCCGGCACTGGGCGCTGCACGAAACGCTGCACATCACGATGGCGGCGCTGGCGGTGCCGCTCGTCTGCTCGGTCCATTCCATCGTCGGGCTCGATTTCGCGGCGAGCCTCATGCCGGGCTGGCAGGAGACGATCTTCCCGCCCTATTTCGTCGTCGGCGCCATGTATTCGGGCTTCGCCATGGTGGTGATGCTGGCGATCTTCATCCGCTGGGGTCTCGGGCTCGAGCGCTTCGTGACGCTGCGCCACTTCGACGCCATGGGGCTCATCATGCTGATGTGCTCGCTCGTCATGGGGCTGAGCTACGCCACGGAATGGTTCATGGCCTGGTATGGCGGCGACCACGCGGCGCGCGGCCTCATCGCGCACGAGTTCGCCGGCTTCTATGGTCCGCTCTACTGGCTATTGCTGCTGTTCAACGTCGTCCTGCCGCAGGTCCTGTGGTGGCCGCCGGCGCGGCGCAATCTCTGGGTCCTGGCCGGCGTATCGGTCGGCATCAACATCGGCATGTGGTTCGAGCGCATCCTCATCATCTGGAACACGCTCTCGCACACCTATCTGCCGAGCATGCGGCACGTCTTCGTCATGTCGGCGATCGACTGGATCTTCATCCTCGGGCCGCTCGGCCTCTTCGCGTTCCTGTTCCTGCTGTTCTCGCGCTTCCTTCCCGTCGCCTCGATGTACGAGGTGCGCGAGCTCGGCCATCGGGAGGGGGCGCGGTGACCAGGCCTCGCCTTGCCACCTTCGTCGATGCCGACGCGCTCGTCGCGGCGGTCGACCTCATGCGCCGCGAAGGCTTCGCAGTGGCGGACGCGCTGACGCCCTTCCCTGTCCCCGAACTGACCCGGCGGCTCGACGCATCGAGCCGCGTGATGCGTCCCGCGATGGCGCTGTTCGGCTTCGGCACCGCGCTGCTGTTCGTCGCCCTGCAGGTCTACTCGCAGGCCTATGCCTATCCGCTGAACTCCGGCGGCCGGCCGCTCGCCTCCTGGGCGGTCTACTACCTCGTTCCCTTCGAGACCGGCGTGCTGGCGGCGGCCATGGCGGGCTTCGCCGTGCTCCTGTGGCGCTGCGGCCTGCCGCGCCTCCATCATCCGCTGTTCGCGGTGCCGGGCATCGAGCGCGCCACGCAGGACCGCTTCATCCTCATCGTCGATGGTCCAGCTGACGAGGACGCGGCACGACGCCTCGGCGACGCCCTGTTCGGCGCCGGCGCCCTCTCGGTCGGCGAGGTCGAGACGTGAGGCGCCTCGCCGTCCTGCTCCTGCCGCTCGCTCTGACGGCCTGCGACCAGTCGATGACCGCGCAGCCGAAATACAAGACCTACGCGCGCGCCGACCTGTGGCCGGACGGCACGGCCGCCCGCCCGCTGCCGGATCATGCGGTGGCGCAAGGCGACAAGGCCCGCGCCGCCGCGACCGCCGACCCGCCGCCGGTCACCGAGGCCCTGCTGCGGCGCGGCCAGGAGCGTTTCGACATCTATTGCTCGCCCTGCCACGGGCTCGCCGGCATGGGCGACGGCATGGTGGTGCAGCGCGGCTTCCCGGCGCCGCCCTCCTTCGAGAGCCCGCGGCTCCGGGCCACGAGCGCGCAGCATATCTTCGACACCATAACCAACGGCTACGGCGCCATGTATTCCTACGCGGCGCGCGTCGAGCCGGAAGACCGCTGGGCCATCGTGGCCTATGCGCGCGCGCTCCAGCTCGCCGGGCGCGTGTCGCTCGCCGAGGTGCCCGACGCACGGGAGAAGCTGCCGTGAGCCGCCACCTCGTCGCCGGGATCGTCGGACTGGCGCTGCTCGTCGTGATCGGCGTCGCGGCGCCCCGGGTCCTGCTGCACGGGTGGCTGATCGCCTTCGCGTTTCTCGGCGGCATCGCGCTCGGCGCGCTGGCGCTGCTCATGATCCACCGGCTGACGGGTGGCCGGTGGGGCGAGGCGGCCCGGCCGGTCCTCGCGGCGGCAGCTGCCGCGCTGCCCTTGACGCTGCTCCTCGTGCTGCCGCTGCTCCTCGGTGCGCGTCTTGCCTATCCCTGGGCGGCCGACCCGACGAGCGCGGGTCCGGGCGTCGCGGCGATCATCCTCAACCCCTGGTCGGTCGGCCTGCGCAGCCTCGTCGGCCTGGGTGCGCTCTGCCTCTTCGGCCGGATGCTCATCGCCGGGCGGCTCGGCCGCCTCGGGGCGGGCCTCGGTCTCTGCGCCTATGCGCTGTTCATGAACGTCGCGAGCTACGACTGGCTGCTGTCGCTCGACCCGCGCTTCACGTCATCGGCCTTCGGCGCCCAGATCATCGTCGGGCAGATCCTCTCGGCCCTCTGCCTTGCGGCCCTCTTCGGCCGGGCTCCCGACGACGATCCGGCCTGGGCCGATCTCGGCGGGCTCATCCTCGCCACGACGCTCGGGGAAAGCTATCTCCTTCTCATCGGCTTCAGCATAGACTGGTATGGCGACTTGCCGGACCAGGCGCATTGGTACATGAGCCGCACGTTGAACGGCTGGCGCTGGCTCGAAGTGGCCGGCGTCCTCCTCGGCGCCGTGCTGCCGATGCTGGCGCTGCTGTTCGGCCGCGTGCGCCGCGATCCCCTCATGCTGCGCCCCGTCGCACTCGCGGTTCTCCTGGGCCTTCTGATCGAGGACATCTGGCTCGTGGCCCCCGCGACGGAACCTGTGTCGGCGCTCACCGGCCTCCTCGCGGTCGGCACGCTCGCGCTCCTGCTGCCCGGCGCGGCCGCCCCTCTGTCGAAGTTGACGGGGAGGACCGCCCATGGCGTTTGAGGTCAAGGACGACCGCGAGGCGCCGGCCGTCGACACCCGGACGGTGCTGGTCATCGTCGCGAGTTTCGTGCTCTTCGTCGCCTTCGTCATGGCCGGATTTGCCGGCTACATGCGCTTCGCGGTCGTGACGGACCGGATCGACCAGCCGCTCGGCACCTTTCCGGTCCCGCAGATCCAACCCGACCCGACCCAGGACTATCTCGGATTCCGGGCGCGCCAGAACGAGGAGCTCGCGGGCTATGCCTGGGTCGACCGGGACAGGAACCTGATCCACATTCCCATCGCGCGGGCGATGAGCCTCGTCGCCCGCAAGGGCGCGGCGGCCTACGATCCGCCCGATCAGGCGGCGGCGGCGGCTGAGGCCGTTGCCGGACAGCCGCCGGACGGCGCGCCGCGCGCCGTGCCAAGCCTGCCGGCGGGTCCTTATGGAGCACGGCCGTGAGAACCGAGGCCTTGCCCTTCACCCGCTCATCCCCGCGAAAGCCGGGATCCAAGGGGCGTGAAGCTTCCCCCGACCACGGCAATCGATGGGGTCGGCTTGTGGCTGGCGTGTTGCGCTGGATCCCCGCTTTCGCGGGGATGAGCGGTGGGCGGGTGATTGGGGCTTTCGCGCTCGCTGCGCTCGCGACCATCCCGCTGCCCGCCTGCGCCGCCCTCGCCCCGGCCGACCTCGATGCTGTCGGGATCAGGCCGCCGCCGGGCGCCACGCTGCCCCGGGGGCTGCCCTTCGTCGATCAGGCGGGCCGTGCCGTCCGGCTCGGCGACCTTCTGGGCGCACGCCCGAGCGTTCTCGTGCTGCTCGACTACCGCTGCCGGGAGATCTGCGGCCCCATCCTGGCCGTGACGGGCAGCGCCCTCGCCCGCACCGGCCTTCGGGCCGGCCGGGATTTCGACCTCCTCGCCATAGGCCTCGACCCGGACGCCTCGCCCGCCGATGCCACGCGCATGGGCGCCGCGCAGCTCGCCGGCCTCGGCGAGGTCCGGTCGAGCGCCCGTCTGCTGGGCGGCACGCCGCAAAATGTCGCGCGGCTCGAGGCCGCTATCGGCTACCATGCGGCCTATGACGGGGCCGCGGGCCGCTACGCCCATCCGGTCGACATCCTGGTGCTGACCCCGGCGGGCGCCGTATCGCGTGTGCTGCCCGGCCTCGCGCCCGACCCCGCGACGCTGCGGCTCGCGCTGGTCGAGGCGGGCGAGGGGCGCATCGGCACGCTCGGCGACCGGCTGCACCTGCTCTGCTACGGCCTCGACCCGGCGCACGGCGTCGCCAACCGCGCCGTCGCGGCGATGCTCACCGCCGGCGGCCTGCTCACCCTCGCCGGCCTCGGCGGATCCCTGCTGATGCTGTCGCGCCGCAAAGTCGCGCCCGGGGCGTCCCGGTGAGCGGCTTTCCGATTTTCCCGGGCGAGGCCTCGACCCAGGCGGTGTCGACGGACCACATCACGGCCGGCCTCACCGTCCTGGCCGCAATCATCGTGCTCGTCGTCTTCGGCCTCGTCGTCGGCTTCGCCTTCCGCTACCGCAACGGCTCGCGCGCCAAGCGCGGCGACCTGCCCGAATGGGTCGCACGCGACGTCGAGATCGGCTGGACGGCGGCCACCGCCTTCCTGGCGCTGTTCATCGTCTGGTGGACGATCGCCGCCAGCCTCGGCAGCCTCGCGCCGCAGCCGGGCGCCATGGAGATCCATGTCCTCGCCAAGCAATGGATGTGGAAGACCGAGCATCCGAACGGCGCACGCGAGATCAATGCGCTGCACGTGCCGATGGGCGAGCCGGTGCGGCTGATGATGACCTCGCAGGACGTGATCCATTCCTTCTACGTGCCGCAGTTCCGCATCAAGCAGGACGTGCTGCCGGGCCGCTACACCCATACCTGGTTCGAGGCGACGAAGCTCGGCACCTTCCACCTCTTCTGCACCCAGCTCTGCGGCACCGAACACGCCCGCATGGTCGGCGACGTCGTGGTGATGCGGCCCGAGGACTATGCGCGCTGGAGCGCCGCCCAGCCGCAGGGCGACGACATCGCGGCGGACGGTGCGAGCCTGTTCCACACGCTCGGCTGCGCGGGATGCCACCTGGGCTCGGCCGTGCATGCGCCGCAGCTCGCCGGCCTATACGGCAAGCCGGTGCAGCTCGCCGACGGCCGCAGCGTGGTGGCCGACGACGCCTTCATCCGCGACATGATCCTCAAGCCCAAGGCCAATGTGCCGGCCGGCTACGAGCCGATCATGCCGAGCTTCTCGGGCCTCGTCGGCGACGACGAGATCCTGGCGCTTACCGCCTATATCCGGTCGCTGAAGGATGCGAGGGAGACTCGAGGATGACGGATGCCATCGCCGCCGACCATCCGCAGGGCCTCGCCAGGGCGCGCGACTACCTTCACGCCGGCTCGACGCTGCGCTCATGGCTGATGTCGACCGACCACAAGCGCATCGCCATCCTCTACGGCATCACCATCACGGTGTTCTTCCTGATCGGCGGGGCCGCCATCACCGTCGTGCGCCTGGAGCTCGTGTCGCCGAACGGCAACTTCATCTCCGACGACACCTACAACAAGCTCTTCACGCTGCACGGCGTGATCATGGTGTGGTTCTTCCTGATCCCGTCGATCCCGAACACGCTCGGCAACTTCCTGGTGCCGCTGATGATCGGGGCGCCCGACATGGCCTTCCCCAAGCTCAACCTCGCGAGCTGGTACATCAACCTCGCGGGCGGCCTGTTCACGCTGGCGGCGCTGGTAGCCGGCGGCGTCGACACGGGCTGGACTTTCTACACGCCCTATTCGACCATGTTCTCGAACGGCAACGTGCTGCTCGCGGCCTTCGGCGTCTTCATCGCCGGCTTCTCGTCGATCGCCTCGGGCGTCAACTTCATCGCCACGATCCATACCCTGCGCATCGCCGGCATGGGCTGGATGCGGCTGCCGCTGTTCGTCTGGTCGATCTACGCGGTCAGCCTGGTGATGGTGCTGGCGACGCCGGTGCTCGCCGTCACCATGCTGCTCATCGTCGCGGAGCGCTGGTTCGGCCTGCCGATCTTCGATCCCGCCCATGGCGGCGATCCGCTGCTGTTCCAGCACCTCTTCTGGTTCTACAGCCATCCGGCCGTCTACATCATGATCCTGCCCGCCATGGGCGTCGTGACCGAGCTCATCACCTGCTTCGCGCGCCGCGCCGTGTTCGGCTACACGTTCATGGTCTATGCGATGGTGGCGATCGCCTTCATCGGCTTCTTCGTCTGGGGCCATCACATGTTCGTCTCGGGCCAGTCGCCCTATGCGAGCCTGATCTTCTCATTCCTCAGCTTCGTCATCGCGGTGCCCTCGGCCATCAAGGTCTTCAACTGGACGGCGACGCTCTACCGCGGGCAGATCAGCTTCGAGGCGCCGATGCTCTACGGGCTCGGCTTCGTCGGCCTGTTCACCGCGGGCGGCCTGACGGGCCTGTTCCTGGCCTCGATCCCGGTCGACGTGCACGTTCACGACACCTATTTCGTCGTCGCGCATTTCCACTACATCATGGTCGGCGGCTCGGTCTCGGCCTTCTTCGGCGGCCTGCATTTCTGGTGGCCGAAGATCACCGGCAAGCTCTATTCGGAGACGTGGGCGCGCTTCGCCGCCATCCTGATGTTCTTCGGCTTCAACTTCACCTTCTTCCCGCAGTTCATCCTCGGTTACCTCGGCATGCCGCGGCGCTATCACGTCTACCCGCCCGAGTTCCAGATCTACCACGAGATGTCGACGCTCGGCGCCTCGGTGCTCGCGGCCGCCTATCTGCTGCCTCCCGTCTACCTCGGCTGGTCGATGTTCAGGGGGACGCGCGCCGGCGACAACCCTTGGGGCGCCAGCGGGCTCGAATGGCAGACCTCGTCGCCGCCCCCGCCGCGCAACTTCCGTTCGCCGCCGGCGCTTCCCGACACGGTCTACGACTATCATGCGCAGGGCAAGGCCCCCGCCGCCGACCAGGCCTCGCCTCGCCGGCGAGACAGCGAGGCCCGACAGAACGTGGACGCGGCGCGATGACCGAGAGCGCGGCGGCGCTGCGCGAGCCCTGGACCTCGCTCGAAGACCAGCGCCGCGTCGCGATGTTCGGCATGTGGACCTTCATCGCCAGCGAGATCCTGTTCTTCGGCGCCCTGTTCATGGGGTTCAGCGTCGTGCGCGTGCTGCACCCGGCCGCTTTCGCCGAGGCGGCGGGCCACACCAACATCTGGTACGGCTCGGCCAATACGGCGATCCTGCTCACCTCGAGCTTCGCCATGGTCATGGGCTTGCGGGCCGCCGACCTCGACCTCCGGCGCCTCGCCGCGCTCTGCCTTGCCGTAACGGCGGTGCTGGGGCTGGCGTTTCTCATCGTGAAGGGGTTCGAATACAAGGACGACATCGACAAGCACCTCGTCCCCGGACAGGATTTCGCGCTCAAGGCCGGCGCCGCGCAGATCTTCTTTTCGTTCTACTGGGGCATCACGGCCGTCCACGCCGTCCACCTCACGATCGGGATCGTGCTGGTCTCGCGCCTGGCCTGGCTGCTGATGCGGGGAGATATCGCCATGCGCAGCCCGCAGTTCGAGGTGACGGCGCTCTACTGGGGCTTTGTCGATATCGTGTGGATCACGGTCTACCCGCTGATCTATCTCGGCGGAGGCCGCTCGTGAGCGACGCCTCCCGATCCGCCCATCCGGCCACGACCCGCAAGGGGGTCGCCGCGGCATGGCGGCGCAATGGCATCGTCTGGCTGGTGCTGCTCGCCCTCCAGGCGGGTTCGCTCGCCGGCGCCTATGCGTCGTTCGGACACTGGGCTCTGCCGCTCGATGTCGGGATCGGGGCCGTGATGGTTCTGATCGTCGGAATCTTCACCATGGGGCTCGAGAAGACGACCGCGTTGAACCGCCTCACCGCCGCGGCCGGCTTCGTCTTCGTCCTGGTCATGTTCGCGCTGACGCTCGGCGACGTCTACACGCGCCTCTGAGCCCGGCCTTCACCGGCTGGCTGGACGACGGTCGGATCGATCCCATCCTCGGCGCGGGCGTCCCGACGCCAGGACCTCGCCGCCGGGGCGTCACGGAGACGTCGTGCGACCGGAGCTATCCGGCCGCCTTCTTGCGCCGGGTCACCCAGCCCTTGCGGGCCGCGGCCGAGCGCTGCTCGGGCGATCCCGATTTATGGGCGCGGCCGCCGCGCGACGACGAGACATGCGTATCGGGCTTGCCCCGGCCCGAGCCGGACTTGTTGCCTCCGCCCGATTCTTTGTTCACGGTCGCCCAGGCGCGGCTCTCCGCTTCCTTCTTGGGAACGCCCCGATCCTCGTAGCTGTCCTCGATATGCTCGGCCTTGCGCTTCTGCTTGTCCGTATAGGCATCCTTGTCGCCGCGGGGCATGGCCATTCTCCTCTCGCATTCCCGCCAGCGGAACGCTCCCGCCCGATCCAATGTTGCCTGCGGCGCGGACGACGGCGGCGAGTGCCTCGCCCGTCACGTGGCCGGTTCGGAGATCCGCTCTTGAAACGCGGCCTCGATGGCCTGATCGACCCCTTCCAGCCAGACGAACTCCAGCTTGGCGCGCGCATCCTCCGGGATATCGTCATAGTCTCGCCGGTTGCGGGCCGGCAGCATGACGCGGGTGATCCCGGCGGTGGCGGCGGCCACGACCTTCTCCTTGATGCCGCCGACCGGCAGCACGAGCCCGCGCAAGGTGATCTCGCCCGTCATCGCGGTATCGGCGCGCACGGCGCGGCCCGTTGCCAGGGAGGCGAGCGCCGTGAACATGGCGACGCCGGCGCTCGGGCCGTCCTTCGGCGTGGCGCCGGCCGGGACATGGACGTGGATGTCGTTGCGCTCGAACCAGGTCGCCTCGACGCCGAGCGAGGCGGCCCGGTTCTTGAGCAGGCTTAGGGCCGCCTGCACGCTCTCGCGCATCACCTCGCCGAGCTGGCCCGTCACCGTGAGGCCGCCCTTCCCCGGACTCCGGGTCGCCTCGATGAACAGGATCTCGCCGCCGACAGGTGTCCAGGCCAGCCCGGTGGCGACGCCCGGCACGCTGGTGCGGATCGCCACCTCGTTCTCGAACACCGGGCTGCCGAGGATCGGCGTTAGGTCGCCCGCCGCGATCTCGACCCGGTCGACCGAGCCCTCGGCGATACGGACCGCGGCGTTGCGCAGCGTGCGACCGATCTCGCGCTCCAGGCTGCGGACGCCGGCTTCGCGCGTATAGCCGCCGATGATGGCGCGCAGCGCCGGGTCGTCGATCGTCACCTGGCCGGCCTTGAGCCCGTTGGCCTCGAGCTGGCGAGGCACCAGATAGCGCCGGGCGATCTGGAACTTCTCCTCCAGCGTGTAGCCGGCGAGCGAGATGATCTCCATGCGGTCGCGCAGCGGGCCCGGCACCGTGTCGAGCATGTTGGCGGTCGCGATGAACACCACGTGCGACAGGTCGAAGGGCACCCCGATGTAGTTGTCGCGGAAGGTGCCGTTCTGCTCGGGGTCGAGCACTTCCAGCATGGCGGCCGAGGGATCGCCCTGGATGCCGCGCCCCATCTTGTCGATCTCGTCGAGCATCATCACGCAATTGCGGGCGCCGGCCTTTCTGAGTCCCTGGATGATGGTCCCGGGCAGCGCGCCGATATAGGTCGAGCGATGGCCGCGGATCTCCGCCTCGTCGTGGACGCCGCCGAGGCTGACCCGCACGAAGGGTCGTCCCATGGCGCGGGCGATCGATTGGCCGAGCGAGGTCTTGCCGACGCCGGGCGGCCCGACGAAGCACAGGATCGGGGCATGACCGTCCGGCGCGAGCTTGCGCACCGCGAGATATTCGACGATCCGCTGCTTGATCCTGGTCAGCCCGAAATGGTCGGCATCGAGGATCTGTCGCGCCGCGGCGATATCGATTGGCTTCGACTCCGGCAGCCGCCAGGGCAGCTCGACCATCCAGTCGAGGTGACTGCGCAGCATGCCGGTTTCGGGCGAAGCCTCGGGACTGCGCTCGTAGCGGCGCAGCTCCTTGCGCACCGAGGCCTCCGTGTCGGCCGGCATGCCCGCCGCATCGATCTTGGTCGAGAGCTCGGCGATCTCGACCGACTTGCCCTGGCCTTCGCCCTCGCCGAGCTGGCGCTGGATCGCCGCCATCTGCTCGCGCAGCACGGCTTCCCGCTGCCGTTCGTCGAACGTCTGCTTGGTCTGCCGGCCGATCTCGTTGGTGAGGCGCAGCACCTCGATCCGATGCGCCAGGAGCGCCGCGACCTTCTCCATCCGGACCATCTGGTCGACGGTTTCCAGCAGCTCCTGCTTCTGCTCGGGCGTGATGTCGAGGTAGGCGGCGACGAGATCCGGCAGGGCCGTGGACGAGGCGGTGCTCTGCACGGCCTGCACGAGGTCCGCCGGGACCTGGGGCAGGAGCTGCAAGGTTTCGAGCGCCAGTCGCTGCAGGTTCAGCCGCGTGGCCTCGATCGCCGGCCCGTGCTGGTCGGCCTCCTCGATCCGCAGCGCATGCGCGGCGAAGAACGGCCGCTCGCGGACGAAGTCGGTCACCTGGAACCGCTGCACACCCTGCAGGACGACGTGCTGCGTGCCGTCCGGCGCGCTGAGGTAGCGCAGCACGTTGCAGACCGTTCCGGTGCGGTGCAGGTCGATCGCGGCGGGGTCCTGGTCCGCTTCGTTGCGCTGCATGAGAAGACCGATCGGCTTCTCTTCGCGCACGGCGGCCTGCGCGGCCGCCACGGAGCGCTCGCGCCCGAGCGTCACCGGGAAGACCGTGCCGGGGAAAACCACCATGTTGCGGACAGGCACGACGATCAGGGCATCGTCGGGCAGGCCCGTCGGAGTCGCGACGTCCTGGTCACCGGAATCCGCGCCCTCGGCGGCGCGCGGCGGGGTCGATGCAAGCGTTCTCATCGGGCGGCCTTGTGAAGACTGATCAGGAGGCAGCCGTCCTGCGCGGTGCTCTCGACGGCGTCGTAGCGCCCGGCCGGGACCGGAACCCGCCGTTCGAACCGGCCCTGCGGCAATTCGAGCCGATGGATGACGGCGGTCAGGAGCTCGCGCGGCAGGACCCGCCGGCCGGACACCACCAGGCACCCGTCCTCCATCACGGCTTCGACCTGGTCGGGTGCGACGCCAGGCAGCGCGATCAGGATCAGCACCTGCGTCTCGGTCTCGATGACATCGACGGGCGGCTCCCAGGCGGGACGCCGCGCGTTGGTGCGCGGCTGAAAGAACTGGTCGTGCATTCGCTCGGCCCGCGCCAGCAAGGCGACGGCCTCCGACCACATCCAATCCTGCGGCTCTCGCGGCATGAGCACCCCTTGCGCTGGCGGCTCCCCGTGGAACCGGCATTGAGGGTCAATGTAGGCCGGTTTGGCCGGGTTGCGAGGGAGGCGACGAATGGAGTGCGGCGATCGGTCGACGCATCAATTGGCGTTCGATCTTCGTTGGCGTGGCGACCGGACTGGTCACTGCGGCTTCGGAGAGCAGCCATGAGCATGAACGTCAGCGAATTCGTCTGGCAGCGCCTCGTCGAATGGGGGCTGACGCGGGTCTACGGCTATCCGGGGGATGGCGTCGGCGGCCTCGACGTCGCGCTCGAGAAGGCCAAGGACAAGATGCACTACGTCCAGGTGCGCCACGAGGAGATGGCGGCCTTCATGGCCTCTGCGCATGCCAAGTTCACCGGCGGCGTCGGACTTTGCTATGCGACCTCGGGACCAGGGGCGATCCACCTCCTCAACGGCCTCTACGACGCCAAGATGGACCATGTGCCGGTGGTCGCGCTCGTCGGCCAGCAGGCCCGCACCGCGATCGGGGCGAGCTACCAGCAGGAGGTCGACCTGCAGAACCTCTTCAAGGACGTCGCCGGCGACTACGTGCATATGGCGAGCGTCCCGGGGCAGGTGCGCCATCTGATCGACCGGGCGGTCCGCATCGCCGCGAGCAAGCGCGTCGTCACCTGCGTCATTCTGCCCAACGACCTGCAGGAGCTCGCCTACGAGGATCCGCCGGTCAAGCATGGCACGACCCATACCGGCATCGGCTACGCCGGCCCGGCGCAGCTGCCGGACGAGGGCCTTCTGCGGACGGCGGCGGAGGTGCTCAACGCCGGCGAGAAGGTGGCGATCCTGGTCGGCGCCGGGGCGCTCGGGGCCACCGACGAGGTCATCGCCGTCGCCGAGAAGCTCCAGGCCGGCGTCGCCAAGGCGCTGCTCGGCAAGGCGGTGCTGCCGGACGACCTGCCCTGGGTGACGGGCTCCCTCGGCCTGCTCGGCACCAAGCCGAGTTGGGACCTGATGCAGGACTGCGATACATTCCTGATGATCGGCTCGGCCTTTCCCTACAGCGAGTTCCTGCCGCCGCCAGGCGCCGCGCGGGGCGTCCAGATCGATATCGACGGCGCTCGGCTCAGCCTGCGCTATCCGATGGAGGTCAACATGGTGGGCGACAGCGCCACCACGTTGCGGGCGCTTCTGCCGATGCTGCGGCAGAAGCCGGAGGCCAAATGGCGCAAGGGGATCGAGACAGGCGTCGCCAGCTGGTGGACCCTGCTCGAGGAGCGCGCCATGGCGGCGGCCGACCCGATCAACCCGCAGCGCATCTTCTGGGAGCTGTCCAAGCGCCTGCCCGACAAAGTGATCATGACGGGCGATTCGGGCTCGGTCGCCAACTGGTATGCGCGCGACATCAAGATCAGGCGCGACATGATGGGCTCGCTCTCGGGCGGTCTCGCCTCGCTCGGCGCCGCCACCCCCTATGCGGTCGCGGCCAAGATGGCCTTTCCCGACCGCCCGGTGATCGGCTTCATCGGCGACGGCGCCATGCAGATGAACGGCCTCAACGTGATGATCACCGTGTCCAAATACTGGAAGGAGTGGGCGGACCCGCGCTTCGTCATCATGGTGCTGAACAACCGCGACCTCAACCAGGTGACCTGGGAGGAGCGGGTCCAGCTCGGCGACGGCAAGACCGAATCGACCCAGAGCATTCCGGATTTCCCCTACCACCGCTACGCGGAGCTGGTCGGCTTGAAGGGCATCTTCGTCGACGATCCCGAGAAGATCGGCGCGGCGTGGGAGGAGGCGCTCGGCGCGGATCGTCCGGTCATCCTCGAGATCTACGCCGACCCCAACGTGCCGCCTCTGCCGCCGCATATCACGCTGAAGGACGCCAAGAACTTCATGTCGATGATGACCGACGAGCCCGAGCTCGGCAGCGTTCTCAAAGGCAGCGCCAAGCAGCTGCTTGCCGGTATCCTGCCGGGCAAGGAGTGAGCGAGCCGTCATGCCAGACCCCAGCCAAGAAACGGGCCTGAGGCGGCCATCGCCACCATGCGAGGATCTCCCCGAGGCGCGTGAGGCCTCGCCGATCGATCGGCGACCGGCATCGCGCTCGTTCGAGCCGGTGCCGCTTGCCCATGAGACCCCCGCCCGCCAGCTCCACGGCGCGGCCGCGATGATCGGCGCCTCCGTGTTCATGGACAGCGCCATCGAACATTACCGCGGCTCGTTCAAGAATCCCGCCATGGTCCTGCCGATCGTCTCGTCGGCGTTCAACATCGCCTCGAGCCTGCACGGCATGGGGGCGGCCGAATCCGACAGCCACAAGCTGCGGACGCTGAGCTACGCCACCTCGATCGGCATCGGCGCGCTGGGTACCGGCTTCCATCTCTACAACGTCGCGACGCGGGTCGGCGGCTTCCGCTGGGAGAACCTGTTCTACGGGGCGCCGCTCGGCGCCCCGGCCGCCCTGATGCTGTCGGGGATGGCGGGCCTCACCGGCGACCGTCTGGCCGGCAACGCGAAGCGTCACGGCGAGGCGACCCTGCTCGGCATGCCGGCCGGCCGCGTCGTCGCCGGCCTGACCAGCCTCGGCCTGCTCGGCACGGTGGGCGAGGCGGGGCTCATGCATTTCCGCGGCAACTTCCAGAATCCGGCCATGGTTCTGCCGGTTGCGCTGCCGCCCATCGCCGCCGCCGTGTTGGCCGAGGCGGCCCTCGGCCCGCCGCGCCGCAGGCGCGGGGCCGCGAAATTCTGGCTCGGCGTGACCTCCGTCCTCGGGCTGGCGGGCGTCGGCTTCCATTGCTACGGCGTGTCGCGCGCCATGGGCGGCTGGAAGAACTGGCGGCAGAACATGATCGACGGTCCGCCGATCCCCGCGCCCCCGAGTTTCTCCGGCCTGGCCATCGCCGGTCTCGCGGCCTTGGCGCTGATCGAGCGGGCCGAGCGATGACCAGGCGCTTTCCCGGCTATGACGTCCTCGACAAGCGCACCACCTTGTCCTGGAACGCCCCGACCCGACGCGCCATCGACAGGCGCCTCGCCGTCCATCCCGGCCCTCGCTTCTTCTCGGCGAAGGAATGGGTGACCCTGCGGGCCTTGTGCGCACGCATCATCCCGCAGCCCGCCGATCGTCCGCCGGTGCCTCTGGCGGCCTATGTCGACGAGAAGATGTTCCTCGACAAGACAGACGGCTACCGCTTCGCCGGGATGCTGCCGCAGGGCGCGGCCTGGAAAGCCGCCTTGGCTGCCCTCGATGCGGCGGCGCGGGACTATCACGGCTGCCGCTTCAGCGAATTGAGCGCCTCCGACCAGGACGCGCTCCTGACCCGCATGCAGAAAGGCGACCTTGCCGGCCCGCTCTGGCAAGGCATGCCGTCCGACCTCTTCTTCAGCAAGCGGGTGCTGCACGACATCACCAGCGCCTATTACGCGCACCCGACCGCGTGGAGCGAGATGGGCTGGGCCGGCCCGGCGAGCCCGCGCGGCTTCGTCCGCCTCGACAAGGACCGGCGCGACCCATGGGAGGCGGCGGAGGCCTATCCGGGCGAGGAGGCGAAGGCCTACCGGGAGAACAAGCATGTCGTCTGAAGCGGTCCGCGATCCGTTCGAGGCGCCGCGGGCCGCGCAAGGCCGCGCGCCCGACGTCTTCGCCCCCGGCGGTTGGGTTCCGATGCGCGAGTATCGCGACGACGAGGCGGTCGACTTCGTCATCGTCGGCACCGGGGCCGGCGGCGGTACGCTAGCTTGCCGCCTCGCCGAGAAGGGTTTTTCCGTCGTCGCGCTCGACGCCGGCCCCTTCTTCCGGCCGCTCGACGATTTCGCCTCCGACGAGACGGAGCAGACCAAGCTTTATTGGACGGACCAGCGGATCGTCGAGGGCAATGACTGGATGACCATGGGGGGCAAGAACAGCGGCAAGGCGGTGGGCGGCTCGACCGTCCATTTCGCCATGGTGTCGCTGCGCTTCCGGCCCGACTGGTTCAAGGCCCGCACGACGCTCGGCTACGGCGCCGATTGGCCGATCGACTGGCGCGAGATGTGGGGCTACTACCGGCAGGCGGAGGAGGCGCTGTCGATCTCGGGACCCGTGTCCTACCCCTGGGGGCCGAAACGTCCGCGCTATCCCTACCGCGCCCATCCGATCAACGCGGCCGGCATGATGCTTGCGAAAGGCTGCGAGGCGCTCGGCATGGCCTGGACCCCGACGCCGCTCGCGACCGTCTCGGCGCCGCGCGGCAAGTCGCCACCCTGCGTCTATCGTGGCTTCTGCCGCTTCGGCTGCTCGACCAACGCCAAGCAGAGCGCGCTCGTCGTCTGGATCCCCCGCGCCATCGCGGCCGGCGCCGAGATCCGGGACCTCGCCATGGTGGGCAGGGTGGAAACCAACCAGGCGGGCCTCGCCACCGGCGTGCACTACCACCGCGAAGACCGCTGGCGGTTCCAGCGTGCCAGGAACGTCGTGGTCGCCGGCTATGCGGTCGAGACGCCGCGCCTGCTCCTGATGTCGGCCAACGACCTTTTCCCGGACGGGCTCGCCAATTCCTCCGGCCTCGTCGGCAAGAACCTGATGACGCAACCCAACCAGGCGGTGTTCGGCGACGTCGCCGAGGAGATCCGCTGGAGCAAGGCGCCGCCCTCCACCACCATCACCGAGCATTGGAACTACGACGACCGCAAGGATTTTCACGGCGGCTATTGCTGGATGGGACAGGGTCCGCTGCCGATCGAATGGGCCTCCATCCAGACCGGATCGCGCGGTCTTTGGGGTGACGCCTTGGTGCGGGAGATGCAGAACTACAACCACGCGGTCGGCATCAAGATGGTCGGCGAGGCCATGCCGGACGAGAACAATCGCGTGACGCTGGCCGAGGAGACCGATCGATACGGCCTGCCCATCAGCCACATCCACTATTCATGGACCGCCAACGACCGCGCCCTGATCGATCACGCGCTCGACCAGATGGAGCAGAGCATGCGGGCCGCAGGGGTGAAAAACCTGTTCCGCCAGGAGCAGGACGCCAACCATCTCGGCGGGACCGCGCGCATGGGCGACGATCCTCGCACGAGCGTGGTCGACGCCGATTGCCGCGCCTGGGACATCCGCAACCTGTGGGTCTGCGACGGCTCGGTCTTCCCCACCGTGGGCGGCGTCAACCCGTCCCTGACCATCCAGGCGATCGCCCTGCGGACGGCCGACCGGATCGAGGCTTTGGCGCGGCGCGGCGAGCTGTAGACTCTGCGTTGGCCATCGTCTAAGCGCGCGCCAGCGTCCAAACCCCGGTCCCGCACCCGGTTGCGTCTGGCCGTCTTGAGCCGCAAGGTGGTCGGATTGGCCGAGAGAGCGGACCCATGGACAGCGCGACCGACATCGTCAGCCTCGGGGCCGTGGATCTGTCGCGCGCCATCCATGCGCGGCAGGTCTCCTGCGTCGAGGTGATGCGGGCCTATCTCGACCGGATCGCGCGGCTGAACCCCAAGGTCAATGCCATCGTGGCGCTACAGGACCCGACGCATCTCCTGCGCGAGGCCGAGGCACGGGATGCGGACCTGGCTCGCGGTGAAAGCCGCGGCCCGCTGCACGGCTTTCCTCAGGCGGTCAAGGACCTCGACGCCGTCCGCGGCCTGCCCTGCACCCAGGGCTCGCCGATCTTCCGCGACACCGTGGCGGAGACCGACTCGATCATGGTCGAGCGCCTGCGGGCCGGTGGCGTGATCTTCATCGGCAAGACCAATACGCCGGAATTCGGCCTCGGCTCGCAGACCTACAATTCCGTCTACGGCACGACCCGCAACGCCTATGACCAGGGCTTGACCTCGGGCGGATCGAGCGGTGGCGCGGCGGTGGCGGTCGCGCTCCGCATGCAGGCGGTGGCCGATGGCAGCGACCATGCCGGATCGCTGCGCAACCCTCCCGCCTTCAACAACCTCTTCGGCCTGCGCACCAGCTACGGGCGCATCCCGAACAAAGGGCTCGACGTGTTCACGCCGACGCTCGCCGTGCACGGCGCCATCGGTCGCACGCCGGCCGATATCGGGCTGATGCTCTCGGTCATCGCCGGCGCGGATCCGCGCCTGCCCTATTCGGTCCCCGAGGACCCGAAGCGCTTCGCCGGCCCGCTCGCCGGCGACGTCAAGGGTACGCAGATAGCCTGGCTCGGCGATTGCGGCGGTCACCTGCCGTTCGAGCCGGGGGTGCTCGACCTCGGTCGCGCCGCGCTCGACATTTTCCGGGACATCGGCTGCACGGTCGAGGAGGCCTGTCCGGCCTTCGATTTCGAGGCGCTGTGGCGGGACTGGCTGGTGCTGCGCGCCTGGACGGTCGCCGCGTCCTTGCGACCGCTCTACGAAGACCCGGCCAAACGCGCCCACATGAAGCCGGAAGCCATATGGGAGGTCGAGCGCGGCCTGAGGCTCGGCGCCGACCAGGTCTCGGCCGCCCAGCGGGGCCGCACCCGATGGTATGGTTCGCTGCGCCGCTTCATGGAGAGCTACGGCTTCCTGCTCATGCCTACGACGCAGGTGTTTCCCTTCGCGGCCGAGCTGCCCTGGCCGCGCACGGTCGACGGCCGGACGATGGACACCTATCACCGCTGGATGGAGGTCGTGATCCCGGTGACGATGAGCGGTCTTCCGTCGCTCGACGTGCCGGCGGGGTTCGATCCGCGCGGCCGCCCGACAGGGATCCAGATCGTTGGGCGCACCCGCGATGAATTCGGCTGCCTGCAGCTCGGCGCGGCCTATGATGCCGCGACGCGGTGGGTGGAGACGCATCCGCCGGCCCTCGGTCGCGGATGAGCCGTCGACAAGCCCCAGCGGAGGCCAGATGTTCAGCGGGATCGGACTGATCGGCTTCTGCTGCATCTCTGCCGCGGCCGTGGCGGGCTTCCTGCTCGCCGGCAGGCTGCCGGAGGACTGCCGCAGCGAAGACACCCAGGACGCGGTCAAGACGACGATGAACGTCCTCGCCATTCTGTCCGCCCTGGTGCTCGGGCTTCTGGTCGCCGGAGCCAAGACGAATTTCGATACGAGAAACAAGGAGATCGAGCAATTCTCCACGAGCCTCACGGTGCTCGACCGCGAGCTCGCGCACTTCGGCCAGGACGCCAAGGGCCTGCGCGACCTGCTGCGCGCCTATACGGCCCGGAAGCTGGCCCTGACCTGGCCGGCCGACCGCCGGGCGGGGACGCTCCGGCATGACGCTCAATCGGTCCAGATGCTCGACGACCTCGAGGAACATCTGCGGGCGTCGATGCCGCAGACCGACGCCGACCGTGCACGTCAGACAAGCGCCCTGCAGCTCGCCGGAGACCTGAAACGGACGAGCCGGCTGTTGATGATCCAGCAGAGCGAACGGGTACCGCGGCCGTTCCTGGTCGTCGTCATCTTCTGGCTCGGCATGCTGTTCCTCAGCTTCGCCCTGTTCGCGCCGCGCAATCGGGTCGTCATCGCCGCCATGCTGATCTGCGCGGTCTCGGTTTCGGCCGCGGTGAACCTGATCTACGATATGGACCAACCCTTCGCCGGCTTCATCAGCGTGTCGTCCGTGCCGCTGCAGCAGGCGCTGGACGATATGAAACCGTGAGCCGCGCGCATCGGAGGCTTGCTCGCGCGACGGGTAAACACCCGGCGCGGGCGCTCAGCCGATCGCCGTGAGGACATCGTCGACCCTGGTCACCGCGGACACGTTCTTCAGCGCATAGTCGATCGAGGCGCGGTGCCAGTCGGCGTTCATCGTGGCGCAGCAATCCTCGGGCACGATCATCACGTAGCCCTTGTCGGCGCCGGTGCGGGCGGTGTGCTCGATCGACATGTTGGTCCAGGCGCCCGTGACGATGACGATGTCGCGCCGCTCCGCCTTGAGGATGGTCTCGAGCGACGTCCCCTCCCAGGCGCTCATGCGCATCTTGGTCACCACGTGGTCGCCGGGCTTGGGCTCGAGGCCGGGCGCCGGTTCGACGCCCCAGGTGCCGCGCACGACCGCCTTCGAATCGGCGACGCCCTCGAATAGCGGGGCGTTGAGGGTCAGCCCCGGCGCGCCAGGCTCGACCACGAACCAGACATGGATGACCGGGATGCCCTTGGCGCGGCAGCGCTCGGCGAGGCGCGCCGCATTGGCAATGGCGTTCTGCTCCCGGCAATGGGCCGGGGCGCCGGACGACGCGAAGGCGCCGCCCTCCATCACCACGTCGTTCTGCATGTCCTGGATAATCAGCGCACAGCGCGCCGGATCGAGATCGAGACTGGATGAGGCGGTCATGGCGGGATCGCTCCTGCGGGGTGAGGCGGCCGTCGTCCGCATGAAAGGCTCGGCATGCGGGCCGATCTTGGTGTCGAGCGCGTAGAGCGACGTCGTGGCGGCCAGGAACAGCATATGCCAATCCGGGCCGCCCCAGTGGAGGTTGGCGACGAGTTCCGGCACGGCGACCTTGCCGATATGCCGGCCGTCGGGCGCATAGACCCACAGGCCGCCCGGCGCCGTCACCCAGACATTGCCGGCCCGGTCGCATTTCATGCCGTCCGGCACGCCGGGCTTGAGGCTGTCGCGGATGCCCGAGGCGAAGAGGCGCGGATTGGAAAGCCGGCCGTCGCGGGCGACCGAGAATACCCGGATACTGGCCTGCTCGGTATCGTTGACATAGAGCCGATCCTCCTCGGGCGAGAAGCAGAGGCCGTTCGGCTGGCCGAACATGAAGCGATCGACCAGGAGCTGCGGCTCGCCGCCGCCTGGCGGAATGCGGTAGACGCCCTGGAATCCAAGCTCGCGCGGGCGCTCGACGCCGAAGCCCGGCATGCGGCCGTACCAGGGGTCGGTGAAATAGATCGACCCATCCTGGCGGACGACGATGTCGTTGGGGCTGTTGAGCTCGCGTCCCTCGAAATGCGAGGCCAGCACCGTGCGGCGCCCTTGCGGATCGAAACGCACGACCGAGGAGGTGGCATGTTCGCAGACGAGGAGGTTGAGCTCCGCGTCATAGGTCATGCCGTTGCCCTTGCGGCTCGGCCGCTCGACCTCGCGCACGCCGGCCCTGTCCCAGCGGCGGCGCACGTCGGCCGGCATGTCCGAGAACAGCAGATAATGCTCCGCCGGATGCCAGACCGGCCCCTCGACGAAGGTGAAGCCCGAGCCGATCTGGCGCACCGGCGCATGCTCGTCGATCAGATCGCGGAATTTTGGGTCGAGGGCGTCATGGGCCATTGGGCTGCTTCCTTAGGCCGGGAACCAGTCGCGGCGCGGTACCGATTGGCTGATCGGCCCCGGCACCGCCATGTCGAGCCGCCCCACCACCTGCTGAGCCTCGATCTTGGCCGGCTTGTCGTGGATCGGCATCAGGAATTTCGAGCGCGCCAGGAGCTTCTTGATGGCGCCCTTCTCCTGGCGGTGGCTGTTCGAATGATTGCCGGTGATGCGCGGCTCGGCGTCGTTGATCTCGTTGAGCGGCGTTACGATCTGGTCGTTGAAGTCGTAGATCACGTCGCCGCAGATCGTGGCGCGTCCCTCCGCCGTCTCGACATGCACGTTCATCGAGCCTTCGGTATGGGCGCCGGCGGCCTCGACCGTGACGCCGGGGATGATCTCCACCTCCCCGGTGATCTCGAGGTCCATCAGCCGCAGCGCACCCTTGGTGTGCAGGCGGTCGAGCAGATGCTTGATGTCGGGCAGCGGATATTGCGGGAACATCAGGCCGGAGGCCGATAGCTCCAGCTCTCGCCGGTTGACCACCACGCTCGTATTCATCGGAAAGTGGTCGTCCTTGCCGGCGTGGTCGATATGCAGATGCGTGTGCATCACGTAGCGGATGTCGCCGACCTTCAGGCCATGCCGGTTGAGCTGGTTCTCGATCATGTTCTCGTGAAACTGCAGCCCGCGCATGCCCAGCGATTCCATGATGGCATTGTCGCGATAGCCGGTGTCGACCACGATCGGATAGCGTCCGCCCAGAATCAGGAAGCCGTAGACCGGCACCCGCCGCGTCCGCCCGCAGTCGCGCCCGAGCACCAGAAAACTCGATTCGAGCTCGATGTCGCCATAGTCGAGCAGCTTGATCTCTAGGGCCATCATTCCTCCTGTTCTTGTTTGCCGAAGCCACTCAGAGGCGTTCAGATTACCCCACATCCGCCGACATTGTCGGCACCATCTCCCGCAAGGGGAGAAGGGGGTGCCGCCGGATCTTCCTTCTCCCGTTTACGGGAGAAGGTGGTCCGAAGGACCGGATGAGGGCAAACGCCGTCATTTTTCCAGCCGATAGACCCGCCGCGCCGTGCCGGCGAAGATGGCCTGCCGCTCGGCCTCGGTGAAGCCGGAGGCGGCCTCGAGGAAGGCGTCAAGCAGCGCGCGATAGGTCGTCCACAGCTTCTCGACGGGGAAGTTCGAGCCGAACAGGGCGCGCTCGGCGCCGAAGAACCCGACCGCCTCGCGGACCATCCAGGCGATATGGTCGGGATCGTTGCGATGGATGAACGTGCCGAAGGCCGAAAGCTTCGAGACGACGTTCGGCTGGCTGGCGAGGGCGCGCATGCCCTCGCGCCATGCATCGCGGCCGCTCTCGGAGAGGTCCTCCAGCATGCCGGCGTGCTGAAGGACGAAGGTCACGGCCGGGCACGCCGCCGCAAGCTCCGCCGCGCCCGCCATCTGCGGCGCGAAGACCTGCAGGTCGAAGCTCCAGCCATAGTCGGCGAGCCGCGCGACGTTGCGCTTTACCATCGTGTCCCGCGCCAGATCGGGCGAGGCCGCGAAGCGGTAGAGCGGGTTCGCGTGCCAGTGGAACTGCTGGCGGATGCCGCGCATCGCCGGATATTTGGTGAGCCGGTCGAGCGCCGGGCGGACATCCTCGACGGTCATGTCGCAATAGCCGACGATGCCCTGGGGCCAACCGGTCTCGTCGGTGACCGACTGCACCCAGGCGACCTCCTCCTCGGCTCTTTCGACCGGCCAGTTGGCCTGCACGTAGACCGACCCGACGACCCCGGTGCCGGCGATGTCCTGCAGATATTCGGCGATCGGATAGTCGCGGCGGATCGGCTCGTAGGGACCGAAGATGCGCGGCTGCATCGGACCCGAGAGCCAGGCAAGGTCCAGCTGGCGCCAGATGTGGTGATGGGCGTCGATGATGGTCATCGGACAGCTCTCGTTCTATCGCCAAGGCTTTCCCTCCCCGGAACGGGGAGGGCGGAGCCAGCCAGGGGCTCCAATACGCGGAGCGTGTTGGAGTGGCTGGCGGAGGGGGCGGGCGAAGCCCGGCGGGTGGGGTAGGGCGCCGGGTCGCCCCATCCGGCTCGGCCAAGGGCCGAGCCACCTTCCCCTCGCGGGGAAGGAAAACGGACCCTTTTAGCCAGGGACAGGACTTCGTCGCAGAGCGGGCGCAGGCCCGAGCCGTCGCCGAGATGGTCGACAAAGGGCAGCACCGCGCCGAGCGCTTCGGTTTGCGGCATGTAACCGGCGTCGCCCTTGAGCGGCGTCAGCCAGGCGATGCGCCAGGCGAGCCGCGACAGGCTCTCCATGGCATCCCTCAAAGCCTGCGGGTCGCCGCGTTCAAGGCCGTCCGAGAGCATGACGACGAGCGCGCCGCGCGCCACGGCGGCGAAGCGCGGAATGTTCAGGAAAGCCGCGAGCGCGTCGCCGAGCCGCGTGCCGCCGTCCCAGTCGGAGACCAGCGTCGCGGCGAGCCCGAGCGCCTGGGCTCGCCGGCGGTGGCGCAGCGCCCGGGTGACGCGCGTCAGCCGCGTTCCGAGCGTGAAGATCTCGACCCGCTCGGCCGCCCGCGCCAGCGCATGGGCGAGGCTCATCGCGTCCTCGGTTTGCGCCTTCATCGAGCCCGACACGTCGACCAGCAGCAGGATGCGGCGTTGCCGCGTCTTGCGCGCCAGCTTGGGCAGGCTCAGCACCTCGCCATCGCGCTTGACGGCGTCCCGCAAGAGACGGCGCATATGCCAGCGGTCGCCCGTCCTCGACGCGCGCCGGCGATAGGATTTCTGCCGCGGCAACGCCGAGGGCGCGGCGCGGGCGAACCGGCGCAGCGTTTCGCGGGGGTCCTCGTCGTGGAAACCACGCACGGTGAGCCGCTCAGTGCGCGCCGCCTCGCCGCCCGCCTCCTCCTCCTCGGCTCCCTCGGGCGGCTCCATCCCGCCGTCGCGGACGTCGAAGGCCTGCATCTCGTCCTCGTCTCCTGCATCGGCCGGCGCCGCGAGGCTCTGGCCGTGGAATAGCAGGCGGAACAGCGCATCGAACTCCTCGCGGCGCTCGGGCGGCGGCGCCAGCGTCGGCACGGCGGCGCGATGGATGTCCACCATGCTTCGTGGGCCGAGCAGCCCGACCGCCGCGATGAAAGCCTGCGTCTGCTCCGGCGCAACCGCGAAGCCGTTGGCGCGCAGCAAGGTTGCGAACCGCACGAAAGGCTCCACGCCGCGAGGGACAGGGTCCGTCATGCGGCGATCCCCGTGATGACGCTATCGAGCCGGTCGCCGAGGAAATCGAGGTCATCCTGGTCCTTGAGCGCGACCCCGATGGCACGGCGGAAGGCCATGGGCCACGCTACGCCCTGGCGGTTCAGCAGCGTGGCGGCCTCGGCCCATTCGACCGTCTCGGCGACGCCGGGCGGCTTCGACAGCGGCTCCCGCCGCAACCGGCCAACCGCCCCGACCACAGCCTCCGCCGTGGCCCGCGCCACCGCGCTCGCCCGCATCATGACGATACGCGCCTCCCGCTCGGCGTCGGGGTAGCCGATCCAGTGATAGACGCAGCGGCGGCGCAGCGCCTCGTGCAATTCGCGCGTGCGGTTCGAGGTCAGCACGACCACCGGCGGCTCCGCCGCCCGCACCGTGCCGCGCTCGGGGATGGAGATCTGGAAATCCGACAGGAATTCCAGCAGGAAGGCCTCGAACTCGTGGTCGGAGCGGTCGATCTCGTCGATCAGCAGCGTCGAGGCTTCGGGCTGGCGCAGCGCCTCCAGCATCGGACGGGCGATGAGGAAGTCGTCGCCGTAGATGTTGACGTAGGTCTCGCCGGCCTGGCGGATGGCCAGCATCTGGCGTGGGTAGTTCCATTCGTAGAGCGCCGCCGCCGCGTCGATCCCTTCGAAGCACTGCAGGCGGATCAGGGCACGGCCGAGCACGGCGGCGATGGCCTTGGCGGCCTCGGTCTTGCCGACGCCCGGCGCGCCCTCGAGCAGCAGCGGCTTGCCGAGCGCGAGCGCCAGATAGGCGGCGGTGGCCAGCCCCTGGTCGGCGATATATTGCGCGGCACCGAGCGCCTGCTCGAGCGCCTCGGGCGAATCGATACCGACGATCGAGCGTTTAATGGCCACGCCGCGGACCCCTCATCCGGCTTTCGCGTTCCGCGAAATCCACCTTCTCCCGCAAGGGGAGAAGGGAGAGCCTCGTTCTGCGGCGTTGGCGTCCTTCTCCCCTTGCGGGAGAAGGTGCCCGAAGGGCGGATGAGGGGTGAACCACCATCATCGCCGCGCCGGCGGCCGTGCGCCCCCATTGGCCCGGATGCCGCGCAAAACCTTCTCCGGGGTGATCGGCAGGTCGGTGATCCGCACCCCGACAGCATTGAACACCGCGTTGGCGACCGCGGGCAGCACCGGGTTGGCGCACATCTCGCCCGGCCCCTTGCCGCCGAAGGGGCCGTCCGGCGCCGGCCGCTCAAGAATGGCGATGTCGTGCGGCGCGATGTCCCCCGGCCCAGGCATGACATAGCCGTTGAAGTCGACCGGGCCGTGCGACCTGTCCGGATAATAGGGCTCGGTCGTCTCCCAGAGCGCGTGGCTCATGCCCATCCAGGCGCCGCCGACCAGCTGCTGCTCGACGAGCTTGGGGTTCAGCGCCCGGCCGACCTCGTACGCGCTGTTCATCTTGGTCACCGCGACCTCGCCGGTCTCGTCGTCGACCTCGACATCGACCACCATGGCCGCATGGGCGAAGCAGGAAACCGGCGTCATCTCGCCGGTTTCGGGGTCGACGTCGGAGAGCGGGATCAAGAAAATGCCCCGCCCCGACACCGTCTTGCCCTGCTTGAACTGCGCGGCGTTGCAGGCCGCGCCCGTCGTCATGGAGCGCGAGGACGCGCCCTTCACATGGATGTTGCCTTGGCCATCCGTGACGAGGTCGCTCGCGTCGACCTCGAGCTCCTCGGCCGCGGCTTCCAGCATCACGGCACGCGCCTCGCGCGCCGCCTGGATGACCGCGTTGCCGACCCGATGCGTGCCGCGCGACGCGAAGGAGCCCATGCAATGCGGCCCGGTGTCCGAATCCGCCGTGTCGACATAGACATCGGCGACCGGCACGCCGAGCGTCTCGGCCGCGATCTGCCGCGTCACCGATTTCATGCCCTGGCCGAGGTCGATCGAGGAGAGCGCGACGGTGAACTTGCCGTCCGGGTTCGAATGGACCAGCGCCTGGCTCGGGTCGCCCCCGAGGTTCATGCCGATCGGGTAGTTGATGGCGGCGAAACCGCGGCCGGCGTGGCGGGTCATGAGTCCTTCTCCAGCTTGCGGGAGAAGGTGGCGCGCGAAGCGCGTCGGATGAGGGAAATGTCAGGCCTCGGGTTGCCCTCATCCGCCTCGTCTGCGACGAGGCATCCCTCGACGAGCTCGGGACAGGCTCTTCTCCCGTGAAACGGGAGAAGGGAGGCGCGGGCTTGCTCCATGACCATCATCATCGTCGCCTTAGGCCTGAAACTGAAGACGAAAATCGGTTCGGGCCGGTGCGGTTGGGCGTCGGCGGGACAGGCGGGGGCGCGGCTGCGGCCGGTGCGCCGGAGTTCGGCGGTGGCGCCGGCTGCGGCGAGGGCGGCGGTGCGTGTCGCCCTGCCGTCCCCGGCGTCGGCGCGAAGCCGGGCAGCGGCCCGGTGCTGGCATATGCTGGAACGGGCGGCGGCACCGGACGGGGCGGCGGCGCCGCCGGCACCGATCGCGGCCGCTCCTCGCCGGGGCGGCGCGCGACGCCGCGGTTGCGCCCGTCGACTCGACCCTTCTGGTCCGTCGCCGTATAGTTCGGCACGCGGCCGTTGTCGCCCTCGCCGCCGCCGACCATCGACGACATGCGCCGGAACTCGTCGCGGATCGGCCAGTTGGCCTTTTCCGAGACCACTTGGCAGCATTCGATCAGCGCCGTGTTCTTGGCGATGCGCCGATGCGCCTTCATGTCGCCGTCCCGATAGGCGTTGAGGATACGGAACTCGATCGGGTTCATGCCGATCTCGTGCGCCACGACATCCATATGCGATTCGATGGCGAAATCGACCCCCGTGATGCCGAAGCCGCGCATCGCGGTCGCCGGCGTCCGGTTGGTGAAGACGCAATAGACGTCGGCCGAGACGTTGGGGATCGTATAGGGTCCAGGCAGGTGGCCGGCGCTCTTGATGATGGCGTAGCTCGACAGGCGGGTGTAGGCGCCCGAGTCGAAATAGCCGGTGAACTGGCGGCCCAGGATGCGCCCGTCACGCCCGATAGCATCCTTGAGGTACCAGCGCTCGGCGCCGCGCGGCGCGCCAACCTGCATCTCCTCGGCGCGGTCGAACATATATTTGACGGGCCGTCCCGTGAGCATGCAGCCCAGGATCGCCATCGGCTCGTGCAGGCTGTCGACCTTGCCGCCGAAGCCGCCGCCGACCGTGCCGCCGATCAAATGCAGCCTGTTCGACGGCAGCTTCAGGAGCTTCGCGGCCGTGCCGAGCGAGAAGAACAGCGCCTGGGTCGAGGTATAGCAGACGAAACGGTCGGCGCCCTCCTGCGCCGCGATGGCGCCGCAGGTCTCGGTCGGCGCCTGCTCGATGGGCGACATCTGGTAGCGCCCTTCGACGACGCGATCGGCTTGCCGGAAGGCCGCCTCGACGTCGCCGTAGCGCAGCTTCTGGTGGTCGTAGGTCTCGTGATAGGTGAAGGTGTTGCCCGGGTAGGTCTCGTTGACGACCGGGGCGCCGGGCTTGAGCGCTTCCTCGACGTCGAGCACGTGCGGCAGCACCTCCCAGGCGACGCGGATCTTGGCGATGGCGTCGAAGGCGGCCCGCTCGCTCTCGGCCACGACGGCGGCCACAGGCTCGCCCTTGTAGGCCACCTTGCCGCCCGAGATCAGCGGCTCGTCGTCGAGGCCGAAGCCCATCAGGCTCAGCAGTGTATTGAGGTTGTGCGGCACGTCCTTGGCCAGGATGACGCGATACACGCCCGGCGCGCGTTCCGCCTCGCGCGTGTCGATCGAGCGGATGCGCGCGTGGTGGTGCGGGCTGCGCAGGCATTTGAGATGCGCCAGGCCCTCGAAGGCATGGTCGTCGTAATAGGGCGAGCGGCCGGTGACATGGCCGGCGATGTCCTGGCGCTGCGTCGGCTTGCCGATCTCGTGGAGGTCGTCGTCACGCTCGTCGCGGAAAAGCTCCTTGCGGAATTCAATCACGGCTCTCTCCTCACGCCGAGCGCCGGCCGGTTAGGCGCGAGGCCGCGTCGAGCACGGCCGTGATGATCGGCTCGTAGCCGGTGCATCGGCAGATATTGCCGGCGAGGGCCTCGACGACATCGAGCCGCGAGGGCGCCGGATTCTGGTCGAGGAGGACCTTGGCGGCCATCAGCATGCCGGGCGTGCAGTAGCCGCACTGGGCGGCGAAATGATCCATGAAAGCCTGCTGCAGCGGATGGAGTTCCGTGCCCTTGGCGAGGCCCGACGCGGTCTCGACCACGCGCCCCGCGACGCTCTCGGCCAGCGTCAGGCAGGCCAGGTGCGGCGCGCCGTCAACGAGCACCGTGCAACAGCCGCAGGTGCCCTGGCCACAGCCGTATTTCGGCGCGAAATCGCCGATGCCGCGCCGCAGCACGTCGAGCAGATTGGCACCCTCCTCGACGAAGGCCGCCTGCTCCCGACCGTTGTGGCGGAATTCGATAGGCTTGCGGGCCATGGCTACGGCGCCTCGTCGAGCAGCACGCGCCGGAGGTGAACGGGCGCGACCTCCCGCCGATACCAGCTCGACGCGAGCGCGTCGGTCGGAGGATCGAGACCTTCAGTGGCGGCTGCGAGCGCCGCGGCGATCCCGGCCGCATCGAGGCTGCGCCCTTCGAGCGCCCGCTCGACCGCCTTCGCCCGCAATGGCGTCGGCCCCATGGCGCCGTAGGCCACGCGGGCGCCCGTGATGCGGCCGCCCGACAGCGGCAGATAGGCCGCGATCGACATCACCGATATGCCCTTGGGCTTGACGCGGCTCACCTTGCGGAAGCGGAAGGCTTGCGCATCGCGCGGCCGAAGGATGGTGACCGCGGCCACGACGGTGCGGGGCTCGCGATCGCGGACCTTGAGGAAGTCTTCCAGGCTCACCGGCCGCGCGGCGCCGGCGAGCGTCACCATGCCGTCGAGTGCCAGCAGCGCCACCGTGACGTCGCCGTAGGGCGAGGCGGCGAAAAGGTTGCCGCCAACCGTTGCGGCGCTGCGGACCGCCGGGCCGCCGATGGTCCTGGCCACCGGCGCAAGGAAGCCGAGGTCGCGGTTCGCCATGACCTCGGCCATGGTGACCGCCGCCCCGATCGTGATGCGGTCGCCCTCGGGCTTCACCTGTCTGAGCGCAGGATCGCTGACACGAACCAATGTGTCGAACTCCTGGGTGCCCTCGTTCAGGGCGCGCATGACGAGCGTGCCGCCGCCGAAGAGCCGCGCCGAGCGGCTGCCCGCCAGCGTCCGGGCAGCCTCCTCGATCCCGGTGCAGGTCTTGACGCTGATCGGCATCACGCGGCTCCCTCGGGCAAGCCGAGATGGATCCGCACCGCCTTGAAGCCCGCCTCGTAGATATTGTCGCGGACCATCGCTTCGAGCGCCACCTCCTGGCCCTCGGGCGTATCGAAGCGGCAATGCCAGTGCCAGAAGGTGCGATCCCCATCCGTCACCGGCACGAGCCGCACGTGGGCGACGTAGTTCAGGAGCGGCACCGGCGTCTCGAGCAGGCAGTAGCTGAAGGCCATGTCGGCATCCGACAGCGTCAGCAGCTGCTCGCGCAATTCCGATCCGTCCTCGAGGTGGAAGCGCCTGACACAGCCGACCTTGTCGGACGGCTGACCGCGTTCGATCTGGCTGTCCGCCACCGCCGGGTGCCAGCGGTCGTGACCGTTGAAGTCGCGCAGCACCGCCCACACCTGCTCGACCGGCGCGTCGACGATGGTGCTCCTGTCGATCTTCACCACGTGCGCGCCTCCGGCCCTGCGGCGCCTCGCGATCGTGGGCAATGGATCCACCCCTCATCCGCCTTGCCTTCGGCAAGGCATCCCTCGACGAGCTCGGGACAGGCTCTTCTCCCGCAATGGGAGAAGGAAGTACCTCGTCCTGCGAGACTAGCGTCCTTCTCCTCTTGCGGGAGAAGGTGGCGCGCGAAAGCGCGCCGGATGAGAGATACGCGATGCGCGAAAACCACGGGCCGGTGGCCAAGGCACGCTCGCTGCGGGCAGGAAGCACCGAGGCCGAACGAAAGCTGTGGCTTCTCCTGCGCGGGCGACGCCTCAGTATTATGAAATGGCGGCGGCAAGTGCCGCTCGGCCGCTACATCGTCGATTTCGTCTGCTTCGAACGCCGGCTCGTCGTCGAATGCGACGGCTCGCAGCACGCCGAAAGCGCGCATGACGAAGTTCGAGACGCTTGGCTGCGGCAGCAAGGCTTCACCATCGCGCGGTTCTGGAACCATGAGGTCCTGAACGCGCCCGAGTCCGTCATGGATACAATCCTCGCGCGTGCCGGCCTGCCGTTCTAAAGCGCTGCGCAACCCCTCATCCGCCTCGTCTTCGGGAAGGCATTCCTCGACGGGCTCGGGACAGGCTGTTCTCCCGCAAGGGGAGAAGGGCGCCAATCTCGCAGGAAGTGGCACCCCCTTCTCCCCTTGCGGGAGAAGGGGGCCTGCCTTTGGCAGGCCAGATGAGGGGTGAAGCGCGCACATCGGATCACCGCCCCGGAAAATGGCGCTTCAGCGAATCGAAGCCCGCCTGGAACACATTGGTGCCGATGCCGGCGACGAGTTCGTCCGCGACCTCCGGCGCGCACTCGAATTCGGCCGTCCATTCGACGAAGGTGCGGTCGCCGTCGCTGACCGGGGTTAGCCGCAGCGTCGCCACGTAATCGGTGAGCGGCATCGGGCTCTCCAGGATCGCATAGGTGCAGAACATATCGTAGTCCGAGAGGCCGAGCAGCTTCTCGCGGATGCGGTCGCCGTTCTGCAGGCGGAAGTCGCGCACGCAGCCGATGCGGTCGGCGGGCTCGCCGTTCTCGATGCGGCTCTCGCGGATGCCGGGGTGCCATTTGGGCAGGCCGTTGAAGTCGCGCACCCGCTCCCACACCTTGGCGGCGGGCGCATTGACGACGGAGGAGACGAAGACGCGGGGCATCAGCGAGCGTCCAAATGAATTGTAAGCCTGTGGACACCCCTCATCCGGCGCTGCGCGCCACCTTCTCCCGCAAGGGGAGAAGGGGGTGCCACGTCCCGAGGCCTTAGCGTCCTTCTCCCCTTGCGGGAGAAGGTGCCCTGCGAACTAGGGCGGATGAGGGGTGAGGCGAAGCCTTCGTACATCACGATCATCTCCGTTACTCCCCGGCCGGTGGCTTGCCGCCCGAGGCGCCACCGCCCTTGGCATCCTTGGCGATGCGCTGCAGGTCGCTCGCCTCGCGGATTAGGCCGCCCATCTTGGAGAGACTGCCGCCCTCGATGCCGAGGTCGGCGAGCAGGCTGTCGACGAGCGGCGCCTGCACGCGGTAGCGCAGCGCCGAATCGATGACCTCGTCGGTGGCGCTTCGGCCACCGCTGCCACCGCCTCCGCCGATGCCGTCGAGCTGCATGATGCGGATGTCCTGGATCTTCTCCATCGGCTTGACCGAGGCCGCGACGATGCCCTCGACCCGGTCGAGCAGCTTGCGCTTGAACAGCGAGGCGCGCGCCGGCTCGGTGAGCACGTTCTCGGCCTCGTTGATGAGGCGCTGCGCCTCGGCCTCGACGGCGCGGCGCACGCGCTCGGCGTCGGCGGCGATCTTCTCGCGCTCGGCGGCGATCTCGGCCATCATGACCTCGACGGTGCGGCGACGGCTGGCCTCCTCCGTCTCGCGCGCCGTCTTGATGCGCTCCTCGGCCTCGGCCGCGCGGGCGCGGGCCGTGTCGGCCGCGGCGCGGGCCGCCGATTCCTCGAGCGAGGCCTGATAGAGCGCGATGGCCTTCTGCATCTGGGCGAGATCGACGGCCCGCTCGCGCTCGATCTCGAGCTTGCGGCGGTCGCGCTCGTGGGTGATGCGCGCCTCGTCGAGGCCGCGCTCGGAGACGATGCGCGCCCGCTCGATCTCCTCGCGCGAGGCGATCTCGGCCTCGCGCAGCGCCTGGACGCGGGCGATCTCGAGCTGCTCGGAGGAGCGACGGCGCTCGAGCCGCGCCGCATCGAGCGCCTTCTCGCGGTGGATGTCGGTGCTCTCGACGTCGCGCTTGGCCGCGATCTCGGCCTGCCTCACGCGGGCATCGGCCTCGACCCGCTCGGCGCGCCGCGCCGCGAGCTCGATGATGCGTGCCTCCTCGGCGTCCTCGACGGTCTGCTTGCGGGCGATATCGATGAGCTCGCGCTCCTGCTGCGAGCCGATGCGGTTCTGTTCGAGCGCGAGCTCGACCGCGATGCGCTGACGCTCGACGCTCTCGCGCCGCTTGAGGTCGGCCGCCTCGACGGATTCGTTGCGGGCGATCTCCCGGGCACGCACGTCGGCTTCGGTCTCGATCCGCTCGCGGCTGACCTTGGCCTCCTGGGCGATGCGCGCCGCCTCGACCGCCTGGCGGGCGGCGATCTCGGCCTCCTCCACGGCCTGCAGGCGCTCGATCTCGAGCGTGCGGACGCGGCGGTCGGCCCCGATGCGCTCCTGGTCCACTTCGAGCGCCTGGGTGATGCGCAGCCGCTCGGTCGTCTCGCGCGCCGCGATCTCGGCTTCCTCCAGCGACCGGTTGCGCGCGATCTCACGGCGGCGCGTGTCCTCTTCGCTGTCGATGCGCGCTTCGGCGAGCCCGCGCTGCTGGGCGATGCGCGCCCGCTCGGTCGTCTCGCGGGCCGCGATCTCGGCCTCGTCGAGGCTGCGCTGGCGCTCGATCTCCTGCGCCCGGGTCTCGAGGTCGCGCATGATGCGGGCCTCGACGACGGCCCGCTCCTGGTCGATGCGGGAGCGCTCCGTCGCCTCGGTGGCGGCGATCTCCGCCGCCTGGATGAAGCGCTGGCGCTCGATCTCCAGCGCCTGGGTCTCGCGCTCGTTGGCGATGCGAGCCTCGGACAGGGCGCGCTGCTGGAGGATGCGGGCGCGCTCGATCCCCTCGCGGAGCGCGATCTCGGCCGATTCGACCACCTGCTGGCGGTCGAGCTCGCGCTGGCGGATGTCGCGCTCAGACTGGATGCGCGCTTCCGCGATGGCATGGTCGTTGGCGATGCGCGATCGCTCGATCGTCTCGCGGGCGAGAAGCTGGGCACGTTCCGCAACCGTCTCGCGCTCCGCCCTCTCGCGGGCCAATTCGGCGCGCTGCTCGGCGCGGCGGAACTCGATCTCGCGCTCCTGCTCGAGCCGGGCATGCTCGCTCTCGCGCTCGATGTCGAGCGCCTGGCGCTCGGCTTCGAGGTTGCGGGCCCGGATCTGGATGACGGCATCCTGCTCGATGTCGTTGCGCAGCTTGCGGCGCGACTCGATGGTCTGGATGAGCTGGGTCAGGCCCTCGGCGTCGAACCTGTTGGACGGGTTGAAGTATTCGAGGCCGGCCTGGTCGAGGTCGAGGATGGCGACGGATTCGAGCTCGAGCCCGTTCTGCGACAGGCCGAGCTGGGCGAGCTCGCGGACCCGCTCGACGTAGAGGTTCGGCCCCTGGTGCATTTCGTCCATGGTCATCTCGGCCGCGATAGCACGGAGCGCGGATTCGAACTTGCCGACGAGGAGGCCGCGCAGCGTATCGGCTTCCAGCGTGCGGCGGCCGAGGGTCGAGGCGGCGAGCGACACGGCCTCGCGGGTGGCGCGGACGCGCACGTAGAACTCGGCCTTGACGTCGACGCGCATGCGGTCGCGGCTGATCAACGCCTGGTCGCGGGCCCGCGTGACTTCGAGCGGCAGCGTGTTCATCGCCACGGGCGTGATGTCGTGGATGATCGGCCAGACGAAGGCGCCGCCGTCGATCACCACCTTCTCGCCGAAGAGCCCGGTGCGGACGAAGGCGATCTCCTTGGTCGAGCGCCGGTAGAGCCATTGCATCACGTAATAGAGGATGGCGATGGCGACGACCGCCAGGATGAGCCAGAGAATGAGCTGGCCGATCAATTGCCCCGTCATGGCCGTGCTCCGACATTTTCTTGGCCTGAAGACCCCTCATCCGGCCCGGCTTCGCCGGCCCACCTTCTCCCGCAAGGGGAGAAGGATGCTAATCTCGCAAAACGAGGCTCCCCCTTCTCCCCTTGCGGGAGAAGGTGGCCACGAAGCGGCCGGATGAGGGGTGAAAGCATCATCGCCGGATCCCCTTGAAGGCTCGCGTCTGCTCGGTGAGCGCGCCCTCGACCGGGAGCCGCTCCATCGAGGAGGCGCCGTAGAAGCCGTGGCAGTTCGACGTGTTGCGCAGGATGTATTCGGCGTCGGCCGGCATGGCGACCGGCCCGCCGTGCACGAGCACCAGGCAGTCGGGCTTGACCGCGAGCGCCGCCTGAGCCCAGGCCTCGACCTTGGCCGGACAATCCTCGAGCTTCAGCGCCGTGTCGGCCCCGATCAAGCCGCCGGTGGTGAGGCCGAGATGGCAGACGACGATGTCGGCGCCGGCCTGCGCCATGGCCTTCGCATCGGCCTCGCAGAACACGTAGGGCGTCGTCAGCATGTCGAGCGCCCGCGCGTTGGCGATCATCTCGACCTCGAGCCGGTAGGACATGCCGGTCTCCTCCAGGTTGGCCCGGAAGGTGCCGTCGATGAGGCCGACGGTCGGGAAGTTCTGCACGCCCGAGAAGCCGAGGCGCTTGAGTTCCGGCAGGAAGACGTCCATGTCGCGGAACGGGTCGGTGCCGTTGACGCCCGCCAGCACCGGCGTGCGCTTCACCACGGGGAGCACCTCACGGCCCATGTCGACCACGATGGCATTGGCGTCGCCATAGGCCAGAAGCCCGGCGAGCGAGCCGCGCCCGGCCATGCGGTAGCGGCCGGAATTGTAGATCACGATGAGATCGATGCCGCCGGCCTCCTCGCATTTGGCCGAGAGGCCGGTGCCGGCGCCGCCGCCGACGATGGGCTCGCCGCGCGCCGCCATGGCGCGGAATTTCTCCAGGATTTTTGCTCTCGGCACGCGTGTCATGTCAGTTCCCGCTCATTCCCGCGAAAGCGGGGATCCAGAGTGATATTGGCGAGATCGAAAGAGACTGCCTTCGGCATGACATCTTGCGCTGGATCCCCGCTTTTGCGCTAGGAGATGCACAGAACTCGGGGGTTTTCCCTTCTCCCCTTGCGGGAGAAGGTGCCCGAACACAGTGAGGGCGGATGAGGGGTGCCTCCGGGAGGAGCGATCCCCTCATCCGGCTTTCGCGTTCCGCGAAACCCACCTTCTCCCGCAAGGGGAGAAGGAAACACGATGCCATTCGCCGGATGTGTGAATCGCCTAGCGCTTTCGCGGGGATGAGCGAGAGAGCAGTGCAGCGTCCGACCGCCCCTTCGTGGATGTGTCCAATCCTATCCATCACCTGACCCTTGCTTGCCGCCGCGCACGCGGCCGGGCGTTGATCTCGCGATAGGCGGCCACCGCCTCGGCCACGAAAGCCGGATCGTTGATCGCATGGACCGAGCGGATCAGCCGCCGGTTCGCCGTCACCCGGACGGTCCTCTCCAGCGCGTCGAACAAGGCGGCATCGGCGGCGGGATCGTAGAAGGGCTCGCCCGGCCGGTCGATCAGCGAGACGCCGCCCTGCGGCAGCAGGAAGCGAACGGGACCGTCCATGCGGTTCAGCCGCTCGCCTATCCAGCGGCCCATGGTGGCGTTCTCCTCGGCCGTGGTGCGCATCAGCGTCACCTGCGGGTTGTGCTCGTAGAGGAGCCGGCCGCGGTAGCGCTCCGGCACGGTGTCGGGCGCGCCGAAATTGACCATGTCGAGCGCCCCGACCGAGCCCACATAGGGGACGCGCCGGCGGATCACCGCGCCGAACCGATCTTCCGTCGCCGGAAAAACGCCGCCGAACAGGAGGTCGCAGACCTCCGTGGTGGTCATGTCGAGGACGCCCTTGATCAGCCCCGCCTCGACCAGCGCTTCCATCGATTGGCCGCCGATGCCGGTGGCGTGGAACACCAGGCAATCGACCTCGGCCTCCAAGGCCTTGGCGAGCGCCTGCACGCAAGGCGTCGTCACGCCGAACATGGTGAGGCCCACGGCGGGCCGGTCCGTCGTCGAAGCCTCCTGGGGCGCCGCCTTGCGGGCCTTGACCATGCCGGCGAGCGCCTGCGCGCCGTTGCCGAGCACCGTGCGGGTGATGGCGTTGAGCCCCTGCACGTCGGCCACCGCATGCATCATCATCATGTCGCTCGGCCCCACGTAGGCGCGCACGTCGCCCGCGGCGACGGTGGAGATCATCAGTTTCGGCACGCCGATCGGCAGCGCCCGCATGGCGGCCGCGACCATGGCCGTGTTGCCCGAGCCGCCGGCGCCGATGATCCCCGCGACCCGCTGGCGCCTGATCCAGGCCTCGAAGGCCTGTGTCATGCCGGCCACCGAACGGCCCCGGTCGCCGGTGAAGACGGCGCTCGGGCCGCGCGGATGATAGGCCGCGATCTGGTGGGCCGGGATGTCCGCACCCGAATGCGTGCCGGAGGTCGAAAGGTCGGCGAGCCGCACCGCCAGCCCCTGCGCCTTGAGGAGGTCGCGGATGAAGCGCAGCTCCGGCCCCTTGGTGTCGAGCGTGCCGGCGACGATCACCGTCTCGGCGGTGACCGGGCTCGGCCGCAGATCGGCCGCCTCGACGGGCAGGTCCGAGATCGCCGAGATCGTGCGCGCCGCCTCGACGATGACCCGCACCGGAACGGGTCGCGACCAGCGTGTCGGCGGGCTCGGATTGGACAGGTAGAGCTTGCGCGGACCGCTCGCCGGGGCCGGCGGGAGCGCGATGGGGGGCGGCGCCTCGGCCGGAACGGGCTCGTGCGCATGGCGGCCGACGCCGAGCAGGCGCCGCTGCAGGTCGAGATCGGCGGCGAGCTCGCCCGCGTCGGTCACGCGATTGACGCGGCCGTTGACCATGATGGCGACGCGCTCGGCGACCGCGGTCGCGACTCCGATGTTCTGCTCGATGACGAGCACGTCGACATCGCCGTCCCCGGCGAGACGGAGCAGCATCTCCTCGACCTGGGCGACGATGACCGGGGCGAGCCCCTCGGTCGGCTCGTCCATCACCAGCAGGCGCGGGTTGAGCAGGAGCGCGCGCGAGATGGCGAGCATCTGCTGCTCGCCGCCCGAGAGCTGGGCGCCGCCGTTGCCGCGGCGCTCGGCCAGGCGCGGGAACGCGGAATAGATGCGCTCGAGCGACCAGGCGCCGCCGCGCCGCTCGACGAGGCGCAGATGCTCGTCCACCGTGAGCGACCGCCACAGCCGTCGCCCCTGCGGCACGTAGCCTACGCCGAGCCGGGCGATCTCGGCCGGCGCCATGCCGGCGAGGTCGCGGCCGGCGAAGCGGATCGTGCCGCTCGAGACCCGCACCAGGCCCATGATGGCCTTGCACAGCGTCGTCTTGCCCATGCCGTTGCGGCCGACGACGGAGAGCACGCCGCCGGCGAGCGAGAGATCGACCCCCTGCAGCGCATGCGAGGCGCCGTAATGGACGTGGAGGTCGCGGATCTCGAGGACCGGCGCGACCGGGCGCGAACGATCACTCATGGCCGCCTCCGAGATAGAGGCGCTGCACCTCGGGGTCGGCCTCGATCTCCTCGGGCGCACCTTCCTTGAAGATGCGCCCGTTGTGCATCATCGTGACGCTCTCGGCGACGCGCAGGGCGACGTCCATGTCGTGCTCGATCAGGATGAAGCCCATGTGGCCCGGCAGGTTGGTCAGGATCTCGACGAGCTCGCCGCGCTCGGTCGGCGAGAGGCCGGCCGCCGGCTCGTCGAACAGCACGAAGCGCGGCGCCCCGGCCAGCGCCAGGCCGATCTCGAGCTGCCGCTGCTGGCCGTAGGAGAGGTCCGAGACCTTGGTGTCCTTGACCTCGGTGAGGTGCACCGCCTCGGTCAGCCGCTCGGCCGTCGCCACCAAGGCATCGTCGCGGCGCGGCCGCAGGAACGAGAAACGGCGGCGCGACACGCCGCAGCACGCCAGATAGACGTTGTCGAAGACACTGAGCCCTGTGAAGAGCAGCGAGATCTGGTAGGTCCGCCGCAGCCCGCGCCGGATGCGCTCGTGGGCAGGGAACTGCGTCACGTCCTCGCCGAACAGCCGGATGGTGCCCGAGCTCGGCAGGAAATCGCCGGTGATGCAGTTGAACAGCGTCGTCTTGCCGGCGCCGTTCGAGCCGAGCACGGCGCGGCGCTCGCCCGGCTTGACCGAAAGCGTGACGTCGCTCAGCGCCGCCAGCGCTCCGAAAAGCATGGTCACGCCGCGCAGTTCGAGCGCATTGGCGGTCCCGGCCGCCAGAAGCCGACCGGCGACGCCGGTGCCTTGCGGCGCCGCGCTCACCGGCGGTCCCCCGTGCGGCGGGCAAGGTAGTTCCGGCCCGATGCGGCGCGGCGCCAATGCGCCCACAGCCCCAGCATCCCGTCGGGCGAGAAGAACACGACGATGAGGAAGCCGAGCCCGATCAGCAATTCGAACCGCTCGCCCGAGAGGCCGACCGCGACGAGCGCGTCGAGCGCGAAGGTGCGCAGCAGCACATAGATGAGCGCCCCGACGAAGGGGCCGACCGGATGGCCGATGCCGCCGACGACCGCGATGATGAGGATGTCGATGGCCGGGCCGACCGCCGCCGTTCCGGGCGAGACCTGGGCGTTGAGCCACACCAGCAGCACGCCCGCCACCGCCGCGATCAGGCTCGCGAAGGCATAGGCCGCAATGCGATGGGCGGTGACGTCGAAGCCCAGCGCCTCCATGCGCCGGGCGTTGTCGCGCAGGCCCTGCAAGGCGAGCCCGAAGGGCGAGCGCGACACGTAGAGCACGGCCGCATAGGCGGCGGCCGCGCAGGCCAGGATGAGTTCGTAGAAGGGGATCGGCTCGCGCCACGCGACGCCGAAGGCCTTCGGCGGCACGACCTGGTTGAAGCCGGTGAACCCGTTGAAGATGGCGTAGTTCTGCTGGGTGAAATAGAAGAAGGCCGCGGCCACGGCCAGGGTGATCATGATCGTGTAGATGCCGGCGGTGCGCACCGCGAGCGCGCCGACGCCGGCTCCGAACAGGGTCGCGACGAACACCGCCGCCGGCACCGCCAGCCACCAGGCCCAGTTCAGGCTGATCGCCGAGACGGCGCTCGAGCCGAAGATCGCCACGAGATAGGCCGCCAGCCCCGCCACCGTCATCTGCACGAGGCTGACCATCCCGCCGTAGCCGGCGAGGAACATCAGGCTCAGCGCGATCATGCCGAGGATCATCGACCAGCCGAGGATCTGCAGCAGCACGAAGTCGCTGCAGAAGGCCGGCGCCAGGACCAGGAGAGCACCGGCGACGCCGTAGAGCTGCAGGGCGTCGTTCGCCGCCCGCTCGGCCTTGCGCGGGGTCACCGCCGCGCGGTTGGGAATCGCGGCCATGGCTCAGCGCCCGCTCGCCACGAGGCCCTGCGGCCGGAAGGCCAGCACGACGACCATGATCAGGAAGGTGAGCACCACCGCATAGGTGGGAAAGTAGACCGAGCCGAACTGTTCGGAGAGGCCGATGATCAGGGCGCCGAGCGCCGCGCCGGGGATCGAACCCATGCCGCCGACGATGACGACGACGAGAGAGGCGAGGAGGAACCGGATGTCCTCGCCAGGCGCGATCGACTGGAACGTGCCTCCGACGACGCCGGCGATCCCGGCGAGGCCCGCCCCGAAGGCGAAGACCAGCACGAAGACGCGCTGGATGCGCACGCCGGTCGCCGCCAGCATCTCGCGGTCGTCGACGCCGGCGCGCACCAGCATGCCGATGCGCGTGCGGTTGAGCACCAGCCACATGGCGAAGCCGAGCACCGCGGCGGCGAGCAGGATCGCGAGGCGCACCACCGGATAGGTCAGGAACACCGCCTCGCCGTTGCTCTTCACCGCCGTGACGAGCGGCAGCCTGATCGGGCCGGAGAGCCAGTCGGGCGCCAGGATCTGATAGAAATCGCCGCCCCAGATCCACAGCATGATGTCGGCCAGCACGATGGAGATGCCGATCGTCACCAGGGTCTGGCGCAGATCCTGGCCCTCCATGCGCCGGAACACGAAGTATTGCAGCAGGATACCGAGGGCGCCCACGACGAGGAAGGCGGCGACGAAGCTCAATACCCAATAGCCCGTCGCCACCGAGGTCTCGTAGCCGACATAGCCGCCGAGCATGTAGAGCGAGCCGTGCGCGAGGTTGACGTTGCGCATCAGCCCGAAGATCAGCGTGAAGCCGCTGGCGACGAGGAAATAGAGCGCCCCGAGCGTCACACCGTTGAGGAAGGCGTTGAGGAAGAGCTTCTTGCTGCCGGCCCAATCCTGCAGCCCCGACGGCCAGGGCGCGAAGATCGCCCACAGGAAGATTGCGGCGGCGATGAACCCGACGAGGGCGACGAGCGGGTGGCGCTCGACGAGGCGGCTCATGCGGCGCCCGGCCGCGTCCCGCGCACCGTCCCGTCTCCTGTCTGGCGGTCGCCTTCATTCATGGATCGGGAGCGTCCCTGTCCCCGCTTTGCGGCCGGTTCGCGTCGCCGGCCTTATGGTTGCACCCTTCCCGGGCCCTGTCGGCCAAGTCTAGTCGCGAGACCGGAGCCTTGCATACCCGACAGTCTGCTCTCGTCGCGTCTCGGCGTCCAAATTTTCGCCGCGCCGATCAGGTGACGCTGGAGGCGACGCGCCGATAGTCGCTCGGCGGAACGCCGACGTTGGTGCAGAAGAAGCGGGTGAAGCTCGCCTGCGAGGCGAAGCCGAGATCGAGGCCGATCGAGGTCACCGCGTCGGACGAGCACGTCAGCCGGTCGATGGCGGTCTCCATGCGCAGCGTGTTCAGATAGATGTTGGGCGTGATCCCGACATGCTGGCGGAAAAGCTTGTAGAAGTGCGGGCGCGACAGGCCGGCGTCGCGGGCGATCGTGTCGATGGCTAGTTCGTCGCCGATCCGCGATTGCATCAGACGGATCGAGTTGCGGATTCGGAAATCGGAGTAGAGGAGCCGGCGCTCGGTGGCGGAGCGCCTGCCTGCCCGATCCCAGCTCTGCTCGTGGCAGGCGCAGGCGAGGTCGCGGAGGTGACGGTCAAAGCCGGTTGCGGCCTCGTCGCCGAGCAGCAGCGCCACGATGCGGTCGACGAGCCGCTGCACGAGCGGCGTCATGGCGAGCGTCGGCCTGCCGAAGCGCAGGCTGCCCGGGTCCGCTCCGCCTTCGTCGTCGAACCATCGCGGCTTGACGTAAAGGACGAGGGCTATGGTCCAATCGTCGAAATCGCCGGGCTCGAAGCTGTGCGGCTGCCAGGGATCGATGGCGAGCGCCGTTCCGGGATCGAGCCGGATCGGCTCGCTGGAAACCCTGATCAGGGCGGGCTGGCCGCTGACATGGAAGGTCAGATGCGCCTCGCGATGCGCATGCGTCAGGAAGGAGCGGTTGAGCTTATAGAGCGCGGCGCGTCCGAACGGACCGTGGCGGACGGCGAGAGCGGTGCTCATGGGACCCCTCCTCAGAAGGGTCCGCGGAGATCCGGCTCGGTCGCATATCGACCCGAGGAAGCCGGGGGCCGAGCCCTCGATGCTGCTGGCCGGAGCGGCGGCGGTCGGCAGCGGCCGTCGGCTCAAGCGTTTCCCGATGCGCCCCGCCTCTGGCTGCGGGTGCGGCACGCGAGAATTGAACGCCAATCGCCGGCGAGGTCAAGAGCGAGCCGGAGCGGCCGCGGCATCCCGCGGTCGCGCTGGCGCATCGGGGTCGAGCGCGGCGGCCGTGGCGGCGGCCAAGCGCTAGCTTACTGGTACTTCTTGCATTCGGGCGTATCGCGGCTCGGCAGGCCGATCTTGGCGAAGGTCGCCTTGTCGAGCCCGAGCGTCTGGGTGACGTTGGGCACGATCTTGACCAGCTTGTTCGCCAGGTCGCCGTTCGCCTCCTGTGCGACCTCCGTCACGAAATTGGTGCCGATCGCCTGGCGGTTGTCGTCGAGCTTGATCTCGCCGTTCGGCGCCTTGAGATCGGTCTTGGCGAGCGCCTCGCGGAAGGCTTTCTGGCCGTCCGAGAGGTCGCCCTTGACCTTGTCGAGCGCATCGAGGGTGGCGGTCGCGGCGTTGTAATAGCCGACGGCGAAGAGCGAGGGGGTCGGGAAGCGCTTGTCCGGCGGATAATCGTCCTGGTAGCGTTTCACGAAAGCCTTCCAGGCGGGATCGTCCCAGGTGTCGGCCTGCGGGCCGGACGACGGCGTCCCGATCAGCGCCTTCTTGGCGCTGCCCTTGGCCGAGAGCACCGACTGGTCGACCATGATGGTGCCGCCGATCAGATGGGCGGAACCGCCGGCCTGCTGGTACTGGTTGAGGAAATTGATCG
>DATBEH010000048.1:0-38084 GCA_036276175.1 Lichenihabitans sp.
TAGACGCCCCGCCTCAATCAAAACTGGCTCATGTCAGGCACCATCACTATACCCCACCGCCGTGCGGGGAGCGACGCTCAAGACGCGCGTCCCCGCCCTCGTTGAGGCGTTTCGATCCACGCTCCCGCGCGGGGAGCGACCGCTCAACCCTAAACCATTGCCTGCACGAACGGAATCCCCGCGCTCCCGCGAAGCTCGTCCGTCGTGGCGCGAGCGAGCGGCGAGACCCCGTGCCACACTTGCGCGATGTCTGCAATTCCAAGGGGTTGACACGATCGCGAACCGCACTCGGCCATTCGGTCAGGCTTGCGGTTCGCGCCGGTGGATCGGTCTCAAGGGTCACACAATGAGCGGCCCGTCGAGATCGAGCGAGGGCTTGGCGCCGATATGCTCGACCCGGCGCTGCCAGTTCGCGCCGAGGTTATAGTAGCGCAGGCTGTCGACCGCGGGATCGATCAGGCTCTCGAGGCGGGCGCGCAGGCGCGTCCATTGCGCGGGGTCGACATCGATCTCGAACACCGAATATTGCACCCGTTGGCCGAAATCGCGGCAGGCCTTCGCGACGCGCCGGAGCCGCCGTTGCCCGCCCGGTCCGGACACGTGAACGTCATAGGTCACGAGCACCAGCATAGGCCGATCAGGCCCAGAACCAGGGCGGATAGGCGTCGAGGTCGCCGCGCAGGTGCCGCGCCAGAAGCTGCGCCTGGAGATAGGCGACGAGGCCGAGCGGCGCGGTCTCGCCCAGGAAGGGGTGGCGACGCTCTTCCGTCTTGCGGGCCTGCCAGGCGGTCAGTACCGTCTTGCGTCCGGCCTCGGTCAGCAGGACCGCGCCGCCGTCGCGGGTCTCGAAGGCCTCGGCGCCGATCTGCCGCCGGTTGATCAGCGACAGGACCAATCGGTCGGCGAGCACCGGGCGCAGCTCTTCCATCAGGTCGAGCGCCAGGCTCGGCCGCCCCGGGCGGTCGCGGTGCAGGAAGCCGACAGCCGGGTCGAGCCCGACGCTTTCGGCGGCGCTGCGGCAGTCATGCGTCAGCAGCGTATAGAGGAAGGACAGCAGCGCGTTCACCGCATCGAGCGGCGGCCGCCGCGATCTCCCCGTGAAGCGCAGAGCCGGATCGGCCACCCGGATCATCGCGTCGAAGACCGCGAAATAGCGCGCGGCGGCCTCGCCCTCGGCGCCGCGCAGCGTCTCGGCATCGTCGCTGCCGCGGGCCACCCTCCGGAGGATCTGCGCCTGCCGCTCGATGGCCCCCAGGAGCGCCGCGCGGCGTTCGTCGCCGATGTCGGCGCCATGGTCGCGCAGGGCGCGCATCAGCACGCTGCGCTGGTTCGAGACCTTGCCGAGCACGAAGCCGCGGACGAGCTCGGTCGGCGCGTCGGAAGCCCGATATTGCGCGCGCCGCAGCAGCACGTTGCCGCTGACCGGTCCCTCGACGCGGGCCTGGAAGCGGCCGACCCGATCGAGCAGCACGATGGCGATGCCGGCCGCGGCGCAGGCCTGCATCAGGCCGGGGGACAGGTAGATCGCACCGAACGCCACCACGGAGGCGAGCAGATGAAGCGGCAGGCGGGCGCGCTCGGCCCCCTCGACCTCGACCACGAGGTTCTCGCCGTCCTTGCGCAGGGCGGCGCCCTCCGTCGTGATATAGACGGTGTTGAGCAGGCGCTTCACGGCGGCGCGCCGACGCTAGGCGCTTGGGCCAGCAACGCCTCGAGGGCGCCCTCGCGCCATGCCTTTGCGGCGCGCGGCGCTTGCGGGCGGCAGAGCTCGATCAACGAGCAGGCCCGGCAGAGCGAGGCCTTGTAGCGCGCGGGCGGGGTCGTGCCGCTCTCGACGATGGTCCGCAACGCGTGCGCGGTTTCCTCGGTCAGGGCGCGCAGCTCGGCATCGAAGGCGACGAGGGTGCGGCGCTTGGGCTCGGCATAGAACAGCGCGCCTTCGGGAACGGGCCGGCCGGTCATCTCCTCGAGGCAGAGCGCCTGGGCGCAGAGCTGCACCTCGTCGGCGCGGTGCTTTTTCGGCTTGCCGCGCTTGTATTCGACCGGGAACGGCGTCTCGCCGTCGGGGCCGGCGATGAACTCGACGAGGTCGGCCGTGCCGGCGAGCCCAAGACGCTTGCAGGCGAGCGGCAGGGCGGTGACGCGGCGCAGGCCCTTCATCCTGCGCAGACCCGGCTCGTGCGCCGCGAGATGCACCACCTGCCCCTCGGCGGTGAGCCGGTTCTCCTCCCACAGCCGCTCGACATGGATCAGCGCCGCCTGCCGCAGGCAATAGACGGCGTGTTGCAGGGCCGAGAGGGGGAGGATGATAGGGTCCATCATAAGATGGCGCCCCCGTTCGCCTTCAACTCGGCGTGCGAAAGCAACCACTGCATAATGCCGAGACGTTCGGAGTCATATTGTTGCGGAGGGAATGGATAAAGATTGTTGTCCCACCCTTGGACCGGCTCCAAGCCAAGGGAGCGGACTTTGTGCGGCCAGATCTGAACACTGCCGTCGAGAAGAGCGCGAAAGCCGATCTTTTGGCCTGCTTTGATCGCTCGTTGGACGTCGGCTTTGACGATCAGGATTTTTGTTTCCGTCGCAATCACGCGCCCCTGTTCCACTACAGCAGGATAGTTTTCGTCGCGTTCGGCGTCCAAGAGAACATCGCGGCTCAGGCCACCGCACTGGTTGATCTCAAGATGCAGGGCGCGGGTGATGAGATCTGCAGGATTCTCGATAAGCCGGTCAAAATCTCCACTCTTGAAAAGATGCAACAATATTTTTCCCGATTCGGTAGCGGCCGGATGCGAGGTAATACCGTCACCGGATCGCAAGGCAAAATCGAAGACAACTGCGTCGCCTCGATATTCATCTCCACGATTCACGCGCCCGCCGAGCTGAACCAAGTTGCAGGCGCCAAAACGTTCGCGAAACCCCGTCCGAAACGAGAGGTCCAGGCCCGCTTCGATACAGCTCGTGCCGACGAGGGACCAGTTGCCACGCCGGTGCTCGTCGAGGTCGCGGCGGACGCGGGCCAAAATCCTCGCGCGGTCCGGCGGGCAGAGTGCGGTAGAAATGTGATGGATGCGATGGCCGATCGTGCCGAGATGTCGCGCGACGAGTGCGGCATTCTGTAACGTGTTCATGACGATGACACGCGGGCCGGGCTGGGCAAGCGCGAACGCGCAAAAATCTTCGACCGACGTGAAAGCCTGAGTGCATGGCCTGTATTGCACGCGCTGTCGCTCGGCCGTGAATATGGCCGGCCCGCTCTCGACCGTCACCAATTCCGGCAGGATACATGGCGTCGATACGATTTCCGGATCGGTCCAAAAGCGGCCCAAGGAACCGCTCGCCAGCACGGTAGGGCAATTCCACTGCTCCGCCAGCTCCTTCAGCCAGAGCCAGTATTGCCGCCACAGACGCACCGGCAGCGCCGCATGGGCCTCATCAATGAAAATAGCCGAGCCCGGCACGCGATGCAATTTCCTCAGCATGGAGGGTGCGTTCGCTGACAGCGTCTCGAAGAACTGCACGGCGGTGGTGACGATAACTAGGGCGCGCCATGTCACGGCTGTTCCCCGCAGACCTTCGTTCTCGAACTCAGCCCTGTGGTGATGCTCCAGGACAACCGCTTCCGGATCTTCGCCGGGTAGACAAAGGGCTTCTCGCAGGATGCTGGCCGTCTGAGTCAGGATGTTGGTGTAGGGCGCCACCACGAAGATGCGCCGCAGGTTCAACTCCTCCGCTCGCTTGAGAAGGTACGCCGTCACGGCAGTCGTCTTGCCGATCCCGACGGGCCCTTCGCAGGATGCCATCGAAGCCGTGATGGCGCTGTCGAAGCAGTCGTCAAAGAATCTGCCCCGCACCGCGTTGCGGTCGTTCGCCTCGACCGCCTGTTTGCGTTTGACATATGCCTTCAAATGGTTCCGACGCTCGCTCCAGCGTGGCTTTACGATAGGTTCGAACGGTTCGACGCCCTGGACAGCACGGGCCGTGTCGGTGTGGTCGGCATCGACGAGGCAGGACAGAGCAAGACGGAGCGCGAGGCCGCGAAGTTCACCACCGGGCACAGGTGTCCGTGGTTGACACCAACGCGTATGGATTGCGAGATACCGCGGCAGTTGTCGGTCAGTATGCGCCTTTTGCTCCTGATGCTCATCGCGATCCCTGCCGTCATCGCGTCGGCCGCGCAGACCCCGCCCTTGGTCATCGCTGTCGCTGAAATGAACGGCCTTGCATGGCAGCCCCGGCGCGTGATGGCTCCGGACGATCCAAGCCGCAGAAAGTGCATCTGACGTAATCGCATGGGCGACGCCCGCGTCGACATGGTCCCATTTCAAAGGCGCGTTCGGACCCTTTCTCAACTGACGCTGGTCGTAGTCATCCAGTTTGCCGAGGTCATGGAAGGCGAGAGCATCGTCGACAGCATCTTGGAGAGCAGGCCAATGTCGACGCGCAGACGTCAGCATTTCGGTGGCATATCGGCCGCCAAGGCCACGAACGCTGGCGATATGGTTCGCGTAGGTCTGCGGTTGTCTGCCTTCGCGGGCCGAATGCGCGAGTGGTTCGTCCTCCCCCGGCTGCATAGCGTCAGCCCCAGATTTTTTCAACGAGATCTTGGAATGACTGTAGTCGGTCCTTCAAGGCCGGCGGTAGATTGCCGGGAACGTTGTAATCATCATAGGCAGTCGGCTTCGGCTTGCCGTCCTTGACTTTGGGCATCAGCGCGTCGATCAGCGCTGCATCGGGGCAGGAGCCCAGCGGCGTCCGGTGCTCGGCATACCAGGCGTGCCGGATCTCGATACTGGGGCGCACCGCGGAGGCCGTGTGCCGATAGGCCTGCGGTATGACGAACTGAAGGAGCGTTATATCTTTTGCCGTACAGCCGCTCTTTGTCGCTGCCGCGGCATTGACGTAGAACGGCATGGCGTAAACTGCGTGCCGCACGACGCGCCAACCGAGTGGGGCCAATCCCCGGTCCTTGTCGCCTTCGACGCCCGCCTTGTTGGTCGTGGTGAGGCGGTCGATCTCGATCGGCGCGATGCTGACCCCAGGACCGAACTGAACGGCGCCAGTATTGATATGATTTCGGGCCTTGGGGCTCTTTTCCTTCTTCGCGTCCTTATTGCCTGGGTCGTCTTTCAGGCCTTCCTCAAGGAAGGTTGCGCCGAACACGCGTCCATCCCAATATTTGAGCTTGAAATCCTCGGGTGACATCGCCGCGATGACCTTGCGGTCACGACCACGCGATTCGAGGATATCGAAGCCCGCGTCGCCGGAAAACTTGAGGTTGTCGCGCGCAGCGGTCCAGACCGGTCCCTCCTTTTCGCCGACGAGGTCTCGGAGCTTGCGCTTGAAGGACACCGGGGAGATCAGACCTCGACCGTCCATCTCAAGCGTACGGGGCTCGCTCTCCATATCGGGATCGCCGTTCGGATTGGAATGCCGCACCTCGATGATCAAGAGGCCGGTACCTCGGTTGAACGCAGCCATCACTTGTCTCCCCCGTTTGGATTGAGCGCTTCATCTGAGCTCTTGTCGCGAGCTCTGGGTGGCAGGCCCGCGAGATAGCCGAGCAGCAGTTCCGCCCGGAAGGTCGCATCCGGCGGTTCGCTCCGCGCTCTGAGCGCGTCGTGCAGTTCGGCGCAAAGGGCCCTGACGCGAGATTTGGTATAGTAGGCGCTCCTGAGCTGCCGTTGTTCGGGGGTCAGTTTACGGTCCTTCTCAGCCTGAGGATCCTCCCGAGGAAGAGCGTCCCTCGTGTCCGCCGAAGTCTTGCTCATCCACCGATCATAGGGGGGCCACCGTTGGGCCAAGGCCCCGAGTGCTTCTCCAGGGTTTGCTTGAGCCATGCGGAAGAAGGAATTGCCGAGAAGCCTCGGCGGAATTTGGCCTTTGCGCTCCTCGAGGCAGTAGCCCACATGAATAATGTCGACCGCGTTCAGGAACTGGCCGAGCTTATAAGCGAGATCCTCCATGTAATCGTCCTTCTTACGATCGAGAATGTGAAGCAAAATCGCCAGAGCCGATGTGTAATCAAGCCCGGTCCAGCAATCGAAATCGTTCAGGTCCGAGGGCCGGCGGAGTTCGGTATGTTTGATACCTTCGAGCAATGGTTGACCGCGCGCCAGAAGGAGATCAAGCAAACGCTTCGCTTGGCTCGGGTCTCGAAAGAGAAACAGCGCAAGTGCGTCAGCGTCGGGGAGGCCAACGACCTTCACGCTCCGTCGGCCGCCATTAACGAATGCTGCCCGGCTCAGATCGACCAACTCGTCCAACGGCGCGATCGTGCGTGGCTTTAGCCATGCGCGCCCCTCTTCCTTCTTGGGAGGCACCGAAAGCCGGAGGTGTTCAGGAAGATTTTTCCCTCCCTCCTTCCAGTCTTCGAGCGCGTGCTGGAGGTCCCGGACGACGATATTCCTGTGATAGATCACCTTGCGATTGGCCGGATCGACGGCTCGGACGATGCAGAAACCGACCCGCGTCCGATCAAGCTGAATATTATCGTTCAATTTGAACGCATTGATCAGGTCGCTCGCACGCTGGTCGAAGGCGGCGGCGGTCGCCGGATTTTTCAAGGTATCGTTCTGAGCGGACGCCGCGTCACGCTGGCTGTCCCTGACATCGCTGCCCGATGTGAGCGCCGCCGCGATAGGAAACAATCCAACGGCGTTCACATAGGTCAGCAACAGGTCGAACTGCTTGGGTTTCTCGCCGGGCAGGCGCTCCCATGTTCGACCTTTCGCCTCGATCCTCGTAATCTCGCTCAGGGCGCCATTCAGCTTGGCAATCGTCTCCTGACCGACCGGGAAGGATGCTGCTGCGGAGCGACGGTAGCGTGCCGCCGCCGGGATGTCGGTATTGCGGGAAAACAGGTAAGTCTGTCCGAGCACCGGAAGCTTCGGCTGAGGAAAAGGGCCGGCATGCAGCACGACTTCGGCCCCAGTGAGTACGCAGATACCGTTCGCGCCCTCGCCGCTGCCGGACAATGCCTGGCTGACGAGGGCTTCCGTCCTGGAATCGCCGACGTCGAACTGGCCGCCACCGATCGGCAGATCGAAATAATAGTTGCTATCCGACGAGAAGGCGGCGATGGCGGCGTCGATCGCATCCTCGCTGCCGCTGGTGTCGACCTCATCCAGGATGGCTTCCGCCACCGCGAGCCCGAACCTCCGTGGATCCTTTGCCGCTGTGGTGAACCGGTCGATCAGCAGTGCAACGGCGTCGGCCACGGTGCCGGAGAGACGCCTCTGCCGCACCGCATTGCTCGCCATCACGCCTTTGGCGAAGCAGCGCGCCATCCATTCGGACGAGACGTCTCGTCCCGCAAATCCGCTTAGCCATCGGACCTGCTCGCCCGGCTTCATTGATTTGCCGCCCGGTGGCGGTGCGGCTTCGTCCACGACAAACAACGGCGGCAGTTTCACGAAAGGAAAGCTGTTGTGCTGACCGTCGCGCAACGTCCATAGCCGCGAGAATAGATCCGCCCCGATCAGATCGGTTCCCGATATAGCCCCGTCGATACCGAGCCGCACCCGCCAGGCCGTTCCGCGGCCAAGCCGCTTGATATTGGCGTGACCACCACCATAGGCGATGCCCGCTTCGTCCATGGCGATCGAAATCGCGAGCAACTCATTCAGCATAGTCGAGCACTCCGCGCCGAATCTCGACGTTCTGGACGAAGCGGGGAACATATGTGCCGTTGGCGGGCGAACTCCAGACGGAATGCATCATCGATGGGATGATCTCATTGACGCTGATGTCGACCTCGTAGTCGTCGCGGAATGCGCCCCAATAGTCGCAGGTGAACTCCCGCCATCCCATTGCTGGCGTGCGAAAGCACTGACCGCGTTTGAGGCGTCGGACGAAGAGGTCATGCAGGTGGTGGGCAGGATTGTTCGCCTTCCGCGTGCCGGAACTTCTCACATCCGCGTAAATCCGGAAGCAGACGTTGGCAAGAACCGTAGCGATTAGCTGCATTCCGTCTGCAGTACGCAGGAGTGTTGCTTTACGGAGAGGGCCGCCATAGTTCGTCGTGTATCTCTGATAGAAGATCCCACCGTCAGTACCTCGGCGCCGACAGATTTCAACTTTCCGGGGGTTGAAAAACGCCGATCCGTCCGAAAACATGGCAACGGATTCAAGCAGACCTTTACTTGTAGACCAAGGCGGCGCAGAATAAGAAGTTGGTGTCGCGCCAGTATCGGGTCGGGCGAACATCGCGAGAGGGGCGGAGACTTCCATTTTTACGGAATAGACCATTGCCCTCCCCGCATTTTTCTACTTCTAGTAGCAAAGTAATCGCACTGCCGCTGCTCAGGAGCAACAAGTCGTTGTAGTTATCCACAGGTGAAAAGGACGAGCACACCAGGCGCTCGTCCTCGTTTGTCAAACCTGCAAGCTCGACCTTATTTCGATCCACGCTGACGACGCATCACATTTCCCTAGAACTTGAGGGATTCGAGTTACACCGAAAGCGGCTGACGCAATATGCGGCAACCAGTCTTCGCTAAACTAATCACGTATTCGAGGACAAGCGTCCAAAACGCTGGCCGGGCAAACGCGCGCATAATGATCCCTCCCTTATCCGAGAGATCATACAATGATCACCGCGCATCTTCAAGGTAGAGCAGTAGGAAGGCTCAAACCACCACGGTCAGCCGCTCGGCGGCACGGGTGATGGCCGTATAGAGCCAGCGGGCGCGATGCTCGCGGAAGGCGAAGCTCTCGTCGAACACCACGACATCGCTCCATTGCGATCCTTGCGCCTTGTGCACGGTCAGCGCGTAGCCGAAATCGAACTGGTCCGACTCGCGCCGCGCCGCCGGCGTGAGCTCCTCCTCGCGCCCCTCGAAGAAGGCGGGCAGCACGCCGACCCGCACCGCCTTGCGGTCGCCCTCGTCCTCGGGGCGCACGCTCATGGAATATTTGGCGCCGCGGTCGGCATGCAGCGTCTCGACCGTCCAGGTGCCGCCGTTGAGCAGGCCCTTCTTCTTGTCGTTCTTCAGGCAGACGAGCTTCTCGCCGACCTGCGGCCGCTCGCTCGTATGGCCCAGGAGCTCGCGCATCCGGCGGTTGTAGGCGCGCCGCGTCTTGTTGATGCCGACCAGCACCTGGTCGGCCTGCATGACGAGCGTCGAGCCGACCTCGCTGCGCCGGATGACCCGGCTCTCGCCGTAGACGCCATGCGCGAGCCGGCCGCCCTCGCGCACCTGCATCGACAGGCGGATGATGGGATTGTCGGCCGCCTGGCGGTGCACCTCGGTCAGCATCACGTCGGGCTCCGCCTCGGTGAAGAAGCCGCCGCCCTTGACCGGCGGCAGCTGCGCCGTGTCGCCGAGCACCAGCACCTTGGTGCCGAAGGAGAGAAGGTCGCGGCCGAGCTCCTCGTCGACCATCGAGCATTCGTCGATGATGATGAGCTCGGCATCGGCCGCCGCGCTCTTGCGGTTGAGCACGAAGGAGGGCGAGCCCTCCTCCTCGCTCTCGCCGCGCGAGCGGTAGATCAGGCTGTGGATGGTCGAGGCGCCGCGACAGCCCTTGGAGCGCAGCACCAGCGCCGCCTTGCCCGTATAGGCCCCGAAGGCGACCTCGCCCGCGACGTCCTCGGCGATCTGCTTGGCGAGCGTCGTCTTGCCGGTGCCGGCGAAGCCGAACAGGCGGAAGACCTGCGGCCGGCCGCGCTTGAGCCAGGCCGAGACGGCCTGCAATGCCGCATCCTGTCCGGGCGACCAGCTCATGGCGGGCTCAGGCGAGGCCGCGCTTTTCGAGCAGCGTCTCGACGCTCGGCAGGCGGCCGCGGAAGGCCGTGTAGGCCTCCTCGGGCGTGCGGCGGTTGCCGGCGGCCAGCACGTTCTCGCGCAGCCGCTCGGCCACGCCCGCGTCGAAGACGTCGCCGCCCTCCTCGAACGCCCCGAAGCCGTCGGCGTCGAGCATCTCGGACCAGAGGTAGGAGTAGTAGCCGGCCGAATAGCCGTCGCCCGAGAACACATGGGCGAAGTGCGGGGTACGGTGGCGCATGGCGATCGGCTTCGGCATGCCGATCCGCTGCAGGCTGCGGCGCTCGAAGGCGACCGGGTCCGAGGCCTCGGCGGCGGTCTCGGCGCTCAGCATGTGGAAATCGAGGTCGACGATGGCGGAGGCGCAATATTCGACCGCGGCGAAGCCCTGATTGAAGCTGCGCGCCGCCTCGATGCGCGCGATCAGCGCCGCGGGCATCGGCTCGCGCGTCACGGCGTGGCGGGCGAAACGCGCCAGCACCTCGGGGCGCAGCAGCCAGTGCTCGTAGAGCTGCGAGGGGAACTCGACGAAGTCGCGCGCCACCGCAGTGCCGGCGATCGACGGATAGTCGACATCGGTCAGCATGGAATGGAGCGCATGGCCGAACTCATGGAAGAGCGTGCGCGCATCGTCGAGCGAGAGCAGCGTCGGCTCGCCCTCGCCGCCCTTGGCGAAATTCATGACGTTGACGACGATCGGCCGCGCGTCGCCGTCGAGCCTGTCCTGACGCCGGAAGCCGCTGTTCCAGGCGCCGGAGCGCTTGGACGGCCGGGCGAAATAGTCGCCGAGAAACAGGGCCAGATGGCGGCCGTCGCGGTCGGCGACCTCGAAGGCGCGCACGTCCGGATGGTAGAGGGGCACATCGTGGCGCGCCGTGAAGGAGAGGCCGAAGAGGCGCGTCGCGGTATCGAAGGCGGCGGCGATGATGTCGTCGAGGACGAGGTAGTTCCTGATCTCGGTCTCGTCGAGGTCGTAGTCGGCCTTGCGCACCTTCTCGGCGTAGTAGCGCCAGTCGTGCGCCTCGATGGCGAAATTGCCGCCCTCGTCAGCGGCCTTGGCCTGCAGGGCTTCCGTCTCGCGCCCGGCCTTGAGCCTGGCGTGATGCCAGACGCGTTCGAGCAGGGCGCGCGCCGCCGCGGGCGTGCCGGCCATCGTGTCGTCGAGCTTGTAGGCGGCGAAACTGTCGAAGCCGAGGAGCCGGGCGCGCTCGGCCCGAAGCGCCACCGTCTCGGCCACGATGGGGCGGTTGTCGTGCTCGCCGTCGTTCTCGCCGCGCTTGAGCCAGGCATCGAAGGCGGCCTGGCGCAGGTCGCGGCGGCTCGAATATTTGAGGAAGGGCTCGATCAGCGAGCGGCCGAGGGTGATGGCGTGTCGTCCCGGCAGGCCGCGTGCCGCGGCGGCCTCTGCGGCAGCGTCGCGCAGCGGGCCGGGCAGGCCGGCGAGGTCGTCCTCGCCGTCGAGGAGGAGGAGAAAGCTCTTCTCGTCGGCGAGCACGTTCTGGCCGAAGCGCGTGCCGAGAGTGGCGAGACGCTCGGTGATCTCGGAAAGGCGGACCCGGGCGCCCGGGTCGAGCCTGGCGCCGCCGCGCACGAAGCTCTTGTGGGTGAGGTCGAGGACGCGCCGCTGCTCGGCGCCGAGCCCGAGGTCGTCGATGCGCCGGTGGAGCGCGTCGAGGCGGCCGAACAGCGCCTGGTTCAGCGCGATCGTCTGGTAGTGGCGGGCCAGGACGGGCGATATGTTGCGCTCGATCTCCTGCAGGCTGTCGTTCGTATCCGAGCCGGTGAGGTTCCAGAACACGCCCCCGACCCGGCGCAGGCTCCGTCCCGCCTGTTCCAGGGCCAGGATCGTGTTGTCGAAGCTCGGGGCGGCGGGATCGGCGGCGATGGCCTCGATCTCCGCCCGATGTTCGGCCAGGGCCGCCTCGAACGCGGGGCCGTAGTGTTCGGGCCGGATCGCGTCGAACGGCGGCGCCCCGAAGACGGTCGTCCAGGGCTCGAAAAAGGGATTGGCGGTCATCGTATGTCCCGGGCGGCGGATGATTGCATCGTCCCTGGATAGGCGCTCGAGAGCCGTCGCTCAAGCGGCCCGACCCCCCGAGATCGTTCCTCGGTCAGCCGAGGAATGCGATGGGCAGGGTGCGATGGGCTTGGCCACGCCGGTCCGGCCGGGTAGAAAGCCGGTCATGCTCGGCAAGGCTCGGACGACGGTCCGCATGCCTGCGATCGGGCAGGACGCGCGTGAGCCTTCGATGGAGATGGAGTTGAAGCTGCTGCTCGGCCCGGCCTCGCGCGCCCTGGTCGAAAGCCATCCGGCCTTCCATGACGCGCGAAGGCGCGACCGGCGTCACGAGGTCACGACCTATTTCGACACCCCCGATTTGCTGCTGCACGGGCAGGGGGCCAGCCTGAGGGTCAGGGATCGCGGCGGCAGCTTCGTCCAGACCGTCAAGGTCTCCCGGCGCGACGACGCCCTCGGCCTGCGCTCGGAATGGGAATGGCCTGTTGCCTCGGCCGAGGTCGATCGCGCGGCGCTCGCCTCGCCTCCCGAAGGGCTGGCGTTTCTGCGCGAGGCCGTCGACCGGCTCGAGCCCAAGTTCGAGACCGACATCGCGCGCGACACCTGGCTGATCCGCCTCGACGGCCATACCGAGGTGGAGGCGGTGATCGACACCGGCACCATCCGGGCCGGGTCGCGCTCGACAGCGGTCAGCGAAGTCGAGCTGGAGCTCAAGGGCGGCCCGGTCGCGCCGCTGTTCGGGCTGGCGCTCGAGCTCGTCGAGCGCGCCGACCTCCGCTATGGCCCGCGCAGCAAGGCCGAGCGCGGCTACGATCTCGTCCGCGGCACGGCGGCTTCGGCGCCCGCGCTGGAGGCCGCCGAGCTGCACGACAAGGCGACGCTCGGCCAGGCCTTTCCGCGGCTCGTGGCCGCGGCGCTGCGCGACATGGCCGCCGAGATCCCGGCCGCCCTGCAGGGCGAGGTCGAGGGGATCCACCGCATGCGGGCGGCGATCCGCAAGCTGCGCACGCTGCTCGTGCTCTTCGCGCCCCATATCGAGCCCGAGGCCGCCGATCGGTTCAACGCGGCCCTGCGCGAGATCGGGGCCGTGCTCGGCGCCGGGCGGGACTGGGACGTCTTCCTGACCGAGACGCTCGCCGGCGCGCGCGACGAGATCGAGGCCGCCGGCATCGATCTGCTGGCGCCTGCCGCCGAGGGATGCCGCACCCAGGCTCACGCGGCCGTGGCGCAACTGCTCGACGGCCCGCTGCCGACCCGCCTCATCCTCGGCATGGGCGCCTGGACCGCCGGCTCCGAGTGGGCGGCAGGTTCGGCGTCGGACGCGCCGTTGCGCGACCTCCTGCCGCATCTGCTCGACCGCGTCGCCCGCAAGGTCCGCAAGCGCGGCAGGCGGATCGTGCACGAGGGTGCCGAACACCTGCACGCCCTGCGCAAGGCGATGAAGAAGCTGCGCTATTCGACCGAGGACGTGGCGCCGCTCTACGGCGCGAAGGCGGTGCGGCGCTATGTCAAGGCCCTCAAGTCCGCGCTGAGCCTGCTCGGCGACATCAACGACGCCAGCGTCACCCGCGCCCGCCTCGACGAGATCGCGCCGCCGGATCGCCCGGACCTGGCAGGACCGGCGGCGGCGCTCCTGGTCTGGACAGAGGAGCGCCGGACCGCAGCTCTGGCGAAGCTCGGGCACAAGTGGCATGACGTCGCCCGGCTCGAGCCTTTCTGGCGGTAACCCTTCGTCCCGGCGTCACATCCCTGCTACAGGTCGCGGCGCAATCGCGGCGGCGGCTTGATGGCGACGATCCGTCTCTCTAACTCTGGCCTCACGCTCGGGGCGGGGCCGTCCGGGTAGGCGAGCGAACGATCGATCCGGCCCCTCATGAGGGGAGGCCGGAGCTGCGAGGACGCGATGCGACGACTGCGATTGGGTGTCTGCGTTCTCCTCGTGGCGGTCGGCACGATCCCGGCCCTGGCGCAGGCCCCGAACGCCGCGCCGCCGGCCGTCGGGGTCGCCAAGGTGACGAAGCACCCGATCGTCGAGACCGAGCAGTTCATCGGCCGCGTCCAAGCCGTCCAGCGGGTCGACATCGTGGCCCGCGTCACGGCCTACCTCGAGGAGGTCGTCTTCAAGGAAGGCGACGAGGTCAAGAAGGGCGATGTGCTCTATCGCCTGGAGCGGGCACCGTTCGAGGCCGACGTCCAGGCCAAGGAGGGCGTCGTCGCCCAGATCCAGGCGCAGCTCCTCAATGCCAACATCACCCTCCAGCGCGCCCAGACGCTGCTCAACACGCCGGCCGGCCAGCAGTCGACGGTCGACGCGGCCAAGGCCAACCAGGGCAATTTGCAGGGGCAGCTCCTGAGCGCCCAGGCGCAGCTCAAGACCTCGCAGATCAACCTCGGCTACACGGTGATCAAGGCGCCCGTCGACGGCAAGGCAGGCCGCACCAACCTCACCGCGGGCAATGTGGTGCAGCCCAATACGCAGGTTCTCACGACGCTCGTCGGGCAGGACCCGATGTATGTCGTCTTCCCGATCTCGGTGCGCACCGCGCTCGATCTGCGCGACCGCTACGTGTCGAAGGGCGGCTTCAGCGCGGTGCAGATCAAGATCGTGCTGCCGGATGGGCGCACCTACGGCCAGACCGGCAAGCTCAACTTCGTCGACAACACGGTGGCGACCAGCACCGACACGGTCACGCTGCGCGGCACGATCCCCAATCCGCCGCTGCCCCAGCAGCTCGAAGGCAAGGGCGCCAACACCGTGCGGGAGCTCTTCGACGGCGAGTTCGTCACCGTGCTGCTCGAGGGCGTCGAGCCGGTTCAGTTGCTGACCGTCCCCCGGGCCGCGGTGCTGACCGACCAGCAGGGCGACTACGTCTATGTGGTGGGTCAGGACAACAAGGCGGTGCGCACCGCGATCAAGCTCGGCCAGTCGACGCCGACCGAAGCCTCGGTGCTGACCGGGCTCAAGGAGGGAGACACCATCGTGGTCGACGGGCTCCAGCGCGTGCATGCCGGCCAGCCGGTGTCGCCCGCGCCGGCCGCGCCGAGCGCGTCGGACGCCGCCAAGAAGGCCGTGCAATGATTGTCGCTCCGGCCGCCACTCCGTCTGCGCACCGCGGGCCCGCATGATCTCCGCCGTCTTCGTCGACAGGCCGCGGCTCGCGATCGTCATCGCGCTGATCGTGACGATCGCTGGCGGCCTCGCGCTGACCCGCATCCCGGTCGCGCAGTTCCCCGACATCGTGCCGCCGCAGGTCCAGGTGGCGGCGACCTATCCGGGCGCCTCGGCCCAGGTCGTCGAAAGCGCGGTGGCGCAGCCGCTCGAAGCCCAGATCGTGGGCGTCGACCAGATGCTCTACATGAAGTCCTCGAGCGGCAACGACGGCAGCTACAACCTGACCGTATCGTTCGCGCTCGGCAGCGACCCGAACATCGACACCGTCAACGTCAACAACCGGGTCCAGACGGCGCTCTCCCAGCTGCCGTCCGAGGTGCAGCTCGAGGGGCTGACGGTGCAGAAGCGCTCGTCGGCGGTGCTGCAGTTCATGATGTTCTACAGCGACAACGGGAAGCAGGACCCGCTGTTCATCACCAACTACGCCCTCATCAACGTGCTCGACGAGATCTCGCGCACGCCCGGCGTCGGCCAGGCCTCGCTGTTCGGCAGGCTCAACTACTCCATGCGGATCTGGTTCGACGTCCAGCGTCTGAACAACCTCGGCATGGCGCCCTCCGAGATCGTCAACGCCATCCAGTCGCAGAACGTGCAGGCGCCGGTCGGGCGCATCGGCGCCGAACCGATCAGCCCGGATCAGCAGTTCCAGTTCAACGTCCAGACCAAGGGCCGGCTGACGACGCCCGAGGAATTCGGCAATATCGTCGTGCGTGCCAATCCCGACGGCTCCCTGCTCAGGGTGAGGGACGTGGCGCGCGTCGAGATGGGCGCGCAAGACTCGGACACCACCAGCCGGCTCGACGGCAAGCCCGCGGTCGGTCTCGGCATCTATCTGTCGCCGGGCGCCAATGCGGTGAAGACGGCCGCCGCCGTCGATGCCACGCTGGCCAAGGTCGGCAAGCGCTTTCCCGAGGGGTTGAAATACAAGGTCGTCTACGATTCCACGACCTTCGTGAACGATACGATCAGCGAGGTGTTCAAGACCATCGGCGAATCCTTCCTGCTGGTCGTGATCGTCGTCTTCCTGTTCCTCGGCAACCTGCGGGCCACCATCATCCCAGCGGTGGCGGTTCCGGTCAGCCTGATCGGCGCCTTCGCGGTGCTGCTGGTGCTCGGCTATTCGGCCAATACGGTGTCCCTGCTCGCGCTGGTGCTCGCCATCGGCATCGTGGTCGACGACGCCATCGTGGTGGTCGAGAACGTCGAACGCGTCATGGAGCAGCATCCCGAGCTCTCGCCGGGAGACGCCACCAAGAAGGCCATGGCCGAGATCACCGCGCCGATCGTCGCCATCACGCTCGTGCTGCTGTCGGTCTTCGTGCCGCTCGCCTTCATTCCCGGCCTCACCGGCTCGCTGTTCCGCCAATGCGCGGTCACCATCAGCGTCGCCATGCTGATCTCGGCCACCAATGCGCTGACGCTGTCGCCGGCGCTGTGCGGCATCTTCCTGCGTCCGGGCGGCCACCGGCGCGGGATCATGGGGAAGGTGCTCGACGGCATCGACAAGACGCGCGACGGCTACGCGGCGGTCGTCCGGCGCCTGGTGCGGGTCAGCGTGCTGAGCCTGCTCGTCATCGCCGGCTTCGCGGTGGCGATCTATTTCGCGGCTCTGCGCACGCCGACGGGCTTCCTGCCCGAGGAGGACCAGGGTGCGTTCTTCGTCTCGATCCAGCTTCCCGACGGCGCGTCCGCGTCGCGCACCAGCGCCACCGTGAAGACCCTGGAGGACATGCTGCTGAAGATGCCGCAGGTCTCCGACACCTTCGCGGTGATCGGCTTCTCCATTCTCGACAGCGCGAGAGAGTCCAACGCGGGCTTCATGGTCATCAAGCTGAAGCCGTTCGAGGACCGGACGGCGGCCGCCGATTCCGTCCAGGCGATGATCGGCAAGGTCTTCGGCGCGGCCCAGCAGATCCGCTCGGGCAACGTCATCGCCTTCAACCTGCCGCCGATCATCGGGCTGTCGACGAGCGGCGGCTTCGAATACGACCTCGAAGCGCTCGAAGGCCAGGATCCGGCCGTGATGGGCAGCGTCGCGCAAGGGCTGATCGCCGCCGCCAACGCCGACCCGGCCCTCGCCCGCGTCTTCACCACCTTCACCGCCTCCAATCCCTCCCTCTACCTCGACATCGACCGCGACAAGGCCAGCGCGCTCGGCGTCAACATCGGCGACATCTTCAACGTGCTGCAATCCGCGCTCGGCGGCACCTACATCAACAACTTCAACCTCTACGGCCGCACCTGGCAGGTGAATATCGAGGGCGAGGCCAGGGACCGGCGCGAGATCAACTCGATCTGGCAGATCTACGTCAAGAACAAGCAGGGCAGCGAAGTGCCGCTGCGCTCCCTCGCCTCGCTGCGCGTCGTGCAGGGGCCGCAGGTGATCACGCGTTACAACAACTATCGGGCGATCCCGATCCAGGGCAGCCCCAAGCCGGGCGTATCGTCCGGCACGGCGCTCGCCGCCATGGCGGCGGTCTCCGACAAAACGCTGCCGAACGGCTACGGCTACGAGTGGACCGGCACGGCCTACCAGGAATACCAGGCCAACGGGCAGACCGGCGTCGTGCTCGGGCTTGCGATCCTCTTCGCCTACCTGTTCCTGGTCAGCCTCTACGAGAGCTGGATCATCCCGGTGCCGGTGCTGCTGTCCGTCTCGGTCGGCGTCTTCGGCGCTTTCATCGGCATCATCGTCGGCGGTCTCGTGCTCGACCTCTACGCCCAGGTCGGCCTCGTGGTGCTGATCGCGCTCGCGGCCAAGAACGGCATCCTGATCGTCGAATTCGCCAAGGAGCGGCGGGCCGAGGGCGTGCCGGTGCTCGACGCGGCGGTCCTCGGCGCGGGCATGCGGTTCCGCGCCGTGATCATGACCTCGATCGCCTTCGTGCTCGGCCTGCTGCCGCTGGTCTTCGCGAAAGGCGCCGCCCAGCTCAGCCGGCGCGACGTCGGCACGCCGATCTTCGCCGGCATGATCGCGGCCTCGCTGGTCGGCCTGTTCCTGATCCCCATGCTCTACGTGACGTTCCAGCATGTGTCGGAGCGCATCGACCGGTGGCGCGGCATCGATCCGCCGAAGCCGAAGGAGGACCGATCGGGGCCCGAGAGGCCGGCTCAGCCGAGCGGCGTGTCGGCGTAGATCTCCTCGACCGGGCAGACGAAGCCGATGCTGTCCAGCCGCAACGTGCCACCGGCCAGGATCTGTTCGGGATTGTCCGGCCAGACGCGGTCGGTGGAGGGGCAAAGAATCTGCACCTCGATCTTGTCCGAGTGAACAATAATGATCTCGCGCACGCTCGGGATCGTCGTGTAGGCCCAAACATTCATCCAGGTCCTGGCGCGGTTCGATGGCGACAGAATCTCGACCAGCAGGATCGGATCCTCAATGAGGATCTGGCCGGCCATTATCGAAGAACAGGTCACACCAAGGTCCGGCACGCGGAGGTTGAACTCGGAGTGCAGCCCCGGCTTCACGGCAGGTTCGGTCAGTGCCGTGCATGGACTTCCGGTATCGCGCAATGTCTGCCGGATCATCGAGCCAAGCGTAAGTTGGATTATGCCGTGAAAGGCACTTGCCGGCGACATCCCACAGATTTCACCGTCGACTAGTTCATAGCGCTTGGCCCGCCCGTCGCCGGGCCAGGCCAGGAACTGGTCGGCGGTCGTCGGCCACCGCTCCGCTCTCACATCGCTCATGGGCCGACCCTATCACGTTTTCACGCCGACAGCGCCCGGATCACGCCGCGCAGCTCGGCGAGGCCCTTGAGCCGGCCGATGGCCGAATAGCCCGGATTGGTGCGCTTGGCGCGGTCGTCGAGCATCTTGTGGCCGTGGTCGGGCCGGAACGGCAGCTTCATGCCGTCCGGCCGGCGCCGGTCCTCGCGCAGCAATTCGCGGATCACCGCCACCATGTCGACGTCCCCGTCGAGATGGTCGGCTTCGTAAAAGGAGCCGTCCGGCTCGCGCCGTGTCGCCCGCAGATGCACGAAATGGATGCGCGACGCGAAGGCCGCGGCGATCGCCACGAGGTCGTTGGTCGGCGCCACGCCGAGCGAGCCGGTGCAAAAGCACATCCCGTTGGCGGGTGAGGGCACCGCCTCGAACAGGCTTGCGTAATCGGCCTGAGACGAGGCGATGCGCGGCAGGCCGAAAAGGGCGCGCGGCGGGTCGTCCGGATGCAGCGTCAGCCGCACGCCGAGCCTTTCCGCCACGGGTGCCACGGCCTTCAGGAAGGCGACGAGATTGGCGCGCAGTTCCCCAGGGCCGATGCCGGCATAGTCGTCGAGCTTGGCGCGAAGCCCCTCGAGATCGAGCGACTCCGAGGTCGTGCCCGGCAGGCCGGCCGCGATGGTGGCGGTCAGGCTCTTGATGTCGTCATCGCTCATCCGGTCCGCGAGCGCCTTGGCGGCTTCGCGCACCGGCTCCGCGTAATCGGCGTCCGCGTCGGGCCGCCGGAGCACGTGGAGGTCGAAGGCGGCGAAGCGGGCCTGCTCGAAGCGCAGCGCGGTGGCGCCCGTCGGCAGTGGCCAGTCGAGGTCGGTGCGGGTCCAGTCGAGCACCGGCATGAAATTGTAGCAGACGATCCTGAGACCCTCGGCCGCGACCGCCTCGAGGCTGGCGATCCACGACTCGATCGAGCTCTTGGCCTCCGTGCCGCGGCGCTTGACGTCGTCCGGCACCGGGATGCTCTCGATGACGCTCCAGCGCAGCGGCACCCGGCGCTCGGGCGTCATCTCGATCAGCGCCTTGCGTTCGCGCACCGCCTCGCGCGTCCAGGCCTCGCCCGGCGCGACATCATGAAGCGCGGTGACGATGTCGGTCGCACCCGCCTGGCGGATGTCGTCGAGGCTCACGGGATCCTTCGGGCCGTACCATCGCCAAGCCTCGAGCATCGTCTCGTCCCCCGCGGTTTGTGATGACGTCGAGCGGCCCGCCGACCTCGCCATGGCGAAGGATCCGCGAGCCGCTTGAGCATTCGAGATCATCTCGCGCAGAGCGAGCGAGAGACTCGGAGAGGAGAGTGAATCGCGGTTCGCCGCGTTTGTCGAGAGCCTTGCGAGAACCAGGGATTCGAATTCGCGTCGCTGAAAATGCCGAATCCCGGCGCAAGCCCCGGCGCTCGATGGCATGCACCGCACTGCGTGCCAGTCGCCAGCGCCCTAAATTTCCGTTAATGTCGAAAGCGTTGCGCGGGCGCGGCGCGCGAACCCATCGTGGCCGGCGGCTCCCGTCGCCGCGGCGCGGTTCCTCCATCCGGCATGGACGACTTGGAGATCACGGGAACGGTATGGAGACCAGCCTTTTCAAATATGTCTGGAACCAGACCAAGATGGAGCAGCTGTGGATCCTGCTCGTCATCCTCCTATCGATGCCGTTCAACTTCGTCATGCTGGATCTGCCGAAGTATATCGTGAACGGTCCGATCCAGGCGAAGGGGTTCGAGAAGGTCTCCGCCACCCAGCACTATTTTCAGGTACGGGTTCCGGTGCCGACGATGGTCAAGGGCGACGGTTTCATCGAGCTGCTGCACGGCTTCGACCTCAACCGCGTGTGGTCGTTGGTGGTGCTGAGCGCTCTGTTCCTGATTCTGGTGGTCGTCAACGGCCTCTTCAAATATTACATCAACTTCTACAAGGGCCGCCTCGGCGAGCGCATGCTGGCGCAGCTCCGCTACGAGCTCGTCGACCGCGTGCTGCGCTTTCCGCCGAGCGAGTTCCGACGCGTCAAGGGCGCCGAGATCGCCACGATGATCCGCGACGAGGTGGAGCCGCTCGGCGGCTTCATCGGCGATTCTTTCGTCCAGCCGGTCTTCCTCGGTGGCCAGATCGTCGTCTCCATCGTCTTCATCCTGGTGCAGAACTTCGCGCTGGGGCTGATCGCGCTGACGCTTCTGCTGGTGCAGGGCGTGGTCATCCCGCGCCTCAGGCGCAAGCAGCTCCTGCTCGGCCGCCAGCGGCAGACGGCGTCGCGCGCCCTGGCCGGGCGCGTCGGCGAGATCGTCGACGACATCTTCAGCATCCACACCAACGACGCGTCCGATTATCAGCGCGCCGATATCGCCAGCCGCCTGATCAACATCTTCTCGATCCGCTTCGAGCTCTACCAGCGGAAGTTCTTCGTCAAGTTCCTCAACAACCTTCTGGCACAGTTCACACCCTTCCTGTTCTACATGGTGGGCGGGTTCCTGGCCATCGTAGGCCGGCTCGACATCGGCCAGCTCGTCGCCGTCATCTCCGCCTACAAGGACTTGCCCTCGCCGGTGAAGGACCTGATCGATTGGGACCAGCAGCGGCTCGACGTCCAGGTCAAATACGACCAGATCATCGAGCAGTTCTCGGTCGATCCTTCCGTCGAGCTGCTGCCGCCGCCCGACCACGAGGGACCGATCCCGCATATCGAAGGCGACATCGTCTTCGCCAACGTCACCGTCGTCAGCCCGGACGGGACGCGGATGCTCGACAATCTCTCCTGCCGCCTCGGGTCGGGCGAGCTGTTGGCGATCGAAGGCGGCTCGACGAGCGGCAACGGGACGCTGCTCGAGGTGGTGGCGCGCCTGGTCTGGCCCGATTCCGGCCGCGTCAACATCGGTGAGAAGGACATCCGGGACGTGCCCCTCGCCGTGACGGGCCGCCGGCTGTCCTTCGTGCCGCCGGACAGCTTCTTTCCGCAGAGCACCATCGCCGAGGCGCTCTATTACGGCATCCGGCACACGGCGGATCCGGGCAAGCCGCGGGGCCGCTACGACATCATCAAATCGCGCGGCAACACCCTCGATCTCGACGTGGACTGGCTCGACTACGAGGCGGTCGGCGCGACGGGCGCCGAGGACATCGTCGAGAAGGTCAGGCTCGCGGTGTCGATCGTCGACTTCGAGAACGAGATCGTGAGCTTCGGCCTGGCGCGAAGGCTGCCGGTTCCCGACGAGGAGGTCGAGCGGCGCCTCGTGCGGGCGCGCTCCATGCTGCGCGACAAGCTGGCCGGAGAGAACATGACGCAGCTCGTCGAGCCGTTCGATCCCGAGCGCTACAACAGCCAGTCCTCGATCGGCGAGAACCTGATCTTCGGCCGGCCGCTCGACGAGACCTTCAACCTGCGCCAGCTCGGCGGCAATCCGACGGTCCGCAAGGTTCTGGCCGAGCGAGAGCTCGATACCGCGCTCTTCGACATGGGCAAGGACATCGCCTCGACCATCATCGAGGTGTTCGAGGGGCTCGAGGCGGACAGCCCGCTGTTCGAGCAGCTGAGCTTGATGACGCCCGAGCAGTTCCCCGACTACAAGGCCGCGCTGAAGCGCGTCGGCTCGCGCGCCCTCGGCCAGGCCGCGGCGGGAGATCAGGCTATCTTCCTCGACCTGGCTTTCGGCTACATCGAGCCTCGTGACCGCCTGGGCCTGCTCGGGGACGACCTCGCGGGCAAGCTCGTCGAGGCGCGTCACGCCTTCCACGAGGCGCTCGGCGAAGCCCAGGACAAGATCGCCTTCTACGACCCGGACCAATACAATCCGGCGGCGACGATCAAGGACAATATGCTCCTCGGCCGCATCGCCTTCGGCATCGCGGAGGCCGAGACGCGCGTCACCGGCATCGTGCGCGAAATCATCGACGAGGTCGAGCTGCGACCCGTCGTGTTCGAGGCGGGCCTGACCTTCAACATCGGCAACGGCGGCAAGCGGCTCGGCTCGGCCCAGCGCCAGAAGCTGGCGTTGGCGCGCGCCATCCTGCGCCGGCCCGATGTGCTTCTCGTCCATCGCGGCCTTGGGCAGCTCGACGTCGCGACGCAGAGCGAGATCCTGGCCCGCATCGTGCAGGAGGCGCGTGGCCAGGACGGTCGGCCAGGCTTCGGCGTGTTCTGGAGCCTGGACGGCGGGCGTCTCGCCTCCCATTTCGATCGAATCATAAGGATGGATGCCGGAAAGATCCTCGAAGACGCCAAGTCGTCGGACGAGGATGCGGCCTTCGGCGAGCGCGAAAGGTTGCGGGCTTCCGCCTGACGCGACGCGCCGACGGCGGCCGGGGAGAGAGTGGAAGGGGAAACGACGTGAGCCTGCTCAAGGAAGATGTCGAGGTCTTGCGCGAGGTGCCGATTTTCGCCTCGGTGGACCCTTCGAAGCTCAAGCTTCTGGCCTTCGCGTCGCAGCGGCTAAAGTTCGATTCCGGCCAGATCCTGTGCAAGGAAGGCGAGGTCGGCGACAAGGCCTTCGTCATCATCAAGGGCTCGGCGGATGTCTTCGTGCGGGCCGGCGAGGAGGACATCAAGGTCGCGACCGTCAGCCGCAACGACTTCATCGGCGACATGGCGATCCTGTGCGACCGGCCGCGCTCGGCCACCGTCAAGGCGACCTGCGCCTGCGAGACCCTGGTCATCGGCAAGTCGCAGCTCATGGGGTTGCTGAAGAGCTTCCCCGACATGGGCATCGCGATGATGCGCGTGCTGGCCTTCCGCCTGGAGCGCACCAACAAGGCCCTGGCGCAGGCCCAGAGCGACCATCACCATTGACCGCTCGACGTCCGCGCGATTGCCTTCGCCATTCCGAGCTTGCTACATCGCTCTCCATGACGCGGGAGGAACGATGGACGGCCAGAGCGGAATTGCCGAACCGGGCGTCGGTCCGCTCGTCCAGGGGCGGCACGCCGGCATCGCCGCCCGGCTCGACCGGCTGCCGCCCTCGCGCCACGTCTGGGGGATTGTCCTGCTCATCTCGGCGGGCGCCTTCTTCGAATTCTACGAGCTCTTCGTCACCGGCTATGTGGCGCCCGGCATGGCCAGGGAAGGCCTCTTCGGCGAGGCCTCGCTCGGCGGCTTCGGGGTGCTCGCCTCGATCGGCGTCACCGGGTTCGGCACCTTCGTCTTCGCCACCTTCGCGGGTCTTTTCGTCGGCTCGGCGCTGTTCGGCGCCATCGCCGACCGCTACGGCCGCCGCACCGTCTTCACCGGCTCGCTGATCTGGTATTCCGTCGCGGGCCTCGTCATGGCGACCCGGACGACGGGCTTCGAGGTCGATCTCTGGCGTTTCGTCGCCGGGATCGGGCTCGGCGTCGAGCTCGTCACCGTCGACACCTATGTGGCCGAGATGATCCCGGCCGCCGAGCGCGGCCGGGCCTTCGCGGCGAACCAGGTCATCGCCTTCCTGGCCGTGCCGGTCGTGGCGCTGCTGGCCTGGCTGCTCGTGCCCGAGGCGCCGTTCGGCATCGCCGGATGGCGCTGGGTCGCGGCCCTCGGCTGCCTCGGCGCCGCTGTGGTCTGGGTCATCCGGCTCCGCGTGCCGGAATCGCCGCGCTGGCTGGAGCGCGTCGGCCGGGGTGGCGAGGCCGACCGCATCATGGCGGGCATCGAGGCGGCGGTGCAACGCGAGCAGGGCCGGGCCTTGCCGGATCCCGCCGCCGGGCCGGCCGCCGAGGTCGGCGGCGCGATGGCCTTCGGGGAGATCTGGCGCCGGCCCTACCGTCGGCGGACGCTGATGATGTCGGTGTTCCAGATTTGCCAGACGATCGGCTTCTACGGCTTCGCCGCCTGGGTGCCGAGCCTGCTCATCGCCAAGGGCATCCACGTCACGCAGAGCCTGCGCTATTCGTTCATCATCGCGGTGGCGAACCCGATCGCCCCGCTCGTCGGCCTCCTCGTCGCCGATCGGATCGAGCGCAAGTGGCAGATCGTCGCCGCCGCCATCTCGGCCGCCGTCTTCGGCCTGCTCTTCGCGCAGCAGACCGCCGCCGTCCCGCTGATCGGCCTCGGAATCCTCGTCACGCTGGCGAACAACTGGATGTCCTTCGCCTTCCACAACTACCAGGCGGAGCTCTTCCCGACGCGCATCAGGGCGCGGGCGGTCGGCTTCGTCTATTCCTGGAGCCGCCTGTCGGCCGCCTTCGCCGGGCTCGCCATCTCGGCCCTGCTGGCGCGGGGCGGCGTCGTCGGCGTCTTCCTGTTCATCGCCGCCGCCATGGCCGTGGTGGTCGTCTCGATCGGCGTCTTCGGGCCACGCAGCCGCGGCCTCGCACTCGAGGAGATCGCGCATTGACCGGCGGCGCGCTGCCGGTGGCGGACCCCTGGTTCGTGCTCGACGCCGTCGCGCCGGGCGTCGTCCGCATCACCGAGCCGCACCTCGACGTCCTGATCCGTGCCAATCTCTACCTGATCGAAGGGCGGACGCACGACCTCCTGGTCGACAGCGGCATGGGGGTCGGGCGGCTCCGACCGGTGCTCGACCGCCCGGTCACGAAGCCGCTGATCCTGTTCACCACCCACGCCCACGTCGACCATATCGGTGGCCATCACGAATTCCCGGACGCCGAGATCCTGGTCCATCCGGCCGAGGCCGAGGCGTTGCGCCGCCCGGACCTGCCGCCGGGCCTCGGCTTCGACCAGTTCGAGCCCGCGACGCGCGCCGACCTCGAGGCGCTCGGCTTCCGCACCGAGGGTTCGCTGATCGATGCGCTCCCCCGTGCCGGCTACGATCCGGATCGTTACCGCTGTATCGGCGCGGAGCCGAGCCGCCTCGTCGAGGAGGGCGACACGGTGGAGCTCGGCGACCGGCGTTTCGAGGTCCTGCACCTGCCGGGCCACTCGCCCGGCGGGCTGGCGCTGTGGGAGCCTGCGAGCGGCGTGCTCGTCGCCGGCGACACGCTCTATGACGGGCTGCTGCTCGATATGATCGCGGGCGCCAGCATTCCCGACTATCGCGAGAGCCTGCGGCGGCTGCGCGACCTGCCGGTCACCCGCGTCCTCGGCGGCCACCGCGAGCCCTTCGGCCGCGACCGCATGGTCGAGCTCGTCGACCTCTATCTCGCCTGGCGGAAACCCTGACCTCACGATATGCCCGATTCGGGCGGCGGCGGCCCGAGCCTGCCGCGCAGTCCGTCGCGCAAGCCCGCCATGAGCGGCGCAAGCGCCGCGCCGGAATAGCCGTGATGCGACCAGTAGCCGATGACCTGCAGCGCCATATAGGCGGCCTGCCGCAGCTTCCAGCGCAGCGGCACGTGGCGCAGCCGGAAGCCGTAGAGCGTGTTGCGCAGATGGCAATACATGCGGAACGGCTTCTGGTTCGGCATGACGAGGCCGAACGGCAGGCGGATCGTGCCCGTACCTACCGTATGCTCCATGAGCGCGTCCGGCGCGACCCAGAGGCTCGCCCCCCTGGCCCAGGCCCGGAAGCTCCATTCGAGGTCGACGGCGTCGATGAAATAGTCGGCGCGGAACAGGCCGGTCTCGCGCAAGGTGCGCAGGTTGAACAGCGAGCCCGAGGTCGGCAGGAAATCGGCCGGCTGGAGGGTGCCCTCGGCCTTGACGCCGGGCCGCAGCCGGTAGGTCGGCGCCTTCGAGTCCCGATCGCCCGCCGGCGCCACGAGCCGCGGGCCGACCGCTGCCGGCCTGCGTCCGGAGGCTTCGAGCTGGTCGAAGGCCAGCTCGAGCCGCTCGACGAGGCCAGGCCAGGCGCGCGAGTCCTGGTCGAAGACGATCAGCCGCTCGAAGCCGTCGCGCGTCGCCGCGAGCGCCACGACGTTGAGCCCGACGCCGATCCCGAAATTGCCGCCGGCATCGATGAAGCGCAGGGCCGGCTCGCGGCCGAGGACGTCGCGCAGGGGGGACTCGAGCGGGGCATTGTTGAAGAGATAGATGGCATCGAGACGCAGCAGCAGCGTGCGCACCAGCCTCAGGAGCTGCGCGCCATCGGGATGGAACGTGACGATCCCGGCCGCGATCGAGGGATAGTCGTCTCCCATGGCGGCCGCCCTTCCCGGCGTCTGTGTCTCAGGCGGCTTCGCTCGCCGCCCCGATGAGCTTGCGCGCCTCGGCCGCCGTGATCGCCTGGCCGAAGGCGAAGCCTTGCGCATATTCGCAGCCGAGCTGGCTGAGCTCGATCACGTCGCTTTCCGACTCGGCACCCTCCGCCACCACCTCCATCCCGAGGTCGTGCGCCAGCGTCACGATCGAGCGCAGGATGATGGGACGCGCCCCCTTGCCGGTCTGCTTGACGAAGCTCTGGTCGATCTTGATCGTGTCGAAGGGGAAGCGCTGCAGGTAGGACAGCGACGAATAGCCGGTGCCGAAGTCGTCGAGCGAGAGGCCGGCGCCGAGGTCGCGGATGCGCACCAGCATCTGGGCGGCATATTCCGGATTCTCCATCACCAGGCTCTCGGTCAGTTCGAGCTTCAGCGAGTTGCGCAGGACGCCGGAGCGCATCAGCACCGCCTTGACGTCGCTGAGCAGGTCATGGCGCAGCAACTGGCGCGAGGAGACGTTGACGGAGGCATAGATCGGCGGCGAGACGTCGAGCGCCTGCTGCCAGGCCGCGAGCTCGCGCGCCGTCCGGTCGAGCGCGAAGAGGCCGAGGTCGACGATGAGGCCCGTCCGCTCGGCGATGGGGATGAAGTCGGAGGGTGGCACGAGGCCGAGCCGCGGATGCGTCCAGCGCAGCAGCGCCTCGAAGCCGGCGATGGTCCGGTCCTCGAGCCGCACGATCGGCTGGAAGTGCACCTTGATCTCGTTGCGCTCGAGCGCCCGCTTGAGATCGCTGTCGAGGGTCACCCGCTCGGGGCGCTGCGCCCGCATCGAGGCCCTGAACGATTCGGTGCGGTTGCCGCCAAGCCGCTTGGCATGGGCCATGGCGATCTCGGCGTCCTGCAGCGGACTTTCACGCTTGTCGTGGACCTGCGGGTCGAACAGGACGAGGCCGGCCGAGGCGGTCAGCGCGATCTCGTGCTCGCCGACGCTGATCGGCGTCGTCACCGTCTTGCGCAGCGTCTCGGCGAGGGCGGCCACGGCTTGCGGATCCTGCTCGGAGAGGATGATGAAGGCGAACTGGTCGCCGCCGATACGGGCCATCGTGTCCTGCTGGCGCAGCAGACGGCCGAAGCGGCGGGCGACGGTGAGCAGGATGGAATCGCCGACCGAGGCCCCGACCTGCTCGTTGACGTGCTTGAACCGATCGATGTCGATGGTGATCACGCTCGGCTGGATGCCGTCCGCGCCGCGGCCGAGCATCAGCGAGGCGTCGAGCCGGTCGAAGAACAGCTCGCGGTTGGGCAGGCCGGTCAGGTTGTCGTGGACGGCATCATGCAGCAGGCGCTCCTCGGAGACCTTGATGTCGGTGACGTCGGCGAGGGTCCCGACGACGCGCATCACCTCGCCGTCGACGCCGACGACCGGACGTGCCTTGAGCGTGAACCAGAAGTAATGGCCGTCGGCCGAGCGCAGGCGGAAATATTGCGAGATCCGCCCGCAGCGCTGCTCCAGGATCGTGTCGAGGCAGGCTCGGAAGCGCTCGCGGTCGAAGCTGTGGAGCATGTCGAACCAGCTCGAGGCCGGCCCTTCGAGGGTGCCGCGCCTGAGCCCGAGCTGATGCTCGATCTCGGGCGCCACGAAGATCCGGTCGGCATTGACGTCCCAGTCGAAGATGATGTCGCCCGAGCCGGTCAGGGCCAGGGCCTTGCGTTCGCTGTCGGAGACGACCCCGTGGCCCATGCCGCCGCCCGCGAAGGCGTTCTGCATGATGGTGAAGCCGATCAGCATGACGATCAGCACGAGGCCGCCCATGAGCGCCGGGGAGACGAGATCGTTCGACAGCCACCCCATGACGGCGAGCCCCGCCGTGCCGACCCAGACGAGCAGCAGAAACCAGGTCGGGATCAGCATGACGGCGCGATCGTAGCCATGCGTCGACAGGTAGAGGACCAGGATGAAGCCGACGGTCGCGACCGTCGCAAGCATGATGCGCGCGACGCCCGCCGCGACCGGCGCGTCGAACAGCGCGAAGCCCACGAGGGCGGCGAGGAAGACCAGCCACGCCAAGCCGATGTGGGCGTAGCGCACATGCCATCGGTTGAGGTGCAGGTAGGCGAAGAGGAAGACGAAGAGGGTCGCGGCCAGCACCGCCTCGGCCACCGAGCGGGACAGCCGGTCGGCCTCCCCGCCGACCGCGAACAGCTTGTGCCAGAAGCCGAAATCGATGCACACGTAGCCCAGCACCGCCCAGGCGAGCGCCGCCGCCGCCGGGAAGATGACGGCGCCGCGCACCACGAAGACGATGGTGAGGAACAGCGCCAGGAGCCCGGCGATGCCGATGACGATGCCCTTGTAGAGGCTGAGGCTCGTCACCTGGTCCTTGTAGGCGTCGGGCGCCCACAGATAGAGCTGCGGCAGGTTCGGCGACTGGAGCTCGGCCACATAGGTCACGGTCGAGCCGGGGTCGAGCGTGATGCGGAAGACGTCGGCATCCGCATTGTCCTGGGGCTCGGGCGGAAAACCCTGGCTCGCGGTGATGGCCGAGATGCGCGTCGCCCCGAGGTCGGGCCAGATCAGGCCGGAGCCGACGAGGCGGAAATGCGGCGCGACGAGCAGCCGCTCGATCTGCTCGTCGGTGTCGTTGGTCAGCGCGAAGACGATCCAGTTCGGCTTCGTGCCGGGCGTCTTGGCGCCGACCTCGATGCGCCGGACGATGCCGTCCGGGCCGGGCGCGGTCGAGACCTGGATTCGGTCGCCCTGGCCGCTGAAGCGTTCGACGACGCCCGTCAGGTCGACCGCCGTGCTGTCGAGCGAGACACGGACCGGATCGACGGCGCGTGCGGGGCCGCACATCGCCAGTCCAGCCAGGGCCACGGCAAGCAGGAGGAGGATACGACGCACGGCAGCGGGGGTTCAAGGATGGATGCGACCCGGATGCCGCGCATGTCCCGCGGGCTAACCCGTGATCACGTTCGACTCCCGATATGTCGACGAGTGGTAAAGCGTGAGCGTGGCGAGCGCAAGGCGCGGCTTGCCGCCTTGCCCGCGCCGGCGCTCAGGCGGCGTCGCGCAAGGACGGCGACCGCAGCGCGAAGTCGACCGCCGCGGCGGCGTGGATGGCGGTCGAATCGAAGCCCGGGCAGGGCAGGCGATCCGGATCGAGGCTCAGGCAGATCTCGGTGCAGCCGAGGATCACCCCGTCCGCGCCGTCGGCCAGGCCCTGCGCGACGACCCCCATGAGCTGCTGGCGCGAAGCGTCGCTGACGATGCCGCGGCAGAGTTCCTCGAAGATCACGCGATGCACGAGGGAGCGACCGGCCTCGTCCGGCACCATGACCTCGACGCCGGCCCGCATCATGCGCTCGGCGTAGAAACCATGCTCCATCGTGTAGCGCGTGGCGAGCAGGAGGGGACGGCGGCAGCCCGCGTCGCACAGCGCCCGGCCGGTCTCGTCGACGATGTTGAGCACCGGCACGCGGGTCTCGCGCTGCACCGCGTCGGCGACGAGATGCATGGTGTTGGTGCAGATCAGGATGCAAGCGGCGCCGGCGACTTCGAGCCGTGCCGCCGTGCCGCCGAGGAGCGCGCCCGCCTCGTTCCAGGCCTCGGCCTTCTGCAGCCGCACCACGCGGTCGAAATCGAGCGAATGCATGAGGATGTCGGCCGAATGCAAGCCGCCGAGGCGATGGCGGACCGCCTCGTTGATGCGGCGGTAGTAGACCGCCGTGCTTTCCCAGCTCATGCCACCGATCAGGCCGATCGTCCGCATCGCGCTCTCCCGCTTCAGGTGGGGCACAGATTAGCCGCGACGCCGCGCGGACGGGGTGCAATTTTGCCATCGGTCGCGCGAAGATGTGCATCCCGCATGCGCCATGGCCCGGTTTCGCGCATGCCGATTGCGCCGTCTTGCCGGGCGAGGCAGATTGACCCCATGCTCGACCGGTTCGACCGCAGGATCCTCGACCTGCTCCAGGCGGATGCCGACCTGCCGGTGATGACCATCGCCGAGCGGGTCTCCCTGTCCGCCTCGGCCTGTTCGCGGCGGATCGCGCGGCTCAAGGCGGAGGGGTATGTCGCCCGGCAGGTGGCGGTGCTCGACCGGGCCCGAATGGGCCTGCCGACGACCGTCTTCGTCACGGTCAGGACGGCGCGCCACAGCACGGCCTGGATCGACGCCTTCCGCAAGGCGGTCACCGAGATCCCCGAGATCGTCGAGGTCCATCGCCTGACCGGCAACCTCGACTACATCCTCAAGATCGTCCTGCCCAACGTCGAACATTACGACGTCATCTACAAGCAGCTGCTCGGCAGGATCGAGGTCTTCGACATGTCGGCCTATATTTCCATGGAGACGGTGAAGGCCGGGACGGCGGTGCCCACCGGATACGGTTGAGCGCCGGCGCCTCGGCCGCGTCTTCGCCGGGCTCGTGCCCGCCGCCTACCGGGTGACGACGGCGCGCAGATGCTCGACGATCCCTTGCGGATGTCCGTCATCGGCGACGGCCGCCACATAAGCATCGGGACGGATCAGGTAATGCCGCCCTGCGTCATAGCCGCTGCCTCCATCCGCCTCGGCGCGGACGACGAGGTCGGCGAGGTCGTGGGGCAGGTCCGGGCGAGGCGCGCCGACCGAGAGCAGCGCGAAGCGTCCCGAACGCAGGAGCGCGTGCAGCCGGGTCGGCTCGCCCGCCGCGGGCTTCAGTTCGATGTCGGGTGCGCGGTGGCCGCCGGCCGGATGTCCGCTTGAGCCGCGCGACGTCAGCGGGCTCGCCGCGTAGCTGAGATCGAGTTCGGACAGCTGGTCGACGAGCCGCCGGCGCAGCGCCGGGATGCGGCCGAGCGCTCCGGCCGCGAGGTTGCGGATCTCCTGCAGGATCGGGTTGCGCAGGATGGCCACATGGGTCATCCGCGACGCGTTGCTGAGCACCTGGTCGCCGATGGCGCTGCGCTCCGGCGAATAGCTGTCGAGGAGCGCGTCGCCGGCTCGCCCGTCGAGGGCCAGGGCGAGCTTCCAGGCGAGGTTGAAGGCATCCTGCATGCCGGTGTTCATGCCCTGGCCGCCCGCCGGACTATGGATGTGGGCGGCGTCGCCGAGCAGAAACACCCGGCCCCGGGCATAGTCCTTGACCTTGCGTTCGTTGATACGGAAGCGGCTCAGCCAGATCGGATCATGCGCCTTGAGGCCGCCCGGCCCGCGTGCATCGAGCAGGCGCTGGATCTCCTCGAGCTCGGGCGGCGCGGCGGTGTCGGCGGGCGCGGTGTCGGCGATCACGCGGAAGCGGTTGCCGATGATGGGGAAGAGCGCCAGGATGCCCTCGGGCTGCCAGAAGAGGGCCAGTTCCCGCGCCGGAAGGTCGCCGTCGATGCGGACATCCGCCAGCAGGAAGTCGGCCGTCTCGGTCAGGCCTTCGAACGGGACGCCGAGTCCATGCCGCACCGTGCTGTGGGCGCCGTCGCAACCGAGCAAGGCTGCGAAACGCGTCTCCTCGCGGCGGCCCGCCGCATCGAGCAGCGTCGCGGTCACGTCCTTGCCGCCGTCGACGAAGGACTCGAGCGTGGTTCCCCGCTCGACCCGCACGCCAAGGCGCCCGAGCTGCTCCTCCAGCAGCCGCTCCGTCTCGTTCTGCGGCAGGAAGAGCGCGAAGTTGTATGGGCTTCGCGCCGTGTCGAGCGATACATGGACGAGCTCGCGTCCATTGGCGTGGATCCGCGCGCCCGTGCCCTTGAGCCCGGCCTGGATGAAGGGCTCGACGCAGCCTTCGATGTCGAGGAGCTCGAGCGTGCGCGGCCACAGCACGAGAGCCTTCGACGTCTGGCTTCGCGCCGCAGCCTTGTCGATGATGCGTACCACGACGCCGAGCCGCGTCAGGGCGCAAGCGGCCGTCAGGCCGACCGGACCTGCCCCGGCGATGAGAACCGGTCCTTCCATGATCCACCTCCACATGGCCCAACGAGGCCGGCGCGCATCAGTTTCGTGGCGTTCCGCGCTGGCCGCAACCCCCTCGATCCTCGGCGCGCCTGATGTCGACCGGCAATTCGAGGCAGGCTGGGAGGGCAGAGGCGGGCCTGCGGTTTGACGAGGCTGTCCCGCGTCGTTTCGCCCACGCCCGACCGCGGCACCTCCGGATCGGACGGGCGGCTCGAACCGTTACCCTTGCGCCGGTTTGGGATCGCCTTTAAGCAAAAATCATACCTGGCATGTGGCCTCGGGGCCGCCGCTGATGGGTGCGTCGGATTAAGGCCGGGTTGATCTTCCCGTGGCATGGGTCGGTCGATTGAAGATCACGTCTGTGGGTGTCGATGGCGCTGTCAGCCAAGCTTGTGATGCGCCAGGGCCAGAGCCTGGTGATGACGCCGCAACTCATGCAGGCGATCAAGCTTCTGCAACTGTCCAATCTCGAGCTGGCCGGCTTCATCGAGGAGGAGCTCGAGCGCAACCCGCTGCTCGAGCGGGCCGAGGACGGGGAGGCGCAGGAGCCGGCGAGCGAGCCAGGCGATGGCGCACTCGATCCCGGCGAGGGCGATTGGTCGCGCGAGGAATTCGAGACCGACCGCGCCTCCCTCGAGGCGGGCCTCGGCACCGAGCTCGGCAATGCCTTCGAGCATGACGGGCCGGGAGCCGCGGCGGCTCCGCCGAGCGACGGTCTTGGCCTCTCGGCGACGTCCTGGACCGGAACGTCGTCGGGCGGCGCCGGGTTCGACGGCGAGGACCCCGACATCGAGCGTTTCGTCGCCGCGACGGCGACGCTGCACGATCATCTCGGGGCGCAACTGATGCTGGCGACGAGCGATCCGATCGACCGGCTGATCGGCCATGCGCTCGTCGATGCGATCGACGATGCGGGCTATCTGTCCGAACCGCTCGACGCCATCGCGGAGCGCCTCGGCGCGCCCCTGTCGCGGCTCGTGGCCGTGCTCGGCATCATCCATGGCTTCGAGCCGACCGGGGTCGGTGCCCGGGGCGTCGCCGAATGCCTCGAGCTTCAGCTGCGCGATCGCGACAGGTTCGATCCCGCCATGGCGGCGCTCGTCGGCCATCTCGACCTTCTGGCGCGACGCGACCTCGCCGGCCTCAAGCGGACCTGCGGGGTCGACGACGAGGACATCGCCGACATGATCGCGGAACTCCGCACGCTCGACCCGAAGCCCGGCCGCGCCTTCGGGGCCGGCACGATCCAGGCCGTGGTGCCCGACGTCTATGTCCGCGGCGCACCGGACGGGTCCTGGCTCATCGACCTCAACACGGACGTCCTGCCACGCGTGCTGGTGAGCCAGAGCTACCACGCCCGCGTCACCCGCAAGCCGGCGAGCGAGGCCGACAGGTCTTTCGTGGCCAACTGCCTGCAGACCGCGAACTGGCTGACCAAGAGCCTGGAGCAGCGGGCCCGCACCATCCTGAAGGTGTCGAGCGAGATCGTGCGCCAGCAGGATGCCTTCTTCGACCGGGGCGTCGAGTTCCTGCGCCCTCTGAACCTGCGGACTGTGGCGGATGCGATCGGCATGCATGAATCGACCGTGTCGCGCGTCACCTCGAACAAATATATGGCGAGCCCGCGCGGCATCTTCGAGCTCAAATATTTCTTCACCGCCGCCATCGCCTCGACGCGGGCCGGCGGTTCGCATTCGGCCGAGGCCGTCCGCTTCCGCATCAAGCAGATGATCGATGCCGAGAGCCCGTCCGATATCCTGTCGGACGACGCGATCGTCATGCGGCTCAAATCCGCCGACATCGATATCGCGCGACGGACGGTCGCCAAATATCGCGAGAGCCTGCGCATTCCCTCCTCCGTCGAGCGACGGCGCGAGAAGCAGTCGCTGGCGATGATCGGTGCGGGACCATGAGCCCGACCCCGGACAAGACCGGCCCTGGCATCGAGGTCATGCTCGGCCCCCTGCTGGCGACGCTCGGGCGACGCAGCCTGGTCGTGGGCATCCTCAACGTCACGCCGGACTCCTTCTCGGACGGCGGGCGCTACGATGCGCTCGGCCCGGCGCTGGCGCATGGCGCCGCCATGGTGGAGGCGGGGGCCTCGATCGTCGATATCGGCGGGGAGTCGACGCGTCCCGGCTTCACACCCGTGTCGGCCGACCTCGAATGGCAGCGCATCGGCCGGATCCTGGCGGCGCTGGCGGCGCAATTGCCGGTGCCGCTCTCGGTCGATACGACCAAGAGCGAGATCGCGCGGCGCGCCATCCGGGCCGGGGCCACCATGGTCAACGACATCTGGGGATTGCAGGGCGATCCGGCCATGGCTCCGGTGATCGCGGAGGCCGGCGTTGCCGTCGTCGCCATGCATAACCGCGCCGAGATCGACGCCTCGATCGACATCGTCGCCGACATGCGGCGCTTCTTCGACCGCACGCTCGCCATCGCCGCGAAGGCCGGCATCCGGCAGGACCGCATCATCCTCGATCCGGGCATCGGCTTCGGCAAGACGTCGGCCCAGCAGATCGCGGCCATCGCCGGCGTCGCGGTGCTGCGCGGCTATGGCCTGCCGGTGCTGATCGGGGTGTCGCGCAAGTCCTTCCTGGGCCGGCTGACCGGAGCCCCGGCCGGCGAGCGGCTGATCGGCACGGTCGCGGCCAACCTGGCCGCGGCGCAAGCCGGCGCCACGCTGTTCCGGGTGCATGACGTCGCCGAACATGTCGCGGCCCTGCGCGTCTTCGACGCCATCCGGGAGATCACGTCGCCATGAACGGCCAACCGCGCGAGGTCGCCCTCGCCCTCGGCAGCAATGTCGGCGACAAGGCGGCCCATATCGGGCGGGCGCTCGCGGCGCTCACGGCGACCGGCCTCGTCCGCGACCTGGAGGCCTCCGCGCTCTACCGCACCGCGCCTTGGGGGCCGGTCGCGCAGGACTGGTATGTCAACGGCTGTGCCGTCGGCATGACGATGGTGCCGCCGCGCGACCTCCTCGCTCGCGTGAAGGCGCTGGAGGTTGCGCTCGGGCGCGTCGAGACGGTGCGCTGGGGGCCGCGCGTCATCGACATCGATATCCTCTACTACGTCGATGAGGCCATCGACACGCCCGCCCTGACCCTGCCGCACCCCGAGATGCTCAAGCGGGCTTTCGTGCTCATCCCGCTCGCCGAATTGCGACCCGAGCGGCGCATCGGCGGCATCGCCGTCGCCGATGCCGCGGCGCGCTGCGACCCGCACGGCATCGAGCGGCTGGCGTGACCTTCGCCCATCGGACGGCCGGCCTTTGCTCCGCTCGCCCGGTTCCGGTCGTCGCACCTGCTTGGGCGACGCCGGGCGCCGGCAGGACGCCGCCTTTGCCTCGTGAATTCGATCGCGAAGCGGCTTATGAGGACGGGCCGCCGTCGGCGGCGCAATCGTGGACATCTCGTCCGAGGAGGCCGTGCCGATGCCGTTCCCCCTGACGCTGGTCGATCTCGCCGGCTCCGTGGCGCTGCTGCTGTGGGGCGTCCACATGGTGCAGACCGGCATCCAGCGGGCCTTCGGGGCGAAGCTCAGGGGCTTTCTGGGGCAGGCGCTGCGCAATCGCCTGCGGGCCTTCCTGGCCGGCATCGGCGTCACCGCGGTCCTGCAGAGCAGCACCGCGACGGGCCTGATGGCGACGGGCTTCGCGGCCGGAGGGCTCGTCGACCTCGTCCCGGCCCTAGCGGTGATGCTCGGCGCCAATGTCGGCACCACGCTGATCGTGCAGGTGCTCTCCTTCGACGTCGCCGAAGTCGCGCCGGCGCTGATCCTCGTCGGCCTGCTGCTGTTCCGCAGGGCAACCGCCGGTCCGCGCGACTTCGGCCGCGTGCTGATCGGCCTCGGGCTGATGCTGATGGCGCTGCATCAATTCGTCGGGTTGCTGACCCCTTATGAGGACGTGCCGAGCCTGCGCCTGCTGCTCGGGGCGGTATCGAGGGAGCCGCTGCTCGACGTCATCCTCGCCGCCGGCATCACCTGGGCGGCCCATTCCAGCGTCGCCATCGTGCTGCTCGTCATGTCCTTCGCGGCGAACGGGGTGGTGCCTCCCGACGCGGCTTTCGCGCTGGTGCTCGGGGCCAACCTCGGCACCGCCATCAATCCGGTGCTCGAAGGCACGACCGGCAAGGATCCGGCGAGCCGGCGGCTGCCGCTCGGCAACCTGCTGACCCGCGTCATCGGGGTCGCCATCGCCCTGCCGCTGCTGCCCTGGATCGGCGATGCGCTCGTGGCGCTGGAGCCGGGCAATGCCCGCGCGGTGGCCGATTTCCACACGGCCTTCAACCTCGTCGTCGCCGCCGTCGCCCTGCCGCTGCTCACGCCCTATGCGGACCTGCTGCGGCGCTGGCTGCCGGCGCAGGTCGACGAGGCCGATCCGAGCCGGCCGATCTACCTCGATCCGGCGGCGGTCGAGACGCCGACGGTCGCCCTCGGCGGCGCGGCCCGCGAGGCCCTGCGCCTCGCCGACGTGCTCGAAGCCATGCTGCAGGGCGTGCGCGACGCGCTCGGCAATCCCGACCGGCGCCAGATCGCCGAAGCGAAGCAGCTCGACGACATCCTCGACAAGCTCAATGCCGCCATCAAGGCCTATCTGACCTCGCTCGATCCCGAAGCGCTGAGCGAGGCCGACCACCGCCGCATCGGCGAGATCCTGGTCTTTTCCACCAACATGGAACAGGCCGGCGACGTGGTCGACAAGGGCCTGCTCGGCCTCATGGCCAAGAAGGTGAAGCGCGGTCTCGTCCTGTCGAGGGACGACCGTGCGCAGATCGTCGGGATGGTCGATCGGCTGATCGCCAACGCGCGGGCCGCGGCATCGCTGTTCATCACCGGGGACGGGGGCGCGGCCCGCCTGCTCGCCGCCGAGAAGGAGGCTTTCCGGAACCTCGAGGCGGGCGCCGTGGCCTCCCATTTCGATCGTCTGCGCGCAGGCGGGATCGGAGCCGCGGAGACGAGCGCGCTCCATCTCGACGCGCTGCGCGACTTGAAGCAGATCAACACGCATCTCGTCGCCTCGGCCGCCTATCCGGTGCTCGAAGGCCAGGGACAATTGCTGCCGAGCCGCCTGCGTCAGGACGCGCAAGGGCAGGGGCTGTGATCCGTTCAGGCCGCGATGCTGAGCACGCTGCGCATGCTGGCCAGGACATCCGTCGGGAGCCAGGGCTTGGTGACGTAGCGGACGTGCGGATGAAGCTCGTCCGGCAGACGCAGGATCTGGCCCGACGTCACCAGCACCGCGATCTCGGGACAGACCTCCGCGACGATGCCGGCGAGCTCCAGCCCCGAGGTGTCGCCCGGCAGATAGACGTCGGTGAAGATCGCCGCGACGTGCTCCTTGTGGTCGCGCACGTAGTTGATGGCATCGTCGCCATTGGAGAACTCGACGACGTCGATGCCGGCGTCCTCGAACAGGGTCGTGGCATTCAGACGGACCAAGGGCTCGTCCTCGACGACAACGACGGTGCGGCGCAT